>NZ_JBVIYR010000005.1:0-531936 GCF_055592385.1 Streptomyces sp. NPDC041124
CTCGCCGGCTGCGACGCCGTCATCGAAGCCGTCTTCGAGGACACCTCCCTCAAGCACAAGGTGTTCCAGGAGATCCAGGACGTCGTCGACCCCGACGCGCTGCTGTGCTCCAACACCTCCACCCTGCCCATCACCGCCCTCGCCGAGGGCGTCGAGCGCCAGGGCGACTTCATCGGGCTGCACTTCTTCTCGCCCGTCGACAAGATGCCGCTGGTCGAGATCATCAAGGGCGAGCGCACCGGTGACGAGGCGCTGGCCCGCGCCTTCGACCTGGTCCGGCAGATCAACAAGACCCCGATCGTCGTCAACGACTCGCGCGGCTTCTTCACCTCCCGCGTCATCGGCCACTTCATCGACGAGGGCGTCGCCATGGTCGGCGAGGGCTACGACCCCGCCTCCGTCGAGCAGGCCGCCGCCCAGGCCGGCTACCCGGCCAAGGTGCTCTCCCTGATGGACGAACTCACCCTCACCCTCCCGCGCAAGATCCGCAACGAGACGAAGCGGGCCGTCGAGGAGGCCGGCGGCACCTGGACCGCCCACCCCGCCGAGGCGGTCATCGACCGGATGATCGACGAGTTCGGCCGTCCCGGGCGCAGCGGCGGCGCCGGCTTCTACGCGTACGACGAAGGCGGCCGCCGCACCCGCCTCTGGCCGGGACTGCGCGAGCACTTCGCCGACCCGGCCCTGCGGGAGGCCGACCTGATGGAACTCAAGGAGCGGATGCTCTTCGTCGAAGCCCTCGACTCCGTGCGCTGCCTGGAGGAGGGTGTCCTGGTCTCCGTGGCGGACGCCAACATCGGCTCGATCCTCGGCATCGGCTTCCCGGCCTGGACGGGCGGCGTCCTGCAGTACATCAACGGCTACGAGGACGGCCTGCCCGGATTCGTCGGCCGCGCGCGCGAACTCGCCGAACGCTACGGCGACCGCTTCACCCCGCCCCCGCTGCTGCTCCGCAAGGCCGAGCGCGGCGAGACCTTCACCGACGACTGACACACCCGCCCGGCCCCACGCCCCCACTCACGCGCCCCGCCACCCCCCGCTTCGCCCAGCCCGCCAGGAGGCCGTCATGACACCAGCCCCGCGCACCGACGGGGAACCAGCGACACCGTCCACGCTGCCGCTGCTCGTGGAACACAACGCCCGCACCCACCCGGACCTGCCGGCGCTGTCCTCGCGCACACCGGACGGCACGGGATGGACCACGCTCGACTGGGCGGGGGTCAAGGAGCACACCACCCTGCTCGCCGCCGGGTACGCGGCACTCGGCGTCGGTCGCGGCGACCACGTGCTGCTGATGATGGCCAACCGCTCCGAGCACTGGCTCTCCGACCTCGCCCTGGTCCGTCTCGGCGCCGTGCCCGTCAGCGTCTACGGCACCTCGGCACCCGAGCAGATCCGTCACATCGCCCGCAACTGCCGTGCCCCGCTCGCCGTCGTGGAGGGCGCCGCACAGGCCGAGGTGTGGGCGCCGCTGCTGGACGACGCGGACACCCCGCTGGCCCGGCTCGTCGTCGTGGAACCGGGCGAGGAAGGACCGCACCTGCCCTACGCGGCCCTGACCGGCGAGACCGTCCCGGATTCGTTCGAGAAGTCACTGGACACGGCCGGCCCCGACGACCCGCTCACCATCGTCTACACCTCGGGCACCACCGGCGAGCCCAAGGGCGTGGTCCTCACCCACCGTCAGGTGCTCGCCAACGCCGTCGCGCTCGACGCGGCCGTGGAACTGCCGCCGCACGTAGAGCACATCTGCTACCTGCCGTTCGCCCACATCGCGGAGCGCATGCTGGGCATCTACCTGCCCTGTCACCGCGCCTCGCACGTCTACCTGTGCGCGGACCCCACCACCGTCGCCCAGGCGGTGCGCGAAGTGCGGCCCCGGCAGTTCTTCGGCGTGCCGAGGATCTGGGAGAAACTGGCCGTCGCCGTGCGGGCCGGTCTCGACCTGCTGCCCGAGGAGCGGCGGCGGGGTGTGGACCAGGCCATGGAGGTGGCCCGCGAGCACGTCGGGTACCGGGAGCGGGGGGAGACCCCGCCGGCGGAACTGGCCGCGTCCTACGCCCGGTTGCGGGAGAAGGTGCTCCAGCCGGTGCTGGCCGCCGGCGGACTCGACCGGGTGACCTGGACCGCCAGCGCCTCCGCGCCCATGCCGCTCGACGTGGTGAGGTTCTGGTCCGGCCTCGGTGTCGTGATCATGGACGCGTGGGGCCTCACCGAGACGACCGGCGTGGCCACCACCAACAGCCCCCGCACCGGCTTCCGGCTCGGCTCGGTCGGCCGGCCCGTCTCCTCCGTCGAGGTCCGGATCGCCGAGGACGGCGAGATCCTGGTGCGCGGCGCCTCCGTCTTCTCCGGATACCTCCAGCAGGACGGCTCCGTACGGTCGGCGCTGGACGAGGACGGCTGGCTCGCCACGGGGGACATCGGCCGGATCGACGACGACGGCTATCTCTGGCTCACCGACCGCAAGAAGGAGATGATCATCACCTCGACCGGGAAGAACGTCTCCCCGGCGCTGGTCGAGAACACCCTCAAGGAACACCCCCTGATCGGGCAGGCGCTGGTGCACGGCGACAACCGGTCCTATCTGGTGGCCCTGCTGGTGCTCGATGCGGAGGCCGCGCCCGCCTGGGCCGCCGCCCGGGGCATCGACGCCGGGAGCGGCGACCTGGCGGCCCTGGCCGCCCACCCCGCCGTGCGCGAGGAGGTCGACCGCGCGGTCGCCGCGGCCAACACCCGGCTCAACCGGACCGAACAGGTCAAGCGCTACCGGCTGCTGGCCCGCGAGTGGGGACCGGCGACAGGTGAACTCACGCCCTCCCTGAAGATGCGCCGCCGCGTCATCCGCGACCGGCACGCCGCCGAACTGGCCGACCTGTACGCCGAGTAGCGGCACACCCCCTCGTACCGACGGCCGCACCGCGTCTCCCCGCGGGGCGGCCGTCGTCGTGCGGCTCCTACAGTCCGTAGCTGCGGCCGATGATGTCGCGCTGGATCTCGCTGGTTCCGCCGTAGACGGTGGAGACCACCGCGGACCGCAGGTGGCGCTCCATCCCGTACTCGGTGGCGTAGCCGTAACCGCCCATCATCTGCATGCACTCCAGGGCGACGCGCTTGGCCGTCTCGGTGGCCTTGAGCTTGGCCATCGACGCCTCGCGGGGGAACAGCCGTTCCGGTTCGGCGTCGCAGTCCGCGGCCACCTCGCGTACCAGCAGCCGGGTGCACTCGATCTCCGTCGCGAGGTCGGCCACCCGGTGCCGCAGCGCCTGGAAACTGCCCACGGGCCGTCCGAACTGCTCCCGTTCGCCGATGTAGGCGACCGCGTCGTCGAACGCCCTGCGCGCCAGGCCCAGCATGTTGGCGGCCAGGAACAGCCGCTCGTGGTTCAGCCCGGCCATCAACTGCCTCCAGCCCGCGTCCACTTCCCCCACCACCGCGTCGGCGGGGAGCCGGACGCCGGTGAAGAACACGTCGTTGACCTCCTTGCCGCCCATGGTCTCGATGCCGCGGATCTCGACGCCCGGGGTGTCCGCCGGCACATGGAACATGGTCAAACCCTTGTGCTTGTCGGCGCCCGTGCGGGCCACCAGCAGGATGCTGTCGGCGATGTGGGCGTTGGAGATCCAGGTCTTCTGGCCGTCGACCAGCCAGCCGCCGTCCGGCCGCCGCTCGGCGCGGCAGCGCAGCGCGCCCACGTCGGAACCGGCACCGGGCTCCGACATGGCGATGGCGAGCACGCTGCCGCGCGTCACACCGCCGAGCACCTCCCGCCGCTGCCGCTCGGAACCGAATCCCTCGTAGGCCTTGGCGGTGATGACCGTGGTGACGAAGCCGCCCGCGGGGACCATGCCGTAGGAGGTCTCCTCCAGGAACACGCACGCGTCGCCCAGGCCACCACCCGCGCCGCCGTACTCCTCCGGCAGGCACACCCCGAGCCAGCCCAGATCGGCGAGCATGCCGTAGATCTTCGGGTTGTGCGGCTCCCGGCCGTCCTGGGTCAGCGCGGCGCGCTGCTCCCGGGTCCCGCACTCGCGCCGGGCGAAGTCCCGGACGGCGGCGGCGAAGTCCGACTGTTCCGCGGTGAGGCGACTTCCCATGAGGGTCTCCGAACACGAGGGGATACAGGTGTATGGGTAATGTTTCACTGTTTCTCGGTGGAGGTGGGCCGGTACCGTGAAAGACACCATGAAGACTTCTGGAGACGAATCCCCGCTCGCCCGCGCCCTCGCGCGGCCGGAGACGGAGGAACGGCTGGCGCGGCAGATCCTCGACGCCGCCCTGGAGCAGTTCACGATCTTCGGCCTGCGCCGCTCGTCGGTGGACGACGTCGCCAAACGGGCCGGGGTGTCGCGGGTGACGGTGTACCGGCGCTTCCAGAACAAGGACGGCCTGGTCGAGGCGTGTCTGCTGCGCGAGGTCAGCCGCTTCTTCCGGGAGCTGGACGACGCCGTCGCCCCGCTGCCGACCATGCAGGACAGGGTCGTCGAGGGGTTCGTGGTCGCCCTGCGCCACACCAGGGCCCATCCGCTGTTCGGGGGCCTGCTGCGGGTGGAACCCGAGGTGGTCCTGCCGTACCTGACCGTCGGCGGCGGGCCCGCCCTCACCGTCACCACCGACTACCTGACGTCCCATCTGAGGCGGGCACGGCACAGCGAGGGCCGCCCGGACGCCGACCCGCGGCCGGTGGCGGAACTGATGGTGCGGGTCGCCGTCTCCTTCCTCCTCAACCCGGCCGGCTGCATCGAGCTCGACGACGAGGAGCAGTCCCGGGCCTTCGCCCGCCGCTACCTCGCCCCGCTGCTCGACGCCTGACCGGGACCACCGGGCCCGCACGGTGCCGCGCGGACCCGCCCGGCCGCCGGACTCGCTCAGCGCCGGGTGTGCAGCCACCGCATGAGCGCCACCGCGCGGGCCTTCGCCGCGGGCGGCGTGGTGAACGACGTCAGGTCGACCGGCGGAGCGAACCGCCGGACGGTGACCGACTGGGGCGCGGTGAACGCCCGCAGCCCCTCCGCACCGTGGATACGGCCGAACCCCGAGTCCCCCGATCCGCCGAACGGCAGGGCCGGAACGGCGGCGAAGCCCAGGACGGCGTTCACCGACACCGCTCCCGCGCGCAGCCGCGCCGCGATCGCCGCTCCGGCACGGCGGCTGCCGCAGAACACCGCGGCGCCCAGCGCGTAACGGGAGGCGTTGGCGCGGCGCACCGCCTCGTCGACGTCCGCCACGGCGTTGATCGCCACGGTCGGCCCGAAGGTCTCCTCGGTCATCGCGGGAGAGTCCTCCGGTACGTCGACCAGGACCACCGGCGCGACGAACGGTCCGTCCGGCTGTTCCACCGCACCCAGCGGGGCCCCCGCTCCGGCCGCCACGGCCGCATCGACGTGCCGGCGCACCACCTCGTCCTGGCCCGGCATCGTCATCGGGCCGTACGCGGCGTCCGGACCGCTCCCCGGCCGCAGCGCGCGGGCCCGCTCCACCACCCGCTCGACCAGCTCCGCGTGCACCGAGCGGACCGCGTAGACCCGCTCCACGCCCGCGCAGGTCTGGCCCGCGTTGCCGAGCGCGCCCCACACGATCGCGTCGGCGGCGGCGTCCAGGTCGGCGTCCGCGGTGACGAGGACGGCGTCCTTGCCGCCGCACTCGGCCAGGAACGGGGTGAGCGAGCGGGCGCATTCCTCCATCACCTTGCGCGCGGTCCCCGGCGAACCGGTGAAGGCGAGCTTGTCGACCCCGGACGCGGCCAGCGCGGCGCCCGTCTCCGCGGCACCGGTGACCACGGTGAACAGGCCCGCGAACCCGGGCACCGCCCGGTCGAAGAGCGCGGCGAGCAGCACCCCGGTACCGGGCGTGTACTCGGACGGTTTGAACACCACCGCGTTGCCTGCCGCCAGGGCGTACCCGATGGAGCCCATCGGCGTGTAGACCGGGTAGTTCCACGGGCCGATCACCCCGACCACGCCGAGCGGCCGGTGGACCACCGAAGCCGCCTGGTTCGCCGCGGGCAGCCCGGTACGCACCCGCCGCCGGCGCAGGATCCGCCCGGCGTTGCGCGCCGCCCAGGTCAAGTGCTCCAGGGTCAGCAGCAGTTCCAGCTCGGCGTCGCGCACGGGCTTGCCGGTCTCGGCCGAGACGGACCGGGCCACCTCGTCGAGCTCCTCCGCCAACGTCCGTTTCCAGGCGAGCAGATGGGCTCGCCGGCGGGCGGCCGGAAGCGCCGCCCAGCGCGCCCCGGCCGCCCGCCCCCGGGCGACCGCCTCCGTGACGTCCCGCGGTCCGTGGACCGGATGGGCGGCGATCACGCGGCCGGTGGCGGGCTCCCGGGTCGTGAACGTCGCCGTCTCCGGGTGGGTGGTGTCGGTCATCGTCCCTCCAGCGGTGAGGTCTCGTCGGCGAGCGGTTCCGTCGGCCTGCCGTACGCCCAGTGCGGGCCCAGGTCGTCCAGCGTCCAGCCGAACGGATAGCTACGGGGCCTGGGCCGGTACCCCCACCACGCGGGCCGGGCCGGCATGAGGCGCACCAGGGCGGCGCGGGCGCGCAGCGCACGGTGTGCTGCGGTGCGCACCCGGCGGGGCTGCGGGTCGAACCCCAGGGCCGCGAGCAGGGGTTCGTCGAGGAGCGCCAGCGTGAACCGTACGGCGAGCGGACGCAGCGGCCGCGGATACCAGGCGGCCATGACCCGCAACGTGGCCGCCGCCACCCGCCGGTTGGCGGGATCGTGGGCGAACATCTCCTGCTCGTAGGAGTTCAGGAGCCGTTCGAAGCCGGCGTAGTCGGCGGGCATGCCGGTGATGCCCATCATCGTGCCCATCCGCCGCCCCACCAGGGCGAGGCTCTCGGTCTCCTGCCAGGACAGGGGGCGCCAGCCGTAGCGGTCGATCCACCGCTTCGGCCCGACCACCGTGGTGGCCAGCACGTACAGGTAGTCCTCGTTCGGTATGCGGTAGCGGCCGTGGATCCGGTTCAGGTGCCGGGCAGTGGCCCGCCCGCGCGGCGAGTCCATGCCGTCGCGGACCATCTCGTGGGCGAACAGGAGGGTGTCGTCGTACCGCTTCTGTCCGGAGCGCTCGAACTCCTGGGTGCGGTCGAGCAGCCGGGAGATGCGGGGGACGCCGTAGTCGCGCAGGAACGCGGCGGAGACGCCCTGGAGGTAGTCCCAGGGGAACTCGTACCGGGTGAGCAGCGCGAAGATCTCCTCGTGGTCCTGTCGCGGATCCATGGTCCGGATGCGGCGGAGCCGGGTGTAGCGGCCCATCGGTACTGCCTCCTCATCGGGACGGGGTGCGCCGGCGGAGGTCCTGGCGGCGGACGGCGGGACCGGCTTGGCATCGCCACCGGAGCCGACGGACGATGGGGAGGGAGGGCACGCCGTTCCCCGCGGTCGTCGAGAGTCGAAGATACAAAAACTATTGACTTGTTTCACGAGGGCGTCAATAGTCCGGACGCGACGGAGAAACGGAGGCCCCATGACCGGCACGCCGCACCCGTCCGACGTCCCGGCACCCGGCCCGGGCACGGACCGTGACGAACCCGTCCCGTTCGCGCCGGGCGCCATCCTCTGGGACATCGCCGGTGACGTCCGGCTGCTGCTCTCCCTGCCCGCCGCCCTCGTCCTCCAGGTCGCCCACCCGGCGGTGGGGGCCGGCGTCGACGAGCACTCCGTGTTCCGCACCGACCCCTGGGGCCGGGCCACGCGCTCCCTGGACTCACTCCAACTCTGGGTCTACGGAGGGGAACAGGCACTGGAGGAGGGCCGCAGGCTCCGCAGGCTGCACCGGACCATCAGCGGCAGCGACACCCGGGGCCGCGCCTACCACGCGCTGACCCCGGCCCACTACGCCTGGGTGCACGCCACCGCCTACCCCGTCTTCCTGCGGGCGGCCCAGTACTTCTCCCGCCCGTTCGACGACTCCGGCGAACGCCGCCTCTACGACGAACTCCTCGTCCTCGGACGCATCCTGGGCATCCAGCGGCGCGACATGCCGGCGACGCCGGAGGAGTTCTGGCCCTACTTCGACACGATGATCCGGGACGAACTGGAGCGGACGGCGGTCGTCTCCGAACTGCTCGACCCGCGCAGGCCCGTCCCGCCGCCGGCGGGCGCGGGCCCGCTGCTGCGCCGCCTCTGGCCGGTGCTCCGCCCGCCCCTGGGCCGGCTGCACGTCTTCGTCACGACCGGACTGCTGCCACCCGCCGTCCGGGACCGCCTGGGCCTGGAGTGGACGGCACGTGACGAGCGCGGACTGCGCCGCTTCGGCGCCGTGGTCCGCACGGTGGTGCCGATGCTCCCCGAGCGTCTGCGCTACCTCCCCAGGGCGCGGGCGGCCCGCCGCGCCGCCCGCGCGTAACCACCGCTTCCGGGCCCGCGCGGCCCGCGTGCGAACCCCGCGGGCGAACCCCGCGGTCACGGCCCGCGGGAGGCATCCGCGGTCACTGCCCGGCCGGGATGATGCGACGCCCGGTGAGACGGGTGGGCAGGATCGACACCCACATGTCGCGCTCGCCCCCGGCCCACGGCGTGCTGTGGGCGCTCTCGTACAGGTGCCGTGCCTCTTCGGGCCCCGTGACGGCCCGTGCGGTGCCGACCGCCAGCACGCTCCAGCCCTGGCTCATGGCCTCGTCGAGCCGGTCGACCTCGAAGGCGACCTCCGATCCCACGGCGGCCGCCGGCACGGACCCGGGAGCGGTCCGGAAGGCGATCGAGTCGTCCACCACCTCGTAGTTGACCGGGACCACTGCGGGTCCCTCGGCCGTGGTGACCGAGACACGTCCGACACCGTGAGTGGAGAGCAGGGTGCGGCACTCGTCGGGCCCGAGGTCGCGCAGCCGCGGGTGCAGCAGCGCCATGCCCTGACCGGGCGGCAGGTCGGCACCGCCGCCCCGCAGCGCCCGGACGTTGGTGCGCAGTGCCCCGGCCAGCCGGATGAGAGTCCCCATGCTGGGGTCGGCGGGCTGCTCCTCCAGATAGGCGAGGTAGTCCGGTGCCATCCTGGCGCGCCGGGCCGTCTCCTCCCGGCTCAGGCCCTGGCGTTCACGCTCGGCCGCCAGGCGCCGTCCGATGTCACCGGGGTCGGGGGAGCCGGCGGGAGGCGGGGCGCCCGCGCCGGCCGCGGATTCGTGTCCGGGGCGCCTCAGGTGGGCATCGGGTCCGGGAAAGACGAGCGTCACGTCGTCCGTGTCCGACCAGCGCACGTCGTAGGGGGGTGTGCCGTCGTCGTGGTGCAGCCCGACGATCTCGCCGTCGCGCCGGGTGGCGCCGGTGGTCGGACTCTCGATGACGAGGTGGTCGCCGAGGTGGGCTCGCATGGTCGCCGCCTTTCTCCTTCTCTCAGCCGGTGACTGTCAGCCGGTGACCGTCAGCCGGTGATCTCGATGCGCGGTGAGCGGTCACATCGGCCATCCGACGGACCGACGGGAGCCGGGCCGCGTCGCGCCGATCCCGTCGGCGTCGCGCTCGGCGATGGCCACGAGTTGCCGGCCCAGGTCCTGCATGGCCCTGCCCGCGGCCAGTTCGTCGCCGATCTCCGGCACATCGGGGTCCGCCGGGTTGCGGTGCGCGGCTCCCCGCCCGGTCAGCACGGCGGTCCCGGTGTCGATCACCACGCGGGCCTTGGTGGTTCCCCCGTCCTCGAAGAGGTGGAGGCGAGTCTTCCATTCCAGTGTGTGCGACATGGCTGTCCTCCTCGGCTCGGGGCGGACGAGCGCCACCGACGGCGGGTCGACCGGCCCGCCGGCGGGTCCACCGGACCGGCGGCGGACCTCTCCGCGGCGCCGACGGCCGTTCCCTGCGGGCCGCCCCTCGTACTCACCATTCTGTGCGCGGAATCCGGGCACGGCGCGTCGGCCGGACCCGGACGTCCCCGCGGCCGGCGCCGAGCCGGGCCGGCCGGGGGGAGCCGAGGCGGGCGGCCGTCGCGCGGGAGGCCCTAACGGCGGGTCCGCCGGCGGGTGAGGAGCAGGCCGAGGGCCATGCCCGCGAGGAGGGTGACCGTGAGGACGCTCCACAGCGGGAGCGTGACGTCCGGGATCCACAGCCGGACGGTCACCGATTCCGTGTTGGCGGCGATGAACCAGATGGCCAGGCCGGCGAGCAGCAAGAAGCCGATGGTGCGCAGCCGGACGTCCCGCCCCTTGACCGTCACGGTCGGTGGACCGTACTCATGTGCGGTTTTCCGTGCCATAAGAGCCATCATCTGTCGTTCTCGCCGTGTGTGCGACTTGCGTAACGGTCGTGCAGATACCCCCTGGGGTAATTGTGCTACCGTCGAATATACCCCCAGGGGTAATGCTTCGACGGAAAGGAAGACACGCGTGTTCTTCATCGACACGATCGAGGTGTCGGGCCTCGGCAACCGAAGCTACCTGGCAGGCGGTGAGCGCACGGCCGTGGCGGTCGACCCGCCGCGGGACATCGACCGGGTGATCGCCGCGGCGGCCCGGCGCGGGGTGCGCGTCGCCTGCGTCGTCGAGACGCACGTCCACAACGACTACGTCACCGGCGGCCTCGAACTGGCCCGGGTCACCGGCGCGGACTACCTGGTCCCGGCCGGCGCGCGGGTCTCCTTCACGCGCGTCCCCGTGCACGACGGGGACCGCCGGGAGATCGACGGCGCCGCCGGACTCGCCCTGCGCGCGCTCGCCACACCCGGTCACACCCCGCACCACACCTCCTACGCGCTGGAGGAGAACGGCACCGCGGTCGCGGTGTTCACCGGCGGTTCGCTGCTGATCGGCACGGTGGGCCGGCCCGACCTGGTCGAACCGCGGCTGACCGAACGGCTCGCCCGCGCCCAGCACGCATCCGCGCGACGCCTGGCCGCCGAACTGCCCGACGCCGCCGCCGTGCTGCCCACGCACGGGTTCGGCAGTTTCTGCTCGTCCTCCCAGCAGGAGGGCGGCAGTACGACGATCGGCAAGGAGAAGGCGTCCAACGAGGCCCTCACGCGGGACGTGGACGCCTTCGTCGCGGACCTGCTGTCCGGCCTGGACGACGTCCCCGCCTACTACACGCACATGGCGCCGGCCAACGCCGCCGGACCCGCGCCCGTCGACCTCACCCCGCCCGCCGTCGCCGACGCCGACGAGATCGCCTCCCGGCTGGCGGCGGGGGAGTGGGTCGTGGACCTGCGCAACCGTGTCGCCTTCGCCGCGGGGCACGTGTCCGGGTCGTTCAACTTCGAGGCCGAGGGCCGGCTCGCCACCTATCTCGCCTGGCTGATCCCCTGGGGGAAGCCGGTCACCCTGCTCGCCGAGTCGCCCGGGCAGCTCGCCGACGCCCAGCGCGAACTGGTCCGCGTGGGAATCGACCGCCCGGCCGCCGCGGCCACCGGCGGGCCCGCCGACTGGCTGCGCGACGGTGAGCGTCCGGCCTCCTTCCGCCGCGCCACCTTCGCCGAACTCGCCGGCCGGTATCCGGGCGACGGCGTCGTCGTCCTCGACATCAGGCGGGACACGGAGCGCGCGGGCGGCCACGTCGACGGCTCGGTCCACATCCCGGTCCACACCCTGCACGACCGCGTCCACGAGATTCCCGACGGCCAGGTGTGGGTGCACTGCGGCAGCGGCCTGCGCGCCGCCATCGCCGCGTCCCTGCTGGACGCCGCGGGCCGCGACGTCGTCGCGGTGGACGACCCCTTCTCCGAGGCCGAGCGGGCGGGCCTCGTCGTCCGCACCCCCTGACCGGGGCGACGGAGTCACCTCGAGAAACGAGAAGCGAGAGAGCGACATGATCTTCCGACCGAGCCGGGGCGCCCCGGGGCGTGTGAACGTCCAGGAGGCCGCCGCACGCACGGGGCACGCCGCCGCGGCCACCGGGCAGACCGACGCCGTACTCCTCGACGTCCGTGAATCCTGGGAGTGGCAGGCGGGACACGCGCCGGGAGCCGTGCACCTGCCGCTGTCCGCGCTCGCCACCGGGGCGGGACTGCCCTCCGGCGCGCAGGGGCGGCCCCTGGTCGTGATCTGCCGCACGGGCAACCGCTCGCGCCGGGCCGCGGACCTCCTCGCTGCGCGCGGAGCCGAGGCTGTGGACGTGACCGGCGGCATGGAGGAGTGGGCCGCCGGCGGACTGCCGGTGGTGAACGCGCACGGCGGGAGCGGCAGCGTCGCGTGAGCGTTCTCGTCCTCGCCCTGACCGCCGGGGCCGTGACTGGCCTCGCGCTCGGTGCCCTCGGGGGCGGCGGCAGCGTCCTGGCCGTCCCCGCCCTGATCTACCTGCTCGGCTTCTCACCGGTCGACGCCACCACCGCGAGCCTGCTCGTCGTGGCCGTCACCTCACTGGCCGCGCTGTCGGCGCACGCCCGTGACGGACACGTCCGGCTGCGCACCGGGCTGCTCTTCGCGGCGGCCGGCATCGGCCCGGCCATGCTCGGTGCCGCCGTCGCGGGCCACCTGCCCGCCGCCGCCCTGACGGCGGCCTTCGCGGTACTGGCCGCGACCGCGGCATGGCGCATGCTCCGCACCCCACCGCCCGCCGGCCCCTCCGCGCCGGTACGGCCGGGCCGTGCGGCCGCCGCGGGGGCGGGGCTGGGCGGGGTCACCGGTGTCCTCGGTGTCGGCGGTGGCTTCCTCGCCGTACCGGCGCTGGTGAACGTGCTCGGTCTGCGCATGCGGGACGCGGTGGGCACCAGTCTGCTGGTCATCACCGTCAACTCGCTGGCCGCCCTGCTGCTGCGCGCCGGCACCCTCCAAGGGCTGGACTGGACCGCCGTCGGCCCCTTCGCCGGTGCGGCGATCCTCGGCGCGTGGGACGGGAAGCGGCTGGCCGCGAAGGTGTCCGGGCGCACACTCCGGCGGGCCTTCGCGGTGGCGCTGCTGGCCGTGGCCGGATTCATGCTGCTCGACGCGGTGGCGTGAGGATGCGCACCGCACCCTCGCCGCCGCCCGACGCCCCGCGGTCCCGGGCCAGGGACAGGACCAGTTTCTCCAGCCGGTTCAGCACGGACGTCAGTCCGCGCCCCCGAGCCGCAGATCCACGACCACTCCTCATGCTCTAAAATACCCCCAGGGGTACTGTGCGTCGCGATGCGGTACCCCGTCGACCACGAAGGATCACACCACCGCCATGACCAGCCCGCTCGCCCCGATCGTCCTCGACACCGGCCAGGCCGGAGACCGGCTCCACGAGTTCACCGTCATCGACGTGCGCCCGCCCGGCGAGTACGCCTCCGGGCACCTGCCCGGCGCCGTGAACATCCCGCTGGACCACGTCCGCCGGGCCCTGCCGGAGATCCGGCACGCCGCCCAGCGCGGTGACCTCCTCGTGGTCTGCGCCTCCGGCGCCCGCTCCGAGAAAGCCTGCTCGCTCCTCGCCGGTGAGGGCGTCCGCGCCGCCACGCTCGCCGGTGGCACCGGCGCGTGGGCGTCCGAGGGCCGGGACCTGCAGCGTCCCGCGGCCTGCGACACCCGGGCCGGCTGGAGCATGGAACGCCAGGTCCGCTTCACCGCCGGAACGGTGGTGCTCCTCGGTCTCGTGCTCGGTCTGCTCGTGCACCCGGCCTTCCAGCTGATCGCCGCGGGCATCGCGGCCGGCCTGGTCTTCTCCGCCGTCACCGACACCTGCGGCATGGCCGTGGTCCTCGGCAAGCTGCCCCACAACCGCCCCCGCGCGGCCACGCTCGACGCCGCGCTCGCCGCCCTGCGCGGCCGGTGAGGCGGACCGGGGGCCGGCAGTCGCCGGTCCCCGCGACCGGCAGCACACCGGGGACGGGGACCGGAGCGACGGCGGTCGTCAGGGCGACGCCTCCGGTTCCCGCCCGCCCTGGTCCAGCCGGAAGGGCGGGTACACGTCGGTGAGCAGGGCCGCGTAGGCGGCCACCCGCAGCACCCAGCGGTTCAGCCCGATCACCAGGTCGAACAGGCCGCGGGGGTAGTGGCCGGTGAACGCCAGGGCGATCCCGGCGAACAGGGCCAGCAGCCCGATGAGGCCACCCGCGAACCAGGCCTGACGGGTTCCGCCGAGGAAGAACGCCAGGATCAGGTAGTGCGGGACGGCCAGGAGCCACCACTTCACCAGCACCAGACCGCGGGACAGCTCACCGGGGTACACCAGCTCCCAGTGCGTCGGGTAGTCGGGGACGTCGGCGAGCGTGAACGGCGGATAGCGGTCGGTGCCCAGCGCACCGTACGCGTAGTAGGCCACACGCCAGTTCCACCGCAGCACACCGGTGTTGAAGTCGAACAGGGGCCGCGGGTAGCGGCCGGTGACGAGGATCGCGAAGAAGGCCACCACGCTCACTCCCGCGAACGCCACCCACAGGAAGAGCAGGACGACGTAGTGGGGGAGGGCGAGCAGCCACTTGACCAGCCACAGCCAGCGGGACAGCGGTGCGTCGAGCTCCGCGGTCAGCCGCGCGGGACGCGCAGGCGTCCCAGCGGGGGGCGGCACGGCGGTGGGCTCGGTGTACGTGCTCATGGGAACCGGTCCCTTCGGGCTCCGGTGACGATCACGAGCGGCTCAGCGGGTGGTCGTCGTGCGGTGTGCCGGCGCTACCGGCGCGGGGCCCGGACCGGCCGGACGGTGGGCGCGTCGGTCACGGTGGCCGAGTCGATTCGATGCCCTGATCCCAGTATCCGTGAAATCCCCGCTCGTGCAGGGGCGGAGCGGGCCACGGCAAGGGGCCGGTCGTCCCTGTGCCGAGCACCCCTCCCCCCGATACAGTGGTCCCGCGCCGGCCCCCGGACACCGTCCTCCCCCCGTGGGACGGTGCCGGGGGCCGGTCGCGTTCCGCCGCTGCGCGCGCGACTCACCCGGGCCGTCCGTCCCGCCGCCGCGGCGGCGGTTACAGTCGAACGAACGGGTGCCGTGCCGTGTGGCCGCCCACCGCGGCTGTGCGGGCGGTGAGAGGAGGCGGACGCCATGCCGAAGAACGTGCTGGTCGCCTACGGGACGACGAACGGTTCGACGGCGGAGATCGCCGAGACCGTCGCCGGAGTGCTGCGACGGGAGGGACTCACGGCCGAGGCGCGCGACGCCGGATCCGTCGGCGGCGCGGCGCCGTACGACGCGGTCGTGGTCGGGGGCGGACTGTACGCCGGTCACTGGCACCGGGACGCCCGCCGCTTCGTCCGCCGCCACGGCAGGGACCTGGCGGGCCGACCCCTGTGGCTGTTCAGCAGCGGACCGCTCGACCCCTCCGCGTCGGAACGGGACATCCCGCCCGTGCCCTGGGTGCGCAAGGCCGTGGCCCGGCTCGACGCCCGGGACCACGTCACCTTCGGCGGATGCCTGCGCGAGGGCGCCAGGGGCTGGGTCGCCCGGATGATCCTGCGGAACGGAAAGGGCGGCGACTTCCGTGACTTCGGCCGGATCGAGGAGTGGGCCGCGGGCATCGCCCACGAGCTGACGCGCGACTGACGGCGCACCGGCGCCGTCGAGGCGACCTGGCGGCTGCCGGTGCGCCGCCGCCGCACCGGCGGGCGGGCGCCCTGCGCGCGGAAGGCGGGAGCGGGAGCGACGATGTTCTGGGAGTCGCCGTTTTGCCGGCCGGTGACTCCGTGACCGCGCCGGTGCGTGAAGTGAGGTGGATGGCCGTGGCCCCTACTCCTCGACGGGAGCCAGTGATCACCGTCGGTCTCGACGGCTCGCCCGAGAGTCTCGCCGCCGCCCACTGGGCCGCTGCCGAGGCCGAGCGCCGCGACCTCGGGCTGCGCCTGCTGTACGCGTGGCCCGTGCTCGGGCCGGAACCCACCGAGGGCCCCTCGGACACTGACCAGGGCTACTGGGCGAAGCGCATGCTGCACAACGCCCACGCGGAGATCCGTACCCGCCATCCCGGTCTCACCGTCGTCGGCGACCTGGTCGAGGAAGAGGCCCCGCAGGCACTGCTGCACGCCGCCGCTGAGTCGGAGATCACCGTGCTCGGTTCGCAACGGACGGACCCCGTCGAGAGGTTCTTCCTGGGCGACGTCAGCATGTTCGTCGCCGCCCGGGCCGAGCGTACGGTGGTCCTGGTCCGTGCCCCCGTGGACGTGGCCGCCCCACCGGCCCCGCCGGACGAGGGTGGCGACGTGGTGGTGGCGCTCAAGCTGCACGGTCCGTGCGACGACCTGCTCGGCTTCGCGTTCGCCACGGCCGCCGCGCGCGGGGTTCCCCTGCGGGCCGTGCACGGCCGCGGCCTGCCCGTGAACGCCTATGTGCCGTGGGGCGTGGACCACGATGTCGCCGACACAACCGGGCGGAGCGCGAAGGCGGAACTGGATCAGGTGCTGCGTCCCTGGCGGGAGGCGTTTCAGGGGGTGGAGGTGGTCGACGGCATCAGCCTGGTGAGCCCGGCGAAGGCGGTCATCGGCGCCGCGCGGACGGCGGACCTGCTGATCGTCGGGCGGCGCCGGCAACGCCGGGCGCTCGCACCCCGTCTGGGCCCCGTCGCCCACGCCGCCCTCCACCACGCCCACTGCCCCGTGGCCGTGGTCCCCCACGACTGAACCGTCCGGCGGCGTCCGGGAGGACGGCGCCGCGTCGCGGGACGACGGTCACGCGGGCTCCCGCTGCCGTAGGGGGCGTACAGGTCGAGCAGGCGGACCCGCGTGGCTCGCCCTGGCTGCCGCGGGCTCGACCGCCACCTGGGCCGGATGGGCCCGGCTGCCGTTCGTCGCCCGCAACCGCCGGCTCCTCCGACCTCCTCCTCCCGCCCCGGGGACCGCCGCGACCGCGCGGTGGTCCCCGGGGCGCCGGCGCGTCCTCCGCCGGGCACCGGCCTTCCGGGCGTCCCCGGGAACCGGACGTTCACAGCCGCAGCGTGAACCACGTCGTCTTCCCCTCGCCGGTGGGGCGGAGTTCGGACACCAGGAGGCGCGCGTCGTGGGCCTTGTCGTGACAGCCCCAGGCGGCCAGGGCCTTGCTCAGGAACGCACGGCCCTCCGGCACCGAAGCGGCACGGGTGGGCAGGGTGGTCGTGGCGGAGGCCATCCGGGTGTCCGAGGGGCGCCCCCCACGAACCGCGCCCGGCCGGTGCCGCGGATCACCCGCACGTCAACCGGTTCGCGCCGCGCGGTCCGTGCGGCTGCGCAGCCGGTCCCGCGGCCGGTCGGCGAGGGCCCGGGCGCTCGCCTCACGGGCGTGTACGACGACGAGGTCGTCACCCACCTGGCCCGGCCACCCGTCGACGCTGACCCCGGCCGACCCTCCGTCACCACCATTGCCCACCGTGGGGAGCGCCGCTATGTTAATGAGAAATCACATCCGTGCGAAGGGATTCAGTGCGCGTCGGTCGCGCACATGTCGTGTCTGCGAGTGCACCTGAAAGCAACTGGCCCATCAGGGAAGCAGGTAAGTCAATGGAGAACCTCAGCAGGCGGAGGGCGCTGACGTTGGGTGTCGCGCTCGGCCTCGTAGGCGTGGCGAACCCGGGCGCGGCATCGGCGTCGACGGGATCGGGGACCAGGACCGCCGCGGGGACCGGCCCGGAGTGGATCTGGGACGACGCGGCGGACCCGCTGATGGCGTCGATGCTCGACGAGGGACACGTGCCGGCGATCAACACCGCCTGGGCGTCGTGGGTCAACAACGACGACCCGCTGCCCAGCGGCCTGCCGGCCGAATTCGCCGCGTACCTGGGACGGGTCAACCGGCTGCCCTCCTGGGCCGACCGGACCAAGCTGACCCGCGCCGCCGACTTCAACCGGCGCAGGGACACCTACCTCTTCATGCTGTACGGCCTCGGCAGCGGCATCATGAGCACCGTCATCCCGCGCGAGGCCAAGAGCGTCTACTGGTCCGCGGGCGGCGCCGACATGCAGGACCGCGCGGCCAAGACGTTCACGTTCGGCTACGACCTGTCCGAACTGGGAGCGTTCAAGCCGACGGGGCAGTTCGTCGTCACCGCGAACAAGACGCGCGTGGTGCACGCCGCGGTGCGTCACCTGCTGCCGCAGTCGCCGCACTGGAGGGCGGTCGCCGACGAGAGCGTCCCGATCAGCGCCGCCGACATCCTGGTCACCTTCCACAGCCTGGGCACCTACGTGCACCGGAAGCTGCTCGACTGGCGGATCCCGTACCCGGCCGCGGACCAGGAGGCGTTCCTGCACTCGTGGCAGGTCGCCGTCCACCTGCTCGGGGTGCCGTACGAGCACATCCCGCGGACCTGGGCGGAGGCCGAGAGGCAGTCGGCGCAGGTGCTCACCCCGATCCTCTCCCCGTCCACCGAGGGCATCCGGCTGGCCGAGGAACTGCTCGGTCTGACCGCACAGATCGACCTCGGCGTCACCCGCGGCTTCCTGAACGAGTTCGTGCGCTACGTCCTCAGCGACGAGGTCGGCGACTGGCTGGGACTGAAGCGCGACTACGCGTCGGCGGCCCTGGTGCGCACGGCATGGCCGGCGTACGTCCTGTTCCGTGAAGGGCTGTCGCCCGTCATGCCCGGCAGCTTCTACATGTTCGACCAGTTCGTGCGCGCCCTGGCCATGCTGTTCCTCAACAAGGGCTCCTCCGGCACCACCACCCCGATCACCATCCCCACCGGCAACAGGCCGTCCTGAGCCGCCTCGACCCGTGCGCGAGCCGTACCCGCCCCGCGGCAGCCGGGCCGGGGGCGGGCTTCGAGGCGGCGCACGGGATGCGGCGGAGGTCAGCGTCGGGAGCTTCAGGGGTCGGCGCGCCCGGGCGGCTGCCGGGACGGCCGTTCACAGGCCCAGCGCGCCCACGGCCAGAGCGGTCACGGCCTCACGGTGGGCGGGGCTGTCCTCCCACCGCACCCTGCGTCCCGCCTCGACCACCACGCCGAACCCCGCGTGGACAAGCACCCGGGCCTGGCGCGGGTCGAGTTCCGGACGGGCCAGCCGCAACTGCTGCTCCCAGACGGCGATGTACTCCCGCTGCGCGAGGACGACGGGACGCCGCGAGTCGGTCGGCAGACCGGCGAACTCCGCCTCGGCGACACTGTTGAGCTCGGTGTACTCGAAGCAGTAGGCCACGTGCGTCGCCGCCAGGGCGACGATGGCCTCGCGCGGTCCCGGCACCTCCCGCAGGTTCCGCTCCACCCCCTGGGTGAGCAGTCCCGCCGCCTGGAGGCACGCCGCCGCCAGGATGTCGGTCTTGCCGGGGTAGTGCCGGTACAGCGCGGACGGGGTCAGCCCCACCGCCTCCGCGATCTGTCCGTTCGTGACGTTGGCGAAGCCGTCCCGGGCGAACAGCGGGACCGAGGCCGCGAGGATCTCCGCGCGTCGCGTGCGCGGCACCGGCCGGGCGGGCAGGTCGACGGGGTGCGCCCCGGGCGGGCCCGCCGCCGGATCGGTCGCGGCGACGTCCAGCGCGGACGCCAGCAGCAGCTTCTCGGCCCGGCGCCCGGCGATGGAGGTGTGGTGCATCGTGATGGATCCGATCGCGCCGAGGGCGGCGGTGGCCCGCAGGCGCTCGCCGGGCAGGGGCCGCTCGCGCTGGACCGCCTCGTCGACCCGCTCGACGAGCCGGCCGAACTTCACCTTCAGACGCCTGCGGTCCTCACGGTCGAGGTACCGGGCCTCCCACCGGTACACGCCGCCCGACGCGCGGTGAGCGACGGTGACCCGGGTGAGGGCGGTGAGCACCTCCGCCAGGGGCGCCTCGGGCGGCACCTCGTCGAGCGCGGCGACCAGGCCGTCCACCATCACGTGGGCGCACGCGGCGAACAGGGCGTACTTGTTCGGGAAGTGCCGGTACAGAGCGGTCGCGGTGATGCCCACACCGGCGGCGACCTCCTCCATCGACGCCTTGTGGTAGCCGCGCTCGCTGAAGACCCGCCCGGCCGCGTCGAGGATGAGTTGCTTGCGGTTACGGGGCCGGGTGGCCGCGGCGCGATCGCCGGTCGCGGTCGAACGGGCGGACGGGGAGGCGGAGGCCATGCCGTCAGTCAATCACAGGCCGTCAGCACGCCGTCACGTCACCCGGCGCGGACCGCGGGGGACGTGACGGCGGGATCACCGCGTGAAGGTGAGCACCGGCTTGACGACGCCGCCGTCCCTCACGGCGGCCACGGCGGCCACGGCGGCGCCGATCTCCTCGAGAAGGGGAACGTGGTGACCAGCCCGTCCAGCGGGAGAGGCCCACGCCGGTACGGGCCGGCCGGTTCGGGGACGAAGCGGCCGGGATCGAAGTCCGCCTCGGGCACCCCGTGCACCCCGTACACGCGACGCGCGGTGGTCGTTCCGGTCGTTCGGGCGCACGACCACGGCCACCGCCCACCGACTCACCCGGCGGGGGCACTCAGGAACGCTGGGCGGCGGCGCCGCGGCGGGCGGCGCGGCGCCGAAGGCGCAGCGGCAGTACGTACCAGCACAGGCCGAACCACAGCATGACCGCGCCGACGAGTATCTCGGCGAGGACGCCGGGAATCACCACGCGCAGGATCAGCAGGAGCGTGCAGCCGATGGTCAGCGCCAGGAGGACCATGCCGCACATCATCAGGCGTCCGGCGGCTTCCACCACCTCGTCCTTCATCCGCTGGCCGGACAGGAAGCGGTGGATGGAGACCGGGGCTATGAGAGACCCTGTGGCCGACGCGCCGAGCACCACGGTGATGACGTAGACGACCCGGTCGAACGTCTCCAACTCCCGGAACAGCGGGGTGAAGGCCACGCTGAGCAGGAAGCCGAAGAGGATCTGCACGCCCGTCTGAGTGACCCGCGTCTCCTGGAGGATCTCGTTCCAGCGCCGGTTGACCCGCTCGCGCGCCGACTCGGGCGGTTCTCCACCGTGCCCCGGCCCGTGCTCGCGTTCATGCGCGCAACAGGTGGTGTCTTCCCCCGCCGCGCCCACCGACTGCTCCGTCATCGTCATGGCATCCTCCCCGGTCCAGGCAGACCGCTTGCCCCGTGAGGGCCACTTCCATGCAGGTCACGGACGTGGGTTCGTGCGGTGCCACCGTGGACGGGCGTCGCCGCCGCGGCGTCCCGCGACGGACGCGCAGCGACGGCACAGCCGCTGGACACGGTCCGCGGCGCCGCCGGATGCGGGAAGGACGTCCTGCCAGGGCACGTGGGGGAAGCGGACCAGTTGCGAGCGGCTCAGGGACAATCCGCACACCGTCTGGTTCAGGCCCGGCTCCCAGGCGTGCACCTCCCCTGACGGCAGCCGGCGGCGGCCCTCCTCCTCAGCCGTCCACTGTCCGCTCGCGGCCACTGCGTACCGCGTCGCCCGTGCCATGAGGTTCCACCTCCCGGTCGTCCGTGGTACCCGAACCGACGGGTACCACTCCGGGCGGTGACGGCGACCTCCGTGTTATCGTCATGCGTTTGCGTGGTCGTCGCGGTGGGCGATGGTGCGGTCCGGTTCCGCCTGGGTGGGGGCTGTTCACCCCTGCCGGGCCTTCCTCGGTACGTACTCCTGCGGAAGGCAGTCCATGAAGCACCCCGACCACTCCGGAACCGCTCACGGCGCTCCCGCCGAGCCCGGAGCCACGGCCCCGGCGCGGCCCCCGGCCGTCTCCTTCGCGGACCTGCGCCTGCCCGGGGAGGTCCTCCGGACACTGGGCGGACTCGGAGTCCGCGAGCCCTTCCCGATCCAGGCCGCCACAGTGCCCGATGCCCTCGGAGGGCGCGACATCCTGGGGCGCGGGCGCACCGGATCCGGGAAGACGCTCGCCTTCGGCCTGCCGCTGCTGACCCGCACGGCAGGGCGGCGCGCCGAACCGAAGCAGCCCCTCGCCCTGATCCTCGTGCCCACACGGGAACTGGCCCAGCAGGTCACCGAGGCGCTGACGCCCTACGCCGAGGCCCTGCGGCTGCGGATGGCCACGGTCGTCGGCGGTCTGTCGATGGGCCGGCAGGTCGCCGCGCTGCGCCAGGGAGCCGAGGTGGTCGTCGCCACCCCCGGACGCCTGCACGACCTGATCGAGCGCAACGCCTGCCGCCTGGGCCGGGTGCGGATCACGGTGCTCGACGAGGCCGACCAGATGTGCGACCTGGGATTCCTGCCGCAGGTCGTGGAGGTGCTCGACCGGGTGGCCCCCGACGGCCAGCGGATGCTGTTCTCGGCCACCCTGGACCGCGACGTCGACGAGTTGGTCCACCGCTACCTCCACGACCCGGTCGTCCACGCGGTCGAGGAGGCCGCGGGCACGGTCGCCGCGATGGAGCACCACGTCCTGGTCGTCCACGGCCCCGACCGCTACGCCGTCACCACGGAGATCGCCGCCCGCGACGGCCGCGTCCTGCTGTTCCTCGACACCAAGCACGCCGTCGACCAGCTCACCCGGCATCTGCGGGCCGGCGGCGTGCACGCCGCGGCCCTGCACAGCGGCAAGTCCCAGCCGCAGCGCACACGGACCCTGGCGCAGTTCAAGAACGGCCAGGTCACCGCACTGGTGGCGACCAACGTCGCCGCCCGTGGCCTGCATGTCGACGACCTCGATCTCGTGGTCAACGTCGACCCGCCCACCGACCCCAAGGACTACGTGCACCGAGCGGGCCGCACGGCCCGCGCCGGTGAGTCCGGCCGCGTGGTCACGCTCGTTCCGCCGGACCGGCGCCGCGAGACGAGCCGGATGCTGGCCGCGGCCGGCATCGAGCCGACCGTCACCAAGGTGCGCTCGGGCGAGGCAGAGCTGAGCCGGATCACCGGCGCCAGGGCTCCCTCCGGCGTGTCCCTCGACGGCGGGCCCGCCGTCCCCGGGCCCAAGAACACCAACGCCCCCTTCCGCGGCCTCGGAACGAGCAAGGGCACCCCCCGCGGCGCCGCCGGCGGCACCTCCCGCAAGGCCGGCGAAGCCCGCAAGCTCGCCGAGGCCCGCAAGGCCGCCCGCGTACGTCGCAGCGGCTGAGAAGCGTGGTGCCCCGACGCGAAATCGCGGGCGACGCGCCGCGACAGACGCGATGATGTCGGCGGTGCACCGCACCGCCCCCGGCATGACAAGCTGTGCCGGCCCACCCCCGAACCCAGGAGGTCACCATGACCGCAGAGCCCACACCCCCGGAAGGTTCGGAGCCGGCCTCCCCCGAGGCGTCCCCTCTGGCGCCGGACACCGACGGCAACTACGACCTCAAGCGCAAGTTCCGCGAAGCCCTGGCGCGCAAGCGCGGTGCGCAGGCGGAGGCGGCCGACGCCGCCGCCAACCCGAACGCCTCGAAGGTCCGTGCGGCACACGGTCCGGCCGGGCAGCAGCGGTCGTTCAGGCGCAAGAGCGGCGGCTGAGCCGCCGGTCCCGGAGAGCCGGCCGCTTGGCCGGCCCTCCGGGCGCCCGGTAGCGTCGCCCCGCAACACGCACCCCCGTTCGTACGTCGCGGGCGAGACCCGCCCGGCAGGCCATCGAGGAGTGCCACCCCCTCGGCTACTCGGTTCGAGGGCGTGACGAGCGCTCCTTTCATCACGGTTGAGTCCTGAGCCGGAACTATGGCTTCCGTCACAGCCAACGTGATCTTGTCCTGGTGTGATCGCCGAATGCTCGGTTTCCTCCTCCGTCTCCTGCCCTTCTGGGTGCGCGAGCCCCTGCTCATCGTCGTCGGGTCGGTGCTCGGCGTACGCATCATGTATCTCGCCTTCACCGAAAGGGCATGGGTGCCGGCCGCCCTCGGCCTGGCGTTCCTGGTGTTCACCGCGGTGCGTGTGCACACCGTGGTGCGGGCCCTGCGCTCCCGCCGGAACCCGGGCCCCGCGCCCTCCGCGGACGGGGCGGCGGCCGGCGCCGCTGCTCAGCCGCAACCGCAGCCCCCATCACAGCCGCAGCCGCAGGCGTCCGCGCCCGCGGTGCGGCGTCCCGCCCCTGCCGCACCGCGGAAGGAACCCAACGCCTGGGGCCAGGCCGTCGCGGCCGTGGCGGTGTTCGCGGTCATCGGAGCCGCCCTGTGGCTGGGCCCCCGGCTGCTGCCCTCCGAGGTCTCCGAGGACGCCGGCGCACCGCAGGCCGCCACGTGTTCGGGCGGGGAGGGCGAAGGACTGCCGAGCGCCTACCGCGCGACGGCCCGCGCCGTGACCGGCGACGAGCTGTGCACAGCGCTCAACAAGCCGGACCTGGCACGGCTCCTCGGAACCCCCGCGGAGACCGCGACCGCCGCGTCCGGCACCAGCAACACCGCTCCCCTGACCGGTGGGAAGGTCGCCCAGCCGGAGGCCCGGGTCCAGTTCGACACCTACACCGTGCACGTCTCGGCCACGTACAACGAGCTGTCGATCGCCCAGTACGTGAAACTGATGGAGTTCGGAGAGGAGACCGACGTCAAGACGCTCTCGGTTCTCGGCCGGCCCGCGGTCCTCTTCACGGATCACACCATGAGGATCGAGATCGACCTGGGCAGCGGCGGATCGGGCGGACCCGTCGAGCAGGGCCCCCGGGCGAGGAACCTCGCCGTGGCCCTCGACGGGCAGGACCGGGGCGGCTACTTCGACGTCACCGTGTGGAGCACCTCCGGAGCCTTCCCGGACGACAGCGTCCTCCTCGGCATCGCCGGGCGGATACTTCCGGCGATCCCCGCACGGACCGGGTGACGCCTGGGCCCAGCGTCCGCACCGCGCCGGCCCGTCGGCCCTCCGGGTACCACGGGGTGCCGTCCCGCGCCGGTGGTGTTCTGATGGTTGCCGAGGGCCCGCCCGGTCCACCAGGAGCGCTGGGCGGGAGGGGAAGGACGACCATGGAACTGTTCCCGGCGATCCCGCTGGCCGAATGGCGCGACACCAAGGAGACCCTCCACCGGTTCGCGCAGATCATCGGCAAGATCCGTCTCGCGGCCAGCGTGCAGCGCAACCACTGGTGGAACGTCCCGCTGCACCTCACGGGGCGCGGCACCACCACACGCCCCATGGGGCAGGTCGACGGCAATCCCCTCTTCGCGATCGACTTCGACTTCGTCGCCCACCGGCTGGTGATCTCGGTCCTGGACGGGCGGCAGGTCTCCTTCCCGCTCGTCGGCCAGTCCGTGGCCTCCTTCTACAGCGCGGTCATGGACTCGCTGGACGCCCTGGGAGTCCGGGTGCGGCTCGCCGTCCCCCGGCCCTTCGACCTCCCCGACTCCGCCCGGCCGTACGCCGAGGACACCGAGCACGCGGCCTACGATCCCGTACGGGCCAACCGCTACTGGCGGGTCCTCAGCCAGGTGGCGTCGGTCCTGGAGGAGTTCGCCGCGGACTACTCGGGCAAGGTCAGTCCGGTACACCACTTCTGGCACACCTTCGACATCGCCCACAGCCGGTTCTCCGTGCGCCACGTCGAACCGCCCCCGAAGGCCGACCCGGTGACCCGGGAGGCGTACTCCCGCGAGGTGATCAGTTTCGGCTTCTGGTTCGGCGACGACACCTACCCCGATCCCGCGTTCTACTCCTACACCGCCCCGGAACCGGACGGCCTGGCCGAGGAGACGCTCCGGCCCGAGGCGGCCGGCTGGCTCGACCGGGGCGGCAGCCACCTGGCGGTGCTCCCGTACGACGTGGTACGCACCGGGTCCGACCCGCGTTCCGACGTGCTCGCCTTCTACGAGAGCGCCTACCGGGCCGGCGCCCGACGCGCCGGGTGGGAGATCCAACGGATGGCGTGCCCGAGCGGAGTGACGGATCCGCACCACCGGGGCCACCTGTCCGGGGGCACGTCCGGCTGAGACCCGCGCCCACCTCCACGCGACCGCGTCGCCCGGCGGATCCGCCCGGCATCCTCGACCTCTGCACCTTCCGCCCCTCCCGCCGTGTCCGGGACGAACTCCACGACGCGTGACGAGGATCACCGCCCGACCGGATCACCGTCGGCGCCGTCGTCCCGGACCCGCAGGGCCAGGTGACCACCGTGATCCAGCGGTGTGCTCAGCCGTGGACGGGCCGCCTCGCAGCCGGTCTCCGCGTCGACGAGGTGCACCTCTCCGTGACCGCCCCGGCTGACGGCGATCCAGTCGGAGCCCGGTGAGGTGGCCACCGCCCGGCGTTGGACGCCCTCCCAAGGGGTGCCGCCGCGACGCGGAGCACCGTCCATGGCCGGCAGGGGGAGGCGGCGGACGACGTCGTCGGCGTCGAGGAGGAGCAGTTCGTCGCCGTCGGGGTGGACACGGGTGAAGGCGGTGTGGCGTCGGGCGAGGGCCAGCCGGAAGACGAGTCCGGGGCCGAGGTCCGTGAGGCGCGTGCGGCCTGTTCCCAGATCGTGGCGCCAGGCCTGGTTGGTCCACTCCGGCCAGCGCAGCGGGTCCGGGTCACCGCCGCGCAGCGTGGTCCACAGCGCCGGCCGCCGGGTGTCGAGCCGGAGGTACCAGCCCCGGGCGGGCGATCCCCAGGGAACGACCGCGCCGGCGGCGAGCGCGTCGCCCTGCCTCCGGGCCCGGTGCACCCCCTCGCTCGTGGCGGCGAACACCTGCTCCGAGCCCGGTGCCTGGGCGTCCCCGTGGCCGTCGTCCGGCAGCGGCAGGACCGCGTGAGGGGTGACCGGCGGGCAGCCGGGCGGGGCCGCGAGGAGGTCCGCGAACCGGTGGGCGGCCAGCGACCCGGGCTCCCGGTGCCGCAGGACGACCAGCGGGTCGGCGCCGCCCAGCACCGTCACCCCCGGTTCGCCGACACGCGTGCGTACCCGGGCGGCCTCACCGGTGGCCAGGTCGACGACCGTCAGCAGGTCCGACCACGGCTCGCCGTTCTTGCCGAGGCCGGTGGTGACGGCCAGCCGGCGGCCGGACGGGTCGCAGGCGAGGTGCTCGGCGGGCACGGCGACCGGGATCGCGTGTTCCACGAGTCTCCCGCCGAAGGGATCGAGCACCAGCAGTTCTCCGCGACGGTCGTCGACGCAGGCCGTCCGCCCTCCCGGCAGCGCCAGGAACCCGGCGTGCTCGGAGAGGTGACGGCCGGTGAGACGTCCGACGACGGCGCCGTCCGGCACGGTCAGTACATGGACCGTTCCGGCCACGTGGTCGGAGACGAGCAGGACGGGTGTGGCGGGCATGGGACCTCCGGAAACCGAATTGGTGAAAACGATTATCATGTATCTTCAGTGGCGTTCCCGGTACCTGAGAAGAAGCGAGGGCGTCGATGCTGCGCTCACCGTCGAGATTCGTCCGCAGTTGGATCGCCGCAGCGGCGGTGGGTTCCGTCCTGGCCGGCTGCGGCCCGGCCTCCGAAGAACCCACGAGTGACAAGGCCAGGCCCACGGCGAAGACGGAGGTGACCGTCGAACCCATCAAGGCCACGACGGAGTTGACCGACACGAACGGCGTCAAGGTCTCCCTGGAGAAGCAACCCGAGCGGATCGTCTGCCTGTTCGCCCTGTGCGACGACATCCTGACCGAACTGGGCATCGTGCCCGCGGCCACCAACAGCGCGTTGCTCGCCCACCCCGACTTCCTGGGCGAGGGGAAGGCCAAGGAGGTCGACGTCGTCCCCGGCGGATTCATCGCCCCCGAGGTGGAGGCGATCCTCTCCCACAAACCCGATCTCGTGATCGGTCTGGGGGACACCCACGGCAAGCTCGCCCCGGCGCTCAAGGGCGCTACCACGTTCTGGGCCATGCAACCCGAGACGTGGGAGGACGGCGTGGGATACCTGCGCGACGTCGCCGCGCTCACCGGCCGCACCGCCGAGGGGGAGAAGGCGGAGCGGACCTTCCGTACGAAGCTCGCCGGGGCCGAGAAGGCGCCGAGCGAGAAGACCGCGCTCATCATCTACGGCAGTGACGAGAACTTCGGCGTCGCGACGCCGGAAGGCGACGTGACCGCCAGCCTGTTCCCCAAGATCGCCGACTACCCGTGGAAGTCCCGCGGCGTGGAGGGCAGTTACAGCCTGGAGGAGATCCTCGCCCAGGACGTCGACGTGCTGTTCGTCGAGACGATGAGCTTCGGCGACGCGGACGGCAAACTGTCGGAGAAGCTGGCCGAGAACCCCCTCTGGGGCAAGATCCCGGCGGTGAGGAACGGTGACGTCCACGAGGTGGACGCGGAGGTGTGGGCCAAGGGCCGCGGCACCCGTTCGCTGGGCATCGTCCTCGACGAGGCCACGGCCGCGCTGCGGTGAGGACCTTCCCCTCGGTGCCCGCCGCGGCCGATCGGGCCGCGGCGGGCGGACGGCGTCCGGCAGGCGGTGCGCGCAGGTGGCAACCGCTCCTGGTGGTCGCGTTGCTGGCCGCCTCCGCGGTCTGCGCGCTCAGCCTCGGCACCCCCTACGTCCCTCCGCACCGGCTGGCCGCCGCCGTGATGGAGGGGGACACCACCCTCGCCGGGATCGTCGTGACCGAACTCCGCGTGCCCCGCGTGCTGCTGGCGTTCGTCGCCGGAGCCTGTCTGGGCGCGGCCGGACTGGTGCTCCAGGAGGCGCTGCGCAATCCCCTGGCCGTCCCGGAGATGCTGGGCGTGTCGTCCGGCGCCGCGCTCGGGGTGGCCGCGCCGCTGGTGCTGGCCCTCGCGCTGCCCGCCGCCGTCCAGCCCCTGCTGGCCATCGGCGGCGCCGCGCTCGGCGGCGGGCTGACGCTGCTCGTCGCGGGGCTCGGCCGCAGTCCGTCCGCCGTGCTGCTGACCGGCGCCGCGGTGGCGGCCGGGCTGCAGGCCGCGCTGCTCGTCCTGATGGTCATGGCCGACCAGCTCGACCTCCAGCTGATCTTCCGCTACCTGCTCGGTTCCCTGTCCGCCCGCACGTGGGACGACGTGACGGGGCTGTGGCCGTGGCTGCTCCTCGCGGTGCCCGCTCTCGTCCTGTGCGCGCCGGTGCTGGCGGTCATGCGGCTGGGCGACGAGGACGCGGAGGCACTGGGGGTGCGGGCCCACCGCGCCCGGCTGTCCGCGCTGGCCATCGCCGTGGTGCTGATCGCCCCGGTGACGGCGGTGTGCGGTCCCGTCGCATGGGTGGGGTTCCTCGCCCCGCACCTGAGCCGCTGGTTCGCTCCGGGAGCGGGGGCGGTGCGCTGGCTCCCGTGGTCCGCGGCCTGGGGCGCGGTCGTCGTGATGGCCGCCGACGTCCCGGCCAGGCTGGCGCTGGCGCCCGTGGAGACACCGGCCGGTGCCTGGACGGCCCTGCTGGGGGTGCCGGCCGGTGTCGCGCTGATGCGGTCCGGTGGCCGACGCCGGGCCGCCCGGCGTGCGCCCGCCACGGCGGGCGAGCCACTGCCCGGACCGCGGAGGACGGCATCCGGCGTGGCGGACGACGGGCCTCCGGCCCGGTCGCCGGACCACGCGCGTGCGGCCGGCCCCGCGCGCGGCGGGCCCGGTGGCGCACCCTCGCGCGCCGTTCGGACGACCGGAACGGAGGACGCACGATGACGCGGCGTTTCACGGCACTCGCGGCGCTGGCCGTGGTCTGCGCAGGCGCGGGACTGGTGGCCGGGCGCGGCATGTCGCCGGGCGTGGCCTGGGACGTCCTGGGCGGTGGCGGCGACGTGACGGAACGCCACATCCTGTTCCAACTGCGCCTGCCCCGGCTGCTGGTGGCCCTCTGCGCGGGCGCCTGCCTGGCCGTGGCCGGGCTGGTCCTGCAGTCCGCCCTGCGCAACCCCCTGGCCGGCCCGGAGGTGACGGGCGTGACCCCGGGTGCGGTGCTCGGCGCCGTCACCGCGACCGCCCTGGGCTTCGCCGGGTGGGACTCGCCCCTGGCCGTGGTCCTCGCCGCGTGCGCGGGCGGGTGTACCGGAGCGGCGCTGCTGTGGCTGCTCGCCGGGCGTGGGCGCGGTGATCCCGCGCAGACCGCCGTGCACGGGGTGCTGGTGTCGGCGGTGCTCGGCGGGCTCACCGCCATGGTGCTGCTGGTGGAGCCGGGGGAACTCGGCAGCGTGGTGCAGTGGCTGGTGGGCACCACGGAGGGCCGGGTGTGGGAGCACTGGCACCTGCTGTGGCCGTGGGCACTCTTCTGGGGCACTGCCGCCTGGCTGCTGGCGGGGCCGTTGACCCTGCTGCGCTGCGGGGACGACATCGCTCTCGCCGCCGGCCTCTCCGCCCGCCCGGCCCGGACCCTGGCCCTGCTGTGCGCGGTGGCGCTGACGGCGGGAGCGGTGGCCGCCGTCGGGGCGCTGGGTTTCGTCGGGCTGCTCGTGCCGCACCTGGCCGTGGCCGTCTTCGGCGCCGACCTGCGCAGGAGCCTTCCCGGCGCCGCCCTCACGGGCGCGGTGGTGGTGTGCGGGGCGGACGCGGTGGCGCAGTCGTCCTCGCGGCTGCTGGCGGCGGTGTTCGACTCGGACCGGCTCACGCTGCCGGTCGGGGCGCTCACCGCAGGTCTCGGCGCCGCGTTGCTGCTGGTCGTCGTGCGCCGCTCGCCGAACCGTGCGTTCTGACGCCGAACTGCCGAACTGCCGAACCGTCGCATTGTCGAATGGAGGACAGAGCATGACCGAGTCCGTGGGGATCCACGTCGAGGGGGTCCACTTCGGCTACCCCGGACGGCCCGTCCTGCGGGGCGTCGACCTGACCGTCCGGCCTGGCGAACTGACCGCGCTCATCGGCCTGAACGGCTGCGGCAAGTCGACCCTGCTGCGGCTGGCCGCCGGGCTGCTGCGGCCCGGCGAGGGGCGTGTGCTGCTCGGCGGGGACGACCTCGCCCGGCTCTCCAGACGCGCCACGGCACGCAGGGTGGCGCTGCTGCACCAGTCCGCGCCGGCCGTACCGGGCATGACGGTGGGTCACCTCGTCCGTCAGGGGCGGTACGCGGCGCGCGGCCCGCTGGGCATGCTGCGCGAGGGTGACGACGACCCCGTCGTGCGCCGGGCGCTGCGCGACGTCGGGGTGGAGGAGTGGGCCGGCCGTGACGTCGACGCGCTGTCCGGCGGTGAGCGGCAGCGTGTCCGGCTCGCGATGGCGCTCGCCCAGGACACCCGCGTCCTCCTGCTCGACGAGCCGACCACCTACTTGGACCTGCACCACCAGCTCGACGTGCTGCAGACCGTGGTCCGGCTGCGTGAGGAACGCGGGCTCACGGTGGTGATGGTGCTGCACGACCTGGCCCACGCCGCCCGGTTCGCTGAACGCGTCGTCGCCCTGCGCGACGGCCGGGTGGTGGCGGACGGGACGCCGGCGGAGGTCGTGACACCGCGCTTGCTGGCGGACGTGTTGAACGTGGCGGGCCGGGTCGGCCGGGACCCCGAGGGCGGCTGGCCGGTGTGTTACCCAGATCACCCCCTCCCAGCTATAGAATATGAAAACCAGATTCATTAGTGTCTGTGTCACGGCGCTCGACCGAACGCCGTATCTCCCTTCCACCGATGGAGAGTTCATGGACAACGAGCAGGTCTTCGCACCCATCGCCGACCCGGGCCAGCTGGCTCACGACTCCGCATCCCACTCCAACGCGCTCGTCGAGAACCCCTTCGAGGACACCGAGGAGTAAGCAGGGCCTCACCGCCCTCGACCGTGGGCCCGCCCGATGCCTTCCGGGCGGGCCCACACCCGTCCCAGGTCCCGTCGTCAGGAGGAACACCGTGTCCCGCAGCCGTCTCGCCCCCGGCGTCGAGGTCGTCGCCGTGCCCGGGCGGGGACTCGCCGTCCGCACCCCGGAAGGGGAGTTCTTCACCGTCAGGCCGGGGGGCGCGGACGAGGACGTCCTGCTCTCCCTGCTCACCGGCGGGAGCACGGCCCCGGTGGACGAAGAACTGGCCCGCGTGGTGCGGGCCTTCGAGGAGGCCGGCTATCTGACGGACGGCCCGCGGCACGCGCCGTGGCCCCCCGCCCGCCGGGACGTCCGCGTCCTCGGCGACCCGGTGCTGACCGCACCGCTCGCCGCGCACCTGGCCACCCTGGGCGCACGGCCGCGCACCACACCGGCGCCGACCGCGTCCGACGGATCACCCACGCGGATCGAGGACCTGCTCGACGGCAACCCCCACGCGGTCGTGTGGTGCCTGGACGGGCCGGTGCCGGACGGACGGTGGGACGCCGCCGACCGGTTGCCCGAGCACGGCGTCGCCTGGCTGCGCTGCCACCGCGAGGGCTGGCAGGCGTACGTCGAACCGCTCGCCGCCGCACCGGGAGACGTCACGTCGGCGCACGTCCGGTCCCGTCGGCTCGCCGCCACGCCCGCTCACCGCGAACTGGCCGCGTACTGGAGCGGACCGCGTACCTCCGGCGCACCGGCCGGGCTCTCCGGGCCGGCCGCCACGCTGCTCGCGGCGCTGGTCGCGGACGACCTCAGCCGGTGGGCCACCGACACCCCCGCTCCGGCCGGCCTCCCGGCGCGGCGCCGCCTGCGACGGGTGGACCTGCGCACGCTGACCGTCACCGAGCACCCCGTCCTCCCGGTGCCCCCCGTGGCACCGACGCCGAAGAGGGACGGATGACGGCGTTCAGCGCGACGGTGGGCGACCTGGCCACCGACGTCCACCTCCCGGCCGGTGACGGCCCCTTCCCCGCCGTCCTGGTGCGCACCCCCTACGACAGGACCCGGCACGGGGCCGAGGCGCGGGGCTGGGCCCGCCGCGGGTTCGCCGCCGTCGTCCAGGACGTGCGGGGCCGGTTCGCGTCGCCGGGGGAGTGGCACCCGTACGTGCACGAGGCCGCCGACGGAGCGGCGGCCGTCCGCTGGATCCGGCGGCAGACGTGGAGCGACGGCCTGCTGGTGGCCCACGGCGCCTCCTACGCGGCCCACTGCGCCCTCGTCCTCGCCCTCGACGTGCCCGAGGACGCCCGGCCCGACGCCGTCATCGCGGCCGTGCCCGCCCTCGGCCTCGCGGACACGGCGCGCGAGGCGTCCGGCGCGGAGCGGCTGCTGTCCCGGGCCGGATGGTGGGCCGCCCACGGTGACCGGCGGGACTCCGACGAGAGCGCGCTGGCGACCGCCCTCGCCGCCGACCCCCGACTCCTCACCCACCTGCCGCTCACCCGCCTCCCCGAACGGCTGGGCCGCGACCTGCCCTCCTGGACGGACCTGTGGCGGCACCGCGACCGCGGCCTCCTCGTGGCGCGGGCCGCGCGGGCCGCCGTGCCCCTGCTCGCCGTGGGCGGCCACCACGACCACTTCGCCGAGGACACGGTCGCCCTCTGGCGCGCCTGGGGCGGCCCCTCCGCCCGGCTGCTGCTGGGCCCCTGGCGGCACTCCCTCGTCACCGCACCCGGCCCCGGCGCCGGCCCCGCCCACCGGCTGGACCTCGGTCCGCTGTACGTGCGCTGGGCCCGCCGCGCCCTGACCGGTGAACTCGCCCCCGGCCGGCAGGGCGCCCAGGCTCTCGGCGGAGCCGACCTGTGGCTGCCCGCCGGCACCGAGGGCGCACCGCGCACACCCCCCGCACGACCGGTGCACGGCGCCGCCTTCACCGCCGACCCCCACCGGCCCGTCCGCTCCGACGACCTGACCGTCCCCACCGACGGTCCGCCCGACCGCTGCCTGCTGGTCACACCGCCCCTGCCGCGCCCGCTCGACGTGGTCGGCCCCGTGAGCGTGCACCTGCGGGCCACCGCCCACACCCCGGCCGCGGACTGGGCCGTCCGGCTCGCCGCACTCACGCCGGGAGGGGCCGCCGAGCGACTCGCCGTCGGCGTCGCCCGCCACGCCGGACCGGCCGGTCAGGAAACCGCGTTCACCCTCGGCCTGGGCCGGCTCGCACGCCGGCTGCCGGCCGGCACACGGCTGCGCCTGGAGATCGCCGGACACCACTTCCCGGCCCACGCCCGCAACCCCCACACCGGCGACGACCCCGTGACGGCCGGCCGGCTGCTCGCCTCCCGGCGCGAGGTGGACCCGGACAGCGTGGCGCTGACCCTGCCCGTCCTCCCCTCCCGCCCCACCCCCGTCGACCCCGCCGAGGAGATCCTGCGATGACGACGCTGCCCCTGGAAGCACTCGTCGACCCCGTCTGCGGCATCGTCCGCAAGGTCAAGCCCGTCGAACACCCCGCGGGCGCCCCGCCCCGCTACACCGCGCTCACCGCCGAGATCTCGGACGCCCGCAGGCACGGCCTGTGGCCCGCCGACCGGGTCTCCCTCGGCACGACCTTCGGCGACCCCGGGCAGGCCCGCGTCGCCGCGATAGCCGAGGGGATCGAACGGTACTGCGGCAACCGCGTCCCGCCCCCGGGCCATCCGGACGCCCCCGTCCGCGCCACCGCCGCCGAACTGGCCCGCAGGGGCCTGCGCCTGTACGGACCGGAAGACCTGCCCGCCTACGCCGACTGGCAGTACGCCCGCGAGAAGTACCCCTACCGCCCCCTCGGGCCCGACACCCCGGCCCTGTGGACACGCGGCACCGAACTGCTGCCCGACGGCACCGGCGCCGAGGTCTGGGCGCCCGTCTCCCTCACCCACCTCAACTGGCGCCAGGGCGACCTGCGGGAACTGCCCCGCACCCACCACCTCAACTACGCCGGCATCGCCACCGGGCAGGGCCTCGACGACGCCGTCGAGCGCGGCCTGCTGGAGATCGTCGAACGCGACGCCCTGGAACTGTGGTGGCACCTGGACGGCCCGGCCCGGGGCATCGACCCGGCGAGCGTGCCCGGCCTCGCCGACGACCTGGCCGGTTCCGCGCTCGACCTGCACATCGTCGAGATGCGCTCGGAGTTCGCCCCCTGCATGGCCGCCCTCGTCCACGACCCGCGCCTCGGCCTGTACGCCGCAGGGTTCGCCTGCAAGTACGACCCGGCCGAGGCCGCCCGCAAGGCCGTCCTCGAAGCCGTCCACACCTGGGTCTTCACCCAGGGCCTCACGGACGCCGACGGCTGGGTGTTCCAGGCCGTGGAGGCCGGGCTGCTGGCGCGCGGACTCTACCTCCAGCACCGGGCGGACGCCCGCTACCTCGACGTGTGCGGCGAGCGGTTCGAGCACGTGCGGGACCTGGGGGCGCACGTGCAGGTGTGGCTGGACGAACGGATGGCGGCCGAGGCCCGGCGCTTCACCGCGCCCGCCCTCGGGACCGTGTCCGTCGACGCCGTCGAGCACGGCAGCCGGGAGCGGCTGGAGACCACGCTGCGCGAGGGCGGACACCGTGTCATGACCTTCGACCTCACCACCGAGGACGTGGCCGAGACCTCACTGCGCGTCGCCCGGGTCCTCGTCTCCGGACTCCTGCCCAACGCCCCCGCCGCCTTCGGCTACTTCGGCTGCCCGCGCCTCGCCGAGGCCGCCGTGGCGCGCGGCTGGCGCACCACCCCGCCGAGCGGCCCGGAGGACTTCACACTGGCGCCTCCGCCCCACATGTGAGGGCCGTGGTGGAAGACATCCGCGCAGACCGCCCGGTGGACCTCGTCACCGCCCTCGCCCGCGCCCGCTCCCCGGAACCTCCCGGCCCCGACACGCCCGCCGGAAGCCCCGTCCGGCCCTGGCCGGGCCCGTCGCTTCCGATCCCGGAGGCCGGCCCGGCGAGCCTCGATCTGCGTTGCCTGCTCCGTCTGTCCCTGGCGGCCTCCGACCCCTCCGGACGCCTGCGGCCCACGCCCTCCGCGGGCGCGCTGCACCCCGTGGACACCGCACTGGTCGTGGGCGCCGGCTGCTCCCTGCCGCCCGGCCGCTACGGCTACGACCCGCTGCGCCACCGCGTCCACCACACCGGCCCGCCTCCCCGGGACACGCCGCCGGGCGTGACGGCCGAACTCGACGTCACCGCACGGCGCACGGTCTCCCACTACGGCCACCGGGCCTGGCCCCTTCTGCTGCTGGACACCGGGCACGCCGCGGCGGCGCTGGTCCTGGCGGCCCGCGCCCTGGGCACGGGCGAGCCCGAGGCACGGCTGGACGGACGCACCGGGACCCCGTTGGCCGTCGTGTGTGTCCCCCCGCCCGGAAGGGGGAGCCGGGTGCACCCGGCGGACAGCCCCGACGCCCCGGCCACCTCCGGGGACACACCCACCCCGGCCGAACTGCTGGAGCGCCGCAGCACCCCACCGCCGCTGCCGGGCGCACCCTCCCACGACGCCCTGCGGGCGGTCCTTGCCACCGCCGAACGGGCCGCGGCCGACGACCTGTTGCGCTGGTGCGCCGCGGTCGGCCCGCCACGGCCCGGCCTCATGGAACGGACACCGGACGGCACGGCCCTGCGGCGGTACGCGGCGGGCGAGGCCCGCCCGACCCTCGCGGCCTGGGCCGCGGGCCAGGCGTGGATCGCGAACGCGGGCGCCGTCCTGATCGCCCACGGCTGCCCCACGGACGCCGACACCACGCACGTGCGCCGCGCCCACCTGAGGGCCGGCTTCGCCGTCCACCTGGCCCACGTCACCGCCCGCCGCCACGGGCTGGCGGCCCGGCCCGTCGGCTCCTGGCAGCAGGCGGACCTGGGCGCCGCCCTCGGAGCCGCACCGGAACAGGACTGGGTCGTCCACGCACTGGCCCTCGGCACCCGCCACGCCGACGAGGAGAAACGAACGTGATCGTCCACCCCGAACTCCGCCGCGCCGCGGGGCGCGCACGACGCCCCCTGCTGGCGGCCACCCTCCTGCAGGGCGCCGTCACCCTCACCCACCTGGCCCAGGCCGCCCTGCTGGCCCTCACGCTCGCCGGCCTGGCCCGCGGCGACACCGGACGGCTCCCCTGGCTGCTGGCCGCGGTGCTCGCCGTCGTCGCCGTACGCGCCGCACTCACCGTGTGGCAGCGGCGCACCGCCACCCGCGCGGGAGCCCGGGTCAGGGTGGCCGTGCGGGACGAACTCCTGCTCCGCCTCGGCCGTCTGGGCCCCGCGCACCTCACCACCGCACGGGCCGGAGCCGTCCGCACCACACTCGTCGACGGCGTGGAGGGCGTCGACGCCTACGTCTCCCGCTACCTGCCCCAACTCCTGATCACCCTCACCGTGCCGCCCCTCGTCCTGACCGCCCTGGCCGCGGTCGCGCCCTGGGGCCTCCTCGGCCTGGTTCCCGCCCTGCTCCTCGCCCTGGCCGGGCCGCGCGCCTGGGACAGGCTCCTCGCCGCCCGCGGCAAGGAGCACTGGGACACCTACGAAGGGCTGGGCGCCGACTACCTGGAGGCCCTCCAGGGCATGCCCGCCCTGCGCGCCGCCGGCGCCGTCGGGCGCACCCGCGCACGCCTGGAGGAGCGCTCCGCGGCACTGCACCGGGCGACCGTCGCCAAACTGCGGGTGTCCCTGGTCGACACCGGCATCACCGACCTGGCCATCCAGGGCGGCACGGCCGCCGCGGCCCTCCTCGCGTGCTGGTCGGCCGTCACCGGTTCCACCACGGCGACCGGCACCTACCTGATGCTGCTGCTGGCCTCGGAGTGCTTCCGGCCGGTCCGCGACCTGGCCCGCGAGTGGCACGCCGGATACCTGGGCGCCTCGGCCGCCGACGGACTCGCGGCCCTGCGCACGGCCGAGCCGGCGGTCCCCGACTCCGGGACGGTCCCGGCGCACTGGCAGGCTCCGCCCGAACTGCGCTTCGAAGACGTCCGGTTCACCTACGACGGCGCACCGGACCCCGCCCTCGACTCAGTCTCCTTCACCGCGCCACCGGGACGGACGACCGCGATCGTCGGCCCGTCCGGCGCCGGCAAGTCCACGCTGCTGGCCCTGGTCCTGCGCCACCACGACCCGCAGCAGGGCCGGATCACCCTCGACGGGCGCCCCACGACCGAGTATGCGCTCGACTCCCTGCGACAGGGCGTCGCCGTCGTCTCCCAGGAGACGTACCTCTTCCACGCCACCATCGCCGACAACCTGCGCATGGCCCGGCCGGCCGCCACCGACGACGAGCTGACCCGGGCGGCGCGCGCCGCCGGTGTCCACGACGAGATCACCGCCCTCCCCGACGGCTACGCCACCGTCCTCGGCGAACGCGGCGCCACCCTCTCCGGCGGTCAGCGTCAGCGGCTCGCGCTCGCCCGGGCCCTGCTGGCCGATGCCCCGGTCCTCGTCCTGGACGAGGCCACCAGCTCGGTCGACGAACGCCGGGAGGCCGACATCGTCCGGGAGCTGACGAACGCCGCGAGCGGACGGACCGTCCTGGTGGTCGCCCACCGGCTCGCGGCCGTCCGGCACGCCGACCGCATCGTCGTCCTCGACCAGGGAGGGGTGGACGCCGTCGGCGAGCACCCTGACCTGGTCGAGGCCGGCGGTGTCTACACGCGGCTCGTCGAGGCCGGCCGCCACCACCGAGGAGAACGGGCCGCATGAGCACCACCACCGCTGTCACCACCACCGCGGTCACCGCCCCCGCCGACGCGGACGCACCCGCGCGAGGCGCACTGCGCGCCCTCCTCCCCGCCCTCGCCGCACACCGCGCCATGACGGCCCGCACCTGCGCCGCCGCGATCCTCGAACAGGGCTCCCTCGTCGCACTGCTGACTCTGGCCGCGCACACCGTGGGCGACGCCGTCATCGAGGGGCGCGCGCCGTCGGCCGACACCGTCACCGCGCTCGTCGCCCTCGTCCTGGTACGCGCCCTGATGACCTGGCGGGAGATGGACCTCTCGCACGACCTGGCCTACCGGGTGCTGGCCGCCCTGCGGGTACGCGTCTTCGACGGACTCGCCCGCAGCGCGCCCGCCCGGGTCGCGGGCCGCCGCAGCGGCGATCTCGCCGCCACCGCCATGGCCGACGTGGAGGCCCTGGAGTTCTTCTACGCCCACACCACCGCCCAACTGCTCGCCGCCGGTACGGTCCTCACCGGCGGTTCCGTGGTCCTCGCCACGGTCGAGCCGTGGCTGCTGGTGGCCGTGCTGCCGGTCGCGGCGCTGCTCGCCGCGGCGCCCTTCGCGGACGCACGGGCCCGCACGGCGCGCGGCGGCCGCACCCGGGCGGCCGTGGCCCGGCTGTCGGCCGACACGGTGGAGACCGTCGACGGGCTGCGCGAACTGCTCGCTTTCGGCGCCCTGACCGAACGCCGCCGCGAACTGGCGGATCGGGGGCGGCAGGTGGGAGCCGCCCAGCGCACCGAGGCGACCTGGGAGGCCGTCGCCGCGGCGGTCCGCGACGTCCTCATCGTGGCCGCGGCCCTCGGCGTGGTCGCCGCCGCCGCGCAGTCCGTGACCTCCGGACGGCTGCACGGCGCGTGGGTGCCGGCGGCGATGGCCCTGTCCCTGTCCGTCCTGGGCCCGGTCGCGGAATCGGCCCGCGCCCTCAGCCAGGCCGTGGCGCTGCGCGCCGCCGCCTCCCGCGTCGACGCGGCCGTCAAGGCCCCGGCTCTCGCCCCGCCGCCCACCGCACCACGCCCCCTGCCTCCCGGGCCGCTGGGCGTCCGCCTGCGTCAGGTGAGGTTCGACTACGGCGGCGGGACCGTGCTGGACGGCGTCGACCTCACCGTCCGCCCGGGCAGGACACTCGCCCTCGTCGGTGCCTCCGGCGCCGGCAAGTCGACCTGCGCCCACCTGATCGCGCGCTTCTGGGACCCGTCCGCCGGCGCGGTCCAGTTGCTGCCCGCCGACGGCGGACCCGTGGACGTGCGGGAGGTGGGCGACGCGGAACTGCGGCGTGCGGTGGTACTGGTGGGACAGGACACACCCCTCTTCCACGGCACCCTTGCCGAGAACCTGCGGCTCGGCGCGCCCGAGGCCGGCGACCGGGCGCTGGCCGAGGCGGCACGGCTGTGCGGCGTCGACCGGATCGCCCCGATGGACACCCTCGTCGGCGAACGGGGCGCCACGCTCTCGGGGGGCCAGCGGGCCCGCGTCGCCCTGGCCCGCGCACTGCTGGTCCGGCCGCGGGTCCTCGTCATGGACGAGTCCACCGCCCACCTGGACAACAGCGGCGACGCCGAACTCGCCACCGCGCTCCGGCAGGAGGGCCGCACGACGATCGTCATCGCACACCGTCCGGCGACGATGCGCCGAGCCGACCGCATCGCCGTTCTCGAGGCGGGCCGCATCGCGGAGGAGGGCACCTGGGAGGACCTCACGAGCCGCCCCGGCAGCGCCCTCAACCGCATCCTGGCCGCCACCTCCTTCTGAGCACGGCACGTCGCCCCAGGACCCGGACCGGCCGGTGGGGCCGGCAACCCTGCCGGAACCGGCGGCGGCACACACGGAGATGCACCCCTCCCGGGAGGGGTGCATCTCCTCGCGCCCGGCCGGGGGCGCGGCTGCGCCGGCCCTACCGGCCGGCGTACGGCAGCAGTGCCATCTCGCGGGCGTTCTTGACCGCTCTGGCGAGCTGCCGCTGCTGCTGGGCGGTGACGCGGGTGACCCGGCGGCTGCGGATCTTGCCGCGGTCGGAGACGAACTTCCTCAGCAGTTCGACGTCCTTGTAGTCGACGTAGGTGATGCCGGCCGCGTCCAGCGGGTTCGGGCGGGCCTTCAGCGGCTTGCGGGGGTCTTGGCGCGGGGCCATGGATGCTCCTTCTCCGGTGGGTGGGGTGCGGGGGTCGGGACCGGCGCGTGGCTCAGGTCCGGCCGGCGGGATCGAGCAGGGAGTCGAAGGCGGCCGGCAGACGCTTCCACGCCTCGGCTCCCGCGGCGTACTCGGCGTCGGTGAGCAGGCAGGAGTCGAGCAGCCGTGCGAGGCCGTCGCGGTCGAGTCCGGGCGAGGTGAAGACGAGGTGCTGGCAGCGGTCACCGTGCTCCGGGTGCCAGTCCAGCGCGGCCGCGGCCCGGCGTACGGGCGGGACCAGGTCCCAGGCGGCGTCGGGCAGGGAGGCCAGCCAGGGGCCGGCGCCCTCCACGCACAGGGCCCCGCCGGCGGCGTCCCAGGCGAGCAGGGTGTCGGGGCGGTCCGCGAGCCAGAACCGTCCGCGACTGCGGGCGGCCGCGCAGCAGAGGTCCTCCAGCGCCCGGTACAGGCGTTCCGGGTGGAACGGACGGTGGCGGCGCCAGACGAACGTGGTCACCCCGGCCTCGTCCGCGTCCTGGGGGAGCAGGGCACAGGCCGGGTGCTGTGCGGCGGCGGCCGCGTCCACGTCGAAGCCCGCGAAGGCCAGCCGGGCGAGTTCCGCGGAGCCGCTGTCCACCTGGCGTGCGGTGGGGTGGAGTTGGCGGAGGAGCGCGCGATCCTCGTCGTCGGCGTCCTCGCTCTCCACGACGGCGACGACGGGGGCGTACTCCAGTTGTCTGGCCCAGGTGTCGCCGACGGTGCGCTGGTCGGTCGCGGCAGCGGCGAGACCGACCTCCGCGAGGTCGTCGCCGTTGCCGAGGCAGGGCAGGACGAGGGCCGGGTCGACCGCCGTGATCACGTTGGTGAGACGGACCCTGCCCGCGCCGTGGGCCGCGACGACCTCGGCCATGGCCCTGGGCTCGACGGAGTCCCACAGCTCGACGACGGCGAGCCGGGTCAGGCCGCCGTCGGCCAGCCGCTCGAGTTCGGGCATCAGGTCCTCGCGCAGCGCACAGCAGGCGCAGTCGTTGACCAGCGGGGCGTCGCCGCGGGACAACTCGCCCGAGGCGTCGCGCACCTGGCGCAGGACGGTGCCCTCGGCAGCCGTCGACAGGTCGTGGTGGAGGACGACACTGCCGGGGACCGTCCGCAGCAGGCCGTCCACGACCGTCCGGCGGGCCTCGGAGTGCAGCCCGCCGACGATCAGCACCGGCAGAGGGGTCGCGTCCCGCATCAGACCGCTCCGCGCCGGCCGTAACGGCGTTCGAACCGCTCGACCCGCCCCGCGGTGTCCAGCACTCGGGCGGTGCCCGTGTAGAAGGGGTGGCTCACGTGCGAGATCTCGACGTCGACCACCGGGTAGGTCTCGCCGTCCTCCCAGTCGATCGTCCTGTCGCTGGTCATGGTGGAGCGGGTGAGGAAGGCGTAGTTCGCGGCCCGGTCACGGAAGACGACGGGACCGTACGCGGGGTGGATGCCAGGCTTCATGGCGGTGTTCCTTCGGATCGGGACGGGTCGGCGGCAGGGGACGGGGGTCAGCGTTCCTCCCGGAAGTCGACGTGGCGCCGGGCGACGGGGTCGAACTTGCGCAGCACCATGCGGTCGGGATCGTTGCGACGGTTCTTGCGGGTGACGTACGTGTAGCCGGTCCCCGCGGTGGAGCGGAGCTTGATGATCGGGCGTACCTCGTTGCGAGCCATGCGGCTACTATATGGGAATGATTTCCATTACCAACAACTCGACGACCGACGAAGGGTAGGTAGGACCTTGTCCGCCCACTGCCAACTGACCGGCGCCCAGCCGGGATTCGGCAACACCATCTCCCACTCGCACCGGCGCACATCGCGCCGCTTCGACCCCAACATCCAGCGCAAGCGCTACTGGCTGGCGAGCGAGGGCAGGCACGTCCGGCTGACGCTCAGCGCGAAGGCGATCAAGACCGTCGACACCATCGGCATCGAGGCCGCCGTGGCCCGCATCCGAGCACGGGGAGGGAAGGTCTGATGGCCAAGAGGAGCAAGATCGCGCAGAACGAGAAGCGCAAGGCGACCGTCGAGCGGTACGCGGCCCGGCGGGCGGAGCTGAAGGAGATCATCCGCCGGCCGTCCTCCACCGACGCCGAACGCCGGGCCGCGGTGGTGGAACTCCGGCGCCAGCCCCGCGACGCCAGTGCGACCCGGGTACGCAACCGCGACAGCGTGGACGGGCGGCCGCGGGGTCACCTGCGGAAGTTCGGTCTCTCCCGTGTCCGCCTGCGCGAGCAGGCCCACGCCGGCTTCCTCCCCGGGGTCACCAAGTCGTCCTGGTAGCCCGGCGCCGTCGCGGTGGCGGAGCTTCCGGCCGCGACGCACAGGAGTCGCGGCCGAAGCTGATGTCCTGACCACCGGTCAGGAAGACGGCCGCCGTGCTCGTGCGGGAGGGCCGGCAGGGCGTACCGGCCCTGCCGGCCCTCCCGCACGGACGCCTCAGGCCCGCGGTGCGATCCGCCGGACCTCGATCAGCGCGAGGCTCTCCGGATGGAGGGTCGGCGCCTGCACGCCGAGCACGGACAGGACACGGCCCGGCAGTTCGACGCCCTCCGGCGCCCACCAGGGAAGCGGACTGGTGACCGGCCCCCGGGTCGCGTCCCCCGGCGGCAGGGGCGTCACGGCGTAGCGCGCGTCCCGCGCCAGCCCGGGCAGGCGCACGCGGCCCGTCGGCATCTGCACGCTCGTGGCCTTCTGCACCACCGCGTACACCGCGTGGGACCGGTCCGGGGCCACGACGCCGTGCACGAGTACGGCGGGATCATGGGCGTCACCGTGGACCACGGTCCCCCCGTGCAGCAGCGGCCGGAGCCGCTTGTGCACCGCGATCCACTCGGCGAGCCTGCGGCGCTCGTCGGGCGTCGCCAGGGTGAGGTCCCACTCGATCCCCATGTGGCCGAAGAACGCGGTGCCGGCGCGGAAGTCCAGACCGTGCGTGCGGCCCGTGGTGTGCGCAGCGGGGGCGCCGACGTGCGCACCCATCAGCTCGGGCGGCAGCAACAGGCCCGTCCAGAGCTGGATCTGCTGCCGTTCCAGCGCGTCGATGCAGTCGCTCGTCCACACCCGGTCACTGCGTTCGAGGATGCCCAGGTCCACCCGGGCGCCGCCCGACGAGCAGGACTCGATCTCCAGCCCGGGGTGGCGCCGGCGCAGCTCGTCCATGAGCGCGTACACGGCGGTGGTCTGCGCGTGCACCCCGCCCACGCCGTGCCGGCCGCTGCCCGCGTCGATGAGGTCGCGGTTGTGGTCCCACTTGAGGTAGTCGACGGCGTACTCGCCGACCAGGGCGTCCAGCCGCTCGAGCACGTAGGCGTACGCCTCCGGCCTGCCCAGGTCGAGCACCTGCTGGTGCCGGGCCTGAGGCGGCATGCGCCCGGCCGCCGACAGGATCCACTCCGGGTGGGCCCGGGCCAGGTCCGAGTCGGGGTTGATCATCTCCGGCTCGACCCAGAGACCGAACTGCAGGCCGCGGGAGCGGACGTGCTCGACGAGCGGATGCAGCCCCTCCGGCCAGACCTCGGGGTCCACGTACCAGTCGCCCAGGCCCGCCCGGTCGTCGCGGCGACCGCGGAACCACCCGTCGTCCAGCACGAACCGCTCGGCTCCGACCTCCGCCGCCGCGTCCGCCAGGGCGGTCAGGGTACCGAGGTCCTGCCGGAAGTAGACGGCCTCCCAGGTGTTGAGGGTGACGGGACGCGCAGTGGCCGGGTGGTGGGGACGCTGCCGCAGGTACGTGTGGAAGCGCGCCGCCATGGCGTCCAGACCGTCACCGTACGAGCCCAGCAGCCACGGGGTCGTGTACGCGGCACCGGGCCCGAGGCGCATCTCACCCGGCAGCAGCAGCTCGCCACCGCCGAGGAGGCAGACCCCGGCGTTCGTCCGCTCGGCGAAGGTGCGGTGGTTGCCGCTCCACGCGACGTGCAGACTCCACACCTCGCCACCTCGGAAGCCGAAGCCCCGCTCACCCACCGCGTGCAGGAGGGTGGCGTCGACACCGGTACGTCCGCGCCGGTTCTCCCGCAGATGCGTGCCGAGGGTGAACTCGTGCCGCTGCGGCGATCGTTCCCGCAGGTGGCGACCGGTCAGGTCGAGCACTTCGGCCGCGTGGGCCGGCACCGGCAGGGCGAGCTGCAGCGCCTCCAGCGTGTACGGGCCTTCACCCTGGTTGGTGAGACGGGCACGCTGGCGGACCAGACCGGAGGGGGTCAGCTCCAGCTCCCACCGCAGGCCGAGCCCGGCCTGCTCGTCCGTGGCCTCGACCGTCAGCGAGCGGGGGCCCGGGAACCGCAGTTCCCGCACGGTGAAGGCGCAGGAGAAGTCGGCGCCCTCGCGGTGGCCGGACAGTCCCGGGGTGCCCAGCCAGCCGGCCGACTGCTCGGGCAGCACGCTCACGGGCACCTGGACGTCGGGAACGCTGGTGCCGAGCTCGGCGACGCTCGCCGTGGCGAGGGAGACGAGGTCGCCCCCACCGCCCGGTGTGTCCGCGTCCAGGTCTCCGAGGTCGGCTCCCCAGTGCAGTACCCGCGGGAGGCGGGGTCCCGAGCAGTCGAGGACCAGGCTCGTGCCGCCCGAACGGAAGTGGACCAGGTGGGAGGAACGGTCGGTGGTCACGTGCGGGCACCTTCGATCGGTCGGGGAGGGACGGGGGGTCGGGGGGAAGCGGCCCGCGGGGAGGAACGGGACGGCGTGACCACGGTCAGCTCACCGACACCGTGTTCCAGCACGTCACGGCCGTGTCCGTCGATGCCCGAGTCGGTGATGAGCGTGTCGGCCGCACCCAGCGGGGCGATGCTCGCCAAGCCGGTCGCGTTCCACTTGGTGTGGTCGGCCAGTACCACGGTGTGCCGGGCCGAGCGGCACATCGCCCGGTTCGTCTCCGCCTCCTGGGGGTTCGGCGTGCTGAAGCCGGTCCGCGCGTCCATGCCGTGCACCCCCATGAACAGCACGTCGACGTGGAGCGTGCGCAGAGCGGTGACCGCGACCGGCCCCACCAGCGCGTCGGAAGGAGTGCGCACCCCTCCGGTGAGCACCACCGTCTGCGTCCGCCGCCGGTGGGTGTGCAGGACCTGCGCCACCCGCACACTGTTGGTGACCACCGTGATGTCCGGGACGTCCAGGAGGAGCCGGGCGAGCGTCCACGTCGTCGTCCCGGCGGTCATGCCGATCGCCGAGCCCGGAGTGACCAGCCGGGCGGCCGCGACCGCGATGGCCTCCTTGGCCGCGACCTGACGGGACATCTTCTCCGCGAACGCCGGTTCCACGTCGCTGCCGTGGGCCGGCGCGACCGCACCGCCGTGGACCTTGTCGAGCCGGCCCCGGCGCGCGAGCGCCTCCAGGTCACGCCGGATCGTCATGTGGGACACGTCGAACCGCTCCGTCAGCGCGCTCACCCGGATCGAGCCGTGCTGCCGGACCAGCCGGGCGATGTCCTCCTGCCGTTGCCTGGCGAGCACGCCGTCACCCGTCCGCCGAGGGGGAGCCGGGCTCCCGGATCACCGCGACGTCGCCCGCGCGGACGACGACCTCGCCGTCGGCGGTGGCGCCGCTCAGCAGGTCGGTGCCCGCCGCCGGGACGGACACGTCGCGCGGGGAGTGGTTGATCAGGAACAGGTAGGTGGCGTCCGGGCCGCGCCTGCGGACCGCCTCGACGCCGGCCGGGACCTCGGCCGCGGCGGTGACCCCGGCCTCCCGGCAGACCCGGGCCAGCAGCGTGCGCAGCGCTTCCGCCTCCGGACGCGTCGCCACGTACCAGGACACACCGTCGCCGTGTCCGTGCCGCGTGACCGCCGGGTGCCCCGCCACCGGGCCGCCGGACGACGGGTCCGCCGCGAACGACAGGACCGTCTCGGCCCCGCGCGGCTCGACGAGTTCGCTCCAGACCGTCGCCCGTGAGCCGTCGGACAGCCGGACCGTCTCCGCCTCCCGGAGCGGGAAGAACTCGTCCACCCGGAGGCCGAGCATGTCCCGGTACGCCCCCGGATGACCGCCGAGGCGGACGTGGTCGTGCTCGTCCACCACACCGCTGAAGAATCCGACGGCCGCGTGCCCGCCGTCCGCGACGTACCCGCTCAGCGCCGCGGCGTCCGCGTCACTCGTCAGGCAGAGGCTGGGGACGAGGACCAGCCGGTACCCGGTCAGGTCGCTCCCGGGGTGCACCAGGTCGCAGGTCACGCCCAGCGACCACAGTGCCTCGTACCAGCCCCGGACCAGGTCGAGGTAGCGCAGGTCCTGCGAGGGGGTGGCGTCCATCTCGAGGGTCCACCAGGCGTTCCAGTCGAACAGCAGCGCCACGTCCGACACCACCCGGGTGCCACGGACCTCCGCCAGGGCCCTCAGGTCCCGGCCGAGAGCGGTGACCTCGCGCCAGGTCTTGGTGTCCGTGCCGCCGTGCGGGAGCATCGCGGAGTGCCACTTCTCGGCGCCGGCCTTCGACTGGCGCCACTGGAAGTACAGGACGCCGTCGGCGCCGCGCGCCACGTGCGCGAGGCTGTTGCGCCGCATCTGCCCCGGGGTCTTCGCGACGTTGCGCGGCTGCCAGTTGACCGCCGAGGTGGAGTGCTCCATCAGCAGCCAGGGAGCGCCGCCGCCCATGCCGCGCGCGAGGTCGGCGTCGAGGGACAGCCCGATGTGCGCCTCGGGGTCCGCGGCCGTCAGGTACTGGTCCACGGACACGAAGTCGCACGCCCCGGCGAGGGAGAACCCGTCGACCTTCTTCTCCAGGGTGACCAGGAGGTTGGTGGTCAGCGGCACACCGGGGGAGAGGCGGCGCACGATCTCCGCCTCGCGCCGGTGCAGTGCCAGCAGCGCGTCCGAGGAGAACCGCCAGTGGTCCAGCTGCTGGGTCGGGTTCGCCACGGCCGCGGTGGCGCGCGGCGGCATGACCTCCGCCCAGTCGCCGTAGCGCTGGCTCCAGAACGCCGTCCCCCACGCCTCGTTGAGGCCGTCGAGGTCGCCGTACCGCTCCCGCAGCCAGTCGCGGAAGGCCTCGGCACTGGTGTCGCAGAAGCAGTGCGCGTTGTGGTTGCCCCACTCGTTGTGCAGGTGCCACAGCACGAGCGCGGGGTGGTCGCGGTAGCGCTCCACGATCCGCTCGGTGAGGCGGCCGGCCGCCTCGGCGTACGCGGGGCTGCTCGGGCAGAACGTCTGCCGCGAGCCGTGGATCAGCCGGACGCCGTCGGCGGTCACCGGCAGCGCCTCGGGATGGCGCACCGAGAACCACGGCGGCGGGGACGCCGTGGCCGTCGCCAGGTCGACGGCGACGCCGTTCGCGTGCAGCAGGTCCATGACCTCGTCGAGCAGGCCGAACTCGTACGTCCCCGGGCGCGGTTCGAGCAGCGCCCAGGAGAAGACGCCGACGGTGACGAGGTTGACGCCGGCCTCACGCATGAGGCGGACGTCCTCCTCCCACACCTCGCGCGGCCACTGCTCCGGGTTGTAGTCCCCGCCGTAGGCGATGCCGCCGAGCCGGTCGGACAGCTGCTTGAGTGCGTTGTCGTTCACGACTTCACCGCTCCCGCCGCGAGGCCGGCCTTCCAGTAGCGCTGGAGCACCAGGAAGGTGATGACGATCGGGACGACCGAGACGAGCGACCCGGTGAGACTGAGGATCTGCAGCGACGGGTCGCGGCTGACCTGGGACTGCCAGGTGAACAGGCCCAGGGTGACCGGGTAGAGCCGGTCGTCCTGGAGCATCACCAGCGGCAGCAGGAAGTTGTTCCAGATGACCACGAACTGGAAGAGGAAGATCGTCACCATGGCGGGCGACATCAGCCTCACCGCCATGGTGAAGAAGGTCCGCAGTTCCCCGGAGCCGTCGATGCGGGCGGCCTCCAGGAGCTCGTCGGGCACGGAGGCGGCCGCGAAGATGCGCGAGAGGTAGACGCCGAACGGGCTGACGATGCTCGGCAGGAAGACCGCCCAGAAGGTGTTGGTGGCGCCCACCTTGGCGAAGAGCAGGAACAGCGGCAGCGCGAGCGCCGTCGCCGGGACCAGCACCCCGCCGAGCACGACGGAGAACAGGAACTCCCGCCCCCGGAAGCGGTACTTGGCCAGGGCGTAACCGGCCATGGCGGACAGGAGCGTGCCGACGGCCGCGCCCGCGCCCGCGTAGAGGAGGCTGTTGAGCAGCCAGGGCACGAAGACCCCATCCTGCTTGGCGAACAGTGCCCGAAGGTTGTCGATCAGGTGGAAGTCGGAGAACCACAGACCGAACGTGTCGACCAGGTCGCCCTGGCTCTTGGTGGCCGAGACGATCAGCCAGAACACCGGAAGCAGCATGTAGACGGCGATCACGGCCAGGAAGCCGGTGGCGACGGCCACCGACAGACGGCTCTCCCGTGGGCCGCGGGACGCCTTCTTCGAGGCCGGCGCGGGCGCGTGGGCACCCGCGGTGTCGGTGAGGAGGCTCATGACTCGGCCTTTCGACCCGTGAACTTGAGGAACCCGAACGACAGGACGAACGTGGCCAGGGCCAGCGTCACCGACATGGCGGCGGCCTCGCTGTAGTTGTCCGACGAGGCGAGCGAGTAGGCCGCCAGGTTCGGTGTGTAGGTGCTGGTGACGCTGGTGGAGATCGAGCGGAGCACCTGCGGTTCGGTGAACAGCTGCAGGGTCCCGATGATCGAGAAGACGCCGGTCAGCATGAGCGCCGGACGCAGGATGGGGATCTTGATGCGCCAGGCGATCTTCGCCTCGCTCGCCCCGTCCATGCGTGCCGCCTCGTAGATGTCGGCCGGGACGGCCTGCAGCGCGGCGTAGATGATCAGCATGTTGTACCCGGTGTAGGTCCAGGTCACGATGTTGCCGATGGACCAGAGCATCATCGACGAGCCGAGGAAGTCCGGTGCGGACCCGACCTCGTCCAGCAGCTCCACGACGGGCGACAGACGGGGGTCGTACAGGAACGCCCACATGAGCGCCGCGATCACACCGGGGATGCCGTACGGCACGAAGTAGGCGATGCGGAAGAAGCGCTTGAGGCGGGCCACCGTGGAGTCCAGCAGCAGCGCGAGCACCAGGGCCAGCAGCAGCATCACGGGGATCTGCACCAGGCCGAAGAGCAGCACCCGGCCGACGCTGGCGAGGAACTCGCTGTCGCCCAGCACTTCCCTGTACTGCTCGAAGCCGGCGAACACGGTCGTCTTGCGGCCGAAGGTGCCGCCGGTCCGCTCGGTCTTGAGCAGGCTCTGGTAGAAGGCGTAGCCGACCGGAACCAGGGTGAAAAGTACGAAGGGTATGAAGAACGGCAGGAGGAAGAAGGCGGGTGCCCAGTTCCGTCTGCGGCGCGGTGCGGTGGGGGCGGTGGTGGTCTTCGCTGGTGGCGCCGCTGTCGCGGCCGTCCGGTCGGCGGTCATGGCGTGGTCTCTTCCCAGGCTTCCTTGACGAGGGGGAGAGGACCGGCGGGCGTGGTGACGCGCCGCCGGTCCCCGTCACTTACTTGGCGACCTCGAGGGACTGCTTCTCCAGGGAGTCCACCGTCTTGGTGTCCGTCTGCGCGAGCGCGTCCTTGAGCGTTCCCTTGCCGCCCAGGGCGCCCGCGATGCCGTCGCCCATGAAGCGGTAGGTGTCCGTCATCGTCGGGCCGAAGGTCCAGTCCGTGGTGACGTTCTTGGAGGCGTCAGCGAAGACGTCGAAGATCTTCTGACCGCCGTAGAAGTCCACCGGCTGCTGCAGGGCCTCCAGGTCGAGCCCCTTGACGGCCGCGGGGTAGAGACCGCCCTCACGGTTGAGGATCTCCAGTGCCTTCGGGTCGGTGTTCAGCCACAGCGCGAACTTCGCGGCCTCGTAGGGGTGCTTGCTCTTGCCGAGCACCGCCGTCGTCGAGCCGCCCCAGTTGCCGGCCTTGTTCTCGCCCGCGGACCACTGCGGCATCGGCGCGACGCCCCACTTGCCGGAGGTCGACTTCGCGTTGTCGCGGATGGTGCTGTAGCCCCAGGCGGCGCTGACCCAGGTCGCGACCTCACCGTCGTTCCACGATTTGTAGAGCGCCGGGGAGAAGCCCTGCAGATCGGTCGCGACCAGCTTCTCGTCGATCATCTTCTGCCAGTAGTCCGCCACCTCGCCGGCGGCCGGGCTGTCGACGTCGACCTTCCACGCGTCGCCCTCCTGGCCGAACATGTTCGCGCCCTTCTGCCACAGCAGGCCGCTGAACCAGTTCGGGTCGGTCTGCGAGAAGTGCGTCATGTACGCCTTCGGGTCGGCCGCCTTCAGCTTCTTGGCCGCCTGGTAGTACTCCTCCCAGGTCGCCGGGACGGATATGCCGTGCTTCTCGAACAGGTCCTTGCGGTAGAAGAGGGCCATCGGTCCCGTGTCCTGGGGCACCGCCCAGACGCCGTCCTCGCCGCCGGAGCCGAAGGTCACCTGCGACCAGGTCCACTTGACGAAGTCGTCCTCGGCGTCCTTGACGCCCGCGCACGCGGCGATGTCGGTGAGGCCCTCCTGGAGGCGGAAGCTCGCCAGGGAGTCGTACTCGATCTGACCGAGGTCGGGAGCGTTGCCCGCCTTCAGGGCGTTCGACATGTTCTGGTAGGTGCCGGCGTTGCCGTTCGGGGTCGACTTGACGGAGACCTGGATGTCCGGGTTCTGGCGGTTCCACTCGGCCACCGCCTTCTCGACGCCGGGGATCCATGACCAGTACGTCAGCTTGACCTTGCCGTCGCTCTTCTCGCACGAGCCCTGACCGCCCGAGGCGCTGTCCCCGGAGTCGGAGCTTCCACATGCCGCCGTGGCGAGCAGGGGGAGAGCGGCAAGGGCCACCAGGGCCCGGCGGAGCGCGGGGCGTTGTGTCCGCAGTGACATGGCGTCTCCTCAGGTGCGTGCCGCTCTGCTACGTGTCTCGGAGCGGTCGGGTTGCGCACACATTGACTGTTAACGACTCGTAAAGTCAACACAGTCCATCGGGAGATCACGGAACCAAACATAAAACGTTATCGACGTGAGTGGGGTGGGGGGCAGTGGTCTCTACCAGCGAGGGTTGGCTTTGCCGATCACCGGACGGGATTGTCGAACGTTGTCAGAGAACGATTCAGTGAATGTGCATGCGCTAACCCGCCGGTCGCCGGATCTCCGGCGGGGATCCGGGAGGGGTGAGGGCGGGCGTCCTCGTCGCGCCCCGGCCCGGAGGCGCCGTCCGGCCGACCGGGCGGCCGAGTGCCCCTCCCGGGCGTCTCGGGACGCCGGCCGGGAGCCGTCGTTCCGCGTCAGGCCCGGCGGATGCGCTCGTGCATATCGGGGTCAGGGCGGAGTGGCCGCCCCGCGACCGCGATCGTGAACCCGGAAGCGGGCGGGGTGAACGCGTTCGGCCCGGCGCCGTGTCCTCCACGACCCGTGCGCGAGGCGGGCCGACAGGTCGGTGCGCGGCGCGCACGCCCTAGGTGCCGACAGGGGCGTCGGTAACATCCGATACGATGCCGACAGTCGTGTCGTCAAATGCGAGTAAAGGGCGCGCGCGTCCAGCCGTCGCTCCCTCGTCACCCTCACCGCTCGGAGATTCCGTGTTCCTTGCCCTACGCGATCTGCGCTTCGCCCGCGGCCGCTTCGCCCTGATGGGCGCCGTGGTAGCGCTCATCGCCGTCCTCGGCGTACTCCTCTCGGGACTCGCCTCAGGACTGGCCGACGCCGGCATATCCGGGCTGCGGGCGCTGCCCGTGACCCACATGGCCTTCGACGAGAAGGCGACCAGCGAACAGTTCTCCCGCTCCACCGTGGAGCAGGAGGACTGGCAGGCATGGGCCGCGGCCCCGGGTGTGAAGCGGGCGGAACCGTTCGGGAACACCCTGGCCAACGCCCAGGTCACCGAGGGCGCCGAGAAGGGCGAACAGGTCAACCTCGCCGTCTTCGGCATGGCGGCGGACTCACCCCTGGCCCCGAGCCCCGGCGAGGGAGAGAGCCTGACGGAGGGCGGCGGCATCGTCATCACCCGGGAGATCGCCGACCTCGGTGTGGAGATCGGGGACGTCCTGACCGCGGACAAGAGCGAGGTACGGCTGAAGGTGGTCGGCCTGGTCGACGAAACCATCTCCTACGGCCACATCGGCGTCGCCTACACCGACCTCGACACCTGGCGCCACCTGCACTACGGCCTGCCGGGTGACCTGCCCGAGGCCGCCGGCCGGCAGGCTACTGCCGTCGCCCTGACCCTGGAGGACGGTGCGGACGTCACCGCCGTCGAGAAGGCGACCGCCACCCGCGCCGACAGCAAGGAGACCACCTTCGGCGCGTCCCCCGGCTACACGGCCGAGTCGAGCACCATGGCCCTGATCAAGGGCTTCCTGTACGCCATCTCCGCCCTGGTCGTCGGTGCGTTCTTCACCGTCTGGACCGTGCAGCGCAAGCCCGAGATCGCCCTGCTGAAGGCGCTCGGCGCGCCCACCGGATACATCCTGCGCGACGCCCTCACCCAGGTCGTCGCCGTCCTCGTCGCCGCCACGGCCGTCGGTACCGCCGTCGGCCTGGCCCTGGGCAGCGCGATGATCGGCAAGGCCCCCTTCTCCCTCTCCGCCCCGGCCATCGCCACGTCCGCCGGCCTCCTCATCGGCCTCGGAACCGTGGGCGCCGTCGTCGCCGTCCGCCGCATCACCGCCGTCGACCCCCTCACCGCTCTGGGAGCCACCCGATGACCAGCACCTCCACCGATCACGGGGCCGCCTCGGACGCCGCGGGCTCCGACGGACTGCGCCTGCTCGACGTCACCCTCACCCTGGGGGACGGCGACACCGCCGTCACCGCCCTCGACCACGTCGGCCTCAGCGTCGCTCCCGGGGAGTTCGTCGCCGTCGTGGGCCCGTCCGGATCCGGCAAGTCCAGCCTCCTCGCCGTCGCCGGAGGCCTCCAGCGGCCCACCTCCGGCACGGTCCACATCGCCGGCACCGAGCTGACCGCCCTGTCGGACAAGGAACGCACCGCGGCGCGCCGCCGCCACATCGGTTTCGTCTTCCAGCAGTCGAATCTGCTGGCCTCCCTCACCGTCCGTGAACAGCTCCTGCTTCCCCTGCACATCGACGGACGCCTCGACGCGGCGGCCCGGACCCGGGCCGACGAACTCATCGAGGCGGTCGGACTCCCGCACCGCACGGCGTCCCGCCCGCACCAGCTGTCCGGAGGCGAACGCCAGCGCGCGGGCCTCGCCCGGGCCCTGATGACCTCACCCGCCGTCCTGCTGGTGGACGAGCCCACCTCGGCACTGGACCGGGTGCGTGCGGCGGAGGCGGTCCGGCTGATCGCCGAGCAGACCCACCAGCACGGTACGGCGACGGTCATGGTCACCCACGACACGGCGATAATGGACGCTGCCGACCGGGTGCACGAGATGGTCGACGGTCGACTGTCCTGACCGGGGCAGCGGGCCGGCGCCTCGCCCCCGGCCCCGTCTGCCACCCAGGAGTCCGCACCGCATGCCGAAGATCAACGCCTCCACCGTCGCCGAACATCGTGCTCAGCAGCGCGAGGCGCTGATCGGGGCGGCGATCGACATCCTGGTGAACGAGGGCGCCGCCGCCGTCACCCCGGCAGCGGTCGGCGCCCGCGCGGGTCTGGCGCGCTCCAGTGTGTACCAGTACTTCGACTCCTCGGCGGCCCTGCTGGCCACCATCACGGAGGAGGCGTTCCGGCGCTCCGACGAGGCACTCACCCGTGCCATGGCCGCCGCGAACGGCCCGGTGGAACGCGTCGAGGCGTTCTTCCGGGAAAGCCTCCGCCTCGGCGCCGAAGGGGCGCACCGGCCCGCCGCCGCCCTCATGAGCGCCGGTCTCCCCCCTGCCTGCCTGGAACGTCTGATGGAGCTCCACCTGGAGCAGGTCGAGCCGTTCCGGGCGGCCGTCCGGCAGCTCGGCGTCCCCGAGCCCGCGCTCACGGCGGATCTGATCGCCGGCATGCTGCACACGGCCCTTGCCGCCGTCGAGGGAGGTGCTCCGCTCGACACGGTCACCGAGCGCACGCTCATCCTGGTGCGCCGGTGCCTCGTTCCGCAGGGATGACGGCGGGGCGGGCCCGGCGGAACGCCGGGCCCGCCCCGCCGGCTCCCCCTCGGAGCGGGATCCCCGAGTGCCGTCAGCGCCGCAGGGTCAGCAGACCCGGACGGTAGGGCAGGAGGCCGTAGTCACCGCCGGAGTTGGGACTGCGTCCCTGGTAGAGCAACTGCAGGTTGCAGGGATCGACGGTCATGGTCTGATCGGCACTGGTGCGGATCAGTTCGCCGTGGCTGATGTCGTTGGTCCAGGTGGTTCCGCTGTTGGCCTTGCCGGCGAAGGGGTTGCTCTCGGTCGCGGCCTGGGGCGTCCAGGAGCCGTTCAGGCTCGTGGCCGTGAACGAGCGGAAGTACCGGCCCTGCGCGCCGATCGCCTCGACGATCATGAGGTAGCGGTTCTGGCCCTGCAGCTTGTAGACCTGCGGAGCTTCGAACAGGTTGTTCGTCGTGTCGCTCATGATCACTGTCGAGGTCGAGCCGAAGCTGCCCGGGAAGTTCCCGATCGGCATGGTGGCCCGGTAGATCTTGCCGTTGTCGCCGGCGAAGAACAGGTACATGTTCGTGCCGTCACCGATGAGGGTCTGGTCGATGGGTCCCGTGCCCGAGCCGGAGATGCTTCCGGAGAAGAGCACCTGCTCGGACGACCAGCCGTTGGGGTTGGTGGGGTCGGTCGACGTCCGGTAGGAGAAGGCGGTGCCGCCCCACTGGTAGGCGAGCACCCAGATGTTCTTCGGCGCGAAGTAGAAGAGCGTGGGTGCGACGGTGGAGTTGGACATCGCGTTCTGGCCGGCCGAGGCCATCTCCGACCAGTTGGTGAACAGGCCGAAGTTCATCGAACCCCACCGCGTTCCCGTGTCGTGCGTGGTGGCGTAGACGAGCTGCCTGCCGTTGTAGGGGGCGACGGTGAAGTCCTTGAGCGAGACCCACCCCTGCCTGGGCTGCGCCAGCGCGCCCGTCGACGTCCAGCGGTAGCTCGACGGAAGATCGCACGAACCCGGGGTGTCGGAGCCGACCTTGACGAGCCGCCACTGCTGGTTGGTGCCGCCCCAGTCGTCGTACTGGACGATGTTCGCGTTGTCGGCGGTGGAGGCGCCCTGCACCTCGAGGGCCTTGTCGCTGTGGCGCGAGATGAGCCGCACGTGGCCGTCCGGGCTGTCGGCGAGCCGCCACTGCTGGTTGGTGCCGTTCAGGTCGGACCACTGGACGATCGAGCCGCCGTTGGCGGTGGACCAGTTGTGGACGTCCAGTACCTTGCCCGAGTGGCGGGACTTGAGACGGTAGTAGCCGTCCCCGGAATCGACGAACTGCCACTGCTGCTGGTTCTGGTCGTTCCGCGTCCACTGGGTGATGCGGGCGCCGTCACCGGTCGCCAGGTTGTAGACGTCCAGGGCTTTGCCGCTGTTGCGGTTGACCAGCACGTACGAGGCGTTGGTGTCCACGGTCGCGGCCTCGGCGGGCTGCGCACCGAGGAACGCCGCCATCAGCAGCAGGGGCGCGAGGACGCCGAGTAAGCGTCTCGGGCTTACCGGGGAAGCGTGGCGAAGCCACATCGGGGGACCTCCTTGTAGGTGGGGGTGAGGTAGCGCCGACGGACGGTGGAGCGGCAACCGCCCCGGGGCTGGAGCGAGTTCGAATGTTTCGAAGTGATCCCGGCTCTGTGACGCCACAAGTTAAGGAGAGGGAGGCTTCCGGTCAAGGTCTGTGACCGGTCCGACCGTAACTCGGTTGCCTCACCTTGGGCTTACGGGCCCTGCGCAGGACGGGGCAGTCGCAGGTGGTGCGCGGTGCGCCGCATCGGCCGGAGTGCTCAGTCGCTGCACGGAAGGCGTCGAAACTTTCGAATGGGGAGCGGAAAGTTTTTCATCCGCGAGGGTTGACGAGTCATCGTCAACCCTCCACCATCCTGTTTGACGAACCGGCCGCGGTTCGAAATGTCGGACACGCTTGTCCCCGTGCAGACGGTGCCGCACCACAGAGCCGCACGCAGCCGCACGACGGATCCACGGACCACGGCACCTGCGTCACCCGGTGGCCGACCGGGCCGTCCAGACCGGGTGAGAGGCTGCCGGGGCCTCGAGACCGCGGTGCCCGGTGAATCCGTCATCCCCCTTACCCTGGAGGCACAGTCATGGGCTTTCATGCCCTACCCAGAGCCGCCGTCCGGCGGAAGTTCCGCGTTCTGCTGCCGACGCTCCTCGTCGGCGCCCTCGGCATGGCCGGCGCGCTGGTCGCGCCGCCGCCGTCGGCCCAGGCCGCCGAGAGCACGCTCGGGGCCGCGGCGGCGCAGAGCGGCCGCTACTTCGGCGTCGCCATCGCCGCGAACAGGCTGAGCGACTCCACGTACGCGACGATCGCGAACCGTGAGTTCAACTCGGTGACGGCCGAGAACGAGATGAAGATCGACGCCACCCAGCCGCAGCGCGGCCAGTTCAACTTCACCGCCGCCGACCGTGTCTACAACTGGGCGGTCCAGAACGGCAAGGAGGTGCGCGGTCACACCCTGGCCTGGCACTCCCAGCAGCCCGGCTGGATGCAGAGCCTCAGCGGCAGCGCGCTGCGCCAGGCGATGATCGACCACATCAACGGCGTGATGGCCCACTACAAGGGCAAGATCGCGCAGTGGGACGTCGTGAACGAGGCCTTCGCCGACGGCAGTTCCGGAGCCCGGCGCGACTCCAACCTGCAGCGCACCGGCAACGACTGGATCGAGGTCGCCTTCCGCGCCGCGCGCGCCGCCGACCCGTCCGCCAAGCTCTGCTACAACGACTACAACGTCGAGAACTGGACCTGGGCCAAGACCCAGGCCATGTACGCCATGGTGCGGGACTTCAAGCAGCGCGGCGTGCCGATCGACTGCGTCGGCTTCCAGTCGCACTTCAACAGCGGCAGCCCCTACAACGCCAACTTCCGCACCACCCTGCAGAACTTCGCCGCCCTCGGCGTCGACGTGGCCGTCACCGAGCTCGACATCCAGGGCGCGTCGTCCACGACCTACGCCAATGTGGTCAACGACTGCCTGGCCGTCTCGCGCTGCCTCGGCGTCACCGTCTGGGGTGTGCGCGACAGCGACTCCTGGCGGGCGGGGGACACACCGCTGCTGTTCAACAACGACGGCAGCAAGAAGCCCGCCTACACCGCGGTCCTCAACGCGCTCAACGGCGGCTCCACCACCCCGCCGCCCCCGGACGGTGCCACGCTCAAGGGCGTCGGTTCCGGCCGCTGCCTGGACGTCCCGAGCAGCAGCACCACCGACGGCACCCAGGTCCAGCTGTGGGACTGCCACAACGGCACCAACCAGCAGTGGACGCACACCGACGCCGGTGAACTCAGGGTCTACGGCAACAAGTGCCTGGACGCCGCCGGCACCGGCAACGGCGCCAAGGTCCAGATCTACAGCTGCTGGGGCGGCGACAACCAGAAGTGGCGCCTCAACTCCGACGGATCCATCGTCGGCGTCCAGTCCGGCCTCTGCCTCGACGCCGCCGGGAACGGCACCGCCAACGGCACGCTGATCCAGCTCTACTCCTGCTCGAACGGCAACAACCAGCGCTGGACCCGCGCCTGACCGGGCCCGCACCAGGACGACGCCGATGATCGCGAGGGTCGCCGCCGTGGCGGCGGCGGCCCTCGCGGCCCTCGCGGTCCGCGCGGCCCGGTGAGGCGTCACGAGGGTCCGGTGTCGCGATCCCCGAGTCCGACGCGTACCGCGATGCCCCGTGAAGACCGCCCGCCCTGCGGACCTGCGTGCGCGTCGACGGGTTCGAGTTCTTCGCCCGGCACCGTCTGCTGCGCCGGCTCGGCGGGCCTCGTGTCGGGGAGGTGCCCGACGCACCGTTCCGGGAGCGGTCCTGAGTTCCCCCGGGAGCCCGGCGCACCGCGCCGCCCCGGCGCCGCCCGCGCGGACGCCGGTGTGCGGTCCAACTGGCTTTTCCTCGCGTGTCCTAGACTCGCCGCACGGTGCCCGGCGGCTCGAGGGGGACGACGTTTCCGTGCAGGTGTACGACAACCCCGTGATCGGCGGGTTCCACCCCGATCCGAGCGTGTGCCGGGTCGGTGACGACTACTACCTGGTGTGCTCGAGCTTCGAGTACTTCCCCGGGCTGCCGCTCTTCCACAGCAGGGACCTCGTGCACTGGGAGCAGATCGGCAACGTGCTCGACCGGCCCGGGCAACTGCCGCTGCCCCTCCCCGGCGCCAAGGCCTCCGGAGGCCTCTACGCCCCCACGATCCGCCACCACGACGGCCGCTTCTGGGTCGTCAACACCAACATCGACGGCGGCGGCAACTTCCTCGTCTCGGCCGATCGGCCCGAGGGGCCGTGGAGCGACCCGGTGTGGATCGGCCTGTCCGGCATCGACCCCGACCTGGCGTGGGAGGACGACGGCACCTGCTGGTGCGCCTTCTCCGGCCCCGAAGGGGGCATCAACATGGCCAGGATCGACCCCGTCGAGGGCGAGGTGTTGGAGGGGCCCTTCGCCACGTGGTCGGGCAGCGGTCTCAAGTACCCCGAGGCGCCGCACCTCTACCGCATCGGCGACTGGTGGTACCTGCTGATCGCGGAAGGCGGCACGGAACGCGGCCACAGCGTGTCCGTAGCCCGCAGCCGCTCGCCGCGCGGCCCCTGGGAGGGCGCGCCCGGCAACCCCCTGCTGTCCCACAGCGGTACCGCCCGCACCATCCAGAACACCGGCCACGCCGACCTGGTGGAGGCTCCCGACGGAAGCTGGTGGATGGTGCTGCTCGGCGTCCGCCCCCGCGGCTTCACACCCGACGTGCACGTACTCGGCCGCGAGACCTTCCTGACCCCTGTGGAGTGGGACGAGGAGGGCTGGCCCGTCGTCGCCCCCGTTCCCGAGCGCCACGCGGCTCCGGGAGGAGCCTGGTGTCCCGTTCCGGCTCCGCCCGCCCGCGACGACTTCGACGGGCCCGCTCTGGCTCCGCACTGGATCTCGCCGTTCGCCCGCCCGGAGGGCTCCTGGTCGCTCACCGAGCGCCCAGGCCTACTGGTCCTCCACGCGACCGGCCCCACTCTGGACAGCCCCGGATACACCTTCGTCGGCCGCCGCCAGCAGCACCACGACTGCCGCGTCACCGCCCTGATCGACCCGGGCACGGGACGCGGCGGTCTCTGCGTGCGCCTGGACGAGGCCCACCACTACGAGGTGGAGGCCGGGGGCGGGGAGGTCGCCGTCGTCGCCCGGATCGGGCCGCTGCGCCAGACCGTGGCCCGCCGGCCGGCCCCGCCCGGGCCGCTGCCCCTCACCGTGACGATCCGGACGTCCGACCTCGTGCCCGCGTCGCCCGCACTCACCGACGGCGGGACCACGGGCCCCGACACCATCGCCTTCTGGCTCGGCGACCCCGACGCTCCGGACGCCCGGCCGCTCGCCGAACTGGACGGCCGCTACCTGTCCACCGAGGTCGCCTGCGGCTTCACCGGCCGTGTGCTCGGCATGTACGCCACCGAGGGCACGGTCGCCTTCGACTGGTTCGAGTACGTCCCGTCCCCGGCGCCGCCCGTGTGAGCCCGGAGTACGGGCGGGTGGCGGGTGCCCCGAGACGCCCCTCCACGGAGTGGGGTGCCGCGCCGGCCGCGACTTCCGTACGGACACTGGCCTTCGAGCCGCGTGACCCGGGCTTTCACCACTACCCCGACAGGTCGTGGACCCGTTCCCTACCAGCAGCTACGAGTGCCTGTCGGAGGGTCCCTACGCCCCGACGGCGGACGTCGCGGGCTGGCTCGCCGCCGCTTGAGGTAGGCAGCCGCGTCCCCGGCCTGCGGGTCAGTACCGCTAGGGCGGGCGGCCCCGGCTCGTCGTACTCCGCCCGACGGGCGGCGGTTCGCTTGACTGTCGCCCACGGCCGGCTCGCTGCGTATCTCCCTTGAACGCAACGGCGGACCGGACGGCTGTGCGGTGGCGGCCCGTCGCCCACCCGCCACGCGATCGCGCCGCGCCCACGGACGGCACCTCGGCGACGGCCCTCGCGGACCCCGGCCGACGGGCTCCGCGACCACGCCGACCGCTCAGCGCCCCGTCACGACGACATCGCACTGCTCCCCGTCCGGCCGCAGGGGCAGTGGCGCCCGGCGCAGGGGTTCACCGGCCTGCTTCCTCGGCTGTGGCAGTGCCCGGCTGGTAGCCGCTGGCCTGCAGGGTGAACATGGCGGCGTAGTCGCCGCCGCTGGCCATGAGTTCGTCGTGGGATCCGGATTCGACGATGCGGCCGCTGTCGAAGACGAGGATGCGGTCGCAGTCGACGACGCTGGCGAGCCGGTGGGAGATCAGCACCGTGATCTGGTCGGCCCGCAGCCGGCCGCGCAGAACCGCTTCGTACACGGCGTGCTCGGACGGCGGGTCCATGCTCGCCGTCGGCTCGTCCAGGAGAAGCAGCGGTGCCGCCTGGTACAGGCCCCGGGCGACGGCGATCTTCGCCCACTGCCCGCCGGAAAGCTGTTGCCCGCCCTTGAACCGCTTGGACAGCAGAGTCTCCCACTGAGCGGGAAGGGTGGCGATGACCCTGTCGGCTCCCGCAGCCTGCGTGGCGGCCATGGCTCGCTGGGGTTCGGCCTCGGTGAGCGTGCCGGTGCCGGCGGTGATGTTCGACAGAGCGCTGAAGGGGAACCGCACCGGGTTCTGCAGCACACAGGCGACCTGCCGGTGCACCGACTGGGCGTCCATCCCGCGTACGTCGATGCCGTCCCAGCTCACGCTGCCCCGCTGCGGTTCGTACAGGCCGGCCAGCACCTTGGCGCAGGTCGACTTCCCCGAACCGTTGAGGCCGACGAACGCCACCGTCTCCCCGGCGCGGAGTGTGAAGGAGACCCCGTCGAGTGCCGGCGTGTCCTTGCCGGGGTAGGTGAAGTGGACGTCCTGGACGGTGATCTCCTTCACCTGCCCCGGCGCCCGCACATCGGCCGTACGGGGCAGGAGACGGCGACTGCGCTCCTGGACGGCGAGCAGGTCGTCGACCCACAGGGCGTGCTCGTAGACGAGGTGGGCGAACTCGATGAGCTGGGTGAGGGAGGACCGTCCGGACTGGATGGCCAGGACGGCACCGGCTCCGGCGGCGAGGGGAAGCCACCCGGCGATCAGCATGGCGGCCAGCGCGGCGTACGTGACTCCGGTGCCGACCCCGCCCACTGCTCGGCCTGCGAGGTTGATCAGAGCCGAATTCACGCCGAGGCGGGTGTCCTCATCGGCGATCCTGACGGTCAGGCGGCGGTGTTCCCGGAGCAGGGCGTCCTGGGCCGTGTCGGAGCGCAGCTCCGCGGCCGCGTCCACGTCGAGCAGCAGCCAGGAGAACACGCGAACGCGGCGTTGCAGCGCGTTCCATCGCTTGAAGGAGTGGAAGCGGGCCCGAGCGCTGTGCACGGCGGCCGCCCCCACCGGCAAGACGGACAGCAACAACAGCGGCAGCAGCGCGGGGTGGAGGATGCTCAGGACGCCGGCGGTGCCGATGAGTCCGAGGGCCGCGGAGGCCAGGGAGACGACCTGCCCGACGATCATCCGGGCGTAGAAGAGCCCGCGGTCGTTGGCACGGTGCACCTCGTCGTGCCAGTCGGCGTCCTCCACGGCCTCCAGCCGTACGTGCGCTGTGAGACGCAGGAACTCGCATTCGAGCGCGATGCGGATCTTGGGCGTGACGCGCGCCTGGGCCACCGAGACGGCGGCCTCCAGCAGGGCGCGGGCGGCGAGAAAGCCGGCGACGAGGAGGATCTGTGGGATGGCGGCGCGTACGCGATCGGGCGTGGGCCCCTGGGCGAACAGGTGCTGGAGCACTCCGACCGAGGCGATCAGCCCGAAGGCCGCCATGGCGGCCGAGGCCAGCTGGCAGACGACGGCCGTGAGGGTGGACGCGCGGTCCGCCTGCCAGGCGAGCCGCCCGATCAGGGCGGTGATCCTGGGCAGACGGGCGAGGACTTGGCGCACCGTGGCACTGGCGGCGGCGCCGTCGTGGACGGACCAGTACGCCTCTTCCATCGCCTCGGTCATGTCGCCGTCCTCCGGCCCGGCGGGCACAGTCGTCGGCGGCAAGGGCAGGGGGGCGGACCGCGGCCCTGGAACGCTGGTGGGCCCCGCATCGCTGAGCTCGCTCATGCCGCCCACCTCGTGCCCGGTCGTGCCGAGCGGTGCGTACGGCGGAGGGAGGCTTGAGCGAGGGGGGCAGCGGAGTACTGCCCCGTGCACTGGACCCTCGCCGGCGGCGGAAGAGAAACTCTGCCGCCCTGGTCGAACTCGCGTGTGCCTGCTGTGCTCAACTGCGGTCCTCCAACCCTGTTCTGTGGGCCTTGTACGACGACATCGAGTTCAACGAGGTGGACCCCGATATCGAACACGCGTGTTTGAGCCGTTGCCGGAACCCCGAGGTGGAGCGCTCGACGCCGCATGTAGGACCCACGGATCCTTGCCCGGCCCGGACGCCCACCGATCGACCGGTGGCCGACACGCCGGTGTTGGGTACGCGCGTGACGCTTGGGTTTTCGGGCCCCCACGCCCAAGGCTCGTGGTGTGCATCGACGACGATCTCGACGACGTTGTGGTCCAGGACGGCACCGACGTCCTGAAGCTGCGTGTACGCGTCGGCGGGCAGGCGCTCCGCGCACTCCGCGACTCGATCGGTGCCGGTGAGGTGTTCTCCGGTGCGCACGCACTCGATGCCCAGCTCGTGGACATGCGAGCACCCTGTTTCAGGCGGAATGACGAGGTACCTCGGCCCCCCTGCCCGCCAGCCGACCCAGCCTCAAACACCGTCGCTCAGCCGCCCAGCAACCACAAGTGAAACGGCGAGGCTAACCGTTGGCCTCCGACACGGTCATGCGCCTTGGGCATGACGTAGAGGGGGAAATGACGAGGAAGCGTTCGATCGTGTGGTGGAGAAACGTGCTGGTCGGCTCTCCCGTCCCGCTCTCGCACTCGCCTGCGAGCCGTGATCCGATTACCCCCCGAGCAGGCTCAATGCTGCTGACCTGCCTGATGAGGCGTCAGGCAAGTCAGCACCCACTCAGCATCGGTCCCGAACGGTTCCTCGCGCGTGCGCCTAGTCGGTGGCTTCGCGACACCTGGCTGGCGCAGAAATGCGCATGCGGGAGACCTGGTCAACGCACGATTTTCCTGGAGGTCTTCGAGTCGAAGACATGTCGAAACAGTGAACAACGCCCTTGACCTGCACGAAGCAGGCAGGGAGCCGTCTTACAGGAGTCCTGAATGCTGCGTACTCTGTTCAGGTCCATGATGCAGCATTTGGGTGTTTTTGCAGGTCAGAGCCGTGATCGTGGCCTCCAGGTCAGCATCGGGCCGGACGGTGTCCGGCTTGCTGACCTGCACCGCGGCAGGGGGCCTGCTGCCCTGCCCTGCGACTATTCCCGGCGCGGGGACGGATCCGGCGGGAAGGCCAGGCCGGTGACGTTGCCGGCCTGGACGATCGGGCCGTGCTGGGTGCCGCCGGAGACGGTGTTGTGCACCGTTGCTGGGCGGCCCGCTGCGGCCGCCAGTCGGCGCAGCGACGCCCCGAGAGCACTCAGTTCCTCGCCGGTGAGCGCCCCGGCTTCCACCAGCCCGCAGAGACGAGTCTGCCACTCGGCCGCGATGCCGGACGCGGCGCGCCCGTCCGCCGCGGTGCCCGTGAGGAGCAGCCGCGCACGCGCGTCGTCCAGGCCGGTGATCGCGACGGTGTCCGCGCCCGCACGTGCCAGGAACCGGCCCACCAGCGCGCGGGCGTGAGTCCAGGAATCGGTGACCATGAGGGAGACCAGGGTGGTGGCCCCCGATGCCGCCATCGCGGCCAGTTCTGCGTCCATCGCGTCCTCCTGGATACGCAGGGATGAAATCTTCCGGTCGACGGTCAGACCGTGTCGGTCGGCGGCCCTGGGTCGGACGCCGGTTCCGCTCCGGTCTCGGGAGCGGGAGGTCTCGGCGGATCGAATCGGCGTAGGAGGTCCTCCGCTGTCTCGTGGCGGTTGTGCTGCTCGACGAGCTGCGAGAACTGTCGGGCCAGCATCGCCCGCCGGTCGTCGTCCTCCGCGAAGCCCATAGCTTCGAAGAACCCCGACAGGTGGTCTGCAGCCGAGGGCTCACGGGCTGGGAGATCGGCGGACTCCGTGCCGATGTCCGGCGTCCGGGGTCCTCCTGGCCGGTTCGGCAGCATCTCGAGCAGGCGCTCGGGGATGTCGGCGTCGTTGGCAGCGGAGGTCAGCTGCGCCAGCAAGGGGAGATCGGCCACGGTCTTGGCCACGTGCTCGTCGTTCCTGGTGAGCCACCACACGACGGCGCTGCCGGTGTCCTTGAGGGCGTCCTCGCCCAGATACCGGCGCTTGCTCTGCTCGTACTTGCGCTGGTGCTCCCAGACCGCCTCGTCCTTACGCACGCCGGCGAGCCGATCCAGACGCTCCTGGTCCTCGTCGGGCAACGTGAGGTTGATGTCCTCCGCCATCGCCCGGAGGTGGCCCGTGGAATCCGGGCACATACGGCTGAGGGCGCCACCGAGTTCGTGCTGAAGGAGCGAGGCGTGGCCGGGTTCCCGCTTCTCGGCAATCGCGCGGACCCGGCTGAGGACCGCGTCGACGGCGAGGCCGGCCGGGTTGACGACCGTGCCGCGCCCCGGACCGTCGGCGAAGCACCACCGTACGGTCGCTGAGAAGACGAAGTGGTAGTCGTCCCAGAGGCTGGGGAGCGCGACTTGGTTGACGCGGTACTCAGTTCGCTCCACCGGGGCAGCCGTGAGCTGCTCCTCGAAGCTGACCGGCACCGGGCCGCGGCGCTGCGAGGCCACCCGGAAGGTCACCGCGGGCAGCACGAGAAGAAGCGCGGCCAGCGCTGGCCAGGTCCAGCCGGGCCATCGCTGCACCAGGCCGACGATGGTCAGCAGCAGGCCGCACATAACAGTGAGGAACACGGTCGTCGTCTTGCGTGCGGTCGTCATGATCGCCCCCTTCTGGCCGATGCCGACGGGGCGGCAGGACCGAGGTTCTGTGCCACGCCGATTTTGTGGAGCAACAGATCGGTCGTCTCGGTGGAGTGGGCGCCGGCGCCCGGAGAAGTGAACTCCGCCTGACGTGCGGACGCGTACAACGCGGCGAACGCCGCGCCCCGGTCCTCCCCGCATCGGTCGGCGGCAGCGACCAGCAGGTCGAGGAGGACCTCCCCCCGGTCACCGGCGCCCTCTGCCGCCCAGTGCAGCCAGCTCTGTATCTCTGCCCGTGGTGCCACGCGTCGGCCTTCCGGCCGCGACACCGCGTGGGTCAGCACGGCACGCCAGCACGCGATCAGCGAGCGTCGTACCCCGTCCTCGTCGACCAGGGCGCGAGTGGTGACGGAGCGGTCCGTGAGCGGCTCCGGATCGCTGACGCGCAGAAAGATGGCCAGGTCGGTCGGTGCGAGGTCGCCGTGGGCCAGCCGGTCGAGCAGCCTTCGGCGTAGCCGTCGGCTGCCGGCCACCAGGTGGCACAGGGCCTGCAGCGCATGGGCCGTGCCGCGCTCACGCCGGGCGAGATGGTGCAGCCGGATCAGGGCGTGATCCGGATGGTCCAGCGCGAGGACGTCGGCGCAGACCTGGACCAGCACCTGGGCGAACTCACCGGTCAGTTGGCGGTACGCGCACCACTGGTAGATCCGCTCGCGGAAGTCCCTGCCATGGGCGGGGTCCGCGAGACCGCAGGTGAGCGCCTGGACCGCGGCCTCCGACCGGGCTCTGCCCGCTCCCTGTGCGCTCCACCGATCGGCGAGCGCGGCGAGCGCGTCGGGCCGCCCGGTTCGCAGATACTCACCCGCCAGCCGGGCCACCAGGCCGTCGCGGACGTCCGGCACGAGATGCGGGTCGCTCGACTCGACGACCCGCGCGGCCCACGCGCCGAGGTGCGGCCGCAGGTCGGGCATGTGGTCCCAGAAGTGGGCGCGGACGGCGGAGTCGTAGTCCAGCTCGGTGAACCGCACGCGACCGTCCGGCCCGGGGCGGGCCGAGATTTCCGACAGCCGCTGGGCGAGGTCCTTGCGCTGGAGGAGCGGAGTCTCCTCCTCGGGGGCCCCGACCGTGCTCAGCAGAAGTGCGGCCGCCCGGTGGACGACGTCGGCGTGCGCGCCGTGGAGCATGGACACGGCGACCATCAGGGCGCGTTGGGAGGCATCAGGCAAACCGGCGACGCGGTCGGCGACTTCGGCGCGGCGCCCGGCGCGCGCACGTTTCGCGGCCGCGCACCACTCGGGGAATCCCTCGCCGGGCCCGGCCGTTTCGCGGGCACGGCGTATCCGGTCGGCGAAGTCGGCGATCCCCCGCATGGGTTTGCGTTCGCTCAGGAACTCGTCGACAGTGACGTCGTTCCGGAGAAACTGCTCGCACGGCACGCCGTGGGCGCGCAGGTGTCGTCTGAGAACCTCCATGGGGAAAGCTGGCGGTCCGATCTCGACACGGAAGTGCTGCAGGTCGGGATCGAGAGCCCCTTCGTGCGGCATGACGACGACGAGATGGGCCCGCCGCTCGCGCACCGTCTGGCGCAGGGAGGGAAGGCCGCCCCGGGCCGCATGCCACAAACCGGCCTCCGCGGTGGACAGGTCGAGCAGCAGCCGGTCGCCCGGGTCGACGAAAGCCGGGTCGTACAGCGGCAGCTCGTCCCGCTCGGCGGGCAGGAGCTCGCGGAAGGCACCGCCGGGACGGTGGTGTTCGCGCAACAGTACGCGAGCCGTGGCCGAGCGACCGCTGCCGGGAGCACCGTCGAGGATGACGGTGCCCGTCTCCTCGAGCGTGTCGCGTGCCCTTCCCATGTTGACCGGAGCGACTAACACCCTTCGGATCCAGCGCAGTTGATCATGGGGAAGCTGCCGGAAGACCGGCTTTCGGGGTTCGTCGGCAGCGGAGCCGAGGTTGACGTAGACGTGGCCGTCGCCCGTGTGCGTGACGCCCCGCGTGCTCTCGACCCGGGTGGTGTTTTCTGTGCTCACCGTCGGTCGTCCTGGGGCCGCTCCGGCTCCCCGAACCGCTGGTGGACGTCCCCGTGGTGGTCGCCCTCGGTGTACGTCGTCCCGGTGCCCGAGATGTAGCGGTCGCCCGACACATGGCGTGAGTTGTTGTAGATGCTGCCGCTGCCCGTGTGGACCGTGCCGTGGGAGTTCTTCACGATCGTGCCGCCGACGTCACCGCTGAAGTCGCCCGCTTGGACGGACGTTCCACTCACGTCCCCGATCGAGTTGTGCACGCTGGTCGACGTCGGCGACGGCTCGCCGGGCTCGATCAGGTCCCGCAGCTCGGGCACCAGCTCGGCGACCAGATCGCCGATACGCCGGACGCCGGCCTCGGTGTCGTGGGTGCTGTCGAACGGTACGGACTGCAGATCGGCGAGCCGCGCCAGCTCGGGGGGCATGGCCGCTTTGTTCAGCCGGTCGGTCTTGCGGCCGTCCAGCACGGGAACGACGATGAGCCCGCACTCGAACGCGGCCTCGATCTCCTTGCGCACCCAGTCGTCGGGATCTTGCAACCGACTGCGGAAGTTCGCCCAGTCCGGTCCTATGACGGCCAGCAGCACGCAGCTGTGGCGTAACGCGGTCAGGAGAACCTCGGGGTAGGCCTCCCCTGGGGTGATGGACCTGGACGCGCGGAAGACGCGGTCCTGGCCGAAGCGACGTGACAGCTCCTGGTCGAGGAGGGCCGCGGTCCGCTCGCCGTCGCCGGTGCGGTAGTTGACGAACACGTGGGGCATGCCAGTGACTCCTTCAGATGGTGGAGGGGCGCGACAACGTGCCGAGTCGCGGTCCCAGCCGGCGTACGGAGGAATGGTTCGCGTGGCGCGCCAGGGCGCGGGCGAGCCGTCTCAGGTCGGTCGTGACCGTGGCGGAACCCACGGCCTCCACTCCGTCGAGCAGGGGCGCCGCCAGGTTGCAGGCGTGGTCGATCTCGCCGGCCGACGCGTAGGCGAGTGCGCGGCGGACGCCGTACCTGACCTGGGTGCGAACCGCGTCCTCGCCGACCAGGGCGAGTTGTCGGTCCAGTTCCTCGCTCGCCTCCCGCGGCTGTCCGAGATCGACCAGGCACCAGCCGGTGACCATGCCGACCGGATCGGGAAGGTGCATGGTGCCGATCACCGGCTGGTCGGTCTCTTCGTCCTGGAGAGAAAGAAGCGCACGTGCGCGGTCCAGCGCGTCCAGACAAGCCCGGCGGTCACCCGCCAGGGCGTGGCCCTGGGCTTCGCGCTGTGCAGCGAGCCCGCGTATCCGCGGGGGCAGGGCCCTGCTCTGCGCGCGACGGGCCAGAGCGACTGTCTGCTCGGCGTCGTCCCGGTACAGCGTGACCAGGGCCCGGCGGACCAGCGCGTAACCCGCCAGTGCCCGGTCGCCGCCGGCGGCCGCCAGATCGACCGCGCGCTGCGTCCACCACAGAGCCGCCCGCTCGTCCCCGGTCTCCTGCACCAGCCAGCCGACGTATTCGGCGTACCGGGACCCAAGGGCCAGCAGGTGGCGACGGGTGCCGCTGTCACAGTGGGCGGACAGTTCCCGCAGGGTGTGGGTCTGTGCGATCAGAACGGGTAGGAGCAGACCGGGCGCCACCGTCTGGCCGAGTCTGCGGTAGTGGGTGAACAGCGAGCGGGAGGCTTCCACCATGTCCGCGCCCGCGGCTGGCGAGGCCGGGCCCGCGCTGTCGGACCGCCACGCCATCAGCGAAGCGGCACCGGCGCCTATGGCATCCCGTCGACTTAAGGGCTGGAAGGTGTTCGGGCCGTCCGGCGACAACTGCATGATCCAGTCCTCCTCGTGGACAAAGCCCGGCGCCGGATCGACGGGCGGGTTGGTGGTCTCTGGTGCGAGCAGGGACAGCAGGGCTCCGCCGGCCCCGAGGGCGGCGTCACACAGGCGGGCGAGATCACGGCTGGGGGCCTTCAGGCCCCGCTCCACCTTGCTCAACTGCGCCTTGCTGTAGTGCACGGAGCCGGACAGGGCGGTGAGGCTGAGCCCTGCCTCCAGACGCCGCTTCCTCAACTCCTCGCCGAACCCGGTGGACGGCTGTGGCACGGAAACCTCCAACCCCTCCCGCCATCGGCCGAGTCGGCGCTGCACGTAGCGTGCGGCAGTCTGGCCGGGGCGGACAAGACGATCGATGCTGTTTCCCGTTTCCTTCTCCGACATGGGAATGCGACATGCGCGGCAGGGAGGACCGGAGAAACGGACTATCTGGAAGTCGTGCCGAAAGGGAGGCGATCGTGCGCTCGACCACCCACCGGATGACGTCCAGGCCACTGCCGTGGTCCTCGCCACGCTCGGCGATCACCGGTGTGATGCCGAGAGCCCGCACAAGACGGCGGTACTTGTCATGGCCGCAGCCGCGGTCCGCGAGCAGGGCATCAGGCCGTCGGCGCGGGCGGCCGACCGGTCCCGCTACCTGCGGGATGTCCTGACCGTCGCCCGCCGGGTGCCCTCTCGTCCACTGCGCCGGCGCCATGGGCCTCCTCGGGACCGTCGTCATTCCCGACGCCGAGAAGGAAGCCGCAGCCGACTCCACCGCGGCGGTCTTCCTCGTGACCTGCTGTGCCACGAACACCCGCGCCCGCGAGCGGGGCTGGTCCTAGGTCGGCAGGGCAGCTGGTTGCTACGCCACCTGGGGTTGTACGGGTAGGCCATGATGAGCGTCCGAGAAAGGGGCGGGCGGCGCCCGACCCGTACATACGGCAGGGGCGCTCCGTTGCCGCCCTGCCGCCGCCTCCCGGCAGCGATACTGGATGCATGGACGCGACGATCACCGCCCCCCGCGCCGCGGTGCTGCGGGACCGCTACCGCAGCCGACTGCCCGAGCGCTTGCAGAAGCTGGCCGGCCCCGTCGAGGGCGAAGTGGACCTGCCGCTCCACATCGTCTGGTCCGGGCGGACCAGCTACAGCCTGGACCGTCCGAAGTCCCGCATGACGCTCTACCGGACCGTCCTCGCCGAAGGACAGAGTGCGGACCTGGTGGCCCTCCTGCACCACCGGCTGCTCGCCGAGCAGTGGCCCGTGCTGCGGCGTTTGATCAGTCCCTACATCCGCGAGGTCTGGGAGGACGCCTTCCCCGAGCTGCTCCGCACCGCTCCGGCCGACACGACCGCCGCGTGAAGCTCCCTCCGCTCCACGAGCGTCTCCTCGCCGACATTCTCGACCTCGGCTCCCCCTACCCTCTGGTCCTCACTGGCGGGTACGCCGTGCAGGCCCACGGCCTGGTCGAACGCTTCAGCCGCGATCTCGACGTCGCCACCGAGAACCCCGCTCCGATGCAGGAGATCGTCGCCTCACTCACAGCAGGCCTCAGCGCGCGCGGATGGCGGACCACGCACGTCCAGACCGATCCGCTCAGCGGCCGGTTCCTCGTCATCGATTCGGACACCGGCGAGGAGTGCGAGGTCGACGTCCTCAAGGAGGCGTTCTGGGCTCCGCCTGCCCAGACCCCCTACGGGCCCGTTCTTTCCCTCGACGACGTGATCGGCACCAAGGTCCGTGCCCTCGCCGACCGCGGCACCGTCCGCGACCTCATCGACGTCCAGGCCGCCTCCCGCCACCGCTCCACCGCCGACCTCGAATCCCTGGGCCGCCGTCGCGCCCACGACGAGTTCAGCCTCGAAGACCTCCGGGACCGGCTCATCGGCGCGGACTGGTACGAGGACGAGGACTACACCGCGTACGGGCTCACCCCCCGGCAGATCGAGGAGCTCAAGGCGTGGGCGAGGAGATCGAGGACGAAGACTTCTGGCGGCGTATCCAGCCGCTTGTGGACATCAAGCCGCTGCTCGACAGCGGCATCACGGACACCGAGAACCTGCAACACCTCATGCGTAGCGCTGTCGGTGTCTGGAAGGCCCATGTCTGCATGGTCGTCGAAGGGCGTGGTGCGGGCGGTGGTTGGCGCTGGACGGTGGACCGAGGACGACTGGCCCTGCGAGGTCCGGATTTCGTCGCGTACATCGCCGGCAGCCGCAAGGACCTGGAGTTTCCTGAGGAGCGTGAGGTTCCGTTGCTGGCGGAGGTACGTGAGCGGGCGAACAGGCACGGCATCACGCTCACGTCGATTCGCATGATGACACCGAACCGGAGTATCGGATATGACTCGCCCGGCGAAGATGTCACCAACGACCCGCAGTTGGACGGCATCAGCGCGGCACTGGGGCAGGAGGAGGGAGTCGTGGAGGCCCTGGCCGTGACACCCGGAGGGTACGCCCTGAGGTGTAACTTCTCCACGCAGACGGCCGGCCCGCCAGGCGCTCGGGCGTTGCTCATCTACGCCGATCTCTTGGGGACGGCGCTCCGCCTCCTGCGACCTTTCGGTGAGGGGGACGGGGTCGTGCTGCGTAGCCTCCTGGGTGGGGGCCCGGTGCCACCGGTGCAGTGGTCGCAGCCGACCCTGCCGGAGGCGTGAGCAGAGGGCGGCTGCGAGACCGACTTCCGACAGTTGGTGGTCCGCCTTCCGGGGCACGCCCATGCATCGCAGGTGAGCCGTCCGTCTGCATGACGAACTGCACCGAAGTCCTCGACTGAGCCACAAGAACCCGGGCGAGGCACGCTTCCGCAGGCGTGTGCCCTTGTCGAGGAGCAGGAGTGGGGCGTAGCAGACCGCATGTCCGACCAGCGCCGTTGGCCTACCCTGAACTCTTGGGAGGGCAGGGGATTGCGGGCGATACTTCTCAGCGCTGAAGTTCCTTATCGATCTGCCTGACATGCCGTCAGAGAAGTCGGCATTCAGTCAGCATCGGTCCCCGCCCATTCCAAGGCGATCGTCTCCACAGGCGCCGATATGGCGCGAAACCCCAGGTGGGAAGCCTTCCACTCCGACTGGAGCGATGTTCCTCACAAACATCGAACGGGGGTGTCGGTGTAAGGTCGAGGTCGCCCTTGACCTGCAGAAAGCAGGCAGGGAGCCGTCTTCCAGGAGTCAGACATGCTGCGCACCATGTTCAAGTCCAAGATCTAGCATTTGGGTTTTTACGCAGGTCAGAGCTCTGATCGCCGTCTCCGGGTCAGCAAAAGGTCAGCATCGGGCCGGACGGTGTCCGGCTTGCTGACCTGCGCCTACGGCAGGGGCCTCCTGCGCCGCTCATCGCCCTGCTCGGAAGGCTTGATACGTGGCTCGACAGCTTGCTCGTGGGATGGGGTCCTTCTTCAAGGAGTGCGGTTGTTCCAGGCCGACCCGTTGCCCACACCCGTACACGATTCGGTTCCGGGACGCTCTCGGCAAGCAACGTGAAGAAGCCGGCTACGACACGCAGGACGACGCGATCGAGCGTCTCACTCAGATCTACGCGGAGAAGAAGACCACGGCACCGTCCGTCGCCGAGGTTCGCCGCGAACTCGCTCAGCAGACGATCACGGAATACGCGAAGCAGTGGCGGCCTCGGCAGCGCAAGATGACGGAGTACTCGACGGGATGGCACGTGGACAGCTCCATCAACGTGCACATCATTCCTCGTCTCGGGTCGCGGAAACTGAACTCGGTTACGCCCATCGTGGTCGAGCGCTTCCTGGACGAGTTGGAGACGGACGGGGTGGGGCGCGGAAACCAGGTGAACATCTTCCGCGTCCTCAAGGCGATCCTCCGGGACGCATATGGCAAGGGCGCTATGGCGGACGACCCTGTGAAGGGCGTCCAGGAACCGGAATACGTCCGCGAAAAGGTGGTCATCCCGCCCCTCACCTACGTGAAGAAGGCCGGACAGCCGCTGACGAAGATCTCGCGCTTGAGATCGTCATGATGGTGGGCTGCGGCTTGCGAAACGGGGAAGCCCGGGCAGTGAACATCAACAACGTTGTGGCGGACGACGTCTACCGGGTGCATGAGCAGATCCACTCCAACACCCACCGGCCGGCGAAGCTGGAGTACCGCAAGGTGGGGGAGTCGGCGTAGTTGGTGACAGGCGCGTGAGAGCGCCTGTGATAGTGGCATTCCACGAGAAGCCCCGCAGGTGCGGCCCGGCGAGGCTTTGGGAGGGTGGGTTTCTGCGTCTGTCATGGGCATCGTTGCATTCGAGTTCTCCACTTTCGAGTACCCGGAGCACCGACGCGGCGACGACACGACCTTTATGACCGGTGCGGGGTGCGCCGCGCGGAACTCTTCGCGCTCGACCAGAGCATGCCCTTGGCCCCCGCAAAGCCCAGCACCCATTTGGGAACCTCGGTGCCCTGGAGGTGTCGGCCACGCTCCCTGTTCCGTCCCAGGCGGCGCGGATGGGCATGGGGCAGGACCGGGTGGGCCTTTCAGCTGCGTAGCTCTTCGGGGAGGAACGTCACCTGCGGGGCACCTGTGCGCGGATGGACGGCGACTTCCGCCGCCACTCCGTAGACCTCGGCCAGGAGTTGGGGGGTGAGGATCTCGGCGGGCAGTCCGGAGGCGGTGACCTCACCGTCGTGCAGGACGTAGAGGCGATCGCAGTAGTAGGCGGCCAGGTTGAGGTCGTGCAGGGCGAGCAGCACGGTGGTGGGCAGGCGGCGCAGGGTGCCGAGCACGGACAATTGGTGCCGGATGTCGAGGTGGTTGGTGGGTTCGTCGAGGACGAGGAGGGTGGGCTGCTGGGCGAGTGCGCGCGCGATGAGGACGCGCTGGCGCTCGCCGCCGGAGAGCCGGTCGAAGGGGCGGTCGGCCAGGTGCACCGCGTCCACCGCCAGGAGTGCGGAGTCGATGAGTTCGGCGTCCTCGGCGGTGTCGCCGGCGAGGAGCCGTTTGTGCGGGGTGCGGCCCATGGCGACGACCTCGCGGACGGCGAGGTCGAAGTCGGCGGCCGAGTCCTGGACCACCGCCGCCACGGTGCGGGCCAGTTGCCGCACCGGCAGCGACCAGGCGTCACCTCCGTCGACCCGGACCTGGCCGGTGTCGGGGCGCAGGACCCGGTAGACGGTGCGCAGGAGGCTGGACTTGCCGCTGCCGTTGGGACCGACGAGCCCGATGGTCTCGCCCGGGCGGGCGGTCAGGGAGACGTCGCGTACCAGGTGGCGGGCTCCGGCGGTGAGCGTGACGCCGTCGACGTTCAGTTCGGTCGCGGTCATGCCACTCCTCGGTCGGTGCCACGCCGGGCGTCCCGGCGCATCAGCCACAGGAAGAACGGCCCGCCGCACAGGGCCGTGAGGACGCCGACGGGTATCTCCATCGGTGCGGCGATCGTCCGTGCGGCGATGTCGGCCCAGATGAGGAAGACCGCTCCGCCGAGTGCCGCCGTCGGCAGGACCCGGCGGTGGTCGCCGCCGACGAACAGGCGCACGATGTGGGGCATCATCAGGCCGACGAAGCCGATCGGTCCGGCCGCCGCGACCAGCACGCCCGTGACGAGGGAGAGCAGGACGAACAGCCGGGCGCGGAACCGGGCCACGTCCAGCCCCATCGTGGTCGCCGCCTCCTCGCCGGCCAGCAGCAGGTTGAGGTTGCGGGCCTGCGCCATGAGGACGCCGACACCGAGCAGCAGGGCCGTGCTCGGCAGCCACAGCGTGCCCCAGTTGACGCCGCCGAGGCCGCCGAGGGTCCAGGCGAGGACCGCGCGGGCCTCGTTGCCCCGGTCGGTGGTGAGCAGCAGCAGATCGAGGACCGCGGTGAGTACCGCGGCGATCGCGACCCCGGACAGCACGAGCCGCGATGAGGTGATGCGTCCGCCGGTGCGGGCGGTGGCGTACACGAGCAGAAGCGCGCCCAGGGCGCCCGCGAAGGCGGCCACCGACAGGGAGAGGGGCCCGAAGAGGGTGACCCCGAACACGATCACGGAGACCGCGCCGAGGGACGCACCGGAGGAGACGCCGAGCAGGTAGGGCTCGGCGAGCGGGTTGCGCACCAGGGCCTGCAGCGCGGTGCCGATCACCGCCAGGCCGGCGCCGGTGACAGCGCCGAGCAGCACCCGCGGCGCCCGCACGTCCACCACGATGGTCTCCCGGGCCCGTGACCAGTCCGGCTCCTGCCAGTCGGCGCCCAGTGCGTGCGTCACGATGCCCCACACCTGGCCGGACGGCACCTGGACGGAGCCGATCGCGAGGCCCGCCGTGGCGGAGACCATGAGCAGGGCGGTGAGCACGAGCAGTGTGACGGCCAACCGTGTACGGCCCGCCCCTGGCTTGTCGGTCTTCCGCCGTTGAGCCGTCCGCTCAGTGGACGTGTCGGTGACGGCCTGGGTCACCGAAAACTCTCGGGGTGCAGTCCGCGGGCCAGGTCCTCGACCGCGTAGGCCGAGCGGATGCCGACCAAGGTGGCGGTCAGCGGCAGGACGACGAACCGCTTGTTCCTGACGGCGGGTACGTCGGCGAGCGCGGGCTGGGAGAGCAGGAACTCCTTCTTCTCCTCCACGCTTCCGGCGCCGGCGTAGTCGTAGATGGCGATGACTTCCGGTTTGCGCTCGACGACCTGCTCCCAGGAGACGTCGCCGAAGACGTCGTCGAGGTCGGCGAAGACGTTCTTGCCGCCGGCCAGCCGGATCAGCTCGGTGCCCAGGCTCTTGCCGCCCGCGGTGAACGCGTTCTTGTCACCGCTGTCGTAGACGAAGACGGGCACCTCGGGCTCGCCCTCGACCTTGCCGGTGGCCTTGCCGACGCGGCCTTCGAGGTCCGCGACCAGCTTGTCGGCCCGGTCCGGGACACCGAAGACCTTGCCGATGGTGCGGATCTCGTCGTAGGTGTCCCTCATCGTCACCCGCTTCTTGCCGCAGTACTCGCGGTTGAGGTGGGTGTCGATGCCGGCGTCGGCGAACGCCTTGCGGGAGCGGCCCTCGTTGTCGGCGAAGGCGCTGCCGTAGCCGCCGTAGACGAAGTCGGGTTCGGCGTCCAGGACCTTCTCGAACGACGGTTCCTTCTTCGCCAGTTCGGGGATCGCCTCGTAGTCCTTCTTCAGCTCGGGCAGGACGGCTGAGTCGGGGAAGGCCGTGCCGGCCATGCGGTCCTTCAGGCCGAGGGCGAGCATGAGCTCCGCCGGGTGCTGGTGGATGGTGACCACCCGCGACGGCGGCCTTTCGTACGTCGTCTTCACGCCGCAGTTGTCGACGGTGACCGGGAAGCCCGCGGGCACGGCCGCGGTGGCCTTCGCGTCCCCGCCGCCCTCGTCGGACGAACCGCAGCCGGCGGCCAGCAACATGGACGAAAGAGCCACGGCAGCGGCCGCGGCACGAAGGAACCCGCGCGTGCGGGCAGGGGTGAGCAAAGGGGACACGTAAAGCCTCCTGGAGTCCGCGCTCCTCGGATCGGGCCCGCGACGGACCAGTGTCCTGACTCCCGGATCGACGTTCCCTCCGCCTTCCCGCGCGGTGCGCAGTGGCATGTCGAAGGGGCGCTCCCCGGTCACAGTGGCGGGACCGTGCCGGATTCGCACCGGCTTCCTGTCTCCCGTCGCGGCGATGACCAGGTGATCCTATGTTCCTCCGAGTTGACGGCAAAAGGGCGTGCGGACCCGGCCGCACGCCCCGCGCCCCCTCACGCTTCGCGGACCGCCCGGAGGACGAGCCGCTCGGCACTCTCGTCGTAGGGGCGCCCGTCGAACCCGCCGAAGACCTCCACGCGGCCGAACCCCGCCTCCTCGGCCATCCGCCGCAGCTCCACCGCGCTGTACACGAACCACGTCAAGGTGGCCCGCGTCACCCGCTCGCCCCGGACCAGCACCCACTCGCTGCGCAGCCGCGCCCACTCGTCCAGCACGGTGTCGGTCTGCACCATCAGGTCGTCGCCCCGCCGCACCACCTTGGGTGGGGTGACCCTGCGGGCCAGAAGTACCTTCCCGGCGAGATCCAGGACGAGCGTGCCGCCGGGAGCCAGGCAGGTGTGCATGGTGCGCAGCACGCGCGCGTTGGGGAAGCAGCAGACACTGGGCGGCTGCCAGCAGCCAGAACCAACCGGTGTGTCCGGCCCGTTCGCCGAGGCCGTACAACTGCCCGCCCAGCACGCCGCTCGCGCAGGCGCCCAGGCCCGCGACCAGCCGCTGCCGGCCGAAGACCACGGCGTCGGAGCGAGGGCTGCGGCGCAGTGCCTCCAGGTCGTTCTTGAGGAACAGCACGATGTCGCCCAGGGTGATCAGCGCCCCGCCCGCCAGCAGTGCCGTCCGGGTACCGGCCGCCAGCACGGCCAGGCCCGTCGCCAGGCCCGTGAAGCCGACCGCGAGGGCGAGGGCGTGCGGCATGCGCAGGATCAGGCCGGACGCGAGTGGCTGGACGACGATGACCAGCGTGAAGCAGAGCAGCAGCACCACGCTGTAGAACGCGCTGGAGGCGCGCTCGACGGCGTACACCGCCAGGAAGTGCTGGAAGTGGAAGTAGAGGTAGAACGCCAGGGCGTTGGCGACGAAGGGCAGGAGCGCCACGCCGGCTAAGAGACCCGAGGGGACCGTTTCCCTTGATCCGGCGGGGTCTTCCCCTTCTGTCCCGGGCAGCCGCGCATGTCCCACCGTGACCGTGAGAAACAGCGCCGTGACGGCCGCGAACAGCCAGCCGGGCGACGACAGGACGAACGGCCCGGCGATCAACGGGCCCACGGCCATGCCTGCGTTGAGTGCCGCGTTGCCCGCCGACAGGAACGCCGGGCGGCGCTCGTCGTCGACCCCGTGCACCAGGTACGCCTTGTTCGCGGGCAGGTAGAGCGCGGCACCGCAGCACGTCAGGAAACGGGCGGTGCGTACGACGAGTGCCCACAGCATCGTGCGGCGCAGCCCGATCCGGTCCGCGAGGGCTCCGCCGACGATGCCGCCGGAGAACTGCACGAGCGATGCCACGGCCAGGACGACGCCGACCGTGCCGAGCCCCATCCCGAGCCGTTCGTGCAGGAACACCGACATGAACGGCAGGACCATGAAGCTGCCGAGCGGAATGAGGAACGAGCTGAGCAGGAGGAACCGCAGCGGGCCGGTGAGCGGGAACAGCGAGTCCCGCAGGCCCGGTCCCCGGGTGGTGCGCTCACCCACCGGGCGCCTCCCGGCCGGCCGGGTCGGTGAGTACCCGCAGGGCGCCCGCGGCGGCCACCGCGCGGTGGGTGGCGAGTTCGGCGATCTCCGCCTCGGCGTACACGATGCCCGCGTAGCCGCGGCTGTCGTCCAGGTGCTCGATGAGGTCGCCGGTCTGCTTAACCGGGTACGAGGCGGGCGTTCCCGGCATGTTGTCGAGCCGGTCGAGCCCGGCGACCCCGGTGAACACGCCGGGTGCGGCCGGATAGCCCAGAACGAAGGCGACGGCCGGACCACCGGGCAGGTCCGCGTCCATGAGCCGGGGGCGGCGGCTGAGCGCGGCCTCGCGTACACGTTGACGCCGAGCGCCCGGCACATGCCCTCCCCGACCAGGGCGCCCCCGATCCGGGGATCGACCTCCACCACCTCCGGGCCGTCGGCGGTCAGCACGAACTCCACGTGTGCGAACCGGTCGGTGTAGCCGATGGCGGCGAGCATCCGGTCGAGCCAGCGCTCCAGCGATGTCCGCTGCGGGCCCGGGAAGGCGACGGGGAAGGCGGTGATCTCCTCCCGGAAGTGCGGCTCCGGTGACATGAGTCGACTGGAGACGCCCAGCAGCCGGGTGCGGCCGTCCCAGGTGAGCGTCTCGGCGCTGTACACCGGCCCGCTGAAATAGGGCTCGGCGAACAACCGCCCCTTCAGGTCCCGACCGGACGCCTCGGCCAGCGCCGCGTCGAGTTCGCCTTCGTCACGGACCAGCCACACGTTCTGGCTCCCGGTGCCCGCCGTGTCCTTGAGCACGAGCGGCGGTCCCATCTCCTTGAGCAGCAGCCCGCGCGCCTCGCGGTCCGGCTCGGCGTTTTCGACGGCCCGTCCGCGCGTGAGACCCACCTCGTGCAGCCGGTTGCGTACCGCGGCCTTGTCCCGGGTCAGCCGCAGGACGGCTGAATCGAGACCGGGCAGGCCGAGGCGTTCGGTGAGGGCAGCGCCGGCCAGGGTCCAGGTGTCGGTGGAACTGATCAGGCCGCGCAGTCCCAGGGTGCGCCGGAGCAGATCGGCGGTTCGTTCCACGTCGAAGGTGTCGGTCACGACGACGTCGAGGGCACCGTCGGGCAGCCGGTCCAGTTCGTAGGCGTAGTAGGCGGGGTCCCGGGTCAGCAGCAGCAGGCGCTCGCCGAGCCGGTCGGCGGCACGGACCAGACGGCCGAGGCCGAAGGTCAGTGACTCCAGGCAGGCCACGGTCATGCCGCCCGCTCCTTCCAGTGGGCCGGGCAGGGAGTGCGCTGCCACGTCATCCTCGACCAGGGCATGGTCATCTCCTCCGGACTGCGGACCTCGAGGGGTTTCAGCGCGGCCGGATCCAGGGCCTCGGCGTGCCGGGCGAACACGCGCTCCACGTAGCGGTGTCCGGTATCGGCCCCTATCACCAGGTGCAGTCGGTCGAGGTGGCGACGGGCCTCGTACGTCGCCGTCAGATAGCCGGCACCGGTGGACAGCCCGGCGAACACCGCGTGCTCGCGCAGCAGGGCGACGGCGCCGGACATGGCGTGGGTGAAGTCCAGCCAGTGCACGGTGTCGTAGAGATGGTGGCGGACGTTGTCGAAGACGATCGACGAGCCGATGCCGGCGATGATCGCCTCGGGATCGTGGTGGTCCTGGCTGCCGAAGGTGACGCTGCCGAAGGGCTGGACGCCGACCAGACGCACCGAGGGGTCGGTAACACGCAGGTGTTCCACGATGCCGCCGGTCGAGGCTCCGGAACCCACCCCGCCGACGACGGTCAGCGGCACGGCCGGGAACTCCGCCGCGATCCGGTCGGCGACCTCTTGGTAGCCGAGGTAGTGGACGTCGTCGTGGTACTGGCGCATCCAGTGGTGGCCGGGACGCCCGGCGAGTATCTCGCGCACCCGCCGCACCCTCAGTTCCTGGTCGAGCTTCAGGTTCCGCGACGGTCTGACCTGTTCCACCGTGGCGCCGAGGATCTCCAGTTGGGCGAGGGTGGTGGCGTCGACGGTGGTGGACGCGACGATGTGGCACCGCATGCCGTACCGGTGGCAGGCCAGTGCGAGGGCGTAGGCGTAGATGCCCCTGGAGCTGTCGATCAGGGTCTGGCCCGGACGGACCGTGCCTCGCTCCAGCAGATGACGGACGGCGGCCAGGGCCGAGTAGATCTTCATCGACTCGAACCGCAGCAGGACCAGGCCATCGGTGAGCCGGACGAGGTCCGGGACTTTCAGGGCGTCGGCGATGTGGGGGTGGATCACCCGTAGCCTCCTTGGGCGAAGGTGCACTGGTGGCCGAGCGAGTGGAAGAACGCGGAGAGTTCGGACTTGACCTCGGCTCGCGGGCGTGAGGCGAAGAGATAGCCGGCCAGGCAGCCGGTGTGGGCGACGAAGACGCCGTCGGCGCCGAACCGCTCACGGTGGGCGTGCAGGCTGCCGAAGGTCGCCTTGGGCAGCACCTCCTGAGACAACGCGGCGCTGGTCGTCGCGGCACGGGCGACGGCGGCCGGGTCTCCCGAGTCGAAGCCCTTCACCAGATCGGTCAGGCACCGTCGGTACTCCTCGCCGCGGCGCCTGTAGTGGTCCAGCAGCAGGGGAGTGACGGCGGCGGTGTCCACCGTGCCGGGTTCCGTGACGAAGGCGGTGTGGAAGCCGAGGCCCGGGCCCAGTCGCCGCACCACCCGGTGCCGCCCGCTGAGGTACAGGGCGAACTCGTCGAGGAAGACGCTGTCGGCGCGCTCGATGCCGGCCAGGACGCCGAGGACCACGTCCGTGTCGTACGGCAGGGAGAAGACGCGGAACAGACAGCGCAGCGTCGCCACGATGTCCGCCGTGGAACTGGCCATCCCCACGCCCACCGGCAGTTCGGAGCGGGTGTGCCAGTCGCCCGGTGGCAGGGTGAGGCCGTAGTGGTCGAGGAAGAGCCGCGCCGCTGCCACCGACTTCTCCCCGAGGGGCGGGGCATGTGGCTGAGGACCGGCCGCCGTCCTCGGTGTGAAGTACACCCAGGAGTGACGGTCCACGGGAAAGGACACCACCGCGATCTCAGGGTCGGTGCCCGCACGCAACGGGCCCTGGTACAGCTCGCCCAGAGTGCCGTGGCAGACACCGGACACCGTGCCGCCGGACACGTCAGGTTCCCGGAGGACGCCCGCGGCGGGTCCGAGTGTCGTCGGCCCCGGTCCGTCGGACGGCACGTGGACCCGGGGTCGGTACGGCCGACGCGAACCGGCTGGGTTCCGCACACCGTCCTCCTCCGTACCGGGCCTTGAACACCGAGAGGGAAGGAGGCGCGGCCATACGCACGACGTACGACCACCCATACCGCCGACCCAGTCCACGAGGTCACGTGCACAGCCCGCGCGGGACGCGGGCGCAGTGGCAGGTCTTCGGACTCGCGGGCACGTCCTCACCGTTCGAGGACACCTACCGGCCGTCTCTTCCCCGGCCCTGACGCGGGCCCAGTGACATCGACGGCTTTCGTTCCCACTTACCGCTGCGGGACAGTCCCGGATTCGCACCGGGTTCTCTCTTGCGTCGCACCACCGGACGTCCGGGCGGACGGGAGGCGCGAACCGACTGCGTGTATCAGCGCAGAGGCGCTCGTATTCCTGCGACAGTGGGGCTTCGGCGGTTGTCTTGAATGTGGAGGGGAGGCAGAAACCAGGTGTGCCCCGCGCAGTTCTCGTGGCGGCTCTGGCCGGACAACACCTCTGGGGATCACTCCCTCATCAGCCAGACTTGTTGCCTCACGCCACATGCGCACCGCTGCTGCGATGGCCCGTGCCCGGGAGGCCCCTGATGACATCGGACACGAGGCCGGACGAAGACGGGGCAGCAGTCCCGCCCGGAAGGCAACGGCTTCCCGGCGACCGCGTCGCCCTGCGCGGCGACCTGCGGGCCGCCCTGCCCGACGCCACCGCGGCGGTGGTGGTCACCGTGCTCGTGTTCGCCCTCCTGTGGGCGCGCATGGAATCGGGTGCTTCGGACACCGTCGCGGTCATGCCGTTCATGGACGACCCCGGCACCTACTGGATGTACCTGCTCAGCCAGGCGTTCGGATGGTCGGGACTGCTGTGGGCCTGGGGCACGGTCATGCTCGGTCTGCTCCTGTCGGGACCGCGCCCCGCCCGGCTGCCGGTCTCCCGGCAGGTACTGGAGCGCTGGCACCGCACCACCAGCCTGACGACCATGGCCCTGATGTTCGCGCACGCGCTGATGTTCGCGGCCGAACTCGTACGCTACGAGACGAAGGTGGACTGGGCGGAACGGCTGTGGGTGGCCTTCGCCGACAGCTTCGTTCCCGGCTGGTACGACTCCGGCACCGGCGAGATCGCCATCCCGCTCGGACAGGGGGCCCTCTACCTGGCGGTTCCGCTGGGGCTGCTGTTCTACGTCCGGCACCGCATTGGCGCGAACACCTGGCGGCGGCTGCACCGGTTCGTGATCGTCGTGTACGTGCTGAGCGTGTGGCACACGCTGCTGTACGGGACCAACGTCTGGTACGGGGAGTGGCTGCGCACCGTGCTGTGGCTGCTGCAACTGCCGGTCGCGGTGCTGCTGTTGCTTCGTCTGCTGAGACCGGCCCGGCGGGCGGAACGGCTGGGCCCCCCGAGCGGGGGCGCGGGCCGGCCGGGTTGGTGGCTGCGGGCGGCGGGACGGGTCGCCGTCGGGGCCGTCGTCGTCGGGCTCGTCGTCGTGGTGGTGTCCGGCCGTGACGGCGGACGGGACCGTCCGACCCATCCGCCCGCGACGGCCCCGCACGCCCAGGAGACGGACTGACGGCCGGCACCGGGCGGGCCGGACGGTGTACCGGGTGGGAGGATGAGCGGCGACAGGGCGACGGCGGAACGAGGAAGCCGGTGTGAATCCGGCGCGGTCCCGCCACTGTGATCGGCGAGCGAGTTCCGACAGGCCACTGCCCGGCAACGGGTGGGAAGGGCGGGACGAGCATCGACCCGAGAGCCAGGAGACTCACGCGGTCGCCTCCTCGACGGACCACCGGGGCGGATCTCCCCGGAGAGAGGGACGGCACCGCATGCCCGCAACACCGACCGGACCAACGACTGACGACGAGAGGCCCGCGACGGCCACCGGCCCCGTGCCGTGCCGCATCGTCGTGTGCCGCGACTGCTGCTGCGGCAGCCCCAAGGTGACCAGCGTCGACCACGCGGCCCAGACCGAACGCCTGCGTGCCGCAGCACCGGTACGCGTCTCCGACTGCCTCGACGTCTGCGAACACGCCAACGTCATCGTCGTACAGCCCTCCGCGGAGGGCAGGGCCGCAGGCGCCCGGCCCGTCTGGCTCGGACTGGTCAACGACCCGGACGCGACCGAGGACATCGCCGCCTGGGCCCGCGCCGGTGGACCGGGCGTCGCACCCCGTCCGGACATCCTCGACCTGTACGCCATCACGCCGCCACGACGGCGTACGGCCCCCTGACCGTACGGACGAAGAGCCGGAAGGAGGACGAGAACCGTGCACGACGCCCGTGCCTCAACCGCGTCCGTCACCGTCGCCCTGCACGACGTGGCGGGCCTCGGCGGCTTCTTCGCCCTGCAGGCCGGCGGACGGACGACTGCCGGCATCCGATCGCCCGCTCCTACAGGGCGGGTTTCACCGATCTCGCCGAAGCCGTCGCACGCCGCCACCGCACTCCGGAGCCGTGCGTCGACGTCTCCACCGCCCAGCTCGGGCACGCCGCCCGTTCTCTGGTCACCGGCCCTGGCCTGCGTCGTCCTGCACGGAATCGTCCCCGACCTGGAGGGACCGCAGCGGGCCGACGACGGGCCGGCCCTCCGGGTGCCCCGCCCGGCCGGCTGGTACGCCGACCGGCTCGACGACGGCCCCGCCCGCGCCCTGTACCAGCAGGTGACACGTCACCTGTCGGCACTGGCCGGCGGCGTACGCCGCCAAGCCCTGCGATGAGGTGCACCCGTTTCGGGCTGTGCCGCTCACCGGGTCGGAAGCCGTGCGCCCGGCCCGGTGAGCCCGGGTCAGAAGTGGGACAGCTCGTCACGGATGGTGCGGGCGGCGGCCACCAGGTGTTCGAGTGAGACCCGGGTCTCGGGCCAGGCGCGGGTCTTCAAACCGCAGTCGGGGTTGACCCAGAGCCGTTCGGCGGGGATGGCCTTGAGGCCGGTGCGCAGGAGTTCCGCGGTCTCGTCGGTGCTCGGGACGCGCGGGGAATGGATGTCGTACACGCCGGGCCCGGCCTCGCGCGGACAGCCGTGGGCGGCGAGTTCGCGGGCGACCCGCATGTGGGAGCGGGCGGCCTCGAGGCTGATGACGTCGGCGTCGAGGGCGTCGATGGCCTGGACGATGTCGCCGAACTCGGCCTAGCACATATGGGTGTGGATCTGGGTGTCCGGGCGGACGCCGGCCGTGGTGAGCCGGAAGGCTTCCGTGGCCCAGGTGAGGTATCCGGCCCGGTCGGCGGTGCGCAGTGGCAGTGTCTCGCGCAGGGCCGGCTCGTCCACCTGGATGACCGGGGTTCCTGCGGCCTCCAGGTCGCTCACCTCGTCGCGCAGGGCGAGGGCGACCTGCCGGGCGGTGTCGCCGAGCGGCTGGTCGTCGCGGACGAACGACCAGGCGAGCATGGTGACCGGACCGGTGAGCATGCCCTTGACCGGCTTCTCGGTGAGCGACTGAGCGTACGTCGTCCAGCGCACGGTCATCGGTCCGGGGCGGGAGATGTCGCCGGCCAGGATCGGCGGGCGGACGTAGCGGGTGCCGTAGGACTGGACCCAGCCGTGCCGGGTGGCCAGGCACCCCGTCAGCTGCTCGGCGAAGTACTGGACCATGTCGTTGCGTTCGGGTTCGCCGTGGACGAGGACGTCGATCCCGGTCTTCTCCTGGAAGGAGATCACCGTCTGGATCTCCGCCCGGATCCGCTCCTCGTAGCCGGCCGTGTCGAGGCGCCCGGCGTGCAGGTCGGCGCGGGCGGCGCGCAGTTCGCCGGTCTGCGGGAAGGAGCCGATGGTCGTGGTCGGCAGCAGCGGCAGCCGGAGGTGGGTGCGTTGGGCGGCGCTGCGCTCCGCGTACGGCTGGGAACGGCGCGCGTCGGCCTCGGTGACCGCGGAGGCGCGGGCGCGGACGGCCGGATCGCGGGTGACGGGGGAGTGGGCACGGGAGGCGAGGTCGGCGCGGTTCGCCGGCAGGTCGGCGGTGATGGCGTCGGCGTCCCGGGCGAGACCCCTGGCGAGGGTGAGACCTCGGCGGTCTTCTGTTGCGCGAAGGGCAGCCAGCGCAGGATCTGCGGTTCGATGTCCCGCTCGGCGGCCGTGTTCAGGGGGACATGTAGCAGGGAGCAGGAGGCGGACACGTCGACGCGGTCGGCCAGGCCCAGCAGCGTACCCAGCGTGGTCAGGGAGCCGGCGAGGTCGTTGACCCAGACGTTGCGGCCGTTGACGACACCGGCGACCAGCCGCTTGCCGGGCAGCCCGCCGACGGCGGCCAGCGCGTCCAGGTTGGCGGCCGCCGACTCGGTGAAGTCCAGGGCGAGACCGTCGACCGGTGCCTTGGCCAGCACCGGCAGCGCATCGCCGAGCCGATCGAAGTACGAGGCGACCAGCAGTTTCGGACGTCGGCGAGGGCGTCCAGGTCGCGGTAGGCACGTTCGGCGGCGTTCAGGTCGGCCGGGGTGCGGTCCTGGACCAGGGCGGGTTCGTCGAGCTGCACCCACTCGGCGCCGACGGCGCGCAGGTCGGCGAGGACCTCGGCGTCCACGGGTAGCAGCCGGTCCAGCAGGGTCGGCGGCTCGAAGCCGGCCGGCACACCTGGGCCCGGCTTGGCGAGCAGGAGATAGGTGACGGGGCCGACGAGTACCGGCCGGGCGGTGAGGCCCTGGGCGAGGGCTTCCTTCAGCTCGGCGACTTGCTTGGCGGAGTTCGCCGTGAAGACGGTGCCGGGGCCCAGTTCGGGGACCAGATAGTGATAGTTGGTGTCGAGCCACTTGGTCATCTCCAGCGGCGAGACCTCCTGGGTGCCGCGGGCCATGGCGAAGTAGCCTTCGATCGCGTCGGCGTCGACGGCGGCGCGGTGCCGCTCGGGGATCGCGCCGACCATGACGGTGGTGTCGAGGACGTGGTCGTGGTACGAGAAGTCGCCGGTCGGCACCTACGTCGCCCGCCGCACCGCCGCGGGCAAGACGAAACGGGAGATCATCCGATGCCTCAAGCGCTACGTCATCCGCGAGGTCTACCACCTGCTCCAGCCCGCCCCGCGGGCGGCCTCCGCAGCGAGTGACAACGGCGTCGGTGGCGGGGTGCCCGGCCGCCACGGCCGGCCCGGGCCCCGATCCGCTGGGGTCGGCACCCGCAGCGCCTTCTTCAGCCGGGGCACCATGGTGAAGCGGTGGGTGGGGTAGACGGAGGCGACCGCGCCGGAGCGCGAGCGGCACGGCGAGCCGGGCTGGGCGTCGTACTTCGGACAGGTGTGCTGTTCGACGTCGTTGATGTCCGACCGGTCGGTTTGGGAAGGCGGTCGAGGGTCCGTCATGGGCCCGGATTTTCGCGCAATGCAAGTCTCAGAAGGGGGTCCGTCCCGCTTTTGAGTGAGAACGGATTCTGTGAACGAATCCGGGATCGGCGAGGCTCCGGCAGCCCGTGATTGATCTTGCTCGCGCAAAGGACCGTTTGTGAGAGTGGAGTTCGTGCGTGCAGCCCATGGTTTTAGCTCGCATGTGAGCCACCAGCGGTCTGCGTCACGGTCCGGGGCGGCTCAAGATCGGGCTCGTTCTGCCGGGGCTTCGCTGTCGACGGGCCTGCGAGCCGCCTGGGCGGGGTGCGTCACGGGTGATGTGGCAAGTCGTCATCCGCGAGCAGTCGACGCGTCGCTCCGGCCGCGAAGTCGGACACGGTCGTCAGATCGTCGCCTTGGTCGATTCTGCGGATGCACGCATCGACGACTGCTTGGACCACCGCCACGGTCAGCTCTGGCTGTGGCAGCCCCAGTTCGCGCACGACCCGGGCGAGCGCCTCATGTAGCGAGATGTGCAGATTCCTCACCCGCTCCCGCGCCGACGGGGAGAGCGAGTCGCGCGAGAGCGCGGCCCGCCAGCCGTGGGTGCCGCGAGCCGCCTGTTCGAGGTTGGCCCTGACGTAGGCGGCAGCCTGGGCGGCGGGTGTGGTCTCGGCCGCGATGGCCTGCTCCACTGCGTCGATCCAGGCGGGGAATTCGCGGGTGACGACGAGTTCGAGCAGGTCGTCGATGGAGTTGAAGTAGCGGTAGATGCTGTTGCGGGCGATCCCGGCTCGCGCGGCAACCGCTCCGGCCGTGAGGGCTTCGGCACCACCCTCTTCCAGGAGCTCCTCGGCCGCGTCGATCAGCTGCGCGAGCCGCTGCGCCCGGTGCTCCCGGACGCTGCCGGCTTCAATCTTGGGCATTTTCTCCGCTTCACCTCGGACGCTGTGCCGTCTCCCGCCAACCTACCCCCACGCCCGAGAGGCCGAGGGGGCGTGTTAGCTTGACGCAACTTAGAGACACCCTGTCGCTAAGTTCTGTCCGTGCTTCCTGCTGAAGGCTGCCCGATGCAACCGATGAACTCCCCCGCTCTGCTGCGATGTCTCCTGGGATCGAAGAAGCGCGCCGCCGTGGTGGTGGCCTTCTGGGTCCTGATCGCGGGCCTCCTCGCCGGGGTCGCCCCGGCCCTGGAATCCGTCGAGGACAACGCCTCCGCCAACCTGCCGCCCGCCGCCTCGGACTCCATGAAGGCCCGTGATCTCGTCCGCGCCCAGCTTCCGGGCCAGGACGCGACGCCGGCGATCATCGTGGTCCGCGGCAAGGGCACCGACGCCGCGAAGAGCGCCACGCAATCGGTCGCCGCCATCACCTCGGCCCTTTCCGGAACCAGCCGACCCGACCATGTCGTGAGCGTGGTCTCCACGGTGACCGCTCCCGACGCCGCGGCCGAGTTGGTCTCGCAGGACCGCGGTGCTCAGCTGGTCATCGTGCCCATGGAGGGAAGCCCCTCGGACGAGTCCTTCCAGAACGCGGTCGACGAGGTGCGTGCCCTCGCGTCCGACCGGGCCGGGCCCGCCGACGTCGCGGTGACCGGCCCCGCCGGGATCGCCACCGACACCGTGAAGGTCTTCAGCGGCGGTGACAAAGTCCTGCTGCTGGCCACCGTCGTGCTCGTCCTGATCATCCTGCTGGCGATCTACCGCTCGCCCCTGATGGCGCTCGTGCCGCTTCTTGCCGTGGGCGTGGCTATGCGCGTGGCGGAGACGCTCGGCGCGATTCTCGCGGACGCCGGAGTCATCACGGTCAGCTCCCAGACCGCCTCGATCATGACCGTGCTGCTGTTCGGGGTGGGCACGGACTACGCGCTGATCATCACCGCCCGCTACCGCGAGACCCTGCTCGACGAGCCAGACCGCGCCCGCGCGATGCAGGCCGCCGTGCGCCGCACCGCCGAGTCCGTCCTCGCCAGCGCCTCGACCATCGTGCTCGCCATGTTTGCCCTGCTCGTGGCCGTCTCCCCGGCACTTCACGGCTTCGGACCGTACCTCGCTCTGGGCGTGGCCGTCATGGCGCTGGTGGCGTTCACCTTGATCCCCGCCCTGGTCCTCCTGCTGGGCAAGGGCGTGTTCTGGCCCGGGGGCGTGGACAAGGCCGCCGAACGCAGTCGCGGCGCAGGCGTCTGGCACCGCATCGCCGCCCTGGTCGCACGGGCCCCCGTCAGGGTGGCCTCGGCCGTGATCGCACTCCTGGTGGTGCTGAGCGCGGGACTGCTCGGCTACCAGGAGAGCTTCAACACCCTCAGCGGCTTCCGCGCCGCCACCGAGTCGGAGCACGGGCAGCACCTCATCCAGGAGGAATTCGGGCCCGGCGAGATCGCTCCCAGTACCGTCGTTGTTCATTCCCAGGACAACCTGCGCTCCGGCCCCGCACCCGCCGACATCGCCACCGCACTCACCGACACCGATCACGTCAGCCGTGTCGCAGACCCCCGCATGGGCAAGGACGGCAAGACCGTCTTCTACGACGTCGTCCTCGACCTCGACCCCTACAGCTCGAAGGCACTCGACGCGATCGGTCCCCTCAAGCAGGCCACACAATCCGCGGCCCAGGCCGCCGGAGTGCAGGACGCAACGGTGCTCATCGGCGGCGAGACCGCGCAGAACGCCGACATCCGCTCCGCCCTCGACCGCGACACGACCTTCATCGTGCTCCTGGTCCTGGCCATCGTCACCGCGGTCCTCGTCCTGCTGCTCCGCTCGCTCCTTGCCTCGCTCTACCTGGTCGCGACCCTGATCCTGTCGTTCCTGGCCACCCTGGGCGCCACCACCTTCTTCACCGTGACCGTCCTCGGTGACGACGGCATCGGCAACCGCGTCACCGCGTACATCTTCGTCTTCCTCGTCGCGCTCGGCGTCGACTACAACATCTTCATCATGAGCCGGTTCAAGCAGGAACTGCGCACCCAGCCCCCGGCGAAGGCGATCACCGCCGCCCTGACACGCACCGGCGGCGTCATCTCCTCCGCGGGCCTCATCCTCGCGGCGACCTTCGCCGTCCTGATGACCCAGCCGATCCGCGAACTGTTCCAGTTCGGCTTCGCCATGGCCTTCGGTATCCTGCTGGACACCTTCCTCATCCGCCCCCTCCTGGTCCCCGCCATCGTCCGCCTGCTCGGCGACCGCGCCCTGTGGCCCGCACGCCCAGGCACCCCGACGCCTTCCACGCCCACCTCCGAACCGCCTTCCGCCGACGTCCCGGCCGCACGGGCCACCGAAACCGGCTCCAGCCGTCTGCTGCGCGCGTTCACCTGGATCGCGGTCATCGAAGCGTGCACGTGGGCAGGCCTGCTGGCCGGGATGTACCTCAAGTACATCCCCGAAACCACCGAACTCGGCGTACGGATCTTCGGCACCCTCCACGGCGCCGCCTTCATCGTCTACGTAGCCCTGACCATCCTGGTCGCGATCCGGCTGAAGTGGCGACTGGGCCGGACCACGATCTTCGCCCTGCTGGCCGCCGTACCCCCGTTCATGACTGTCGCGTTCGAAATCTGGGCCCGCCGCACAGGCAGGCTCCCTCAGCCGACCGCGGCCCCGAGCCCAACTCCAGCCCAGTAACCGCACCCCACAGAGAGACTCGATCGGACACGCGGTGCACATCATCGCCATCGTCGTGCGAGCCCCGGCCGGGCGGGACAGCCACCGACATCACGCCAACAACCGAAAGAAGACAGGAATGACCACCGCCGTCACCGAGTTCACCGTCGCCGCGCCCGCCCAGGGCGCGTTCGAGGCCAACTTCACCGCCGGCATGCGCACCACCCTTAACGACGTGCCGGGGCTGCGCAACGCACGACTGCTGCGTCCCCGCAAGGGCTCACACGGCTACCTGGCCGTCCTCGACTTCGAGGACGACGCCGCGTTCACCGCCTACACCTCGGCGGAGGCGTTCCGCGCCGCGCACGCCGACCCCACCCACTCGCTCGCCGACGACAACCGCGTCACGGTCTTCGAAGCGGTCACGCAAGTCTGACATTTCCGGTCCTGCGGGGGCCGGAACAGCTCGCGCGGCCGAGCCGCGCGGGATGACGCAGACGGTGCCTCCTGACCGCGCTGCGGCAGCGGTGACCGCCGAGTCGAGCAAGGGCGGTCCCTCGGAGTCACGGGCAGTGACTCCGAGGGACCGCCCTCACCTGTACGGGGAGGCAGGCCAGGTACAGGGACCGGGCATTCTGGCCCGCAGCGGGGCCAGGCCGTGGTGGGATTCGAGCCCTGCTCGAACGGGCCGTGGAGGTTCACAGGGGTCCAGAGCAGCTGGCACCAAGCCCAACCAGCACCACAACTCCAGAGACCGCCGAAGTCGTGGAGAACGGGCACTTCGCCCACCACATACTGGTCAGCGGCGGATGAGCCCGAGGTCGGTGGCGGTGGCCACAGCGGCGGTGCGCGAGTCGGTTCCGAGTTTGGCGTAGATGCGGGCCAGGTGGGATTTGACGGTGCCTTCGGTGAGGTGGAGCCGCTGGCCGATCGTCTGGTTGGACAAGCCCTCGGCGACCAGTGAGAGGACTTCGGTCTCACGTCGGGTCAGGTTGGTGGCGGGGGCGCGGAGCCGGTTCATGAGCCGGTCGGCGACGGCGGGGGCGAGGGTGGTCCGGCCGGTGAAGGCGGTGCGGACCGCGGAGGCCAGGTCTTCGGGTGGGGCATCTTTGAGGAGGTAGCCGGTGGCGCCGGCCTCGATGGCGGGCAGGGTGTCGGCGTCGGAGTCGTAGGTGGTGACGATCAGCACGCGGGGGGCTCCCGGACGGGCGGTGATCTGTGCGGTGGCCTCGGCGCCGCCCATTCCCTTGCCGAACTGAAGATCCATCAGAACGACGTCGATGTCGCCCTGGGCGGCGCGGGCGACCGCGTCCTCGGCGGTGGCGGCCTCGGCGACGACGGTGAGACCGGGTTCCGTCTCCAGAACAGCGCGCAGCCCGGCGCGTACCACCGGGTGGTCGTCGGCCAGGAGCAGGCGGATGGGGTGGTCGGTCACCGGTGGTCCTCGATCTCTGTGTCGGCGGGGGCGGGCAGGGGGAGCTGGGCGGCCAGGGCGGTGCCGCGTCCGGGGGCGGATTCGACGGTGAGGCTGCCACCGAGAGCGTGCATGCGGGCGCGCATGGCGACCAGGCCGAAGCCGCCGCTGCCGGGGTCGGCAGCCGGTACCCGGCCGGGGTCGAAGCCGGTGCCGTCGTCGACGACGTCGAGGGCGACATGATCGCCGAGGTGGCTGAGGGTGACCTCGACACGGGTGGCGCCGGCGTGGCGGACGGTGTTGGCGAGGGCGGATTGGGCGACGCGCAGCAGGGCGACCTCGTGTGTGGTGGGCAGCGGCAGGGGGTTACCGGTGAGGTGGAAGCGTGCGGTGACGGGGTGCCGGGCGGAAGTGGTGGCGCACAAGCGCTCCAGGGCGCCCGCCAGGGTGGAGTCCTCCAGGGCGGGCGGCGTGAGTGCGGCGACGAAGCGGCGGGCTTCGGCGAGGTTGTCCACGGCGGCCTGGCGTGCCTGGTCCACGTAGCGGGCAGCGGGGCTTTCCTCGGCGCCGGGCAGGGCGCGTTCGGCGGCGCGCAGGAACAGCTGGATGCTGGACAGGCCCTGGGCGAGGGTGTCGTGGATCTCGCGGGCCAGGCGTTCGCGTTCGGCCAGTACACCGGCGGTGTGCTGGGCACGGGCCAGGTCGGCGCGGGTGGCGGTGAGTTCCACAATCAGGCGACGGCGCTGTTCGCTCTCCCGGAACAGTGCCTGGTATCCCCACACCACCGCGACGGCGACCGCGGCTCCCAGGGCCGGGCCGATCGCCATGGCGAGGCTGAAAGAGCCCTGATGGGTTGCGAAGCCGGTGATCGCCGCGAGGGTGGTCGTGGCCACGGCGGCCAGACCGGCGCGGCGCGGCAGCAGGTGGAGCTGGAGGAAGAACAGCGGGAAGGCGACCCAGACGGCGTCGGCGGACAGGGCCAGCAGCGCCAGCCAGCAGGCACCCACGGCGGCCAGCCACACTGCGGCGGCCCGCGGGGAGCGGCGGATGCGCGGCAGGGCCGGCCCGGCCGCGTACGCCGCGGCGCACACCGCGGCCCCGGCGACGGTCATCGCGGCGTGCGGCTCGCTATCGGCCACGGCCCGGCCCGCCGCCAGGACCAGGAGCGCGACGATCAGCAGGTGCAGACACCAGGCCAGTGCACGGGTGGTCGGGGTCAGGGAGGGAGCGGTGGTGTTCACAGTCCCTCCAGCCTAAGGACGCACACCCCAACGCGGCCTCCATCGAAAGTTACAACTCGCGCGCCGTCCTTCGATCCGCCAAGTGCTGTCAGGAGCCAGATGTGTGCGCGAGGGCTGACGGCAATGGTGGAGGCATACCTCGTCCGCAGCCAGAAAGAGGCAGGCCAAAGCCGTGTTCGTCGCCTGGAGAGACCTGAAGTTCGCCAAGGGGCGGTTCGCCCTGATGGGGACCGTCATCGTGCTCATCACCCTGCTGGTCGGCCTGCTGTCCGGACTGACTGCCGGGCTGGGACAGCAGAACATCTCCGCCATCACCGGCCTGCCGGCCGACAGGATCGCCTTCCAGGCGCCCAGCGGCGGCCAGGACGTGTCCTACTCCAACTCCACCGTCACCGCCAAGCAGTGGCAGCAGTGGGCCAAGACGCCCGGCGTGGAAAGTGCCGAACCGCTGGGCATCACCACCACCAAGGCCACCGCCGGCGACAGGAGCACCGGGGTATCCGCCTTCGGCATCCAGCCCGGCTCCCGCCTCGCCCCGGACAGCGACAAGATCAACGGTAAGTCAGTGGTGCTGTCCACCACGGCCGCCGACGACCTCGGACTCAAGGCGGGGGACGCCTTCACCCTGGCCGGTAACCAGCTGACCGTAGCCGCCGTCAAGGGCGACGCCTCCTTCAGCCACACCCCAGTGATCTGGACCAGCCTCGATGTCTGGCAGAAGACCGCACCCCCCACCACCGGCGGTGACGGCCCGACAGCGACCGTGATCGCCCTGAACACCACCTCTAACACCGATCTGGCAGCCACCGACCAGGCCGTCGGCACCAAGACGCTCTCCAAGGACGACTCACTCTCCGCGATCGGCTCCTACACCTCCGAGAACGGCTCCCTGCAGCTGATGCGCGGCTTCCTGTTCGCCATCTCCGCCCTCGTCATCGGCGCCTTCTTCACCGTGTGGACCATCCAGCGCAGCGGCGACGTCGCCGTCCTCAAGGCGCTGGGCGCCTCCACGGCCAACCTCCTCAAGGACGCACTCGGCCAGGCCGTCGTCCTACTCGCCGGCGGCACCCTGCTCGGCACCGGCCTCGCCGCAGGTCTCGGGGCGCTCGTCTCCGGCAGCGCCGTCCCCTTCCTCCTCACCCCCACAACCGTCCTGCTCCCGGCCGCCGTGATGATCCTCCTCGGCCTCCTCGGCGCGGGCCTGTCCATCCGCCGCATCACCTCCGTCGACCCGCTGACCGCCCTGGGGAGCGCCCGATGAGCCTCAACCTGACCGACATCACTCTCACCTATCCCGACGGCGACAGCCGACTGACCGCCCTCGACAACGTCACGCTCGACGTCCCCAAGGGCAGCCTCGCGGCCGCGATCGGCCCCTCGGGCTCCGGCAAGTCCAGCCTCCTTGCCGTCGCCGCCACCCTCATCACCCCCGACACCGGCACCGTCACCATCGACGGCCTTCCCACCACCGGTATGAGCCGCGGCGAGCTCACCGATCTGCGCCGCCACAAGATCGGCATGGTCTTCCAGCAACCCAACCTGCTGCCCTCCCTCACCGCCGCCGAACAGCTCCAGGTCATGGCCCAGCTCAACGGCCGCTCACCGGCCAAGGCCCGCACCCGCGCCCTCGACCTGCTCGACGCGGTCGGCCTGGCCGACCTTGCGGGCCGCCGCCCGCACCAGCTTTCCGGCGGCCAGCGCCAGCGTGTCAACATCGCCCGCGCCCTCATGAACAAACCCACCGTCCTCCTCGTCGACGAACCCACCAGCGCCCTCGACCACGAACGCGGCGCCGCGATCATCGACCTGATCACCCGCCTCACCCACCAGCAGGCCACCGCCACCGTCCTGGTCACCCACGACCGCACCCACCTCACCGCCGTCGACCGGATAGCCGAAGTCCACGACGGCCGCCTGCTCCACCCCGCCCAGAGCTGAAACATGCCGGGTGGCCCGGCATGCCGCCTCGCCGGCGCCACCACACACCCGGCCCTCTCTCCAACACCCGCCCGCTCCCATCCGCACCGGCTACGGACAGAACGGCCCCCCACCGCCAGAAGGAGCGCATCCCCTCATGAGGAAGCTCTACTACTCCGCCGTTCTCTGCACCGTCCTCGGCCCGGCCACCGGCCTCTACTACCGGGAGCTGACCAAGGCCAACGACTTCACCGGACCGACTCAGCTGGCCGTGGTCCACACCCACCTGCTCACCCTCGGCACGTTGGTCTTCCTGATCACCATTGCCCTGGGGAAGACCCTGCACCTGACCCGCGGCCGGTTCTTCTCCGCGTTCTTCTGGACCTACCACGCCGGACTCATCCTCACCACCGGCCTCATGACCGTCCAACGGCACCATTACCGTGCTCGGCAAGGACACCAGCCCCGCGATCTCCGGAATCGCCGACATGGGCCACATCCTCCTCACCGTCGCACTGGTCTTCTTCTTCGTCTGCCTGCACCACCGCCTGCGCCTCGACCTCACAGGCACGACACGGACCGAGACCGATGAGCAGACTGAGGTTCCCCCTGTCGACCGGACAGCTTGATACTGGGACGGATGGTCCCGGAGGGAGCAGTCACAGGTAGTGAGTGGCAAGAGCAACATGAGTAAGCGGTATACACGGCCGAGTTCAAGCGGGACGCGGTCGCCTTGGTGTTGTCCTCGGAGAAGACGGTCACCGAGGTCGCGAGGAATCTGGGCGTGAGCCCGGAAGGGCTGCGCGGGTGGGTGAAGCAGGCGAAGGTCGACCGGAGTGAGGGACCTGCCGGGGCTTTGACCACTGCGGAACGTGAGGAGCTGGTCCGGCTGCGGCGGAAGGTTCGCGAGCAGGAGGCCACGATCGAGGTTCTGGGAAAAGCGACCGTCTTCTTCGCTCAGGACAAGATGAGGTAGATACCGTGGCACGGTGTCGTTTCATCGGTGACGAGAAGGCATCGGAGGGTAATCCTGCAGGTCACAGCGTTGCGTTTTTGTGTCGTGTGCTGGGAGTGCCCCGTTCCACCTACTACGCGCACAGGGCACCACAGCTGGCCCGGACGATGCGGGAGCGAGCCGAGGAGGCGCTGGTGGGCGAGATCCGGGTGCTTCACGCCGGATCTCGCGGTGCCTACGGGGGCTCCGCGGATCCACGCCGCCCTGCGGCGTGGCCGGGCGGGTGGTGAACTCCATGAAAATCGATCGACTGATGCGCAAGCACTGGATCGTCGGGATCACCCGCCGCCGGCGGCGGGGCCTGACCTGGCAGGCGAAGCGAGCGGTGTTCGCGCTCGACCTGATCGGCCGGGACTTCACCGCGCCCCAGCCCGGGATGCGGTTCGTCGGCGACATGACTGAACTTAGCACGCTGGAAGGGAAGTTGTATCTGGCGATCTGTATCGATCTCGCGACGCGGGAGGTGGTCGGCTGGGCGATGGCCGACCACCACCGCGCCGAGCTGCCCGTAGCCGCCCTGCGGATGACGGTCGGGCGTGGCGGCCTGGAGCAGGGTTGCGTCATGCATACGGATCGCGGCAGCGAGTACACGAGTGAGCGGACCGGCTCCGCAGATCGGGCTCGCCAAGTCCTACCCGGGCTTTTCACCCATGGGTCCGGTGCTGGTGACGCCCGAAGAGTTCGCCGACCCCGACGATCTGGCGATCGACTGCTCGCCCCCGGCTCGGTCTGGCAGGTGATCGGCATCGGCAAGGCGAACATACGCGTCGCCGCGGTGGCCATGGTCATGGGCGGGAACGCGCGTACCGGACTGGAAGGCGCGCAATACACGGAATACACGGTGCTCATCCCGAGTGCGGCCGGGTACTCCAGTGCTTGCGTCGCTTCAGTCGCTGTTGCCCTGCGGGCCCGGAGCGGGGGGAGCCGCTCCGGGCCAGCAGGTGGATCGGTCGTTCTCGAGGTGCGGTCTGTCAGTAGCTGGTGGTGACTGTGACGCCGGAGAAGCCGTCCACGGCGTGCAGGCTGATGTAGTTGGCGCCGGCCTGCGGGTTGTTGACCGTCAGGGTATGGCTGTTGCCGGTGCCCGTGGCGCGTTGCGTGTAGCTGGTGGTGCCGGCCCAGCCGGTGTTGCTGTAGTACAGGTCCGCGTCACCGGTGCCGCCGGAGGTGGTGATCTTGAGCTGGGTCGTGCCGGCCGGTACGTAGAGGTACAGGTAGGCGTAGTTCCCGGTGGTGGCCGACTGGTTGCTCCGCCGGCAGTTCTGGCCCAGCTCCCGGGTGTCGGTGCCGGTACACTCGGTGATGCCACCGCCGCTGCCGACCGTGACGGCCCGGGTGGCGGTGGTAGTGGCGCCCTTGTCGTCGGTGACGGTCAGTTTCACCGTGTAGGTGCCGGCGGTGCTGTACGTCTTGCTGGGATTGGTGGCGGTGGAGGTGGTGCCGTCCCCGAAGTCCCAGGACCGCGATGCGATGGTGCCGTCGGAGTCGGTGGACTGGTCGGTGAAGGTGACCTTCAGGTCCTGTATCACGGTGGTGAACGCGGCGGTGGGAGCCTGATTGCCGGGCGGGTTGGTCCCTCCACCGCAGCCGCCGGCCGCGCAGCCGGCCAGCCAGGTGTACCAGTCGTTGTTGTAGCGGGTGCCGATCGTGCTGGTCAGGTAGGTGCGGGCGGCGTTCCAGTTGCCGGCGCGGTAGTAACCGAGCACCTTGTCCATGTCGGCGCGGTGGTTCTCGAGCATGTACCGCACGGCCAGGTAGCCCCAGCGGTAGACACGGGTGGTGTCATGGCTGTACGTGGTGTCGAACAGCGTGCTCAGGGCGTACGTACGTTTGCCGGCCTCGGTCATCGCCGCCGTGTACGGGACTCCGCGGTAGGAGTAGGAGACGTACTCGGCGAAACCCTCGATCCACCAGATGGTCGGGGTGGTGATGTTGGCGCTGAAATCGCCGTACATGTCGAAGCGACCGTCGAGGTAATGGGTGTACTCGTGGTTCAGGTTCCAGATCTGGAAGTCCGGGCGCAGCCACTCTGCCTCGTAGGCGATGAAACGCGGCTGGTTGCCAGCAGCGGTCGGGTCACCCTCCAGGTACATGCCGCCGTTGTTGGTGTCGATCCCGTACATCGCACCGGCGTACGTCTGGTAGTCGGTGCTGGAGTCGTACACCACGACTTCGATCGCGTTGTTGTTGTCGCCCGCGACCGGCCCGTTGTCCCGGGCTATGTTGTGGAAATAGGCGTCCTGGCTGCGCAAGCTGTTGCAGCTGGAGGACAGTTCGCCCGCAGTCATCTGCTGGGCCAGGATGCGGATGCTGGAACTGCAGGTGTAATTGACCCGCAGCACCTCGCTCTTCAGGCGAGCCTGAAGGTCACAGGTGTTGTAGTAGGAGCAGTTGGCCTTGTCGTAGTAGTCCGTCATCTCCGCGACGCCCACCCACAGCGGGGCGGTGCGGCCGGTGATCGCGCTCTGGTTCAGCAGACCGGCGGCCAGGGGACGAACCTTGCTACGCAGACTCGTGTGCTGCAGGAACCGGCCCAGTTCGCGTCCGGCGTTGGAGGTCAGGTACGACTGGTCGGTGCCCAGGAGCGCGATGTGACCGGAGGCGAAGTTGTGCAGGGCATCGATCACACTGGGGTCCGCCTGGACGGTACTGACGAACTCCGGCACTTGGTGGCCCCGAAAGGTCACCGTGTAGACGTTGTTGACGGCGTTCAGCATCCACCAGGAGGCATTCCAGGAGGAGTTGTAGTCCGCCAGCAGACGCTTGACGACGTACAGGTAGCGGGCGTTCTCCTCGGAGCTGTCGATCAGGGTGACTGCTTCGGCCAGGGTCTCGCCGTTGGCGTCGGTGACGTCCCGGGAGCGGGGACTGGCGAAGAACGCGTCGAGGCCGGAGCGGATGGCAGTCTTCAGCGTGCTGCCGTAGGCGCCCACCGTACTGGCGTTGTAGTAGTGGACGTAGTAGCCGGCGCGCAGGTAGAGCACGAGCTGCGGCATACCGGTGCTGGAGTTGCCCGGGTAGGACGCCGAACCGTCGCGCACGGCGTACGCGACGGTGGCCATCTGCGCTTCACGGAAGGCGTAGTAGGCGTCGTTGCCCGATAGATTGAACAGCGTGTTGACGCAGTCGGTTGTGGACGTCTTGATCTGCTGGACCAGGGCGCTGCCGGTACGGGAGGTGAAGTCGGAGACGTTGCACGCGGCGGCCGCAGCGCCGGTCTTCTTCCCGGCGGCACCCTTGGCTGCCGTGTCGATCGACTTGGAGGGGACCGGCGGCTTGCCGTGCTCCGCGTACGACTTCTTGAGTACGTCCTTGCTCGCCGCCAGCGGCGGGAGCGCGGAAACCTTCTGACGTCCCTTGGCGACGTGCTCGGTTTCCGCGGTGGTCGACTGGGACGCGGGCGGAGGATCCGTGTGCTTCCCGTTCGCGGCCGCGGCCTGTGCGACGGGCACCGGGCTTCCGCTCCGGGCGCTGGCCGGCTGCGCCAGCAGGCCGGCGCCCATGGTGATGGTCAGGGCCAGCGGCAGCGCCGCGCCCAGACTTCGCCGGACGAGTGACTTTCTCACTACGCCTCCCGTGAGGGTTTGAGCCACGCGGTGCGTGGCCTGGGGGGATGAGGAGGTACCGGATTGGACCACGCCGTCGATCACATGGGGCACGACTGATGCGCGATTGGCATGACCACAACCTGTGAGATGTACCATTGCACAGGTCACATGACGCACGGAAGGCATCCGGGTGAATCCAGGGTTGCCAATCGATCCATGGATGCCGGGACTTCATGCGCGGCAGGAGGAGGCATGCGGCCTCTGAGTAGCGGATGTTGAGAGTGCGGACGGGACTTGTGGGCGTCGGGCTGACGGGGTGCCGGGTGGTCGGCGACGCCGGTAATCCGTCGGTTTCATCGGGCCGAAGCCGCCGGAAGGGTCGGCGGGCGCGCCGACGGGCTCGATCGTGGACGTTGTCGAGCCGCGGATTCGTGAACTGCTCGAACAGTGGCCGGAGATGCCGTCGGCGGTGATCGCCGGGCGCAGCCAGTGCCCGGCGATCAGGCCGGGCCGCCGACCCGGAAGGCCGGACCCGGCGGTGATCCGCCGTGAGCAGCCCGCGACCATCACCAGCACCGGCGGCCGTCCCGCCTGGCCGAGGCCGAGCGGGAGCCGGCGGACAGAGGCGCAGGTCCCACTGGCCGCCCCGCCCGGACCCCCGGGCACGGCCGGGCCGCGGTCCGGGTCGATGCCAAACCGCGGGTGCGCGTCCGGGGCAACGAAGGAGCCGCTGGCTTCTGGAGGCCCTCAACTGACCGATGTTTGCCGGTCCGCCGGGCGGCAGGGCCCGGGCTCGACGGCGATGAGGGCGTGGGGTTCGCAGGGCGGGGCCGTGGTGATCATGGCGCGCTTGTGCATGCCGAAGAACATGGCGGGACCACCAACCGACTCGGTGCGGCGTCGACACGGCCCTCGAAATGGCCGGCGGCCACGATCGCACCTGCGGCGGTCGGCGAGAGGTAACCCGTTACATAGTAATGTGACATTTTATAAGCTCCCGTTACCGGGCTGTCTCGTGCCCGGAGCGACCAGTTCCGCGCCCTCTTGCCCCTGACCGACCACCGAAGGAGCGCTCTGTGCCCCCTTATGCCACTGCCCGCCCGCATACCGGTAGTCATGACCTGCCCGTTTCCGCAGCACTGGACTCGTTCATGAGCACCGGCTGGGCGCCCTCCCCGCTCCCCGTGGACACCCGGGTACCCGGCTGCACCACTCTGCCGGCCCGCCGAGACCGGCTCTCGGCCCGCTTCCCCGGTGAACGGCTCGTCGTGCCTTCCGGTGTCCTCAAGGTCCGTTCCAACGACACGGACCACCGTTTCCGCCCGCACAGCGCCTACGCCTGGCTGACCGGCCTGACCGGCGAGGACCAGCCCGGCCATGTTCTGGTCCTCGAACCGACGGGGCCCGAGGGCCATGAGGCGGTGCTCTATGTCCGCCCCCGCTCGCCGCGCGACAGCAGCGGCTTCTACCGCGACCGCCGCTACGGCGAGTTCTGGGTGGGCCGCCGGCCCGACCTGGACGAAACGGCGTCGCTCACCGGCCTGCGCTGCGTGCACCTGGACGAGCTGCCCGAGTTGTTCACCGGCCCGCGTCCACCGACCCGCCTGGTGACCGGCGTCGATCCGGCGCTGGATGATCTGGTGGCCCGGGAGAGCCGTTCTCCGGCCGGAGACTCCGGGCTGGAGACCGCGCTGTCGGAGCTCCGGCTCGTCAAGGATTCCTGGGAAATCGGCCAGCTCCAACTGGCCGTCCATCACACCACGGTGGGCTTCGACGATGTGGTGCGGGCCTTGCCGCGGGCCCTGCGGCACCCCCGTGGCGAACGCTGGATCGAGGGTGTGTTCAATCTGCGTGCACGGGCCGAAGGCAGCGGAACCGGGTACGAGACGATCGCCGCATCCGGCGCCCACGCCTGCGTCCTGCACTGGATCCGCAACGACGGCGCACTCGACCCCTCTCAGCTCCTGTTGCTGGACGCAGGTGTGGAGACCGACACGCTCTACACGGCCGACATCACCCGCACCCTCCCACTGTCCGGACGCTTCTCCGCCGCCCAGCGCGATGTCTACGAACTGGTCCTGGCCGCCCAGGACGCCGCCATCGCCGTCCTGCGGCCCGGCGCCCGGTTCCGCGACTTCCACCAGGAGGCGATGCGCGTCATAGCCGAGGGCCTGCACGAGTGGGGCATCCTGCGCATACCCCCTGAGAAGGCGCTCGCCGAGGACAGCGGTCTGTACCGCCGCTACACGCTCTGCAGCAGCGGGCACATGCTCGGCATCGACGTCCACGACTGCGCACAGGCACGCGCGGAGGCCTATCTGGACGGGGTACTGGAGGAGGGCCACGTCCTCACCGTCGAGCCCGGCCTCTATCTCCAGCCCGACGACGAGACGCTGCCGCTGGAACTGCGTGGCATGGGTGTCCGTATCGAGGACGACCTGCTGATCACCTCGGACGGCGCGAAACTCCTTTCGGACGCCTTGCCCCGTAACGCCACCGACGTGGAGGAGTGGATGGCCCGGCTGCTGGAGCACTGACCGGTCGCCGTAACGGAAGAGACGGCCCTCGGTGCCCCGAGGGCCGCCGACTCGCAGCTTCCTCCCCTCCGCCCGCGCTTCGCTGACCGGCCCTCCCTCAGAGGGTTGCGGTGTGACATGTCACCCGCCATATTGTTCCCTGTCATGTCCCCGACGCCGGGCGTTTCATGGCCGCGTCGAGCGAGGCGCCCCTGCCGTCCGGCGTTCGCTCCACTTACAGGGAGGTGCTCCATGCACGGTGTTCCATTACGGCTGTCAGGGCCGATAGCGGCGGCGGTGACCGCTCTGATCGCCACACTCCTTCTCGCGCCGACGGTTTCGGCCAGGGAAGACGTCCCGGCCCGGCCGGGCCCGAACGCGCAGGAGAAGGCCGCGGTGGCCCAACTGGTCGAGGACTATGGCGTCTCGGCAGCGGAAGGCGAGCGTCGCATCGCGCGACAGGACGACCAGGCCGCTCTGGCCACCGAATTGCGCGAGAGGCTGGGAGCGCGCTTCGGTGGAGCGTGGGTGGACCACGAGCGAGGGGGGAAACTGAGGGTCGCGGTGACCGAGAAGTCCTCGGCATCGGTCGTGAGCACCCTGGCATCCGGAAAGACCGCGGTCGAGGCCGTGCTGGTCGAACGCGGCATGGACGAGTTGCGGAAGATGTCGGACGCGCTGGCCAAGCGGATCACCAAGGCGAACAAGGGGGCGCGACACGGCCTGCAGTCCGCGGTGGTGACCGAGAAGAACGTACTGCGGCTGGACGTTCCGCGAGGAAGGAAGCTGACGGACGAGCAGCGGAGCGTCGTGCGCTGGGCCGAGCAGAAGTTCGGGGACGCGCTGGTCGTCGACAGCTACCGGCACGCGTCCCGGCCGGTGTACTGCGGCGGCCAGTACTCGTGCGACCCGCCGCTGCGCTCGGGACTGGCCATCTACGGCGGCAACACCCGTTGCACCAGTGCCTTCATGGCCTATGACAGCTACGGCTACTACATGATGACCGCCGGGCACTGCACCGAGGCCGCCTCCTATTGGGAGGTACCGACCTACAGCTACGGCTACCAGGGCGTGGGAAGCACGGCGGACTACCACTTCGGCTACTACGGCGACTATGCCATCGTGCGGATCAGCGACACCGCCTTCTGGCAGCCGCGAGGCTGGGTCTACACCACTCAGCCCATCCGGAGCTGGGACTACGACTATGTGGGTCAGTACGTCTGCAAGCAGGGCTCCACCACCGGCTACACCTGCGGGCAGATCACCGACGTCAACGCCACCGTCCACTACCCCGGACGCACCCTGACCGGCATGACCTGGAGCACGGCGTGCGTGGCACCAGGAGACAGCGGCAGCGGTGTCTACAACGGATCCACCGCCCACGGCATCCTCAGCGGTGGTCCCAACAGCGGATGCGGCATGATCCATGAGCCGATCAGCCGGGCCCTGTCATCCCTGGGAGTCAGCCTGCTGGCCGGCTGACCGAGAAGGCGCTGTCGCACGAGAAGCGGAACATGTGACGGCGCGCCCGGCCGAAGAGCCGGGCAGGCGTGGATGACCCTGCGTCCCGCCCACCTATCCGCGCATATGCAATGTCACCTGTCGCATTGTGTATCGCGCTGCCGGTGGCCCGGAGCAGTCCCCTCCGGGATTCCTCCGGGCCACCGGGTCCCATCCGGCCGTGTCTTCCGCACGGCCGCTCTCCTCAGGAGGCAGTGCGTGAAAAGAAGACTCCAGCGACCACGTTCCGTGAGACTGAGCGGGCTGATATTGACCCTGTGCCTCGGGACAGGGTTGCTCGCCGCTCCGGGTTACGCCGCTCCGGTTCCCGCCGTCCAGGAGGCGACCGGACAGCATGCCCGCGAGGATGTGCCGCCGCCCCAGGCGTCGCTGCAAGGAGGCTCTGGAGAAGATCCTGAGCACGTACGCGGCGAGCCACTGAAGGTCGAGGAGCGGGCGCCGCTTCCGTCGACCGCGGATGCGCTGCGGCGGGACTACGACGACCCGGCCTCCCCCGCACCCCTTCGGAGGCCGTCCATGCGAGCACTCCCGGAGGAAGCCGGGGGCAAGGGGAAGGCGCCCGCTGCCGCGGACTGCCGCCCCGAGGCCTTCACCAGCCGTTCGGGGCACGCCCTGGTCCAGCGGATCAAGGCGTCCACGACCGACTGCGTCAACACGCTGTTCGACCTCACCGGGAGCGACGCACACCGGGCCTTCCGCGAGGACCGGATGACGAGTGTCGCCTACGCACTGCGGGACGGCTCCGCGTCCTACCCGGGCGACAGCAGCACCGGCATGACCCAGCTCCTGCTCTACCTGCGCGCCGGCTACTACGCACACTGGCACGACGAGGCCACCGAGGGTGCCTACGGCCCGAAGCTGCGCACCGCCGTCCGTGCCGGTCTCGACGCGTTCTTCGCCAGTCCCCGTTCCCGGGACGTCACCGACGCCAACGGCGAGACCCTGGCCGAAGCAGTCACCCTGATCGACAGCTCCGAGGAGAACGCCCGCTACCTGTACGTCGTCAAGCGTCTGCTGGCGGACTACAACTCCTCCTGGAACTCCTCCCGGTGGATGCTGAACGCCGTCAACAACGTCTACACCGTTCTCTTCCGCGGCCATCGGACACCGGACTTCGCCGTCGCGGTGTCCTCCGACCGGAGCATCCTTCGGGCCCTGTACGACTTCGCCTCCTCGCACAGGAACCTCCTCGGCACCGACCGGAGCCATCTCGCCTCCAATGCCGGGCGCGAGCTCGCCCGGTTCCTGCAGCACGCCTCGTTGCAGAAGACGGTCCGGCCGCAGGTGGCCGCGCTCCTGGGCAAGAGCTCCCTCAAGGGCGCCACCGCTCCGCTATGGGTCGGCATCGCCGAAATGACCAACAGCTACGACAAGACCCGGTGCGGCTACTACGGCACCTGCGACCTCCAGCAGCGCCTGGCGAGCAGCGTACTGGTGATCAACCACACCTGCAGCGCCAGCCTCCGCATCCGCGCCCAGGAGATGACCTCGACGCAACTGGCGTCCACCTGCCGCAGCCTGGCCGACCAGGATGCCTACTTCCACAGCATCGCCAAGGACAACGGGCCTGTCGCAGGTGACCGCAACACCAGCCTGGAAGTGGTCGTCTACAACAGCAGCACCGACTACCAGACCTACGCCGGTGCCGACTGGGGCATCAACACCAACAACGGCGGCATGTACCTCGAGGGGAACCCCTCCGCGGCCGGCAACCAGGCCAGGTTCATCGCCTACGAGGCCGAGTGGGTACGCCCGGACTTCGAGATCTGGAACCTCAACCACGAGTACACGCACTACCTCGACGGCCGCTTCAACATGTACGGCGACTTCAATGCCAATGTATCGACTCCCACTATCTGGTGGATCGAGGGTTTCGCCGAGTACGTGTCCTACTCCTACCGCAACCTGCGCTACGACGCGGCCATCACCGAAGCCGGCAGGCGCACCTATGCGCTGAGTACGCTGTTCGACACCACCTACAGTCACGACAGCACACGCGTGTACCGGTGGGGTTACCTCGCCGTGCGCTACATGCTCCAGTCCCATCGCGCCGAGATGGACACCGTCCTGGGGTACTACCGTGCCGGTAGCTGGAACACTGCCCGCGCGTACCTCACCGGGAGCATCGGCACACGCCACGACAGCGACTGGTACAACTGGCTGGCACGGTGCGCAGCCGGCGACTGCGGGGGTTCCACCACTCCGCCGGGCAACCGGGCTCCCACTGCGGCGTTCGCGGTGTCCGTCAGTGGTCTGACGGCCAACTTCACCGACCGCTCGACGGACTCCGACGGGACCATCGCCTCCCGTTCGTGGAGCTTCGGGGACGGAACCACCTCCACCGCGGCCAACCCGGCCAAGACGTACACGGCACCGGGCACCTACACCGTGACGCTGAAGGTCACCGACGACAAGGGCGCGACCAGCACCGCGACCCAGAGCATCGCCGTCGGCGGCGCGGACGCCACTCCTGAGTGCACGGGCGGCGACACCCGGGAACTCGGCCGCAACTGCAAGCGAAGCAACCTGTCCGCGACCGCGGGGAACTACGCCTACCTCTACGTCTACATCCCCTCCGGCGTCCAGCAGTTGAAGATCACCTCGTCCGGGGGCACCGGCAACGCCGACCTCTACTACAACAGCAGCACCTGGGCGACCACCTCCGGCTACACCAGCAGGTCCACAGGCGCAGGCAACAGCGAGACACTCACCATCACCAATCCGCCCGTCGGCTGGAACTACATCAGCCTGGCTGCCGCGGCGGACTTCTCCGGAACGACGGTCAAGACCGAGTACTGAGCCCTGATCCACCGCCGACCGCCGGGGCGGGCGCGATCCTCGCGCCCGCCCCGGCTTCTCCCTTTTCTTCCTGATGGAGGATTCGAGCCTCCCCACCCAGTGAGACATGTGACATATTACTGTGGTGCTCGTGAGGTGCTTCGCGGCGGCATCGCCATCAGCCCGAGGTGTGTCGGTACGGCGCCCCCTGCACCCGCTGCGACCGATGTCGGCCCGAACAGACGGCCCCTGTGCCCGTCAAGAGGCCCCCTGCGTCATGACTTCATCCCGGAAGGCCCCTCCTGTGAACATCCACCCCGGCCCGACGGCCGACAGCGTGGTGATCTCCCGCAACCCCGCCGACCCCGGTGACGTGCTCGTCGAGCTGTACGGCTGCACCCCCGACACCGCCGCTCGAGCCGTGCAGCGGGCCGCCCGCGCCCAGGCCGCATGGCTCGCCGCCGGTGCGGCCGAGCGGTCTGTGGCCCTGCGCCGGGCCGGAGACGCTTTGGAGACCGCGTACGAAGAACTGACCGGGCTCCTGGTCCGAGAAGTCGGCAAGCCGCTCACCGAGGCCCGCGAGGAACTCACCCGCGCCGTGGCGATCTGGCGCTATTACGCCCAGCTACCTCAGGACGTTCCCGGAGCGGTGCGCGAGCCGACGTCCGGACCAGGGCTCCTGCTCACTCGCCGGCGTCCGCACGGCGTCGCCGGATTGATCACCCCATGGCAGTTCCCATTGGCCGCGCCGTCCTGGAACGCGGCTCCGGCCCTCGCGGCCGGCAATACCGTGGTCCTCAAACCCGCACCGGAGGCCACCGCGTGCGCCCTGCGCCTGGCGGAGATCCTCGGGCGAGCCCTCCCCGCGGACGTCCTGCAGCTCGCCCCCGGAGGCGTCGAAGTCGGAGCCACCCTGGCCGGCCTGGCCGATGTGGTCTCCTTCACCGGATCTCGCGCCGTCGGTACTGCGATGGTACGCGCCGCGGCGTCCCGTGGCGTGCCCGTCCAGGCGGACATGAGTGGTTACAACACGGCCGTGGTCCTCCCGGATGCCGACGTGGTACGCGCCGCCGCCGACATAGCCGTCGCGATCGCCGGCTGTGCGGGCCAGAAGCGCACCGCCACCAAGAGGGTGATCGCCGTGGACAGTGTCCTGCCGAAGCTGCGCGAGGCGTTGAGACAGGCTCTGCGGGCTCTGCCCGCCCGTGATCCGAACGCGACCGACTCGGTGTGCGGCCCCGTCATCTCCGAAATGGCCCGTGACCGTGTCGTCCACGTCACGGACAGCGCTCTCGCCTCGGGAGCGGACCTGCTGGCGGGGAATGCCCGGGGTGGCCGGAGAGAGGCGCCGGGCTGGTATGTCGACCCCGTGCTGCTCGAGAATGTGCCCGGACACCATGACCTGAACCGCCGTGAGATCCACGGCCCCGTCGCGGTGTTGTCAGGGGCGTCGGACTTCGACGAGGCGATCCGGGTCGCGGGCAGCGGCCGCCGCGGCGTGGTGTCCTCACTGCATACGAGCGATCTGGAGAAGGCGCTTTCGGCGGTGGACCGCCTGAACACGGCGATGGTGCGGGTGAACGCACCGACCACCGGCACCGAGTTTCTGCTCCCCTTCGAGCGGGAGAAGGACGCCCGCAGAGTGCGGGAGAAGGAGCGCGCCACGACGGATTTCTACACTTCCACCCGAACGGTGTCCCTACTGCCCACCGCGTCGGCCTGAGCTCGTCACAACGAGGGAGCCCGGTCGCACGGGCGGGGCGCGTGGATGCCGCACAACGTGACATTGTATAGTGGGGCAACAAATCCACGGAGGGGAATCCATGAGCGAGCTGAAGCCCCGCACACTCATCTCGGTACAGAAGCACCTGCGTGACCAGGTCGCCAACGCCCTCCGCGCGGCGCTGATCGCGGGCGACCTGAAGCCCGGGGTCATCTACTCCGCACCCACCCTCGCCGCCGAGTACGGCGTCTCCGCGACGCCCGTACGCGAGGCCATGCTTGACCTGGCGCGCGAAGGTCTGGTCGAGGCCGTACGCAACAAAGGCTTCCGCGTCACCGAACTGTCCGAGCGCGACCTGGACGAGTACACCGAGATCCGTTCCCTCATCGAGATCCCGACCGTCGGCAGGGTCACCCGGTCGGCCTCGCGGGAAGAGCTGGAGGCTCTGCGCCCCGTGGCCGAGGACATCGTGGCCGCCGCACGCGCCGGCGACCTCATCGGCTACCTGGAGTCGGACCGCCGCTTCCATCTCGGCCTACTCGGCCTCGCCGGCAACTCCCGCCTCGTCGAGACCGTGGCCGACTTGCGCAAACGCTCCCGGCTCTACGGCCTGACCGAGCTCGCGGAAGCCGGGGCGCTGGTGGCCTCCGCGCAGGAACACACCGCACTGCTCGACCTCATGCTGGCCGGGGACTCCGCGGCGGCCGAGGAACACATGCGCCATCACCTTGCGCACGTCCGGACCCTGTGGGCGGCGCGGAACCAGGAGAAGGCAGGGGAGCGCACCTCCTCGGTGCGGAAGCTGGGCACCCGCTGATCCCATCGCCACCGGCCGGCCACGGCTGACGGGGGACGGAGTGATCGGTCGGAGCATCCGTCAGGCCCTCGACCGCCCGGCACGACACGGCCTTCTCCCGAGGAGGGCCGTGCGGAGACTGCCGGTGCGAGAGCCACCGGCAGTCGGGCGGTCCTCGCCCGTTTCTTGCCCACCGGCCAGGGAGCTCGACTTCACGGCGGAACGGCCATCGGACGGGCCGCCCTCCGCCCTTCTCCGCTCAGGCCTGCTGCCTCCGCCGGTATGCCGCGACGGCGACGACCAGGTCCTCCCACGCCATGCCGCTCGTCTTCACGACCATGGGGCGATCGGCGCGGACGGCTGCTCCCGAGCCGAGCAGTTCGGCCATGGTCACCAGTGAGCCCGGAGCGAGCCTGCCCTCCCGGACCGCCAGAACGACATCGCCGGCCTCACGCAGAGCGACGTCCCGGCTCTCGACGACCACCGTCGCCCGCCCCATGAGCACGCCGTCGAGCTCGCGCGCCGACGGCTCATGGGAGCCGACGGCCAGCACGATCGCGGAGTCGCGCACGAGGTGCCCGCTGAGGACCGGAGCGCGGGCGGAGGTCGCCGCGACGACGACGTCCGCGCGGCGAACGGCTTCGGCGACTGCCGTGTCCTCCGCCACCAGACGGCGGTTCGCCCACACCGGGGACAGGCCGCCGCGACGCGTGACCACCGTCACATCGGTGACCGGCGCGTGCGCCCGGATCGTACGGACGTGTCCCTCGCCCTGCGGACCCGCGCCGAAGACCACGAGCCGCAGCCCGCCGATGGAGGAGTCCGCGAGAGCGCGCAGCCGGTCCAGACAGGCTGCGACCGAGACGGCAGGGGTGCGCAAGGTGGTCAGTGCGACCCCGTCCAGGAGGGCGCGGAGGGTCAGTGTCCCGCTGTCGTGCAGGAGATAGGTCGCGTTGATCCGTGGCAGGCCGCGTGCGGTGTTCCCAGGAGCGACCGTCGCGACCTTCACCCCGAACCAGCCGCCGGCCTCCGACGGCATGAGCAGGCCCTGGCCGTTGGACAGCGGAACGATGGCGCGGGGCACGTCGTCATCCGGATCGAACCCAGCCGTCAGTGCGTCACGGACCGCCGCGACGGCGGCGACCGGACCGAGCGCTAGGACGTCCTCGGCGTCGAGAACCGCGCTCACCGCAGCACGAACCCGGGAAGGAGCGCGTCACGGGGATCGACGGTGAACCGGCACGTGCCGATCGCGTGAGCCGTGCCCGTCACCGCCGTGACGGCCGCCGGGATTCCGTGTGCTGTCGTCTGCTTCGCGATCCGGGCGCGGAACACGGAACCCACCACGGACTCGTGCAGCAACTCGTCACCGGGGAGCAGTTCTCCGGCGTCGGCGAGGAGCGCGACCCTGGCCGATGTGCCGGATCCGCACGGGGACCGGTCGACCTCACCATCGGCGAACACCGTGATGTTGCGCTGGTGCAGTTGCCGGCTGCCGTCGGCCCGGAGCGCCGGAGGGCGGACCTCCTCGGTGAAGACCGTTCCGTAGACGCCGGACAGCCTGGCATCGCCCGGATGCTCGGCGGCGCGGGCGGCGTTGAGGGCGTTGCGGATCTCGCGTCCCACCGCGATGAGTTCCGTGGCATTCTCCGGCTGGACCCGCAGGCCGACCGCCTCCGCCGGCAGCACGGCGTACATCGCGCCGCCGAAGGCGATGTCCGCGGCGACCGTTCCGCGCGAGGTCGCCACGTCGACTCCGCGGGCGTGGACGTGGCCGGCGACGTTCGTGAACGTCACGTCCTCGACCAGGCCCCCGCTGGTGCGGACACTCGCCGTGACCCGCCCCGAGGGCACGTCGATCACGACGTCGGTGACACCGTCGTCGGGGGCCGGGACCCGGCCCGAGACCACTGCCCAGGCCCCGAGGGCCATCGTGCCGTGACCGCACGCGGTGGAGAATCCGTCCTTGTGCCAGAAGAGGACGCCCAGATGGGCTCCGGCGTCGTCCGGGGGCACCAGGAAGCCGCCGTACATGTCCGCGTGGCCGCGGGGCTCGCTGCACAGCAGTGCCCGCATCCACTGCGCTTCGTCGCTCGCCATCGCGACGACCCGGCGCTCGGCGACGGTGAGCCCGTCACCGGTCACCGCGGCGGGTCCGTCCGGCACGATCCGGAACGGTTCACCGCCGGTGTGCCAGTCGATCGTCCCGATCGGCTCCGTCGCTCTCGTCACTTCCGTCACGCTCCCAGATATGCCTCGACGACCTGCGGGTCGGCGCGGAGTTCGGCGGCCGATCCGGTCACCGACACCCGGCCGGATTCCATGACACAGCCACGGTGGGCGACCTTCAGCGCGGCCCTCGCGTTCTGCTCGATGAGCAGCACCGCGGTGCCCGCCCGGTTGATCGACACGATGGCGTCCATGACCTGGGCCACGATCAGCGGCGCCAGTCCCATCGACGGCTCGTCCAGCATGATCAGCCGGGGCCCGGCGACCATCGCCCGGCCGATCGCGAGCATCTGCTGCTCACCGCCGGACAGCGTTCCGCCCTGCTGGTCACGCCGTTCGGCCATGCGCGGGAACAGGGCGTAGACCTGGTCGATCCGCTTGTCGATCGACGTGCTGTCGCGCACGGTGTAGCCGCCGAGCTGGAGGTTCTCGTGCACCGTCAGCCGTGAGAAGATCCGTCGTCCCTCGGGGACGTGCACGATTCCGCGCTCGACGATCGACCAGGGCGTCGCCCTCGTGATGTCCTCCCCGAACGCCGTGACGGTCCCGGCCCGGGGCCGCACGAGGCCGGAGACCGCCGAGACGGACGTGGACTTCCCCGCGCCGTTGTTGCCCAGCAGAGCGACGATCTCGTTCTCGCGGACGGTGAGGTCGAGGCCCCTGAGGGCTTCCACCTTGCCGTAGGCGACTTGGAGTCCCTTGATGTCGAGGACGGTGTTCACCGTTCCACCTCCGTCGAGCCGCCCGGGCCCGTTTCGGCCGCGATGCGTTCCGCCTCCGCGTGAGCCTCCTCGTCCTCCGCTCCGAGGTAGGCCTCGATGACCGCCGGGTCCGACCGGATCTCCGCCGGCGTGCCGTCGGCGATCTCCCTGCCGTGGCTCAGTACGACGATCCGTTCGGACACCTTCATGACCAGCCCCATGTCGTGCTCGATCAGGACCACCGCGATCCCGAGGCCGGCGATGCGCCGCATGAGGTCGAGCAGGCGTGCCTTCTCTCCGTGGTTGAGCCCGGCAGCCGGCTCGTCGAGCAGCAGCATCCGGGGCTCACGCGCCAGCGCCCGCGCGATCTCGACGCGCCGCTGCTCTCCGTAGGGAAGGTTGCGGATCCGCGCGGTCCGGTCGTACCGCATGCCGACGAAGTCGAGCCACTTGTGCGCCTCGTCGGTGGCGGCGTCCTCGCCTCGCCGGTAGCGCGGGGTGTGCAGCATCGCGTCGAGGAAGTTCTGCTTGATGCGGACGTGCATGCCTGCTCGCACGTTGTCCAGCACTGTCAGGTCGCCGAAGAGCCGGAGGTTCTGGAACGTCCGCGCGATTCCGCTCGCGGCGATCCGGGCCGGCCGTTTTCCGGTGATGTCGATGCCGTGGAACGTCACGGAGCCGGCGGACGGTTTGTAGAAGCCCGTGATGCAGTTGAAAGCACTGGTCTTGCCGGCACCGTTCGGACCGATGACCGAGAGCACCTCTCCCTCATGGACGGAGAACGTCAGGCCGTCGACTGCACGCACCCCGCCGAACGAGACCGCCATGTCCTTCACGTCGAGGAGCACCTCGTTCACGACACACCTCCCTGTGCGCGGCGCCCGCGTCGCCTTCCCGGCTCGCCCGTACGGGCCGGCAGCAGCCCCTGCGGGCGGAACACCATGGCGACGATCAACAGCAGGCCGAAGATGAGATAGCGCCAGTTCTCTGCGCCGCGCAGCAGTTCGGGCAGCAGCGAGATCGCAAGAGCTCCGACGACCACACCCGGCGTGGAGCCCATACCACCGAGGACGACGGCCATCAGGATGAGCGCCGACCACAGGAAGTTGAAGCTCGGCGGAGAGATCGCCGTCTGGTGTGCCGCGAACAGTACGCCCGCGATGCCGCCGAAGACCGCGCCGGCGATGTAGGCCGCGAACTTCACCCTGTAGGTGTGGATGCCCATCGCCTCGGCGGCGTCCTCGTCCTCGCGGACGAACCGCCACGCCCTGCCGATCCGGCCGCGTCCCAGCCGGCTCGAGAACAGCACCGCGGCACACACGACGACCGTGGTGACCCAGTAGAGCGTGATGTCGGCACGCAGGCCGACATCACCGAAACCCGGGATGCCGTACAACCCGTTCGGGCCGCCGGTGAAATCGAGGTTGTTCGCCGTGATGCGGATGATCTCCCCGAACCCGAGGGTGACGATGGCCAGGTAGTCACTGCGCAGCCGGAGCGTGGGCCCGCCGATGACGAGCCCGCCGACGACCGCGGCGACCACGACCACGGGGACGGTCGCGATCATCGGCCACCCGAAGGCCGTGGCCAGCAGTCCCGAGGTGTACGCGCCGATCGCGAAGAACGCCGCGTACCCGAGGTCGAGCAGCCCGCAGAAGCCGACCACGATGTTCAGCCCGACCGCAAGCAGAACGAAGATGAGCGCGTCCACGGCGATCCGGATGACATAGGTGCCGGAGTTGAGATACGGCAGCGCCAGCGCGGCGACGGCCACGCCAAGGGCGAGCCATTTGCTCGCCAGGAAGTCCGACACCGCCTCCGCGGCCACCGCGCGGCCCGGTTTCGGGGTTCCGGCCCCCTGGCCGGCGAGCGCGACGTTCGCGGGTGCGCGCTCCTCCACGACGGCGGCATACACCGAGGCTTCCGCGTCGGCACGCGGGGTGGGTTCGTCGTTCATCACACACGCTCCGTGACACGCTCGCCGAGCAGCCCTGTCGGGCGCACGGTCAGGAAGAGGATGAGGAAGCCGAACGCGAAGACATCGCGCCATTCACTGCCGAGGTAGGCGACTCCGAACGACTCCAGCAGGCCGAGCACGATCGCGCCGAGAACGGCTCCGCGCAGGTTGCCGATACCGCCGATGACGGCCGCGGTGAACGCCTTGAGCCCGATGATGAAGCCCATCAGGAAGTCGATCTTCCCGTAGTACGCGCCGGCCATGACCCCTGCCGCACCGGCCAGGGCCGACCCGAGGAAGAACGTCCGCGAGATGACCCGGTCGACGTTGACCCCCATGAGCAGGCACGCTTTTGGATCCTGGGAGACGGCTCGCATCGCGCGGCCCGTCCGGCTCTTTCGGACCAGAGTGTCAAGAGCGATCATGAGTGTGATCGCGATCGCCGTCATCGCAAGCTGCGCCTGGGTGATCTGCGCGCCGGCGATGTTCAGCGTGCCGCCCCGGACCTCGATCTGGTACACCTCCGGGGTCGGGCCGAAGGCGACCGCGATGCCGTACTCGAGCGCGAAACTCGCGCCGACGGCGGTGATGAGAACGGACAGCCTCGGCGCGCTCCTCAACGGCCGGTAGGCCACCCGTTCCATGACCATGCCGAAGGTACCGGTCGCGATCATCGCGACGATCATGATGGCGACGAGCGCGACGAGTCCGCCGCCGAGTGCACCGGCACTGACACTGAGCATGGTGAAGCCGGCGAACGCCCCGAGCATGTACAGGTCGCCGTGGGCGAAGTTGAGCAGCTTGATGATCCCGTAGACCATCGAATAGCCGAGCGCGACCAGGGCGTAGAACGAGCCGACGAACAGGCCGCTGAGGACGAGTTGCAAGTGGTTCATACGTGTTTCCCGGTACGTGAGGGGAAGCAGCGACGCGTGGTGGCCGGTGCGGCCGGCCACCACCCGGCCGACGTCACCTGTTGAGGGCGAAGTCGTCGCCCTTGACGACGAGGATGTCGAAGCCGCCCACTTTCAGCGCGTGCTGGATGGTGAAGTTCAGCGGGCCCGAGAAGATCTTGAATCCGTCGATCTGCTCGAGTGCCTCGATGACGGCCTGACCGTCGGTGGAGCCGGCGACTGCGACCGCCTCTGCAGCGACGCGCACCGCGTCGTACGCCTGCGTCGAGTACGGACCGGGGTCGGAACCGAACTTCTTCTTGTACTTGGCGATCCACGCCTGGCCGCCGGGAATGGTCTGCGGCGTCTGGGTCATCGTCGCGAACACGCCCTGCGCGTTGCTCTTGCCGGCGATCTCGATCAACTTGCCGTCGACCGAGCCGTCCGCGACCATGATCTTGCCCTGGTAACCGGCGGCTCTGAGCTGCTTGATGAGCAGGCCACCCTCCTGGTAGTACCCCGTCCAGTAGACGAAGTCCGCCGTGGAGTTCAGCACGGTGTTGACGGCTCCCGAGTAGTCCGATTCCCCCGCGGTCACCGACTGGTGGGTGACGACCTTGATGCCGAGCAGCCCCAGTTCGTCCCGGGTGCGCTTGGTGATGTCGGTCGAGTACGAGGTGTTGTCGTCGACCAGGGCGACTCTCCCGCTGCCCTCCGCCTTGATGAACTTCGAGGCAGCCTGGGCCTGCTGGATGCCGGTGCCGTTGATCAGGAACACGTTCCGCCGCTGCTCCGCCAGCAGGTCGGCGGAGTTGGCCGCGGGCACGATCATGGGAATGTGTGCCTTGTCGAAGATGCCCAGCGTGGGCAGAGTCGCAGAGGAGCAGTAGCCACCGACCGAGATCCTGACGCCCGCGCTGACGAGCTTGGCGGCACCGGCGGCGGCTGTCTTCGGATCGCACGCCTCGTCCTCGACAGTGAGCGAGAGCTTACGGCCGTCGACACCACCCTTGGCGTTGATCTCGTCGACGGCCAGTTGGGCACCGTCTCTCATGTACGGCCCGATGGCGGCCGAGCTGCCGCTCAGCGGTGTGAGCATGCCGAGCTTGATGGTGCCGGAACTGTCACTTCCGGAGCTTTCCTGAGTGAGGTCGCCGCCACACGCGGCGAGGCTGAGCCCGAGCGTCATGGCGGTCGTCGCCATGACGGCGCGACGAACGATGGTCATGTCTTACTCCGTCTCGCGTTGTCCACCGCCGGGCGGTTGCCCGACGACTGAAGTGGCTCCTCGGATACGCAGCGACACAGAAATGCAACGTGTGACATTGCATCAACAGGTCTGCTGATGCCCGTGGAGCAGGACTTGCCCGTGGCATACATAAGCGGCATGCGCGCCGATCAGGCTGCGCCGTTGTCGCATGATGGGGTCTCTGCACGGTGATGCACGAATGCCACGCAGTGCAATGTGTGACATTGCACTGACAATAGCCATCGGCCTTGTGAGACGGAAGCTGCGGCGGCACCTGTGATGTATGTGTGACTTCTGGCCTTCTCGTATGCCGCGTGGGCGGCATACGAGTAACGCTCAGAGGGTGAAGCCCGCCGGGTAGGGATCCGACGGATCGAGCAGGTACTGCGCGGTGCCGGTGATCCAGGCGCGACCGGTGACGGACGGCAGGACGGCCGGCCGGTCCCCGACGGTCGTCTCACCGAGGAGGCGGCCGGTGAACCGGGAGCCGATGAACGACTCGTTGACGAAGTCCCGGCCGACCGGCAGCTGCCCGCGGGCGTGCAGTTGCGCCATCCGGGCGCTGGTGCCCGTGCCGCAGGGCGACCTGTCGAACCAGCCCGGATGGATCGCCATGGCGTGCCGTGAGTGCTCCGCGGTCGATCCGGGGGCCTCGAGGTAGACGTGGTGGCACACGTCTATGTCCGGGTTCTCGGGGTGGGAGACCGGGTTCTGCTTGTTGATCGCGTCCATGACGGCCAGTCCGGCGTCGAGCAGCCGCTGTTTCTCCGCCCGGTCGAAGGGGATCCCGAGATCCTCGGTCCGGACGAAGGCGTAGAAGTTGCCGCCGTAGGCGATGTCGTAACGCACCGCCCCGTATCCCGGGACGTCGACGACCTGGTCGAGTGCGTGGCAGTACGACGCCACGTTCTCGAGGGTCACTGCTTCGGCGTGACCGTCGTGTACCCGCACCCGGGCCGTGACCAGTCCCGCCGGTGTGTCGAGCCGGACCAGGGTCTCCGGCTCGGTCACCTCGACCATTCCGGTCTCGACGAGGACCGTCGCGACACCGATCGTGCCGTGTCCGCACATCGGCAGGCAGCCGGAGACCTCGATGAAGAGCACGCCGTAGTCGGCGTCCGGCCGGGTCGGGGGCTGCAGGACGGCCCCGGACATCGACGCGTGCCCGCGCGGCTCGCACATGAGCAGGGTGCGCAGGTGGTCGCGTTCCGTGACGAAACGCTGCCGTCTCTCGAACATCGTCGCGCCGGGGAGGACGCCCACACCCCCTGTGATCACCCGGGTCGGCATCCCCTCAGTGTGGGAGTCGACGGCGTGATAGCAGACGGTCGAGCGCATCGTCAGTTCACCCCGGCGTCGATAAGGACCTGAGTGGCGGCGCGTACGGCAGCCTCCGTCTCCGGGCCGAGCGGCTGTCGCGGCGGGCGGCAGACGCCGCCGCGGCGGCCGGTCATCTCCTGGCCGAGCTTGATGGCCTGGATGAACTCTGTCTTGCTGTCCCACCGCAGGACCGGGTGCAGCTGGCGGTAGAGCGGCAGCGCCGTCTCCAGGTCACCGGCGACGGCCGCCTCGTAGAGCGCGAGGCAGGCGCGGGGGAAGACCTGCGGGTAACCGGCGACCCAGCCCTTGGCACCGGCGACGGCGACCTCCAGCACGGTGTCGTCGGTGCCGATCATGAGGTCGAGGCCGGGGGCCAGCTCCGCGATCTCGTAGCAGCGCCGGACATCGCCCGAGAACTCCTTGACACCGACGATGAACCCTTCAGCGTGCAGCTTGGCCAGCAGGTCCGGGCGCAGGTCCACCTTGGTGTCGATGGGGTTGTTGTACGCGGTGACGGGCAGGCCGACCGAGGCCACCAGCTCGAAGTGCTCGAGGACCGCGCGGTCGTCGGCGCGGTAGGCGTTGGGCGGCAGACACATGACCGCCTGACAGCCCGCGTCCTTGGCGAACTCGGCGTGCCGCCTCGCCTCACCACCACCGTAGGCTCCGACTCCGGGCATGACGGTGAACCCGTCGGGGGCGCTCGCCACGGCCGTCTCGACGACACGGTCGCGCTCCTCGTACGTCAACGTCTGGTACTCGCCCAGCGACCCGTTCGGCGCGACACCGTGCATTCCCTGCTCGGCGAGCCAGGCGACGCTCTCACCGTAGGCGCCGAAGTCGACCGTGAGGTCGTCGTGGAACGGCAGGCTCGTCGCGACGATGACGCCGTGCCACGGCATGCGGGTCTCTGTCATGTGTGCTCCTTGGAAGTTGTCAGTGTTCTTCATCGAGGTCGGCAAGCGTCCCGAGGCTGACGGGCGTTGCGACAAGTCGTTCTGCGGGCGTGTAGGCCCGGCCCTCTGCCGCGAGGCAGTGCACCGCCGGCCCGCACATCCGCCCCTGGCACCAGCCCATACCGGCGCGGGTCAGCTGCTTGACCTGCCGGTGGTCGTGGGCCCCGCCCTCGGCGCAGGCGGCCCGGATCGCCCCGACGGTCACCTCCTCGCAGCGGCACACGACGGTCTCGTCGGTCAGCCACGAGGGCCATGCCGCCGGGATCGGGTGGGCACGAGCCATCGCCCGTGCGAAGGCGCGCTGCCCGGCCACCGTGGCACGGACCGCGGCCAGGCGCCTCTTCCCCAGCACGGGAGCGGCGCCGGAGTCGGCGAGGACCGATTCCGCGGCCAGGCGGCCCTCGCCCACCGCGAGTGCCGCTCCGCCCACCCCGCATGCCTCGCCCGCGGCGTACAGACCGGGGACGGTGGTGCGCTGCCCGCCGTCGGCGGCGACGACCGCGTTGCCGTCCGGCGCGTCCGTGAGGGCGCAGCCGAGGGGGACGAGGAGGTCGAGCTGCGGTGTGAATCCCCAGCCGACCCCGACGGCGTCGACGTCGATCTGTCGTTCGGTGCCGGGCCGGGGGCTGCCGTCCGGCGTGAGCGAGGCAATCCGGACCGATGTGACGCGGTCGCCTCCTTCGGCGCGGGTGATCGCCGTGCGCGGATGAACCCGGATGCCGTGGCGCGCGAGCGTGACGCCGTACCGTGCCCCTTCCGTCCACTTGGCGGGGTTGCGCAGCAGTGGCCCGGGGTGGCGCAGCCACGCCAGCGGGTTGGCGGCCTCGCAGACCGCTACGACGTCGACTCCGCGTGCGGCGAGGCCGGCGGCGACCGGCAGCAGGAACGGGCCGGTGCCGCCCAGCGCGACCCGGCTCCCGGCCGCGACCCCGCCGCCCTTGAGCAGCGCCTGAAGTCCGCCGATGGTGAGCACTCCGGGCAGGTCCCAGCCCGGGAAGGGCAGTTGCCGGTCGTAGGCCCCGGTCGCCACGAGGAGTCTCGGCGCACGCAGGACTCCCGCGGTCTCCCGCGGTGCGTCCCGGCGGTCGACCACGTGGACCGCGAATCCGTCGTCCTCGCGGACGGCGGACCAGGCATGCTGCGCCAGGCGCAGATCGAGCCGGCCCTCCTGGGAGTGCGCCGACAACGCCTCGCTCAGGGCGCGGTATTCGCGCAGTCCGTGGTGCAGGTCCTCGGTGGGGATCGCCGCCCGCGCATGCTCCGGCGGGTGCCGCCAGTACTGACCGCCGACGGCGGTGCCCGAGTCGACCAGCACCACGCGCAGCCCACCGGCCAGAGCCGTACCCGCCGCGGCCATACCGGCCGGGCCCGCGCCCACGACAATGAGGTCGGTCGATTCACTCATCGTCATCCTCCTCGGTCGTGACGGTCATACCCGGGCGCGCCGGTACCAGGCAGGCACGCTGCCCGCCGACGCCGTCGATCGTCACAAGGCAGTCGAAGCAGACGCCGATCCCGCAGAAGACACCGCGCGGACGGTACCCGAGGCGGGTGGTCCGCCAGGCGACCCGGCCCGCGGCCACGAGGGCCGCGGCGACGGTCTGTCCCTCGACGAACGGCAGGGACTTGCCGTCGACGACGATCTCGCTCACTGCGGCCCACCTCCGGGGGTGAGGAAACGGTCGGGGAGCAGAGCGGTGTGCGCGGCCGGATCGGCGCCGCGCCAGGGACGGCCGAGCAGATGAGCCGTCACGAGCGCGCCGGTTGCGGGGGCGAGACCGATTCCCGCTCCCTCGTGACCGCAGGCGTGGACGACCCCGGGCACCCGGGGGTCGGGGCCGACGACGGGCAGGTGGTCCGGGCAGTACGGCCGGAAACCGCGGTAGGCGCGGATCAGATGGACGCCGCGCAGGAAGGGGAACAGCCGGCACGCCTGTGCCGCGAGCCTGGTGACCACGGCGGTGTTCATCGTCAGGTCGAAGCCGACGCGTTCGCGGCTGGCACCGATGAGGATCGTGCCGCCGCGCGTGCCCTCCACGACGCACGAGGTCTCCAGTCCCGCCTCGGACGAGACGACGTTGGCGATGTAGTCGGCCGAGTAGACCTTGTGGCGGACCATCGGCGGCAGCGGTTCGGTCACCAGGACGAAACCACGGCGTGGCAGCACCTCGACGGGCGCGCCGAGCCGCCGGCCGACCTCACCGCCCCACGTCCCGGCGGCGTTGGCGACGGCGTCGGCGTGCAGGACCTCGCCGGCGGCCGTCCGGACGCCGGTGATCCTGCCCTCCCGGCTCGTCACCGCGCTCGCGACGTCGCCCGAGTGCAGGCGCGCGCCGCGCCGTACGGCGGCCCGCAGCAGGGCGGCCGCCGCCAGGACCGGCTGCACCTGGGCGTCCTGCGGATAGTGCACGCCGCCGGGGATGTCGGGGGCGAGGTGGGGTTCGACGTCCCGCACCCGGTCGACCGGCTCGGTGCGGACACCGGCCGCTTCCTGTCGCGCGGCGAACTCGCCGAGTGCCGCGAGGCCTTCGGCCGTGCTCGCGACGACAAGTCCGCCCTTGTGCTCGAGTTCGAAGGAGTCCGGTCCGAGCTCCTGGCCGGCCTCGTCCCACAGGGCACGGCTCAGGCGAGCGAGATCGAGTTCGGGACCCGGCTCCTTGTCGGAGAGGAGAATATTGCCCTCTCCGCGGCTCGTCGTCCCCGAGCCGACGGCTCCGCGGTCGACGACCGTGACGTCCAGCCCCGCCGAGGTGGCGTGGAAGGCGCACGCCGCGCCGACCACGCCCGCACCCACAACGACGACTTTCAGGGTCATCGACCCTCCCTCTGTGCAATGTCACATGCCATTGCTTAGGCTATACATCCGACCGACGTGAAGACAACGCCAACGGCAGTACGACTTTTTGCAACAGGAGACGGAGAACTGTGCATCTGACCGGAACCTCGATCGTGGCCGGCCGTGACATCCCCGGCACGGGTGCCCCCTGGCGTGGCGTCCAAGCGGCGACGTCCGAGCCCCTGGGCCCACCGTCGCGGGACTCATCACCCGACCATGTCGCGCAGGCGGCCCGTCTGGCCGCTTCTTCCGCCCGCGAATACCGCGCCTTGCCCGGGTACCGTCGGGCCGCCTTCCTCGATGCCTGCGCGGAGGAGATCGAGGCACTCGGCGACAGCCTCCTGGAACTCGCGGCAAGTGAGTCCGGACTGCCGCGGGACCGCCTGACCGGCGAACGCGGACGTACCTGCGGACAACTGCGCATGTTCGCCGATCTGGTGCGCAGCGGGGACGCGCTCGGTGTGCGCGTGGACCCCGCGCTGCCGGAGCGTCTGCCGCTCGCCCGAGCGGACCTGCGCCTGCGCAGGATGCCCGTCGGCCCTGTCGCCGTGTTCGGTGCGGGCAACTTCCCGCTGGCCTTCTCCGTCGCCGGCGGTGATACCGCCTCCGCACTGGCCGCGGGCTGTCCCGTCATAGCCAAGGCGCACCCGGCGCACCCGGGCACCTGCGAACTCGTCGCCCGCGCCGTCGTCTCCGCCGCCCGGCGCACCGGCATGCCCGCAGGCGTCTTCTCGTTGCTGGTCGGCCGCGGTACCGAAGTCGGTCAGACCCTCGTGCGCGACCCACGGATCACGGCCGTCGGATTCACCGGGTCCCGGGCCGGAGGCCTGGCGTTGGTCAGGGCCGCGCGCACTCGGCCTGTGCCCATCCCCGTCCATGCCGAGATGTCGGCGGTCAACCCGGTGGTCGTCCTCGACGGAGCCCTGGCCGACCCTGCCGCACTCGCCGCCGCGTATGTGGCGTCGCTGACCAATGGCTCAGGCCAGTTCTGCACGAATCCCGGCCTGGTGCTGCTGCCGACGGGTGCGGCAGGTGACGCCTTCCGCTCGGCAGTGGCCCGGGCGGTGGCCGAGACGACAGGACGGGTCATGCTCACTCCGGGCATCACGGAGGCGTACGTCGAGGGGTCGAGACGGTGGGCGGCCGTCGGCGGCGTCTCGTTGCTGGCTCAGGGAAAGCCCGGGGAGAGCCCGTATGCACCGGCTCCTGTGGTGCTCGAATGCGATGCTGCGACCTATGCGGCCCATGAGGACCTCTCCGGTGAGGTCTTCGGGGCCGCCGGACTCATCGTGCGGTGGTCCGGTGTCGAAGAACTCCTCGACCTGCTGGAAAACATGGAGGGGCAGTTGACGGCAACCCTGCACGGCTCCGACGCCGACCTGACGACAGCTGCCCGCCTCCTGCCCGTTCTCGAGGAACTCGCCGGACGCATCCTGTGGGGCGGCTGGCCGACAGGGGTCGAGGTCGGTCACGCCATGGTGCACGGCGGACCGTGGCCCGCGACGAGCTCGCCCGGTACGACCAGCGTCGGAACCCTGGCGATCGAACGCTGGCTCCGCCCCGTCTGCTACCAGTCGTTCCCCGACGCCCTTCTCCCCGAGGAACTGCGCGCCGACAACCCGCTGGGGATCACCCGGCTCGTCGACGGCACGCTCGAACCGCGGTCGAGGTAGCCGCTACCGGCCGCACAAGCCGGCTTCGCCGAACGGATGACGGGACGCCCCTCCCGTGCTTCCGCCAGCCGGGCCCGATGCGGGGCCCGGCTGAGCGAGCCTACGGGGTGAAGCCTCGCAGCATCGCTTCGACCTGCCGTTTGCCTCCGAACTGTGCCCAGCCGAGGGCGGACGAGTCATGTTCCGTGTCTTTGATCCGAGGATCCGCACCCAGCTCGATGAGGGTCCGCACTGTCTCCACGTCGTCATTCCACACAGCTTCGTGCAGCGGCGTGCGGTGGAGGAGGTGGTTTACATCGAAGCCGAGCTCGGCCAGCAGCCGAACTGCTGCCGCATTGCGGTGTTCAGCCGCGTAGTTGATCAGTTCCGGGGTTGTGGTCAGCGCCCGGGTAAGGGGCTCAGGTCCCAGGGCCGCGACCGCGTCGGCATCCGCGCGCATACTGGCGGCGACGAAGGCGTCCGTCGTGTCCAGCGTCGTCGAGGCGCCGGCCGAGGCGAGAACCTCCGCGACTTCAGCGTGTCCGTGCCGCAACGCCAGCCGGTAGGGAGTGTGCCCGCCGTATACCGGGTGCGCGCCGATGCCGTTGGCCTCGGCACCATGAGCCAGTAGCAGTCGAGCTCTGTTCGGGCCGCCCCGCAACGCGGCGGTGGAGAGCTCGTCGCGCAGCAACTGCCGTGGAGAGTGAAGTACCGGGCCCAGCCGGGCTCGCCACGGCCCTCCGTTACCGCTGCCCAGCCCATGCTCCAGCAGGAGCTCGAGATGTGTTGTGTCGTCGGTGAGGACCTCGTCGCCGAGACCGCGGTTGTAGAGGCTCTGGCTGTCATTGGGGTCCGCGCCGGACCGCAGCAGTAGCCGATCCAGTTCCAGTGCCTGCGGATGAGCCGGTTCTTCACGCTCGCCGCCGCCGAATGCGCCGGTGAGAGCGGGGAACGGTGAAGTCAGCCCTTCCCACAGGTAACCGGAGTTGGGGTCGGCGCCGCACTCGAGCAGGAGCCGCGCCGACTCCACCCAGCGACCGGGAGCGCGGAGGCGTGCGTACGACAGATACAGCAGCGGCTCCCACGCGAAGGGACCGCCCTGGCGAACAGCGAGGTCCGGTTCTTCGGTCAGGAGATCGTCGAGTGCCTCGTAGGATCCGGTGGCCGCCAGGTGAAGACATTCGCGACAGCCAGCCGTGGGTGCGTGTCGAGCATTAGGTCGGCCTGCCGTGTACGGCCCGGGACGTCGGTTTCGTAGGTGAGGCAGGCAAGACGCAGGAACTCGTCCGCCAACTCGCCGCCGGCCGCTACCTGGTGGGGGAGCGCGAGTAGCGCCTGATGGTATCGAGATGCTGCTTCAGCCGGGGCCAGCTCGTGAAGCCGTACATACGGGCGGTGACAGGCTGTGCGTCCGACAGGGTGAGTGATGCCGACGGCCTGGGATGGAACTCCGCAACGAGACCCAGTGCGTGGGCCACTCCGGCTCGTGCATCCCGCCGCAGCGACTTTGCCTGCTTGCGCAGCCGCTCCTGGCTCGGATTCCCCGGCAGTTGATGGACAGGCAACGAAGGCCTCCCTTCCGTCAGTGCCTGCTGTCCGCATGATCAAGCCGGAAAAGAGGTGGAACGTGTCGCTCGACAAGCAGCAGGTGGGCTTTGCCCTTCCCGCGGACCGGCCGCGCCCAGAGCGCGGATTTCCAGTTGTATCACTGTCCTGACGAGGACGCGATGCCGAAGTGTCTCCCGGTGAAGCGTCGGACACGACTCGGTAACAAGATGATTCTCGCGGGGAGTTGTAACATTTCACATTACTATGTGGCCTGTCACATCCCTCCGAGGTGGGTGTGCGTGGCGGCCCTTGAGGGCCGGGAAGGAGGGGGCCGGTGTCATCGGTTCAGAAGCGAAGACTCGCGTGGCTGCTCGTGCTCGCAGTCGTAGGGGTGACCGGCTGGATTCTGCTGCCGGAGGAGACATCAGGCGAGACCATCAAGGTCGGCACGACAGATGCCGCTACCTCGCTGGACCCGGCCGGGGCCTACGACGCCGGCTCCCTGGCCCTGTTCAGCAATGTCTTCCAGACGCTGCTCACTGTCGAACCAGGCGGTGCCGAGCCCGTACCGGACGCGGCCAGAAGTTGTGCCTTCACCGGCGCCGGCCTGCGTACCTACCGCTGTGAACTGCGCGACGGGCTCACCTTCCCGAGCGGGCGCGAAATGACCGCCCAGGACGTGAAGTTCTCCTTCGACCGCGTCAAGAGGATCAAGTCCGACGTCGGCCCGTCGTCTCTGTTGGACACTCTCCACTCGGTGCGGGCGAGCGGACAGACCGTCACCTTCGCTCTGTCCTCACCCGACGCCACCTTCCCGTTCAAGGTGGCCACCGGGGCCGGATCGATCGTCGACTCCACCAAATACCCGGCCACCTCCCTGCGCAGCGGCGAGCAGGTCGACGGCACCGGACCGTACACACTCGCGTCGTATGCGGAAGGAAAGCGGGCTGTCCTGTCACCCAACGGCGACTACCGGGGCGCCGCCAAGCAGAGGAGACAGCCTGTCGAGCTTCGGTATTACGAGGACACCATCAGCCTGAACGACGCGTGGAACGACCGCCGGATCGATGTCGCCGCCCGCCAACTCCCGCCGAAAATCCTCGCCGAACTGGACCCCAGCGACCCCGACCAACGAGTGTTTGAGGCGAACAGTGCCGAGACCCGCAACCTCTACTTGAACACACGTGAAGGCAAGCCGCTGCATGACCCGCGAGTCCGGCAGGCCATGGCGTGGCTGATCGACCGCGAGCGGCTCGCGGCCATCGTGCACGAGAGCACTGTCGTTCCGCTCTACTCGTTGATCCCGACGGGCATCACCGGGCACACCACCTCGTTCTTCGACCATTACCCCGAGCTGGATGCCTCAAAGGCGCGCCGACTGCTCACCGAGGCCGGTGTGAGCCTGCCGGTGCATTTCACTTATGCCTACTCCGAGGGCCGCGGTGCCGCTGCCGAGGAGGCCAAGGAGCTCAAGCGGCAGCTCGAGAAGAGTGGGCTGTTCGAGGTGAACCTCGTGGGCTACGACTGGGGCGAGTTCCAGAAGCGCTGGGCGGAGAGCAGGCTCGACGCATACGCCGTCGGTTGGGTGGCCGACTTCCCCGACCCGGACACCTTCGGTGGGCCGCTCGTCGGCACGGGGGGCACCATGAACACTGGTTACAGCAGTAAGGCCGTGGACCGGCTGATCGCGGCGAGCCAGCGCTTCACGGACCGCGGCAAGGCAGGCGCCGACTTGGAGGCCCTCCAGGAGGTCATAGCCAAAGACGCTCCAGTCATTCCCTTGTGGCAGGCCAAGGAATATGTGGTCACCAGCGACGACGTTGGCGGCGGTCAGTATCTGTCGGACGGCACGGGTGCGTTCCGTCTGTGGCGCCTGACTTGGATCTGACGCTTCCGGTGGCTCAAGCGTCCCGGGTCTGATCAACGCCTCCTATCAGGCCATATGGAGTGAAACATTGCTCAGCGCCCAAGCTCTCGGACCTTCACTGCGAAGATCATTCGGTTGGAAGGTTGCTCCGGGACTCGTCACGGGCGTCACGTGTGGGGTCCTGTACCGGCGGGTGCTCCTGGACGGAACCCGGAGCGGCCCGGTTCGGGGTGGCCGGGCTGTGCGGGGACTGCTGGAGCGGTGGCGGCCGGCGGTCGCGGGGGCGTCCATGCCGGCCTCGGGTAGCCACAGCGCGAGCAGGGCGACATCGTCGCCGCTGGGCTCGATGCGCTTCCAGTAGTTCGTCGCAGAAGTCGTCTACGGGCTGCTCGGCCAGCGAGTGTCGATGAGGCGGGAGACGGTCGGGTCGGAGGCCACCGAGCCGAACACGGCCGGCTTGGCCCGCAGCATCCCGACATCGGCCAGGCAGTCCCCGCCCAGCGCGACCGCGAGGGCCACATCCAGCACGGTCTTGCCCGGATCGTGCACCGCCCGAGCCTTCCGCCACGGCGCAAGCGCCGCGGATACCGCGGTGTCCAAACCGGCCTTGCGGACGGTCTCGACCAGCAGCACGCTCCCGACCTGCGAGACCACCGCCCGGCCTCCGGCCTCGATGCCGACACGCGGGTAGGACCCGATACGCTTCTTCCCCTGGAGAGTGCTTCTTTCCGTGTAGCCAATAGGACCCTCGACAAGTCCCATCGTTGCAGGTCAGGAGCACTCTCTGCTTATTTGATCAGGCCCCGGACACCCCACCTCCTGAAAGCGCGAGGTTAGGCCGGGACAGTCTGGCATGCATGCTCCCGGTCGACGGATTCGCGGCAGCTTGCTTCGCGCAGATCGTGCAGGTGAGAAGCCCGCTCACCACGGCGCACGATGTTGTGTGGGGTCTTCGAGCTGAAGGCATGCCCATGTACAATGAACGACGCCCCTGACCTGCAGAAAGCTAGCGGGGAGCCGTCTTCTAGGAGTCCAAAGTGCTGCGAACTTTGATCAAGTCCAAGATCCACCGCGCCACCGTCACCCAGGCCGACCTGCACTACGTGGGCTCCGTGACGATCGACGCGGATCTGCTCGACGCCGCGGACCTGCTGCCCGGTGAACTCGTGCACATCGTCGACATCACCAACGGGGCCCGGCTCGAGACGTACGTCATCGAGGGGGAGCGCGGGTCGGGCGTGGTCGGGATCAACGGGGCCGCGGCCCATCTCGTGCACCCCGGTGATCTGGTGATCATCATCAGTTACGCTCAGGTCACCGACGCCGAGGCGCGGGCGCTGGAACCCCGGGTGGTGCACGTGGACGCCGACAACCGCATCGTCGCCCTGGGTGCCGACCCGTCCGAGCCGGTGCCGGGGTCGGACCAGGAGCGCAGCCCGCAGGCCGTGAGCGCGGTCTGACCTGCGCACGGCGAGGCAAGCGAGGCGGGAGCGGGACGTGACCATGGGTGACATCGAGATCCGTGACGACCGGGCGGCGGGCCGGCTCGAGGCCGTGGCGGACGGTGAGGTTGTCGGGCGGATCGAGTACTTCGTCCTCGACGCCCCGGGGCGCGCGCTCGTGCCGGTGCACACGGTCGTGGAGCCCGCCCACGAGGGCAAGGGCATCGCGGGGTCCCTCGCTCGTGAGCTCTACGCCCTCGCCGCCCGCGAGGACAGTGCCGTCGCCCCGCTGTGCCCGTACGTCGCCCAGTGGGCCGAACGGCACCCCGACGACGCTCCGGCGGCCGGTCCGGAGCTGATCCGGGCGGCGAAGGAGTGGCTCGCGGCCCATCCCGAGCGGTTCTGAGGACAAGGACACCCGGTCGGTGCTCGCACTGCTGCACACCTCTCCCGTCCACGTGCCCGTCTTCGACGGCCTGCGTGACGAGGCCCATCCCGGGCTCCGGCTGCGGCACGTCGTCGCCGAGGAACTGCTGCAACGCGCCCGCGTCGACGGTCCCGCCGCCGTCGCCGATGCCGTACGGGCTCGGGTGGGGGACGCCGTCGACGCGGGCGCGCAGGCCGTGCTCTGCACCTGCTCGACCATCGGCCAGGTCGCGGAAGCGGCCGCCGCCGAGGCCGGTGTTCCCGTGCTGCGCGTCGACCGGCCGATGGCCCGCGCGGCCGTGGCCGCCGGGCCGCGGGTGGTCGTGCTGGCGGCGCTGGAGAGCACCCTGGGGCCGACGGTCGCCCTGATCGACGAGGAGGCCGGCCAGGCCCGGCGGCCCGTCGAAGCGCGGACCGTGCTGGTCGAGGGTGCCTGGCAGCACTTCGAAGCGGGCGACGGGGCGGCCTATGTGCGCCGGGTCGCCCACGCGGCCGACGAGGTCACCGGCGCGGACGTCATCGTCCTCGCCCAGGCCTCCATGGCCCCGGCCGAACGGCTCACCACCACGCGGGTCCCCGTGCTGTCCAGCCCACGGCTGGGGCTCGCCGCGGCCGTGACGGCCGGCCGCCTGTAGCGACGCCGGCCCGGCGCGGACGCCGGCGGTGCGCCGACCGGCCCCCGGCGGTCACGCGGGCGGGTGACTGGAGCCACCGCCGCCGGGTAGGCGGGGGAGTAGTCCAGAGCCGACGTCGACCGATTGGCCGGAGGACACGCGCCATGACGAACCCGTACCCGGACCCCGTCCCCCCGGGCCCCACTCCCGGACCGGACCCCGGCCCGGACCCCTCGCACCCCGAGCCGTTCCCCGACCCGACGCCGCCTCCCGGCCCGGGCCCCGTACCGGCCCCTCCGCCGCCGGGCCCCGGACCGGAACCGACCCCCGCGCCACCGGGGCCGCCCCCGCCGCACCCGGGCCCGCCCGAGCCGTCCCCGTCACCGATCCCGCCGGGCCCCGAACCGACGCCGGACCCCGAGCCCGGCCCGCCACTGAGCTGAGCGGCCGCACGTCCCACGACGCACGGGAGGGCGGTGGACGGCCCCCGCGAGCCGTCCACCGCCCTCCCGTGCGTCCGAAGGCGACTACGCCTTCACCTCCGAACGGTCACCGCCCCACAGCGTGTGGAACGAGCCGTCCCGGTCCGTGCGCCGGTAGGTGTGCGCACCGAAGTAGTCGCGCTGACCCTGGGTCAGCGCGGCCGGCAGGCGCTCCGCGCGGAGGGCGTCGTAGTAGGCGAGGGCCGCCGCGAAACCGGGTGTCGGCACGCCCTGGCGGGTCGCCGCGATCAGCACCTCCCGCCAGTCGTCCTGCGCGTCGGCGATCTCCCGCGCGAAGGTCTCGTCGGACAGCAGGCTCGGCAGGTCGGCGCGGGCGTCGTAGGCGGCGCGGATGCGGTCCAGGAAGGCCGCCCGGATGATGCAGCCGCCGCGCCAGATCGCGGAGACCGCGCCGAGGTCGATGTCCCAGCCGTACTCCTCGCTGCCCGCGGCGACCTCGTGGAAGCCCTGCGTGTACGACACGATCTTCGACGCGTACAGCGCCTGCTCCACCCGGTCCGCGAACGCCGCCGCCTCCGCCTCGCCGAGCGGTGTGGCCTTCGGGCCGGCCAGCCCGCGCGAGGCCTCGCGCAGCGCCGCGTGGCCGGACAGGGAGCGGGCGAACACGGCCTCGGCGATGCCGGACACCGGCACGCCCAGGTCCAGCGCGATCTGCACGGTCCAGCGGCCGGTGCCCTTCTGCTCCGCCTGGTCCACGACCACGTCCACGAACGGCTCGCCCGTCGCCGCGTCCACGTGCGACAGCACCTCGGCCGTGATCTCGATCAGGTAGGAGTCCAGCCGGCCGGTGTTCCAGGTCCGGAAGATCTCCGCGATCTGCGCGGGGGAGTACCCGGCGACGTCGCGCAGCAACTGGTAGGCCTCGCCGATCAGCTGCATGTCGGCGTACTCGATGCCGTTGTGCACCATCTTCACGAAGTGACCGGCACCGTCCGGACCCACGTGCGTCACGCAGGGCGTGCCGTCGGCCGCCTTGGCGGAGATCTTCTCCAGCATCGGGCCGAGTGAGTCGTACGACTCCTTCGGGCCGCCGGGCATGATGCTCGGACCGTTCAGCGCGCCCTCCTCACCGCCGGAGACGCCCATGCCGACGAAGTGGATGCCCTGCTCGCGCAGGGCCTTCTCCCGCCGGCGGGTGTCGGCGAAGTGCGCGTTGCCACCGTCGATGATCATGTCGCCGGGCTCGAGCAGCGGCGCGAACTCCTCGATCACCGCGTCCGTCGGCTCACCGGCCTTCACCATGACGACCAGCCGGCGCGGACGCTCCAGCGCCGCCACGAACTCCTTCGCCGTCTCGGCCGCTACGAAGCCGCCCTCGTGCCCGAACTCCTCCACCAGCGCGTGCGTGCGCGTCGCCGTCCGGTTGTGCACCGCGACCGTGTAGCCGTTGCGGGCGAAGTTGCGCGCGAGGTTGCGGCCCATGACCGCGAGTCCCGTGACGCCGATCTGCGCTGAACTGCTCATTTGGGGTGGCTCCTAGTGACTTCGGTATCGGTACTGCCGGTGCGCCGGTGCTGCCCGTCGGCGCATTTCAGTCCTGCCGTCGACCATCCTGACGTGCCGCACCTGCGGGTGCATGCGCGGGTCGCCCGGACACCGCGCAGGCACATACGGGCGAAGGCACCCCCCTTACTCAGCCGCTCCGCCCGGTGCGCCGGCCCGGCGCACGCACGCGCACGCCCCCGCGGACGGACACACCCGCCCGCGCACACGTCCCCTCGGGCGACGACGGGGCGCAACGGGTGACGACTCCCGGCCATCTGGCGCATCCGTGCGGCTGATAGCCGCCTTGTCACGGCCAGTTCGCAGCGCTTACTTTTGCCCCTCCTGACGCATTGTCGAGGGGGATTCCATGGCCGTGCGCGGCCGGCACCGCCGGTATCAGCCGAACAGGATCAACCGGGCTTCGCTGACCGTCACCGCGGGCGGTGCCGGAATGGCGCTCCCGCTCATGGGCACCGGCGCCGCCCAGGCCGCCGACGTGGAGACCTGGGACAAGGTCGCCGCCTGCGAGTCCACCAGCAACTGGGACATCAACACCGGCAACGGGTACTTCGGCGGGCTCCAGTTCAGCCAGTCCACCTGGGAGGCCTTCGGCGGCGCCCGGTACGCGCCGCGCGCGGATCTGGCCACCAAGGACCAGCAGATCGCCGTGGCGGAGAAGGTACTCGACGGACAGGGGCCCGGCGCCTGGCCGGTCTGTTCGGTACGGGCCGGACTGACCCGGGGCGGCGGCGCCGCCGACATTCAGCCGGTCACCGGCACGCAGGCCGGCGGCAAGAGCACACAGGCCGAACGCGCCGGGCAGAGCGGCGGCAAGAAGGCCGACCGGAAGACCTCCGTCGAGGACGTCAGACCGCACACCACACCGCAGTCCCGTGCGGGCCGCGCCGAGATGTACATCGTGGTGAGCGGCGACACCCTCTCCGGCATCGCCGAGGACGAGCGGCTGCGCGGCGGCTGGCGGGGCCTGTACGACGCCAACCGCTCGACCATAGGCGCCGACCCCGACCTCATCGTGCCGGGTCAGCGCCTCTCCCTCTCCGCGGCGACGGCCGAGGCTCCCACGGCGCCGGCGAAGAAGCCGGCCGAGAAGAGGGCCGACAGGAGCGCGGAGAAGAAGACAGAGCAGAAGACGGAGCAGAAGACACAGAAGAAACCGGCCAAGCAGTCCGAGAAGCGCACCGAGGACCGCGCCGACCGCTCCGCCAAGACCGGCGCCGGGCGGGTCGCGCCCGTCAGCGCCGCCCTCGGCACGCCCTACCACAAGGCCGGATCCTCCTGGTCGAAGGGCTACCACACCGGAGTGGACTTCCCCGTCCCCACGGGCACGTCCGTGAAGTCGGTCGCGGCCGGCACGGTGGTGAGCGCCGGCTGGGAGGGCTCGTTCGGCTACCAGGTCGTGGTCCGGCACACCGACGGACGCTTCAGCCAGTACGCCCACCTGTCGGCGATCTCCGTGAAGAACGGCCAGTCCGTCGGCGCGGGCCAGCGCATCGGACGCTCCGGTTCGACCGGGAACAGTTCGGGCCCGCATCTGCACTTCGAGGTGCGGACGGGGCCCGGCTTCGGATCCGACATCGACCCGATCGCCTACCTGCGGGCGGGCGGCGTCAGGATTTGACCCGTGCCCGGTGCCGGTCCACCGCCGGCACCGGCACGTACGGGCCGCCGTAGAAGGGCGCGTACGACACCAGCGGCACGAGAACCGGTTCCGTGCCGTCCGGCCCGTCGTCCGGCGCCGGCACGGGAACGGCCGGAAGCCGCACGTCCTCGGGGAGTGCGAGCCCGGCCAGCAGCAGCTCGGCGGGGTCCGCCCCGGTCCGCCCACCGGGTCCGGCATCGGAGCGGGCCGCGGGAACCTCCACCGGCCCGGCAGCGACTTCGGAAACGGAGCGCACGGTGTCGGCCGCTTCCTGCTGCTCGCGGGCGAGCCGCTCCGTCGTGAGCAGGATCAGGCCGCCCGCCGCCACCACGCCGCAGCTCAGTGCGAGCGCCGTGCCCGTCGTGCCGTAGCGGAAGGTCTCGCCGAACATCGTGATGCCGACCGCGGCCGCCACCACCGGATTGACCACCGTCAGCGTGGCCAGCGGGGCCGCGAGGCCCGCACCCCGGTAGGACGCCTGGGACAGCAGCATGCCGGCCGTGGCCAGCACGCCGATCACCGCGAGGGACGGCAGGTTCGCCGCCGAGACCCCGCCGGTCCAGTCGACCGCGACGGTCTTCGTGAACACGGAGGACATACCGAACGCGACGCCGGACGCCGTCGCCAGCAGGATGCTGCGCACCGCGGGATGCCGGTGCACCGCCCGCGCGGCGGCCATCAGCGCCGCGATCGCCCCGGCCGTCCCCAGCGCCGCCGCCACCCGCTGCGCGGTCTCCAGCGACTGCGCGTCGGCCGAGCCGACCAGCGAGAGCAGACCCGCGAGTCCCACCGTCGCCATGATCGCGCCGCGCCAGGCGGTGGCCCCGGCCCTGCGGCCCACGAACAGCGCGGCCATCGGCAGCGCGAACACGATCGTCAGGGCGCCCAGCGGCTGCACGAGGCTCAGCGGACCGTAGGCCAGAGCGACCACGTGCAGCAGCCCGCCGAGGCCGTTGAGCGCGACCGCCGCCCACCAGCCCGGACGGCGCAGCGGTGCGTACTGCTGCGCGCCGGGTGAGGACACCGCGACCTGCTCCTGCACGATCGCTCCGCCGGCGTACGCCACGGCGGACACGAACGACAGCAGCACGGACAACGCGAGGGCGCTCATCGGCGGCTCCTCTGCGTGAGGCCGGAGCGGTGGGCCCGGCGCGGCGAACGGTCGGCATCCATAACCAACACGATGCCCTGCCGGACTGTTCCCGTCGTCGTCCCTGAGCACCCAATGGGTCCTACTGCCGATGGAGTACGACGAAGCGCCCGTCATCCCCTGGGTGGGTGTCCCGGGGTGGAGGCCCCCTGGATGCCACCCCTAGGGGACTTGGTACTACTGCACGTCGTGGACCTCGACCCGCGCCTCACCGCCCTTCACCGCCTCGGTGGTTTCTTCGTCCTGCGCACGGCAGGAGCACCCGACCGTTCCCTGCCCACGCTCGCCCAGGCATACGGCCCCGGGCTCCCGGACATTGAGGGGGACGACGCACTGGCCGCGCGGGTCCGCCGGGTCGCCGGCGCGCTGCGCGCCCCCGAGGCGCGGGTCGCCGCCTCCGTGGCCCATCAGGGGCTCGCCGCACGCCTGTGGTCCGTGGCCCTCGGCTCCGCCGCCCTCTACGGCGCCGTCCCCGACCTCGCCCCGCGCCTCCTGCGCTTCGACCCCGAGGCCGGCGCCCCCGACGACCTGTGGCCGAGCGAGGTGCGGCCGCTGCCCGGCGACGCAACGACGCTCGCCCACCTGGTGCTGCGCGGTCACCTCGAACCTCTCGCCGCGGCCCTGCGCTCCCGCCACCGTCTCGCACCCGGCCTGCTGCGCGGCAACGCCGCCTCGGCGCTGGCCGGCGCCGCCCGGGAACTGGACCGCTGGGGGCGCCGGCACGGCCGCGGGGACGTCGCCGACCGGGCCGGCCGCCTGACCCGCGAACTCCTCGGCCACCCGTCGCTCGCCGGTGCCGGCACCCTCACCGGCACCGCCTTCCGGCGCCGCAGCTGCTGCCTGTACTACCGGGTGCCCGGCGGGGGCGTCTGCGGCGACTGCTGCTTCGTACGGCTGCCCCGCTCTTCCCCGCGCGCCCCATCTGGGTGACCATGGAACAAAGTCCGCGCAGACAGGGGGTTCACGGGTGCGAGTGGGACTGCTGACCCGGGAGTACCCCCCGGACGTGTACGGCGGCGCCGGAGTCCATGTGGAGTTCCTCGCCCGGGAGCTGCGGACCCTGGTCGACCTGGAGGTGCACTGCTGGGGCGAAGGCCGGACGGACGGCGTGCTGCGCCACCGCTCCTGGTCCGCGCTCGACGGCGCCAACGACGCCCTGCGCACCTTCTCCGTGGACCTCGCCATGGCCGCCGCCCTCCAGGGCCGCGAACTCGTCCACTCCCACACCTGGTACGCCAATCTCGGCGGCCACCTCGCCAAACTGCTGTACGGCATCCCGCACGTGGTGACCGCCCACTCGCTGGAGCCGCTGCGCCCCTGGAAGGCCGAGCAGCTCGGCGGCGGATACGCCCTGTCGGGCTGGGCCGAGCGCACCGCGGTCGAGGCCGCCGACGCGGTGATCGCCGTGTCCGCGGCCATGCGCGAGGACGTCCTCGGCTGCTACCCGGCCCTCGACCCGGCCAGGGTGCACGTCGTGCACAACGGCATCGACACCGGCCTGTACCGCCCCGATCCCGGCACCGGCGCCCTGGACCGCATCGGACTGGACCGCTCCCGCCCGTACGTGCTGTTCGTCGGCCGGATCACCCGGCAGAAGGGCGTGCCCCACCTGCTGCGGGCGGTGCGCGGCATCGACCCCGCCGCCCAGGTGGTGCTGTGCGCCGGGGCTCCGGACACGCCCGAGATCGACCGGGAGTTCCGTGAGCTGTACGAGGAGCTGAGCCGGGTCCGCGAGGGCGTGTACTGGATTCCGCAGATGCTGCCGCGCCCGGAGGTGATCCAGTTGCTCACCCACGCCGCCGTGTTCGTGTGCCCGTCGGTGTACGAGCCGCTCGGCATCGTCAACCTCGAGGCCATGGCGTGCGGCACCGCGGTGGTCGCCTCCCGGGTCGGAGGGATCCCGGAGGTCGTGGCGGACGGCTCCACGGGGGTACTCGTGGACCCGGACGACGACTTCGAGGCGGGCCTCGCGCGCGCACTCGACTCGGTGCTCGGCGACCCGGCCGCGGCACGCCGGATGGGCGAGGCGGGACGGGACCGCGCGGTCACGGAGTTCGGCTGGGACGCCGTGGCCCGGCGCACGGCCGCGCTCTACGAGGAGGTCCGCCAACAGGCTTAGTCCCGCCCGTCCGGGGCAGTCTTGGGAAAATTCGGCGTGAGGGGAGCGGCCATGCGTCGTGGTGGGCCTTCGGTTCTGGGAATCGTGCTGGCGGGCGGCGAGGGCAAGCGCCTGATGCCCCTGACGGCGGACCGTGCCAAACCGGCGGTCACCTTCGGCGGCACCTACCGGCTGGTCGACTTCGTGCTGTCCAACCTGGTCAACGGCGACATCCTGCGCGTCTGCGTGCTCACGCAGTACAAGTCGCACTCGCTGGACCGGCACATCACCACCACCTGGCGGATGTCCAGTCTGCTCGGCAACTACGTCACCCCGGTCCCCGCCCAGCAGCGCCTCGGCCCGCGCTGGTACCTGGGCAGCGCCGACGCCATCCTGCAGTCGCTGAACCTGGTCCACGACGAACAGCCCGAGTACGTGGCGGTGTTCGGCGCCGACCACGTGTACCGCATGGACCCGCGTCAGATGCTCGCCCAGCACATCGAGAGCGGTGCCGGCGTCACGGTGGCCGGGATACGGGTGCCGCGCTCGGAGTCCTCCGCCTTCGGTGTCATCACCCCGGGCTCGGACGGGGTGAGCGTGGAGGGCTTCCTGGAGAAGCCCGCCGACCCGCCCGGTCTCGCCGACGACCCCGAATGCGTGTTCGCCTCCATGGGCAACTACATCTTCACCACCAAGGCGCTCGTCGAGGCGCTGCACCGGGACGCCGAGGACGAGCACTCGGTGCACGACATGGGCGGTTCGATCCTGCCCCAGCTCACCGAGCGGGGCGAGGCCCACCTGTACGACTTCAGCTCCAACCACGTGCCCGGCGAGACCACCCGCGACCAGGGGTACTGGCGCGACGTCGGCACGCTGGACGCCTACTACGAGGCGCACATGGACCTGATCGCCGAGCGTCCCGCCTTCAACCTCTACAACCGGCAGTGGCCCATCTACACGCATTCCGGCCAGCTCTCGCCGGCCCGGTTCAACGCGGGCGGCATGGCGAGCGAGTCGATCATCAGCGCCGGCTGCCTGATCCGGGGCCAGGTCACCCGGTCCGTGCTGTCGCCGGGTGTGGTGATCGACCCGGGTGCCGTGGTGCAGGGGTCGGTGCTGCACGACAACGTGCACGTGGGGCGGGGCGCGGTGGTGCGCGGCGCGGTGCTCGACAAGAACGTCCAGGTGCCGCCGGGCGCGACGATCGGCGTCAACCCGGAGCGGGACGCGGAGCTGTACACGGTGTCGAAGGGCGGCGTGATCGCCCTCGGCAAGGGACAGCGGGTGCCGTAGCGGTACGGAGCGGGGCCCGGCCGGTCTCGGGGCCGACGTCGGCCCTCGGCCGGCGGTGCCCCCGGCGGGACGCAGCCGTCCGGGTGGCGTCCTGCGCCCCGTGGAGCGGTCGTCCCCCGGGCCCGGCACCGCCCGCCATCCCCTGGCGCTCCCGCCCCGGCCCTTCCCCGTGGGTGCGCGGAGGGCGCGGACGTCACATGGTGTTGACCATGTGTAGCCAGATCGTACTTGACCGTAATCGGCCGGGAGCGATTGACTGCTGATCCGTTCCCGTCGTCGACGCGAGGCCCCGCCCATGACCGCAGACCCGCTCGCCCCCCTCGACCTGGCGTTCTGGAACATCGAGTCCGCCGGTCACCCGATGCACCTCGCGGCGCTCGGCGTCTTCTCCGCCGGCTCGCCGTCCGCGGCGGCCCACGCGACGGACCTGCTGGCCTCCCGGGCCGCCGCCGTGCCCGGACTGCGGATGCGTATCCGGGACACCTGGCAGCCGCTCGGTCTGCGCCAGTCGCTGAAGGCGTTGCGGGACACGCTGCCGGGTCCCGGCGGCCCCGGCGAACAGGCCCCCGCCGCGCCGCGCCGGCCGCTCACCGCCGCGCTGCGGCAGCCGTTCACCTCGGCGGTGCGCCGGTCGCTCGCCTTCGGCGGCGCCGCGCGCGAGCCGGACCCCGGCTTCGACCCCCTCGACCACGTCCTGCTGCACCCGCCGGCCGCCTGCTTCCACACCGCCGCCGGCCGGCTCATGGGCCGCCCCCTGGAACGCACCCGGCCGCCCTGGGAGGCGCACGTGCTGCCCGGGCAGGACGGTCTCTCCTACGCCGTGCTGTTCAAGTTCCACCACGCCCTCGCCGACGGGCTGCGCGCCCTCACCCTCGCCGCCGCGCTGATGGACCCGCTGGACCTGCCCGCGCCACGGCCCCGCCCCACCGATCCCCCGCGCGGGCTGCTCCCCGACGTGCGCGAGGTGCCCGGCCTCCTCCGGGACGCCCTGTCCGACGCGGGCCGGGCCCTGGACATCGGCGCCGCCGTCGCCCGCTCCACCCTCGACATGCGCTCCTCGCCCGCGCTGTCCTGCGCCCCCAGCGGTACGCGCCGCACGGCCGGCGCGGTGATCGACCTCGACGACGTGCACCGCATCCGCAAGAGCGCGGGCGGCACCGTCAACGACGTCACCATCGCGGTCGTCGCCGGCGCGCTGCGCCGCTGGCTCGACGAGCGCGGCGACGGCAGCGAGGGCGTCGCCCCGCGCGCCCTCATCCCCGTCTCCCGGCGCCGGCCGCGCACCGCCCACCCCCAGGGCAACCGGCTCTCCGGGTACCTGATGAGGCTTCCCGTCGACGAGCGGGACCCGCTGGCCCGGCTCACCCAGGTACGCACCGCCATGGACCGCAACAAGGACGCGGGACCGCACCGGGGCGCCGGCGCCGTGGCCCTGCTCGCCGACCATGTGCCGCCGCTCGGCCACCGGCTCGGCGGACCGCTGCTGGGCCAGGCGGCCCGGCTCTGGTTCGACGTCCTGGTCACCAGCGTGCCGCTGCCCGGCTTCGGCCTCAGGCTCGGCGGCGACCAGCTCGGCGCCGTGTTCCCGCTCGCGCCGCTGGCGCCCGGTCACTCCCTCGCCGTCGCGGTCTCCACGTACCGGGGGCGCGTCCACTACGGTCTCGTCGCCGACGGCGCGGCCGTCCCCGACCTCGACCGGCTGGCCCACGCCCTGACCGAGGAGGCGGCCACGCTGACCGCCCTCTGCGATCACTGAGCGTCGCGGTTTGCCGCTCCGGCCGGGCGCTCCGTAAAATCTCCCGTTCGACAGCGGATGCGAACGGAGCGCCGCGAGAAGCAGAGCGGGAACGGCAGCGGCGATGACGGTGACACAGGACGGCCCCGAGGCCACGGACGCGGTGGCATACGGGCCCGGCATCGACCCGGAGCGGCTCGCCGTCTGCCTCGGCGTGCTCGAGGAACTCGACAAGCTCGACGTCGACCACCCGGACGCGATCCTGGTCCGCCGGGCCACCTCGCACATCTACCGCACGGTCAAGCAGCGCCGCCGCCAGGAGCGCCGGGCCGCCAAGACCGCCCACGACAAGGCCGTCACCGAGGCCACCGCCACCGGCTCCGCCGAGCGCATCGACGACGAGACCGAGGGCATCCTGCCCTCCTCCCGGGTGGAGCCGGGGAGGATCGCGGGGATACTCCAGCGCCCCCGGTCCTGCTACACCTGCAAGACCCGTTACGTCGAGGTCGACTACTTCTACCACCAGCTCTGCCAGAAGTGCGCCGCCGAGAACCGGGCCCGGCGCGACGCCCGTGCCGACCTCACCGGCAAGCGGGCGCTCCTCACCGGCGGACGCGCCAAGATCGGCATGTACATCGCGCTGCGGCTGCTGCGTGACGGCGCCCACACCACCATCACCACGCGGTTCCCCAAGGACGCCATCCGCCGCTTCAAGGCCATGGACGACTCCGCGGACTGGATGAACCGCCTGGAGGTCGTCGGCATCGACCTGCGCGACCCGGGCCAGGCCGTCGCGCTCGCCGACCAGGTCGCCGAGCAGGGCCCGCTGGACATCCTGATCAACAACGCCACCCAGACCGTGCGCCGGCTGCCGTCCGCGTACGCCGCGCTCGTCGAGGGCGAGAGCGCCCCCCTTCCGGCCGGTGAGCTGCCCGCCCACCACGTCATCGGCGCCTTCAACTCCGGCGCCGTCGACGGACTGACCGCCCTGCCCGTCGGGGCCAGCGGCCTCGACGCGCAGAAGGTCGCCGACCTCGCCCTGGTCGCGGGCAACGCCAGCGTGGTCCGGCACCGTGACGGCACCGCCATCGACGCGGGCGGCCTGCTCCCCGACGTCGTCGACTCCAACACCTGGGTCCAGACCATCGAGCAGATCTCCCCGGTGGAGCTGCTGGAGACCCAGCTGTGCAACTACACGGCGCCGTTCATCCTCATCAGCAAGCTCCGTCCGGCCATGGCCGAGGCCGCCCGCCGTGCCCCCGCCGGGCGCGCCTACGTCGTCAACGTCTCCGCCATGGAAGGCGTGTTCGACCGCGGCTACAAGGGGGCCGGGCACCCCAACACCAACGCGGCCAAGGCGGCCATGAACATGGTGACGCGGACCAGCGCCCAGGAGATGTTCGACACCGACCGCATCCTGATGACCTCGGTCGACACCGGCTGGATCACCGACGAGCGCCCCCACTTCGACAAGCTGCGCCTCGCCGACGCCGGCTTCCACGCCCCGCTCGACCTGGTCGACGGCGCGGCCCGCGTCTACGACCCGATCGTGCGCGGCGAGGCGGGCGAGGACCTGTACGGCGTCTTCATGAAGGACTACGCGCCCGGCCGGTGGTGAGGACGGCGGCCCCAAGGGCCGTCAGTCGGCCGTGCCCAGTCGTGCGTTGCGCGCCGCCAGAAGTTCCAGGACGGTCCGCCAGTCCTCCGGGACACCGGCGTCGAAGCAGGCCGTGCGGGCCTCCTCGTCCGCCTCGCGCAGGGCGAGCAGGTCGTCCCCGGCGGGCAGGTCGTACCGGGGACGGTGGCGGACCAGGCCGGCGACGCGCTCGCCGAGCAGCGCCCGTACCGCGTCCGCCGCGCGCTCGGCTCCGGCGGCAGGACCGCCGGACCCCAGCAGCCGGCCGACCGGCAGGACCAGGCCGGCCACCTGGAGCTCCTTGTCGGCGGGCCGGCCCCGGCGCAGCAGCGCCGCGGTCCGCAGGGCGTGCTCGCACGCGTCGGCCGGGGTGCCTCCGCGGCCTTTTCGGTCGTCCCGCGTGCCCCGGCAGGCGTGCAGCAGGTCCATCAGCTCCTCGACGGTGCGCAGCTCCATGCGCCGGTCCTCCCGGGAGACAGCCGTTGCCGTGCGGCAGCAGACCATGGCGAGTTTGCGGGCCGGCCAACGGGACCTGAACTGCGCCATGACCAGGCGGCCTTGTCGAAAACGTCGACGCCCATATAGTCCGAATGGGTGAATGAGTGAGCCGCAGACATGCGGAAATAGGAGCATATAGGGGTGTATTGCATACGCCCCGTCGCGCGATTGTTACCGTCGGCTTCGAGCCCCATCGAGCGGGGGGCCGCTCATTTGGTTACCCTGAGGCGGACGGACAGCAGCAAGGGTCCTACCCGCACCCACGGTCCGTCTGGGACCAGCCGGTTCACAACGGCCTGCATCTCCCCGAGACACCGGCGCCACCGCGTCCGAACGGCTTTCGACTCACCACCCGAGCGGACGTCAGACGCCAGGCACCGGGCCGACGCGGTACGTCCCCAGGGTGACCGACACATAAGGAGTGCGCGGTGACACCGGAGCAGACGCAACGCGAAGAGCCCCCCAAGGAACGCCTCCAGCGTTCCCGCCGCAAGGCCGGGGAGCTCGGCAGCCTCGACGTGTGGGCCCGATCGGCCCCGATCCGCCTCGCCGGCTACGAGGACGACCTCGCCGAGCCGCACATCCTGCCCAGCGTCGACTGACGGGCCCACCCGCTCGGCCTCCGCGCGGGCGTGCCAGACTCGCACCCATGCTGATCAGGGAAGCGTCCCCCGGCGACTGGCCGCGCATCTGGCCGTTCTGGCACCGCGTCGTCGCCGCCGGTGAGACCTACGCCTGGGACCCGGGCACCTCCGAGGAGGCCGCCCGGGACCTGTGGATGAACCCGGCGAAACAGGTGTACGTCGTCGAGGACGACACGGGTGCCGTCGTGGCCTCCGCCTACCTCACCCCCAACTACGGCGGACCCGCCGCGCGGATCGCCAACGCCGGTTTCATGGTCGACCCCGACCGGACCGGCCGGGGTGTCGGGCGCCTCCTCGCCGAACACGTCCTGACCGGGGCGCGCGACGCCGGTTACCGGGGCATGGTGTTCAACGCCGTCGTCGAGACCAACCCGGCCGTGGCGCTGTGGACTTCGCTCGGCTTCACGATCCTGGGCACCGTGCCCGAGGCCTTCGACCACCCCCGGCACGGCCCGGTGGGGCTGCACATCATGTACAGGGCACTGTGACCCGCACGGGGGGAGTCAGGGCCGGACGTAGGGACGGGTCGTGATCCCCATGTGGCGGCCGTCCGGGCCCTCGAAGCAGGCGCCACGACCCCCGAACAGCCGTTGACCCTGCCCGGATCGGCGGCGTACACCTGCGCACCCTCCCGCTGGTGCCCCTGGGCCTGAAGCGCCCTGAGCGGGCCTGGTCAGCCTTCCAGCCGGCTGCGCAGCCACTCCTCCACCGCGCCCACGTGCGCGGCCGCCGCCGCCCGCGCGGCCTCCGGGTCGCGTGCGGCCAAGGCCCGGTGGATCGCCGCGTGTTCGCGCCGGGTGCGGTCGAAGGCGCCCTCCTCCTGGTCGCCGCGCCGGACCCGGGCCCGGAAGGTGCGTGAGGACAGGCCGTCCAGGATGGCGGCCATCGTCGCGTTGCCGGCGGCGGCCGCGATCTCCCGGTGGAAGGCCAGGTCGTGGGCGAGGATCCGCTCCGGGTCGTCGGTGGCGTTCATGGCGGCCAGATGACGCTCCACCTCGGCCAGCTGCTCCGTGGTGATCCGCGCGGCGGCCAGCGCCGCCGCCGCCGACTCCAGGACGCGCCGCACCTGGAGCAGTTCCACCAGCCGGGACCCGCGGGACAGATCGGCCACGACCCCGAACGTCTCCAGCAGGTCCCCGGCCTCCAGCCGCGTGACGTAGATGCCCGAACCGTGCCGGGCCTCCAGGACGCCCAGCACCGTCAGCGCCCGGATCGCCTCCCGCATCGAACTGCGGGAGATGCCCAGCCGGGCGGCGAGGTCCCGCTCGGTGGGCAGCCGCTGCCCGGGCTCGAGTTCACCCTCGCGGATCATCGCCGTGATCCGCTCGATGGCGCGCTGCGTCACCGTGCCCTTCCGCGGGGCCGTCTCCTCCGCCTCAGGTGCCGTCTCCTCCACGCCACTCCTTCACTCACCGGGACCGCCGCAGTCTACCGACGGAAGTGGTCGGACCAACAGGGGGAGAATGTGGGCCGATTCGCGTCCAGAGGGTGTTCCGGTCGCCGAGTGGTCTGATAAGTATGCGTCGGTACCCAGGACCCACGCCCCGCCCCCGTCCGCCACCGAAAGGCCCTCCGTGCCCTCGAAACCCGCCCGGATCACCGCCGTCGACACCTACGACATCCGGTTCCCGACCTCGCGGGAACTCGACGGCTCCGACGCGATGAACCCCGACCCCGACTACTCGGCGGCCTACGTCGTCCTGCGCACCGACGCAGCCGACGGACACGAGGGGCACGGCTTCGCCTTCACCATCGGACGGGGCAACGACGTCCAGGTCGCCGCGATCGAAGCGCTGCGCGGCCACGTCCTCGGCCGGTCCGCCGACGACCTCTGCGCCGACCCCTCCCTGCTCAGCGGGGACCTCACCGGCGACAGCCAACTGCGCTGGCTCGGACCGGAGAAGGGGGTGATGCACATGGCGGTCGGAGCCGTCGTCAACGCCCTGTGGGACCTGGCCGCCAAGCGTGCCGGCAAACCCCTGTGGCGGCTGCTCGCCGAGGCCGACCCGGCCTGGCTGGTCCACCAGATCGACTTCCGGTACCTCACCGACGCCCTCACGCCCCAGGAGGCCCTGACCCTGCTGCGCCGCGGCCGGGAGGGCGCCGGGCGGCGCACGGCCCGGCTGCTGGAACGCGGCTACCCCGCCTACACCACCTCGCCCGGCTGGCTCGGCTACGACGACGACAAGCTCACCCGGCTCGCCGCCCGGGCGGTCGCCGACGGATTCCGGCAGATCAAGCTCAAGGTCGGAGCGGACCTCGCCGACGACATCCGCCGCTGCCGGACCGCACGCGCCGCCGTCGGACCCGACGTGCGCATCGCGATCGACGCCAACCAGCGCTGGGACGTGGACGAGGCGATCCGCTGGACCAAGGCCCTCGCGGAGTTCGACCCCTACTGGATCGAGGAGCCCACCAGCCCCGACGACATCCTCGGCCACGCCGCCGTCCGCCGGGCCGTCGCCCCCGTCAAGGTGGCCACCGGCGAACACGCGCAGAACAGGATCGTCTTCAAGCAGCTCCTCCAGGCCGACGCCCTCGACATCGTCCAGATCGACGCCGCCCGCGTCGGCGGTGTCCCCGAGAACCTCGCCGTGCTGCTGCTCGCCGCCAAGTACGGCGTCCCGGTGTGCCCGCACGCGGGCGGGGTCGGTCTGTGCGAACTCGTCCAGCACCTGGCGATGTTCGACTACGTCGCCCTGACCGGCACCACCGAGGACCGGGTCATCGAGTACGTCGACCACCTGCACGACCACTTCCTCGACCCCGTGGTGATCCGTGACGGTCACTACACCGCACCCCTCGCGCCCGGTTTCTCCGCCGCCCTGCGGCCGGAGTCCCTGGCCCGCTACACCTACCCCGACGGCGCGTTCTGGACCACGGACGCGGCCACCCGAGAGGAGCGGACGGCATGAGCGACTTCGAGGGCCTGACGGCCCTGGTGACCGGCGGCGCCTGCGGCATCGGCCGGGCCACCGCGGAACTCCTCGCGCTGCGCGGCGCCCGGGTGGCCGTCCTCGACCTCGATCCCTCGACCGTGGAGGAACCCCTCACCGGCCACCGCGCCGACGTCACCGACGACGCCTCGGTCCGCGCCGCGGTGGCGGCCGCAGTCGAGGAGCTCGGCGGGCTCGACATCCTGGTCAACAACGCCGGCATCGGCGCCCGGGGCACGGTGGAGAGCAACTCCGACGAGGAATGGCACCACGTCTTCGACGTCAACGTCCTCGGCATGGTGCGCACCGCCCGCGCCTGCCTGCCCGCGCTGCGCGCCTCCGCGCACGCCGCCGTCGTCAACACCTGCTCCGTCGCCGCCACCGCGGGCCTGCCGCAGCGCGCTCTCTACAGCGCCACCAAGGGCGCCGTGTACTCCCTGACCCTCGCCATGGCCGCCGACCACGTCCACGAGGGCATCCGCGTCAACTGCGTCAACCCGGGCACCGTCGACACCCCCTGGATCGGCCGGCTGCTCGACGCGGCCGACGACCCGGCCGCCGAACGCGCCGCCCTGGAGGCCCGCCAGCCCACCGGCCGCCTGGTCACCCCCGCCGAGGCCGCCGCCGCCATCGCCTACCTCGCCGGCCCCCTGTCCGGCGCCACGACCGGCACCGCCCTCGCCGTCGACGGCGGCATGCAGGGCCTCCGCCCGCGGACGGGAACCCGGTGAAGCGCCGCCGGCTCGGCCGCAGCCGCGTCGAGGTCACCGCCCTGGCCTTCGGATCCGCCGGGATCGGCAACCTGTACACCGAGGTCGGCGAGCAAGAGGCCCGCGAGGCGGTCGCGGCGGCGTGGCAGCGCGGCATCCGCTCCTTCGACACCGCCCCGCACTACGGCCTCGGCCTGGCCGAGCGCCGCCTCGGCGCGGCCCTGCGCGCGTACCCGCGCGCCGAGTTCACCGTGTCCACCAAGGTCGGCCGCCGCCTCGAACCCGCCGGCACCGGTGGTGACGACCTCGCCGACGGCTTCGCCGTCCCCGCCACCCACCGCCGCGTCTGGGACTTCAGCGCCGACGGCGTACGCCGCACCCTGGAGGCCAGCCTGCGGCGCCTCGGCCTGGACCGGGTCGACGTCGTGTACCTGCACGACCCCGACGACCACGCCGACCAGGCCTTCCGCGAGGCCTACCCGGCCCTGGAGCGGCTCCGCGCGGAAGGTGTCGTCGGGGCGATCGGCGCCGGCATGAACCAGAGCGCGATGCTCACCCGCTTCGTCCGCGACACCGACGTCGACGTGGTGCTGTGCGCCGGCCGCCACACCCTCCTCGACCAGAGCGCCCTGTCCGACCTGCTGCCCGCCGCCCTGGAACGGGGCCGGTCGGTCGTCATCGGCGGCCCCTTCAACTCGGGCCTGCTCGCCGACCCGAGACCCGGAGCGACCTACGACTACGCACGGGCGCCCGCCGAGTTGCTCGACCGGGCCCTGCGCGTCAAGGCGGCCGCCGAGCGCCACGGCACCACCCTGCGCGCCGCCGCCCTGGCCTTCTGCGCCGCCCACCCCGCGGTCGCGTGCATCCTGGTGGGCGCCCGCTCGGCCGCCGAAGTCCACGACTGCGCCGACCAGTTCGCCACACCGGTCCCCCCGGCCCTGTGGCGGGACCTGCGCGCCACCGGTCTGCTGCCGTCCGAGGGGGAGCAGGCGTGACCGTCGACGCCCACCACCACGTCTGGGACCTGTCCGTACGCCCCCAGGACTGGCTCACCGGCCCCGGACTCCGGCCACTGCGGCGGAACTTCGGCATGGACGACCTCGCACCCGCGGCGCGTGCGGCCGGTGTCGGCCGTACCGTCCTGGTGCAGACCGTCACCGCCGCCGGGGAAACCCCCGAACTGCTCGCCCTCGCCGAGGCGCACCCCCTGATCGCCGGCGTGGTCGGCTGGACCGACCTCACCCGCCCGGACGTCGCGGACGAACTGGCCCGGCTGCGGGAACTGCCCGGCGGACGGTACCTCAAGGGCATCCGGCACCAGGTCCAGGGCGAGTCCGACCCCGGGTGGCTGCTGCGAGGGGACGTACGGCGCGCACTGGCCGCGGTGGCCGGGGCGGGCCTGGTCTACGACCTCGTCGTCCTGCCGCACCAGTTGCCCGCCTGCACGGCTGCGGCCGCGTCGCTGCCGGGGCTCACCTTCGTCCTGGACCACCTGGGCAAGCCGCCCGTCGCCTCCGGCGCCCTCGAACCCTGGGCGTCCGCCGTCCGCGCCCTGGCCGCGCTGCCCAACACCGTGTGCAAGCTCTCCGGCCTGGTCACCGAGGCCGACAGGGCCGGCTGGACGGCCGGCGACCTGAGGCCGTACGCGGACGTGGTGCTGGACGCCTTCGGACCCGGGCGGCTGATGTTCGGCTCGGACTGGCCGGTGTGCACCCTGGCGGCGGCGTACGGCGACGTCCTCGCCGCCGCCCGGGAACTGACCCTCCACCTCTCCCCGGGGGAGCGCCGGCAGCTCTTCGACACGACCGCCACCCGTGTCTACCGCCTCTGATCCGCCGGTGCCAGCCGGGTCGGCGGCCAGAACTCCCGCACGTAGGTCCGCTGCCAGCACGCGCCCGTCTCCCGCAGCTCCCGCCAGGTGGTGTAGCGGTAGCGGAAGAGCCGGGCGCGGACGTGACGGGGCGGGGCGTCCGCGGGGAACGGGGAGCGGCGCAGCAGTTTCAGCGTGTCCCGGTCGTTCTCCAGCAGCCGCTCCACCAGCACCCCGAACCACGGGCCGGCGTACGCGGGCGACAGCGCCGCGAACCACATCAGCCAGTCCAGCCGCAGGTGGTACGGCGCGAACTGGCGCGGCCAGCGCCGGGGATCGCCCGGCTTGCCCTTGAACTCGTACTCCCGCCAGTCGCCGTCCTCCCGGGGCACCTCGTCCGCCGTGCCCTCCACGACCACCTCGTAGCGGACCCGGCTGACGCTGCCGAACGCGCCGTAGGTGTTGACCAGGTGCAGCGGGTCGAAGGAGCGGTTCATCACCTGGCGGCGGGAGAGCATGTTGCGTACCGGATGCCAGGACAGGCCCAGCAGCAGCGCGGACACCGCGAGGACGACCACCACGAACCACAGCGGGGCGCCGGGCACCTCGGGCGCGTCGGACGGGAAGGCGATCACCGGCAGGGCCAGCACGATCGTCACCCAGTTCAGCCAGGCGAAGTTGCCGGACAGCACCAGCCACAGCTGGGTGACGATCATCAGCGCGGCGGCGGCCGAGGCGACCGGCTGCGGGGCGAACAGCAGGAACGGCACGACCAGCTGGGTGACATGGTTCGCCGCTACCTCGATCCGGTGCAGCGGCTTCGGCAGATGGTGGAAGAACCAGCTCAGCGGCCCCGGCATCGGCTGCGTCTCGTGGTGGTGGTCCAGGCAGGTCAGCTTCCGCCAGCACGCGTCACCGCGCATCTTGATCAGGCCCGCGCCGAACTCCACCCGGAACAGGATCCACCGCAGCAGGAACAGCACCACGACCGGCGGCGCCACCTCGTCGTTGCCGAGGAACACGGCGAGGAAGCCGACCTCCAGCAGCAGCGACTCCCAGCCGAACGAGTACCAGGTCTGCCCCACGTTGACGACCGACAGGTACAGCAGCCACGGCACCAGCCACAGCAGCATCCCGGCCCACAGCGGAAGCAGCGAGTCCAGCCCGGCGAGCAGCGCCGCCGACACCGCGCAGCCCGCCCAGGCGCACCCCGCGAAGAACCGGTCCGAGTAGTGCCAGTGGAACAGGCTCGGGGACCGGCGGAACGGCACCCGTTCCACGTGACGCGGCACCGGCAGCATCCCCCGCTCCCCGATCAGCGCACGGAACTGCAGCGCCGCCGTCAGGAACGCGACCAGGTACAGTCCGGCCAGCGCCCGCTGGAAGACCAGCCGGCTCAGCCAGTAGTCGGATGCGGTGAACCACTCCACGGCCCCGCGCTCCCTCCGCCGTTGTCCCGCCCGGCCCACTGTCATCCTCCGTATACCACCGCGAGGTGCCAGATTCCCGCGGAGAGGAGGGACACGGAAGTGGGCCCAGCGGTCGAAGATTCGCGGGAATCCTGGCAAGGTGGCCCCATGTCTGATCGGGGAGCGAGCCCCCTGTCACTCCCGGACGACTGGCCGGACCACCCGGATCCGATCCTGGTGCTCAACCGCATGGGCAGCTTCGACTGGGATCTGGCCGCCGGGGTGATGCAGATGGACGCGCAGGCGCACGAGATCTTCGACGTGCGCCCCGACGAGTACGACGACCGGCCCGAGACCCTGGGGAAGCGGGTGCCGCCCGGCGAGGCCAGGCGGCTGGACGCGGCCGTCTCGCAGGCGCTGAAGGACGGCAGCGAGAACTACGGTGCCTACTTCCGGCTCCGCCGCCGCGACGGCGAGCTGCGCTGGACCCACACCCAGGGCTACATCCGCCGGGACGAGACCGGCCGCCCCCTCCGCATCATCGGCATCGTCCGGGACGCCACCCAGGAGCTGAGCGACACCGAGGCCCGGCGCGCGCAGGCCGCGCAGGAGGACGCCCGCCGCCGCCAGACCAACATCGTCCAGCTCGCCACCGCGGCTCTCGCCCACGCCCGCACCGTGCGGGAGGTCATCGACGCCCTCAAGGACACCCACGGACTCACCCATCTGGGCGCCACCAGCCTCGTCATGGGCCTGGTCGAGGCGGGCCGCATCCGGCTCATCGCCGAGGGGCCCGACGGCAGCTTCGTCGAGGGCACCCGCATCACCCGGATAGACGAGCCGTACCCGATGAGCGAGGCCGTACGGACCCTGAGCCCGTGCTTCATCGAGTCACCGGAGGAGTTCGCCGAGCGCTACCCGGGGCTCTGGCAGGGCATCACCGGCCTGAACATCACCTCGGCCGCCTACCTGCCGCTCATCGTCCAGGGCCGCCCGATCGGCGCCATGGGCCTGCTCTACAGCGACCGGCACGGCTTCTCCTCCGAGGAGCGCAACATCCTGGTCGCCCTGGGCAGCAGCATTGCGCAGAGCCTGCAGCGCGCGATGTTCTACGAGCAGGAGATGGACCTCGCCCAGGGGCTGCAGCAGGCCATGCTGCCCCGCACCATCCCCAGCGTGCCCGGCGCCGACCTCGCCGTGCGCTACCGCGCCGCCGCCATCGGCGGCACCTTCGGCCGGGACATCGGCGGGGACTGGTACGACCTGATCCCGCTGCCCGGCGGCCGGGTCGGTGCCGTCATCGGGGACGTCCAGGGCCACGACACGCACGCCGCCGCCGTCATGGGCCAGCTGCGCATCGTCCTGCGCGCCTACGCCGCCGAGGGGCACCCGCCGGCCACCGTGATGGCCCGCGCCTCCGTCTTCCTGGACGAGCTGGACACCGACCGCTCCGCGACCTGCCTCTACGCCGAGGCGGACCTGTCCACCGGCGTGTTCCAGGTGGTGCGGGCCGGCCACATCGACCCGCTGGTGCGCCGCAACGACGGCTCCTGCCACCGCGTTCCCGTCCCCGGCGGGCTGCCGCTCGGCCTGTCCGCGGAGTTCGGCGGGCTCGACTACCCGGTCGGCACGATAGAGCTCGACCCCGGCGACACCCTGCTGCTGTGCACCGACGGACTGGTCGAACAGCCCGGCGCCGATCTCGACGACGGCATGGAGGCCCTGGCCGCGCTGATCACCGTCGGCCCCGACGACGTGCGCGAACTCGCCGACCGGCTCATCGACGTCGCCGAGGAACGCGGCGGTGACGACGACGTGGCGCTCCTCCTGCTGCGCCGGCGCGCCCTGGACAGCCCGCGCTCCGGCGGCCGGCTCAAGCAGTACGTGCCGCCCGGCGACCCCCGGGCCCTGTCCGAGACCCGCCGCATGATCCGTGCGGCGGTCGGCGCCTGGGGGGCGCGGGACCGGGCCGACGAGATCGAGCTGGTCGCCGACGAGATGATCACCAACGTGCTGATGCACACCGAGGGCACCGCCGTCGTCACCCTCCGGGTCCTCACCGGCAAGGACCGGCGCCTGCGGGTGGAGGTCGAGGACTCCTCCAGCGCCCTGCCGCGCCGCCGCGAGGCCGGTGAGTCGGGTGTCTCCGGCAGGGGCCTGCTGCTGGTCGAGATGCTCACCGACGTGTGGGGCGTGGAGGCGCGGGGCGGCGGCAAGTGCGTGTGGAGCGAGTTCGTGGTGGGCGGGGGCGGCGAACCGGCCTGACCCCGCGGGTCCCCGGTGGCACTCTTGACGTATGCCGGAACTCCCCGAGGTCGAGGCGCTCAAGGACTTCCTCTCCGAGCACCTGACCGGCCACGAGATCGTCCGGGTGCTGCCCGTGGCGATCAGCGTCCTGAAGACCTACGACCCGCCGCTCACGGCGGTCGAGGGCCGCGAGGTCACCGCCGTACGCCGGTACGGCAAGTTCCTCGCCCTCGCGACGGACGGCGGGCCGTACCTCGTCACCCACCTGGCCCGCGCGGGCTGGCTGCAGTGGAAGGACCCCCTGCCCAGCGGACCGCCCCGCCCCGGCAGGGGACCGCTGGCGCTGCGGGTCGCGCTGGAGACCGGCGCGGGCTTCGACCTGACCGAGACAGGCACCCAGAAACGGCTCTCGGTGTACGTCGTGGCGGATCCCGGCGAGGTCCCGGGCATCGCCCGGCTGGGCCCGGACCCGCTGGCCGACGACTTCGACGAACGGCGGCTCGCGGACCTGCTGGCCGGGGAACGCCGCCGCATCAAGGGCGCGCTGCGGGACCAGGGCCTCGTCGCGGGCGTCGGCAACGCCTACAGCGACGAGATCCTGCACGCGGCCCGCATGTCCCCGTACAAGCCGGCCGGCTCCCTCACCGCGGAGGAGACCACCCGGCTGTACGAGGCCCTGCGGACCACCCTCACCGAGGCGGTGGAACGGTCCAGGGGGGTCGCGGCCGGGCGGCTGAAGGCCGAGAAGAAGAGCGGCCTGAGGGTCCACGGCCGCACCGGCGAGGCCTGTCCGGTGTGCGGGGACACCATCCGTGAGGTCTCCTTCAGCGACTCCTCGCTGCAGTACTGCCCCACCTGCCAGACCGGTGGCAGGCTTCTGGCCGACCGCAGGCTCTCCCGCCTGCTGAAGTGAGAGTCACCGGGTCAGGAGGTCAGCGGGGCTCCAGCGTCACCAGGTGCTCGCCCTGCGCCGTGCGCACCTCGTAGCGGGCGATCTCGTCGGGGTGCATGGCCGAGCCGCTCCGCATCGTGTTGGGGCGCGCGTCGTGACGGTCCACGCTCCAGCTGGTCACCGTCTCCTCGGAGCCGTTCCGGCCGATCACCACCAGACGGCAGACCCGGGGGCCCGCGCCGTCCTTCACCGTCAGCCGCAGGTGGCTGCCCCAGGCCTCGTCCTCCCAGGTCACCTCCGCCCACACCCCGGACCGCTCGTCGGTCGCCGCGACGCTCACGGCGGCCTCACCACCGCCACCGCCGTCCCGCGCCATCACCGTGACCGCCGGCGCGGACACCGCGATCACCAGAGAGGCGGCCAGCGCGAGCAGCAGCCGGCGGCGCCCCGAGCGGTGGCGGACCGCCACCTGGGACACGAGCCGGTCCAGCATCCTGGGGCCGGGCTTGGCCAGCGGGTGCACCGGGCGCGGGGTCGCGCTCCGGTACAGCATCAACTGACGTGCGGCAGGGCCGAATTCGGTCACCTGGACAGCGCAGCTCGGGCACTCCATGAGGTGGTCCTCGAAGCGGAACGCCTCCGCCTCGTCCAGCACGCCGAGCGCGTAGGCGCCGACGTCGCGATGCCTCTCCAGGGACCTCATGCCGAATCCTCGTGCCGTTGGGTGCGGGTGGGGTTACTCCTTGCTCCCACCGGTACGCACCAGTCGGCCGAATCACTCAAGCCGCGTGCCGAATCGTGACCGAAGGATTCGGAGCCCTCCGGCCCGCGGATTGGTCGGATTCCGGGAAACCTCAGAAAAGGTGGATGGCGAGGTGGCCGAGCGGCAGCCCGAGCTGCCAGGCCGGTGTCCACACCTCGGGTCCCTCGTCCTCGCCGCCCGCCGCGCCGCCCGGCACCGCGTTGAGGTCCGGCGCCAGCAGCTCCGTCTCCCGCAGCCAGCGCCACGCCTCCCGGGCCAGGTCCAGATCCGGATCCGGCACCTCCCGGCCGGCCGTGCCCCCGGCCAGGTCGGCGAGGCGGCCCTGCACCCACTCCTGCCAGGGCTGGTCGTAAGCGGTCAGCGACAGCCAGGTCTCCAGCTGGGTGATCACCCGGATGCCGGACAGCTCGCCCTCGGTGTCGGACAGGAAGACGGTCAGTGCCAGCGCGTCCCGGCCGGCCCGGAACTCGAACGACGTCGGCGGCATGAGATCGCCGCTGCGCAGCAGTTCGTCGGCGATGTACTCGGCGTACAACCAGGCCATGGGGACGGTGAGTTCACCGTCACCGGTGCCGTCCGTGCTCTCTCGACCTCTGTGCAGCATCCCTTCCTGCCTTCCTCCGGTGCGTGCGCGTCGCCCGAACCCGGGCCCCCGGTCCGGAACACGGATGAGGACAGCCGATTACTCAACCGGGGTCGTCGGCAAGGCGCTTTACGGAGGTTTGACTCGGCGGTCGGTTTCACCGCATGTCGGGGGCGTATCCGGGAAGCACCCGGCGCAGGGCGCGCAGCGCGTAGAACGCGCGGGACTTCACGGTACCGGGCGGGATCCCGAGGGCCGTCGCGGCTTCCGCCACACTCGCCCCCTGGAAGTACACCAGCACCAGGACTTCACGGTGCTCCGGAGTGAGTGTCTTCACAGCCTCGCGGACATCGAGCGTCGCCGCGGCCCGCTCGGCGTGGTCGGAGATCACCCGCGCGTTCTCCAGCACCGCGTCCCCGACCTCGGGCGGACGAGCCTGCCGGGCCCGCCGCGCGTCGATCGCGAGCCGCCGGCCCACGGTCAGCAGCCAGGGGCGTACGGAGTCGAAGTTCTCGGCGCGCAGGGCCTCGGGGTGCTGCCACGCGCGCACCAGCGTCTCCTGGACCAGATCCTCCGCGCGCTGCCGGTCGCCGTCGCAGAGCCGGAGCAGCAGCGCGAAGAGGGGCCGGCCGTGCTCGCGCTGCAGTGCGGCGAGCTCGTGCTCGGCGGTCGTCCCGTTCGTGAGTGTGATTCCGGCCGTCATGGCCGTATGCCAGCGCACTGCGCTCCCCGGCGACAGGGCGTGCACAGGAGCGTGCGGCGGACGGTCGATCGCGTCGACGAACGGTTCGACGAACGGTCGGGGTGGCCGTTCGCGCACGCCGGACGGCCTAAAGGGCGTGTCGGAGCAGCCACCGGCAGGATGCGGCTTCTTACCTGTTTATCCACAAATACGACTACAGCGGGGTGACGTGATGATCGCACGCAGTCGGCAGGTGGCCCTCGTCCTGACCGCGGTCCTCGCCGCGGGGGCCGCCTGTCAGGCCCGCGACCACAGGCCGCCGGAACCGGGGCGTCCGGCCCCCTCCGCGCCGGGTCGCTCCGGCTTCACCCTCGTCGCCTCCGGCGACGTGCTGCCCCACACCTCGATCATCGAGCGCGCCCGCTTCGACGCCGGCGGCACCGGGTACGACTTCCGGCCGATGCTCTCCGGCATCCGCTCCGTCGTCGCCCCCGCGGACGCGGCGCTGTGCCACATGGAGACCGTCTACGGCGCCGACGGCGACTACACCGGCTACCCCCTCTTCAAGTCCCCGCCCGAGATCGCCGCCGCCCTCGCCGCCACCGGCTACGACGGCTGCTCCACCGCCTCCAACCACACCCTCGACGACGGCACGGACGGCATCCGCCGCACGCTCGACGCCCTCGACCGGGCGGGCGTCCGGCACGCCGGTTCGGCGCGCAGTGCACAGGAAGCCCGCACCGCGACCGTGCTGCGCGCGGGCGGGGCGCGCGTCGCCCACCTCGCCTACACCTACGACACCAACGGCCTGGCGATGCCGCCCGACCAGCCCTGGGCGGTCGCCCTGGTCGACGAGGCGCGGATCGTCGAGGACGCGCGGGCCGCCCGCGGGGCCGGAGCGGATGTCGTCGTGGTCTCCGTGCACTGGGGCACCGAGTGGCAGGACGCCCCCGACGAGCGGCAGACCGCACTGGCCCGCTCGCTCACCGCCGCGCACACCGGCGGCCGCCCCGACATCGACCTGATCCTCGGCACCCACGCCCATGTGCCGCAGGCGTACGAGAAGGTCAACGGCACCTGGGTGGTCTACGGCATGGGCGATCAGATCGCCGGTGAGATGACCAACCACGAGGGCGTCCGGGACCCCCGCGGCAACCAGTCCACCCTGGGCCGCTTCACCTTCGCTCCGCCCGGAAGCCAGGGCGGGCGCTGGGAGGTGACCCGCGCCGAGTTCGTCCCGCAGTTCTTCGACGTGGACGCCGGGCGGGTCGTCAACCTCAACCGGGCGCTCGCCCGGGGAGCCGAGGTGCGCTCGGTGCGCGACCGGATCCGGGACGTCGTGCTGAGCCGGGGCGCCGCGCAGGACGGCCTCGTGATGGGGGAGTGAGGACGCGTCAGCCGGTGTCGACGTGCTCCAGCGCCTTGAGCAGTTCGCCCAGCACCCGCAGACAGGCCCTCACGTCGGCTTCCGTCAGGCCGCCGCCGGTCTCCCGCAGCAGCCGGTGCTCGCTCTCGAGGACGGCGGCGATCGCCGCGGCACCCTTCCGCGTCGGACGGATCAGGGGCGACCGCCGGTGGGCCGGATTGGGGACGCTCTCCACCAGGTGCTGCGCCGCCGCGTCGTTCACCATGCGCTGGACGAACTGCCGGCTGATCGCCTGGGCCCTGCCCATCTGCGGCACCGTCATCGGCCCGTTGCGGTGCAGCAGCGTGAGCACGGCGCGGACGCCCAGCGACAGTTCTCCGACGTCCAGCCCCTGCTCCACGCTGCGCTGGGCGCGCCGGTAGAGGGGGCCGACCAGGTCGTACACCTCGGTGAGGCGGCGGCCGAGTTCGTCCGGGGGGAGGGGTGCGTCCATGTCTGTCACTCCGCCATCATGACATCCAGGTTGTCAAACGGCCCGCAAGATGACACCTTGGTTGTCATGACTGTTGCTTCGGATCTGCGTTTCCTCCCCACCGCCGACGGCGATCTGGCCTACCTCGACACCGGTTCCGGTGATCCGGTCGTCCTGATCCACTCCGGGTTCGTGGACCACCGGGTCTGGCGGGACCAGATCCCCGCCCTGGCCGCACACCACCGGGTGATCGCACCGGACGTGCGCGGCCACGGATTCTCGGCCAACGCGAGCGCGCCCTTCCGCTGGGCCGACGACCTGGCCGCGCTGCTGCGCCACATCGACGCGGGGCCCGCCGTCCTCGTGGGCCTCTCCATGGGCGGGGTGATCGCCACCGACACGGTGCTGGAACACCCCGGGCTCGTCCGCGCCGTGGTCACCTCCGGTGCCGTCACCGGGGACTTCCAGTACACCGACGCCTGGCACCAGGAGCTCCAGGCCGAGAGCGCCCGGGCGCTGGCCGCCGGAGACCTGGAGGCCTGGACCCGCGCCTTCCTCCGCGTGGTGCCCGGCCCGCACCGCGACGCCGACGACATCGATCCGGACATCGCGCGGCGGCTGCGCGAGATGGCCCTCCACACGCTCGCCAAGCACACGCCGGACGAGAAGGACCGGCTGGTGCGGGTGACCGGCTCCTGGGACCGGCTGCCGGAGATCGACGTCCCGCTGCTCGTCCTCAGCGGCGGCCTCGAACCCGCCGAGCTGCACGCCGCGGCCGAGCGCCTCGCCGCCGCCGTCCCCGACGGCCGGTCGGTGATCCTCGAGGGAACCGGCCACTACCCGAACCTGGAGCGGCCGCAGCTCTTCAACGACACCGTCCTCGACTTCCTGCGCACCCTCTGAGGCGGCGCCGGCTCCGCACGCGGGCGGGAGCGGCCGGCGCGGCCACCAGGCCGACCGCGCACCGCGCACATCTCCCCGGGCGCGGGAACGCGCCCGTCCGGTCCGGGAAGACGACCCCCATCCGCCGGCACCACGGCACCCGCCGGCTCCCGGGCGGGTACGCCCTGCCGGACCGGTGGGGGCAGCACTCCCTCCCGGGGCTCACCCGCCTACGGCACCACCGTCACCGGCCAGCGCCCGGCCTTCACCAGGCGCACCGCGACCGACCCGACGAACCGGTGGCCCGCCTGCTGCGAGGCGCCCACGACCACCGCGTCCGCCCGCAGTTCGTCCGCCGCCCTGACCAGGCCGTTGTAGGGATCGCCGCGGAAGGTGTGGAACTCCCAGCGGATGTCGGAGAGCCCCCTGATCCGCTCCATCGACTCCCGGATGTGCGCCACCAGTTCCTCCGCGACGGCCTCCGTCGCGTCCGCCACCGGCGCGCCCAGGGCCACGCCCGGGGCCACCACCTGCTGCACGTACACGAGGGCGAGCAGCGCGCCCTGACGCCGGGCCAGACCGGAGGCGTACGCCGCCGCCCGCAGCGAGGAGTCGGAGCCGTCCACTCCGGCCACGATCACCTTCGGACCGTCCGTGCCCCGTTCGAACCGAGGGGACCGCTGTTCCGTCACACGAGCGAGGCTATCGGACCCGCACGGCACCGGCCGTCGCGCCCCCGTGCGCCCCGTCCGCCCGCACTGCGCCGATCAGGTGAAAACGTGCCGCCGCACCGGTGTCGTCGAGGTGCGTCGGCCTTCCGCGGGGCGACTGATGAGTCATGCAGAAGGATCAGTTGCTCACCCGGCGCCGGGCGTTGCTCACCGGCGCCACGCTGGGAGCGGCGGCCGTCGCCGCGGCGCTCGTGCCGGGTACCGGGATGCGGGCCGCGCCCCCGGCACCGCCCGCAGCCGGAGCCCAGGCCGCCCGCCGTCCGCTCAAGCCCTCCGAATACCGTCTGAGGCCCCTGACCGGCTACGGCCCGCCGAGCGCGACCGGCCGCACGCCGGTGCGCAGGGAACCGCTGCTGCGGATGTCCGGGCGCGGCCGCACCATGGTGCTGAGCTTCGACGACGGCCCCGACCCCCGCTACACCACGCCCATCCTGGACATCCTCGCCCGCTACGAGGTGCGGGCGATGTTCTTCGTGTGCGGGGAGATGGCGGCCGAGAACCGGGACCTCCTGGCCCGGATGGCCGACGAGGGGCACGTGGTCGGGAACCACACCTGGAGCCACCCCCTGCTCACGCGCCTCAGCCGCCGCCGGATCCGCTCGGAGATGGAACGCACCTGCGACATCATCGACAAGGCCCACGGCGAACGGCCCGCGTGGTTCCGCGCGCCCTACGGCGCCTGGAACCGCGCCGCGTTCCAGCTCGGCGCCGAACTGGGCATGGAGCCCCTGGCCTGGACGGTCGACACCCTGGACTGGACCACGCCGGGCACCGCCACCATCGTCGACCGGGTGGAGGACGGCGCCGCCCCCGGGGTCGTGGTGCTCTCGCACGACGCCGGGGGCGACCGCTCGCAGAGCGTGCGGGCCCTGCGCACCTACCTGCCCGAACTGCTGGACTCCGGCTACCACATCAGCGTGCCCCGCCGGCAGTACGCCTGAGCGCCCCCGCCCGCCCGGGCGGGGAACCGCTCAGCGGACCTCGGACAGGCGGGCGAAGGCGACGACGTTCCCGTCGTACCCGTTCTGCTGGGTGAACCCGCCGCCGCAGGTGATGACCCGCAGCTCCGCCGTCCCCTTGGAGGCGTAGACCCGGTCGCCGGGGAAGTCGTTCTTCGCGAAGACCTCGACGCCGTAGACCTCGAACACCGCGGTCTTCCCGTCCCTGCGCGCGATCTCGACGAGACTGCCCTTCTGCAACGCCCCGAGGCCGTAGAACACCGCCGGGCCCTGCGCATTGTCGACATGGCCGACGACGACCGCCGTGCCCTTCTCGCCCGGCGAGACCGCGCCGGTGAACCAGCCTGCCAGATTCGGGTCCTCCGGCGGCGGCGCGTCCACCCAGCCCTCCGCGTCCAGACCGACCGGCATGACCGGCGCGTCCACCTGGATCCCCGGGATGCGGACCCGGTCCGGCACCGCGTACGGCAGCGGCCCCACCGCGGGCAGCGTGATGTGGCCGGGCGTCCGGCTGTCGGCGGCGGCCGCGCCGGCCGGCTGCGGCGGTCCCGTGTCGAACTCTCCCGAACCGTTGCGGATCAGCGCGAGGCCGGTCAGCAGGACCAGCGCTATCACGCCCCACGGGGCGCGTCTCCTCCGCCGGACCTCCCATTCGGCTTCGTCCGGCTCGAAAGCAGACATTCGCCTTCCCCTCTCGACACGGCCGTCGCCGTACCTCTCGCGCATGACCAGAACGCTAGGCGGCGCGCGCGCGACCGGCGACGGGGCGGCGGCGAACGGGTGGCCCGGACCCGGCCCGGTGAGCCATCCGGGGTGCGGACCGACGAAGATCTTCTGACGGTCCGTGACCTGCGGCGATATCCCCTCACACGGTTGTCCGCCAGGGGCCGCCCTCACCGGTACGGACCATTCCCGAAATGCGGCTCGGCGCAGGGCAACTGAGGGTCTTTCCGGGAGGTGCTTTCTCGCCGATCGGACCGGGGACGGGCCCCGGGGCGCCTCCCGCGGAGGATCACATGCGCAACTCACGTGCCCTGGCGGTCGCCGGTGTCGCGGCCGCCGTCCTGGGGGCCGCCGCCCCGGCGGCCGTCGCGGACTCCGGCCGGGTTCCCAACCCGTCCAACATCGTCGCCCTGCCCAGCGTCATCGCCCGCGGCGGCCAGCTGACCATCACCGCCGACGGCTGCCCCAACGGCGGCACGGCGACCTCGAACGCCTTCCCCAGGACCAACCTGACGCCCGTCCACGGTGCCAACGACACCTCCAAGGGCACCGCCACCATCGACGACGACGCCCGCCCCGGCTCCTACGACATCACCGTCCACTGCTCCGGCAGGAGCCTGACCCGCCCGGCCGCCTTCACCGTCATCGGCGGCGTGCGCGGCGGCATCGGCGGCAGCAGCACCAGTGGGGCCACCCCCACCGACGTGGCGATCGGCGGCGCGCTGGTCGCCGCCGCGGTCGCCGGCAGCGGTGTCTTCTGGATGCGCCGCCGAGCCGAGAAGCGGATCTGAGCCGCTGTCCCCCTCGGTCCCGATGCGCACGTGTTCGACAGGGGCCGCGCCCCGGATCCCGCCGGATCCGGGGCGTCGCCGCGTCCTTCCGTGAGCGGGCTCAGCCCTCGAGGTGCGGGAAGAGCCGCAGGAACGGGTCCGCCGACGCGGCCAGACCCCTGCCGTACGGAGCGTCGAAGTCCCAGATGAGGAAGAGCAGGAAGGCGATCAGCGCGGAGAACAGCCCGGCGAGGACCATCTCCCGGGTGGTGCGCCGGATCTGCAGCGCGAAGATCATCCCGATGGTGATGACCGCACCCGCGACCAGACCGAACCACACCACGCCCGGCATGGTCTGACCGGTCGACTCCGCCCGCGCGCTGCGCGCCTCGTCGGCGGCGGCCACCTGGTCCACCAGCGGCTGGTAGGCCTGGGCCTCGAAGTCCGTCCGCGGCCGGTAGTCGGTGACGTCCCGGCGGACCCGGTCGAGCAGGTCGGTACCGCGCCCGGTGACCCGGCGGTCGTCGGCCATGGACCGCCACTCGGTGGTGACGACGTGTCCGACATAGGCGTTGACATCGTCCCGGATGCGGTCACGCACCTCGACGGGGTAGACCCGTACCCGCTCGCTGATCTCGTGCAGGGCCACCGCCTCCGCCCGTACGTGCTCCTGGGCGGCACTGCGGCCCTCCCAGACACCGGCGATGGCGAGACCCAGGACGATGGCGTACACCACACCGATCCACATCGTCATGTACTCGATGACGTCCGGTGTCTCGCTGGTGTCCTCGTCGTCGGCCGCCCTGCGGTGCCGCAGCAGCGTGATGACGACCACGACGGCACAGGCGGCGAGCATCGCGAGGGTGAGAACAAGCCATTCCGGCAAGAGGTGCCTCCAGAAGGGGTCGGACGGGTCTCAGCGAGGACGCAGCGCGGCGATGGCGACCACCGCGGGCGTCGTGATGAGCAGGACGAAGGTGAGCGGCGACGTGGCGGCGCCGGTGGGCTTTTGCGCCGGGGCCGCGCGGTACGCCGGAAAGTGCACGGGCGTGGCGGCCGGCCGGGGTTTCGGCGGATCGGACGATGGCGGCGGCGGGGCGGGCCGTGGCGGTGGCGGAGGCTCCGGCCTGGCCGGCGGGGGTGGCGGCGCGGGGGCCACGGGGGCCGGCGGCGGCACCGGACGGGCCTTGGGCGGGGGTGGTGGCGGTTTCGGGGTCGGATCAGGGCTCGGCGGGGGAGTCGGGGCCGGCGTGGGCGTGGGCGGGGGCGGCGGTGTCGGAGTGGGGGTGGGGGTGGGCGTCGGTACGCAGGGCGGGGGATCCGTCCAGGTGAAGTCGCCCGAGATCGCCACCGCCTCCGTGCCGCCCGGTCCCGTCGCGGCGTACGCGCAGGCGTCGGCCACCGCGGCGCCGGGCGCCCCGGCGAGCGCCCAGACCAGCGCCGCCGAGGCCAACGCGCTGCCCGCGGCGCGGGAAGGGGTCCGTACGAGAGGTTGCACGACGAGGATCATGGGTCGGGGACCGCCCGGTCACGCGCGGGAGCCCGGTGATTGCCCCGAAGGAGTTAAAGAAAGAAAACCGGGCCGCCGTTGAACACGACGCGTGCTCCCGTGCGTACCCATCGTCGAGCGGCGGCGCGGCAGGGCGCTGCAAGACCCTGGTGACGATGTGGAGTTGACGATGAAGACCTCCTGGCGGACCGCCTCACTGGTGGCGAGCGCCGCAGCGGTGCTGGCCCTGACCACCGCGTGCGGTCAGGACGCCCCGCCGCCCCCCGTCAGCCAGAACGTGGGCGCCACGGCCGCGGCCGGCGCCGACGGCAACACCGGCGGCGGTGACCAGGCCGGTGGCGGGCAGGCCGCCGCGAGCCCCGCCGACACCGCGGGCGAGCTGAACGTCTCCACCAACGCCGAACTCGGCAAGGTGGTGACCGACAACCTCGGCCTGACCCTGTACCGCTTCGACCAGGACACCGCGAAGCCGCCCAAGTCCAACTGCGAGGACGACTGCGCCAAGACCTGGCCGCCGGTACCCGCCGACGACGCCTCGGCCGGCGAGGGCATCGACGAGGCGCTGCTGGGGGAGGTCACCCGGGCCGACGGCACCAAGCAGCTCACCGTCGACGGCTGGCCCGCCTACCGGTACGTCAAGGACGTCAACGCAGGGGACGCCAAGGGCCAGGGCGTGGGCGGCAAGTGGTTCGCGTTCACCCCCGAGGGCAAGAAGGCGCAAGGGGCCGAGCAGGCGGGGCTGTCCACCCGCCAGGACCCGAAGCTGGGCGAGATCGTCGTCGACAGGAACGGCATGACGGTCTACCGCTTCATGAAGGACGAGGCCTGGCCGAAGCCCGTGTCGGCATGCACCGGCGCCTGCCTGGAGAAGTGGCCGGTGGTGGCGCCGGTCGACTTCGCGGACACCAAGGGCATCCAGAAGAAGGGCTACATGACCTTCACCCGCCCGGACGGCGCCGCCCAGCAGACCATCAACTGCTGGCCCATCTACACCTTCGCCGGCGACAAGGCCGCCGGCGACACCAACGGTCAGGGCGTGGGCGGCACGTGGTTCGCCGTGCGCCCCGACGGGAAGCCGGTCGGCGCTCCGGAGAAGTAACAACCTCCCCAGGGTGTCGTCCGCTCCGGATGCCGCCGGCCGAGTGTCCGCCCCTCCGCAGCCCGCGGAGGGGCGGACCGTTTGCCGTGACGCACCTGGGGCCGTGGAAATACCGGCACGCTTCGCCGGGAACTTCTCGCCGTGTCGGAACCCTCCGGAATGCCGCGGACACTTCTCGTCACGCGTTCGGGTATACGGATTCGGCACGTGCCATTGGCAGTGACCGGGAACGGATGGTCAATTTCCGCTTGGGCTCGCCCGATTGGCAGGCGATCAGTAGCCTCTGCTCGAACACCGGATCGCCTACGTTGTGGAGAGTTGCATGGAGCGTCCCGCCTGGGCTCCCCGGAGCATCGACATCTCGGTGCCCAGCGTCTCCCGGATGTACGACTACTACCTGGGCGGATCGCACAACTTCGAGGTCGACCGGCAAGCGGCCCGCAAGGCCATGGAGTTCATGCCGGGCCTGCCCAAGATCATGCAGGCGAACCGGGCGTTCATGCGCCGGGCGGTGCGCTTCGCCGCCGCCGGGGGCATCACCCAGTTCCTGGACATCGGCTCCGGCATTCCGACGTTCGGCAACGTCCACGAAGTGGCACAGGCGGCCGCTCCGGGCGCCCGCGTGATGTACGTCGACCACGACCCGGTGGCGGTGGCACACAGCCAGGCGGTTCTCGAAGGCAACGACGGCGCGGGCATCCTCGCCGCGGACCTCCGAAAGCCCCGGGAGATCCTGAACAGTCCGGAACTGCTCCGGCTGATCGACCTGAACCGGCCGGTGGCGCTGCTTCTCGTTGCGATACTGCATTTCGTGGAAGACGCGGACGACCCGTATGCGGCGGTGACCGAACTGCGCGGGGCACTCGCGCCCGGCAGCATGCTCGTGCTCACCCACGCCTCCTACGACGGGATTCCGCTGCCTCCGGAGCGCGCCGAGGGCGCGGTCGACGTGTACCAGAACATCCGCAATCCGCTGATCATGCGCACGCGCGACGAGATCGCGCGGTTCTTCGAGGGGTACGACATGGTGGAACCCGGACTGGTGCCGATGCCGCAGTGGCGGCCCGACACCGCACCGGAGGACGAGGATCCCTACGCCTTCTCCGGTTTCGCGGGCGTGGGGCGGACGGCGTGAGCGCGGAGCCGGACGGGCCGGAGGACAGACTTCGCCGGTTCGCGACGATCTGGAGCCGGGCCGTCTTCCCGGTCACCTCGACCTCGTCGACCCGCTCCGAGTTCGAGGCGCGGCTGCTGCCGCTGGCCCGGCTGCTGAGCGAGGCGCTGCGGGCCAGGTCGTTCGACGCGGACGCCGGCAGGCAGGCCGGCGCGGCCCTGGTCCTGGAGCACTGCACCGACCCCGAGGCGCTCAGCCGCACCCTGGACTGCGTGGACGCCTATCTCGTGCTGTACTGCGGCGAGGACGGCGACCGCGAGGGCCTCAGGGCGCGCAGCGCCCGGCTCCAGCACGCCATGGCCGCGGGGTTCGCGCAGGCACTGCGCGAGCGGACGCTGGCCGAGCAGGAGGCCATCGCCCGTGCCGCGCTGGAGGCCCAGGGCGTGGTGGCACAGGCGCTGCACGACACGGAGGCCCGCTTCCGCGCGGTCTTCGAGGGCGCAGCCATAGGCATCGGCATCGCCGACCTGGAGGGCAACGTCCTCCAGGTCAACAACGCGCTGCGGCGCATGTTCGGCCTGACCGAACAGGGCCTGCGCGGCCGCAACGTCAGGGACTGGGTCCACCCCGACGACCCTCCGCAGACCTGGCGGCTCTACGAGGAACTGGTGAGCGGCGAGCGCGAGCACTACCACCTCGAGAAGGCCTTCCACCGCCCCGACGGAACGGTTCTGTGGACCAACCTGACGGTGTCCCTGCTGCGCGACGCCGACGGCGACCCGCAGTACCAGCTCGCCCTCATGGAGGACACCACCGAGCGGCGGCTGCTCAACCTCCGGCTGCGCTACGAAGCCACCCATGACGCGCTCACCGGGCTGCCCAACCGGACGTTCTTCTTCGAGCGCCTGGAGAAGGCACTCGGCGCCGGTGAGGGCCAGCGGTTCGGGCTGTGCTACCTCGACCTGGACGGCTTCAAGACCGTCAACGACAGCCTCGGGCACGCCGCCGGCGACCGGCTGCTCGTCGAGGTCGCCGACCGGCTCCAGGCCTGCGCGACCGCACCCGGCGAGATGGTGGCGCGGCTCGGCGGTGACGAGTTCGTGGCGCTGACCACCGGCCCGGACACCCGGCGCACGGTCGACGAGCTCGCCGCCCGCATCATGAACGCGCTGCTCGCCCCGGTCAGCGTCGACGGCCGTGAGCTGACCGTGCGCGGCAGCATCGGCATCGTCGAGGGACCGGCCGGTGAGCGCAGCCCGGCGGAGATCCTGCGCAGCGCCGACATCACCATGTACCGGGCCAAGTCCGCGGGCGGCAACCGTTTCGAGCTCGCCGACCCCGAGGCCGACGCCCGCGCCATCACCCGGCACGGGCTCACCACGGCGCTGCCGGCGGCCCTGGACCGGGGGGAGTTCTTCATCGAGTACCAGCCCCTGGTGCACCTCGGTGACGGGAGCGTCCGGGGCGCCGAGGCGCTGGTGCGCTGGCTGCACCCGCAGCACGGGGTGCTCTCCCCGGACCGGTTCATCCCGCTCGCCGAGCACACCGGACTCATCGTGCCGCTGGGCCGTTGGGTGCTGGAGCAGTCCGTGCGCCAGGCCAGGCGGTGGCAGGACCGTCACGGCGGTGCGGAAGCCGTCGGCCCGCTGCGCATCAACGTCAACCTGTCACCCTGCCAGCTCACCCACCCGGGCCTGGTCCAGGACACCGTGGAGATCCTGGAGCGTACGGGGGTCGAGCCCGACGCGCTGTGCCTGGAGGTGACCGAGTCGGCCCTGATCGGAGCGGACGACGACCTGCTGAAGCCGCTGCGCCGCCTGGCGGAGATGGGCGTCGACATCGCCCTCGACGACTTCGGCACCGGCTACTCCAACCTGGCCAATCTGCGCCGGCTCCCGGTGAGCGTCCTGAAGCTGGACCGTTCCTTCACGCAGAGCATGCAGCAGTTCCCGGCCGACCCCGTCGACCTCAAGATCGTCGAGGGCATCGTCTCCCTGGCGCACAGCCTCGACCTCGCGGTCACGGTGGAGGGCGTGGAGACGGGTGCCCAGGCCGAACAGCTCCGCATCCTGGGCTGCGACACGGCCCAGGGCTGGTACTACGCCCGCCCGGGCCCGCCGGACCGGCTGCACGAACTGGCGCTCGTCGACGCGACGGGCTGAGCAGGTGCGGGCACGCTGTGGCTGGTCGCGCGGTTCCTCGCGCCCCTGAGGTGTGCGGCTTGCACGGACGGAGTGGGATCAGGTGGGGACGGGCCAGGAGAGAGACTCGGTGAGAGCGGCGATCGAGGGTGAGCTGCGGCTCATGGACCCGGCGGTGCGGGCCTCCCGTGCTGAGGTCGTGCGCCTGCTGGATCCGGAGTTCACCGAGGTGGGCGCCTCGGGCCGGCTCTACACGTACGCGGAGATGGTCGCCGAGCTGCACGGCCACCCGGGCAGCTCGCCGGACGGACCTGTCCACGAGCCGTCGGCGATCACCGGTGTCCTCCTGGCTCCCGGTCTGGTGCACCTCACGTACGAGACCCGCTTCGGCGGGCGCCGGGCCCTGCGCAGCTCCCTGTGGCGCAGGCAGAACGAGAACACAGGCTGGCGCATGTACTACCACCAGGGCACCCCGACCCCCTGAGGGGCGCGAGGAACCGCGCACCGGGGTCTCGGGGGCCCAGCCCCCAGGGGCCGGACGGGAAGCCGCGGCGGGGCGGGAGCCACGCCCACCCGCGTCAGCGCTCCAGCAGCATCCGCTGCAGCTCCCGCGCCGCCCGGGGCGGGGCCACGTCACTGCGGTGGGCCAGGGCGATGGCCCGGTGCAGTCCCGGCCGCGCCAGCGGGGTGACCCGCAGCCCGTGCCCCGACCGCGCGGCGACCATCCGCGGCACGACCGCCACCCCCAGCCCCGCCCGCGCGAATCCCAGCACCGCGTCCATCTCGCCGCCCTCCACCGCGAACTCCGGCTCGAACCCCTCCGCCCGGCACGCCGCCACCGTCAGCTCGCGCAGGTCGTACCCGTGCCGGAACATCACCAGCCGCTCGCTCTCCAGATCGGCGATCCGCACGGTGCCCCGCCCCCGCCCCGGCCGCGTGACGTCCGGCGACGACACCACCACCAGGTCCTCCCGCAGCAACTCCACCGTGGTCAGCGCGGGCGACGGCGTCGGCAACGGCAGCACCACCAGGGCCAGGTCCAACGCGCCCCGCGCCAGCTCCCGCACCAGGTCGTGCGACCCGCCCTCCTCGATCAGCAGCCGAACACCCGGATACCGGTCGTGGAAGGCGCGCAGCACATCGGGCAGCAGACCGGTGCACAGGCTCGGCGTGGCCCCCAGCCGCACCCGTCCGCCGCGCAGCTGCGCCACCTCCTGCACCTCGTGCCGCGCCGTGTCCGCGTCGGCCAGGATCCGCCGTGCCAGCGGCAGCAGCGCCTCGCCGGCGTCGGTGAGCGTGATGTTGCCCCGCGCCCGCCGGAACAGGTCCGCCCCCAGCTCCCGTTCCAGCGTCCTGATCTGCTGGGACAGGGACGGCTGCGCGACATGGACCAGCTCGGCGGCCCGGGTGAAGTGCCGGGTCTCGGCGACCGCCACGAAGTACTGGAGCTGCTGGAACTGCATCCAGCCACCATAGCCCCGGCCTATCGAAACAAGGCGGACCATGTCTTGGACCGATGGGCCCGTCCGGCCCTAGCGTCGACGCCATGGCTCTGGCAACGCGGACGGGCCGACGGCCGTCCATGGCACGCACCGTGTGGAACTCGACCGTCGGCAAGAAGACAGTGATGGCGGTCAGCGGCCTGATCATGCTGCTCTACCTGGTCGCCCACATGATCGGGAACCTGAAGATCTTTTTCGGGGCGGGAGAGTTCAACCACTACGCCCACTGGCTGCGCACGGTCGGTGAACCGTTCATGCACTACGAGTGGACGCTCTGGCTGATCCGCGTCGTCCTCGTCGTCGCCGTGATCGCGCACGGCGTCTCCGCGTACCAGCTCAGCCGCCGCGACATCCGGGCCCGCCCCCGCGCATACGTGCACAAGAAGCCGCGGGCCACCTACGCCACCCGCACCATGCGATGGGGCGGGATCATCCTCGCCCTGTTCATCGTCTGGCACATCCTCGACCTGACCACCGGAACCGTGCACTCCGGAGGCTTCGAGGCCGGCAAGCCCTACCAGAACGTCGTGGACACCTTCTCCACCTGGTACGGCAACACCGTCTACGTCGTGGCGATGCTCGCCGTCGGCCTGCACATCCGGCACGGCTTCTGGAGCGCGGCCCAGACCCTCGGCGTCGGCAGCCGCACCCGCGACCGCGCCCTCAAGACCACCGCCAATGCCCTCGCGCTGCTGCTCACGGCCGGCTTCCTCGCCGTCCCCGTGGGCGTGATGACCAAAGTGGTGAGCTGACCATGACGTCCTACACCGACTACTCGACCGGCGAACCCGTCGCCGACACCAAGGCCCCCTCGGGACCGGTCCACGAGCGCTGGGACAAGCGCCGCTTCGAGGCCAGGCTGGTCAACCCCGCCAACCGGCGCGGCAAGACCGTCATCGTCGTCGGCACCGGCCTCGCGGGCGGCTCCGCAGGCGCCACGCTCGCCGAACAGGGCTACCACGTCGTCCAGTTCTGCTACCAGGACTCACCGCGCCGCGCCCACTCCATCGCCGCTCAAGGCGGCATCAACGCCGCGAAGAACTACCGCAACGACGGCGACTCCGTCCACCGGCTGTTCTACGACACCGTCAAGGGCGGCGACTTCCGCTCCCGCGAGTCCAACGTCCACCGCCTCGCACAGATCTCCGTCGAGATCATCGACCAGTGCGTCGCCCAGGGCGTGCCCTTCGCCCGCGAGTACGGCGGCCTCCTCGACACCCGCTCCTTCGGCGGCGTCCAGGTCTCCCGCACCTTCTACGCCCGCGGCCAGACGGGACAGCAGCTCCTCCTCGGCGCCTACCAGGCGCTCAGCCGGCAGATCGCCGCCGGCAACGTCGAGATGCACCCGCGCACCGAGATGCTCGACCTGATCGTCGTCGACGGGCGGGCCCGCGGCATCGTCGCCCGCGACCTGATCACCGGGAAGATCGGCACGTACGTCGCGGACGCCGTCGTCCTCGCCAGCGGCGGCTACGGCAACGTCTTCTACCTGTCGACGAACGCCATGAACTCCAACGCCACCGCGATCTGGCGGGCGCACCGGCGCGGCGCCCACTTCGCCAACCCCTGCTTCACCCAGATCCACCCCACCTGCATCCCGCGCACCGGCGACCACCAGTCCAAGCTCACCCTGATGAGCGAGTCGCTGCGCAACGACGGCCGGATCTGGGTGCCGAAGACCAAGGGCGACACGCGCCCGCCGGCCGAGATCCCCGAGGACGAGCGCGACTACTACCTGGAGCGCGTCTACCCCTCCTTCGGCAACCTGGTGCCCCGCGACATCGCCTCCCGCGCCGCCAAGAACGTCTGCGACGAGGGCAGGGGAGTGGGCCCGGGCGGCCAGGGCGTCTACCTGGACTTCGCCGACGCCATCGAGCGCATGGGACGCGAGGCGGTCGAGGCGAAGTACGGCAACCTCTTCGACATGTACCAGCGGATCACCGACGAGGACCCCTACCGGGTCCCGATGCGGATCTACCCCGCCGTGCACTACACGATGGGCGGACTGTGGGTCGACTACGACCTGCAGACCACCGTCCCGGGCCTGTTCGCGATCGGTGAGGCCAACTTCTCCGACCACGGCGCCAACCGGCTCGGCGCCTCGGCGCTCATGCAGGGCCTGGCCGACGGCTACTTCGTCCTCCCGGCCACCATCAACGACTACCTGGCCCGCAACCCGCACCAGGACGCGGTGACCGACGAACACCCGGCGGTGCGGGAGGTGGTGGCCGAGACCCGGGACCGGCTCGGCCTGCTCCTGTCGGTCGACGGGGACCGCACCCCCGACTCCTTCCACCGCGAGGTCGGCGAACTCATGTGGGAGTTCTGCGGCATGGCCCGCACCGACGCCGGGCTGCGCAAGGCCCTGGAGCGGATCCCGCAGATCCGTGAGGAGTTCTGGCGCCGCATCAAGGTCCCCGGCACCGGCGAGGAGTTCAACCAGTCGCTGGAGAAGGCCAACCGCGTCGTCGACTACCTGGAGCTCGCCGAGCTGATGTGCCTCGACGCGCTGCACCGCTCCGAGTCCTGCGGCGGTCACTTCCGCGAGGAGTCCCAGACCCCGGACGGTGAGGCCGCCCGCAGGGACGAGGAGTTCTCCTACGCGGCCGCCTGGGAGTTCACCGGCACCGGCGAGGCTCCCGTCCTGCACAAGGAAGACCTGGTCTTCGAGTACGTCCACCCCACCCAGCGGAGCTACGCATGAAGCTCAACCTGCGCGTCTGGCGGCAGAAGAACGCCGGCGCCGACGGCGCCATGTCCACGTACGAGGTGGACGGCATCTCACCCGACATGTCCTTCCTGGAGATGCTCGACACCCTCAACGAGGAACTCATCCTCAAGGGCGAGGACCCGGTCGCCTTCGACCACGACTGCCGCGAGGGCATCTGCGGCGCCTGCTCGCTGGTCATCAACGGCGACGCCCACGGGCCCGAGCGGACCACCACCTGCCAGCTCCACATGCGCTCCTTCGAGGACGGCGACACCATCGACGTCGAGCCGTGGCGGGCCTCCGCCTTCCCGGTCGTGAAGGACCTGGTGGTCGACCGGTCGGCCTTCGACCGCATCATCGAGGCCGGCGGCTACATCACCGCGCCCACGGGATCCGCGCCGGAGGCCCATGCCACACCGGTGCCGAAGCCCGACGCCGACCTCGCCTTCGAGCACGCGGAGTGCATCGGATGCGGGGCGTGCGTCGCGGCCTGCCCCAACGGGGCGGCCATGCTGTTCACCTCCGCGAAGATCAACCATCTGAACGTGCTGCCGCAGGGGGCTCCCGAACGCGAGACGCGGGTCCTGGACATGGTGGCGCAGATGGACGAGGAGGGGTTCGGCGGGTGCACCCTCGCCGGGGAATGCGCCACGGCCTGCCCGAAGGGAATCCCGCTGACCTCCATCACGGGGATGAACAAGGAGTGGCTGCGGGCCACTCGCAGGGTGAGCAGGCGGTAGCGCCGCTCCAGGGCGCGCCCCGCGCCCGCGGGGGTGCACCGAACGTTCGCCGCGGGTGCGGACGGACGGGGCCGGCAGAGGTGCTCCTCCCGGCCCCGTCCCGCCCGGGCGCTCCGGGCATTCAGCATCTCCACATCCGCACTCCCGGCTCCGGTCACGCGCCGGCCAACCCGGCTCGGGAGAACGGGGGTGTCCCCACTCCCGCTCCGGTGCGTGATCAGGAGAGAGCCATGACCGGCGTGCTGACCGTCGACCAGCCCCCGCAGCCCATCGCCCCCACCCGCTACACCGTCACCCTCGCCCGCGACGAGGACGACGTGCGGGCCGCCCAGCGCCTGCGGTACGACGTCTTCGCGGGGGAGATGGGCGCCCTGCTCTCCGGACCACAGCCGGGCCTGGACGTCGACCCCTTCGACGCCTACTGCGACCACCTGCTGGTGCGCGAGGAGACGACCGGGCAGGTCGTCGGCACGTACCGGCTGCTGCCGCCCGAACGCGCGGGCATCGCCGGACGACTCTACGCCGAGGGCGAGTTCGACCTGTCGGCGCTCGACGCGATACGGACCTCGCTCGTCGAGGTCGGCCGCTCCTGCGTGCATCCCGACCACCGCGACGGCGCGGTCATCGGCCTCATCTGGGCGGGCATCGCCCGCTACATGACCGACCGCGGCCACAGCTGGCTGGCCGGCTGCTGCTCCGTCCCGCTCGCCGACGGTGGCGCGCTCGCCTCCGCCGCCTGGGACCGGGTGCGGGCCGGGCATCTGGCGCCCGAGGAGTACCGGGTGCGCCCGCTGCTGCCCTGGCGGCCGCTGAGCACGGCACCCGCCGTCGCCCCGGCCGGGCTCCCCGCCCTGCTGCGCGGCTACCTCCGGCTCGGCGCCTGGGTGTGCGGGGAGCCCGCTCACGACGTGGACTTCGGGGTGGCCGACCTCTACGTGCTGCTGCCCATGGACCGCGTGAACCCCCGCTATCTGCGCCACTTCCTCTCCCTCGTCCCCGCCCGATGAGCGTCTGGCTGCCGGGAGCGCCCTGCACCCCCCGGGGCTGCGTGGACCGTACGGCGAGCGCGGTGGCCCCACCGCTGGCCGTGCTGCGGCTGGCGGCGGTCGGACTGCTGCTGCTCGCCGGGATCGCGCTGCTGCCCTTCGGCCGGTGGATCCCGGCGGGTCCGGTGCGCCGGTGGTGCCGGTGGATCGTGCGGGCGGCCGGGGTCCGGATCCGGGTCGCCGGAGCCGCCCCGCCCACCGGCGGACTGCTGCTCGTCGCCAACCACATCTCGTGGCTGGACATCCCGTTGCTCGCCGCGGTCCGCCCGGCGCGACTGCTGGCCAAGGCCGAGATACGGCGCTGGCCCGTCGCGGGGGCGCTGGCCGACCGCGCGGGCGTGCTGTTCATCGACCGCGACCGGCTGCGCGCCCTGCCCGACACGGTCGCCGCGCTCACCGCGATCCTGCGCACCGGCGGGGCGGTCGCGGCGTTCCCCGAGGGCAGCACCTGGTGCGGACGGGCACGGGGGGAGTTCCGCCGCGCGGTGTTCCAGGCGGCACTGGACGCCGGGGTTCCGGTACAGCCGGTCCGCATCCGCTACCGGAACGGACGGGGCGGACCGGCCACCGCGCCGGCCTTCGTCGGGGACGACACCCTGCTCGCCTCCCTCTGGCGGGTGGCGTCGGCGCGTGGTGTGACCGCCGAGGTCGAGGTGGAGGGCGCCGTCCCGCCGGGACGCCACACGGACCGCCGCTCCCTGGCACGCGCGGCCCAGCCGCCGGGCGTGCCGGGCCACCGGGGAGGGCGCGCAGACGGTCACCACAAGTGAGCACTGTCAAAAATTCAGTGCTTTTTATCGCATATGTTCCGTTTTCGGGTCGCTCATCAGGAGAACCGGAGAGGAGCGACCCCCGAAGGGAGGGTGATGCAAGATGATCACCCGCGAAGAGATCTCGATCCTGCTGGATCACCCCGTGTACGACGGGGACGGCAACAAGATCGGCGACGCGAAGCACGTCTTCCTCGACGACGCCAGCGGACGGCCCGAGTGGGTGACCGTCAAGACGGGCATGTTCGGATCCAGTGAGTCGTTCGTCCCCGTGCGCGACGCCGCCCTGGTGAAGGACCACCTCGAGGTCCCCTACCGCAAGGACAAGGTCAAGGGCGCTCCCCATGTCGACATCGACGCGGGCGGCCACCTGTCGGTGGACGAGGAGCAGCGCCTGTACGAGTACTACGGCATCAACTGGGACTCCGTCCTGACCGACCCCGGGGAGCACGACCGCGGGACCGGCACGGGCACGGCGGGAACCGCAGGAGCCGCGGGCACGGCCGGCGCCGCAGGAGCCGCGGGGGCGGCCGGAGCGGCGGGTACCACCGCCGAGCCGGGCAGGGCGGCAGGAACGCCCGGAGCCGCGGGATCCGCGGGGCGCCGCGGCGAGGCCCGCACCGGACCGCGTGACGACGCCATGACCCGCTCCGAGGAGCAGATGCACGTCGGCGTCGAACGCCGCGAGTCCGGCCGGGCCAGGCTGCGCAAGTACGTGGTCACCGAGGAGGTCCAGCAGACCGTGCCCGTGCGCCACGAGGAAGTACGCGTGGAGCGGGAGCCGATCACGGAGGCCAACCGGGGCGAGGCCATGGAGGGCCCGGAGATCTCGGAGGCCGAGCACGAGGTCACCCTGCACGAGGAACGCCCCGTCGTGACGACCGAGACGGTCCCGGTGGAGCGGGTCAGGATGACCACGGAGGAGACCTCGGAGGACACGACGGTCCGCGGCCGCGTCCGCAAGGAGCGCGTCGAGGCCGAGACCGAGATGGACGAGGAGTCCGGACGCCGGGGCCGGGATGTCCCCGGGAAGGGCAAGGGCAGGGAGTAGCCCCTCCTCACTCCCCGTGCGCCGCGCGCCAGTGACCCGTCACCGGCGCGCGGCGCTGCCATGGAGACCGGCGATCGCGGCGAGCCGCCGGTAGGAGTCCAGCAGCGCCTCCCGGTCGTGCGTGCTGGTGGTGACGAGCACCTCCTGCGCGCCCGTGTCCTTCAGCAGCGCCTCCAGCCCGTCCGCCACTTCCTCCTCCGTGCCGGCGAGCCGGCCGGCCAGTCCGGACTCGTAGAAGCCGCGTTGCTTCGCGGTCATGGGAAGCGACTCGACGCGCTCGGCGGTCGGCAGCGGCGGGAACGTGCCGTGCGTGCGGGAGTACGCCATCGACCAGGCCTCCGGGATCAGCAGCCGCCGGGCCTGCTCGGCGGTGGCGGCCACCGCGACCGTGCCGGAGACGACGACGTACGGTTCGCCCGCCCACCGCGACGGGCGGAAACGTGCCCGGTAGCGGTCGATGCCGCGCCGCATCCGGTCGCGGTCCCCGAGGTCGCCGATGACCATCGGCAGGCCCGCCTCGGCCGCGACGGCGGCGCCCTCGCCCATGGCCAGTACGAAAGGCGGCACGGTGAGGCCCTCGGACGGGTGGGCCCGCACCCCCGTGGGGGAGGTGCCCTGGAACCAGCCCAGCAGTTCGTCGAGCTGGGCGGCGAAGTCCTCCGCGTCCCCCTTGCCGCGGCCCAGCGCCCTGCGCACCCCGTCGGTGAAGCCGACCGAGCGTCCCAGGCCCATGTCGACGCGCCCCGGGAACAGTGACTCGAGCACGCCGAACTGCTCGGCCACGACGAGCGGCCGGTGGTTGGGCAGCATGACCCCGCCGGTGCCGACGCGGATCGTCCGGGTCGCACCGGCCACGGCGGCCGCCAGCACCGTCGGCGCCGAACCGGCCACCCCGGGCACGCCGTGGTGCTCCGAGACCCAGAACCGGTGGTAGCCGAGCCGCTCCACCTCCCGGGCCAGGGCGACGGTGTCCCGGAGCGCCTCGGGGCCGGTGTGCCCCTCGCGGGTGCGGCTGCGGTCGAGGACGGAGAAGCGGGCCGAGGCGATGAGGGAACTCATACCGTGTTCAACACCCGGGCGCCCGCGGGATTCCGTCCGGGGGCCGTCTAGAGTGGCGGGGTGACCGACCGCGACGAGCGGCCGCTGGCCGTGTTCGACCTCGACAACACCCTCGCCGACACCGCGCACCGGCAGCACTTCCTGGAGCGCCGGCCGCGCGACTGGGACGCGTTCTTCGCCGCGGCGCCCGCCGACCCGCCGCTGGCCGAGGGCGTCGCGCTGGTCCGGGAGAGCGCGCGGGAGTGCGAGATCGTCTACCTCACCGGACGGCCCGAGCGCTGCCGGCGCGACACGCTGGACTGGCTCGCCGCGCAGGGGCTGCCCGAGGGTGATGTGCACATGCGCGGCAACGCCGACCGCCGGCCCGCCCGGCACACCAAGCTGTCGACCCTGCGGCGTCTCGCCCGCACCCGGGAGATCCGCGTCCTCGTGGACGACGACGAACTGGTCTGTCTGGACGCCCGGCGGGCCGGTTTCACCGTCGTCCAGGCCCGTTGGACCGCCCCGTCCGGCGAGCTGAAGGACGCTCAGGAGCGCGAAGGGCGGACCTGAGCCGCACAGGCCGGGACAACCGTCCCGGCGGCCTCGTTCAGCCCGTCTCCTCCAGCCGGAAACCGACCTTGAGCCCCACCTGACAGTGCGCGACCTGCCCGTCCACGATCTGGCCGCGCACCTGGGTCACCTCGAACCAGTCCAGATTGCGCAGCGTCTGCGACGCGCGCTCGATGCCGTTGCGCACGGCCTGGTCGACGCCTTCGGGCGAGGTGCCGACGATCTCCGTGACACGGTAGATGTGGTCCGACATGCTGCTGCTCCTCTCCCCGGCGGGCCCTCGGAGCCGCACCGGGCGCCGCTCCTGTCACACGTCCCTCCACCGTGCCCTACCGCGCGGCGGAGCGCGAGGCGTCGCCCCGTTCGCCCGACGGCTTGACCTACGCATTGGTCCATACCAAGATGCTGGGCACCCGCCCGAGCCCCCGCTCGCCCCCCACGTCGGGCCGCCCTGTCCGTCAGACAGAAACAGGACCCCGCGTGAGACGCCCTCTGCTCGCCCTCGTCTGTGTGTCCACCACCCTGCTCAGCGGCTGCGCCATGCTGCCCGGCAGCGAACCGGAACGGCACACGGTCACCGTGTGGGTGATGCAGCACAGCGCCTCACAGGAGTACCTGGACCGCTTCACCGAGGAGTTCGAGCGCGAGCACGCGGACATCGACCTCGACGTCCGCGTCCAGGAGTGGACCGGCATCGGCGAGAAGGTGCAGCGGGCACTGGAGGCCGACGACCCCGACGGGCCCGACGTCATCGAGGTCGGAAACACCCAGGTCGCCACGTACGCGGAGGGTGACGGACTGCTCGACCTCACCCTGGAGTCGATGCGGGACTGGGGCCGCGACGACTGGCTGCCCGGACTCGCCGAACCCGGCCGGTGGGGCTCCCAGCAGTACGGCATCCCCTGGTACGCCGCCAACCGCGTCGTCGTCTACCGCAAGGACCTCTTCCATCAGGCGGGCATCACCGCGCCGCCGAAGACCCGCGACGAGTGGCTCACCCTCACCGAGAAGCTCGACGACGGCGACGACCAGGGCATCTACCTCGCCGGACAGGACTGGTACACGCTGGCCGGATTCATCTGGGAGGAGGGCGGCGAACTCGCCACGGAGCGGGACGGCGTCTGGCGCGGCACCCTCGACAGCCCACAGGCGCTGCGCGGCATGGACTTCTACCGCCGGCTCCAGGCACTGGGCGACGGACCGGTCGACGCCGACGAGGAACACCCCCCGCAGGCCGGGGTGTTCGCCGACGGCCGGGTCGCACAGATCGTGGCCGTACCCGGGGTGGTACGGGCCGTCCTGAAGCAGAACCCGGAACTCGAGGGCAAGCTGGGGTACTTCCCCGTCCCCGGCAGGAAGGCCGGCACCCCCGGCGCCGTCTTCACCGGCGGCTCCGACCTCGTCGTGCCCGCCAACACCGACGTCGGGGACGCCGCCATCGAGGTGGTCGCGGCACTCACCGGCGAGCGCTGGAACACCGATCTCGCCCGCACCATGAACTACGTCCCCAACAAGGCCTCCCTCGCCGGCGCGGTGGCCGGGGAGGAGGGGGTCGCGGCCATGGCGGCCGGAGCCGCACAGGGCCGGGCGACCCCCGGCACACCCCAGTGGAGCGCGGTCGAGGCGGACAACCCGATCAAGGCGTACATGACGAAGGTGCTCAGGGGCGCGGACCCGGCCAGGGAGGCCGGACGCGCCGCCGAGCGCATCACCGAGGCCCTGGCCTTCGACTAGGACCCGGCCCGTGCCTCCCCCGTCAGCGGGCCGTGCTCAGGGACAGCGCGAACCGCCGCTCCTCGTCCGTCCACCACCGGGTCAGCTCGAGTCCCGCGGATGACAGTTCCGCACGCACTCCGTCCTGGCGGAACTTCGCCGACACCTCCGTGCGCAGATCCTCGCCCGCCGCGAAGTCCACGGCGAGTCCCAGCGCGGGGATCTTCACCGTCTGCGCGGTACGGGAACGCAGCCGCATCTCGATCCACTCGTGGCCGGCCTCCCACACCGCCACGTGGTCGAAGGCGTCCGGATCGAAGTCGGCGCCCAGCTCGCGGTTGACGACGGCCAGGACGTTCTTGTTGAACGCGGCCGTCACCCCTGCCGCGTCGTCGTAGGCGCGGACCAGCACCCGCTCGTCCTTCACCAGATCGGTGCCCAGCAGCAGGGCGTCCCCAGGGGCGAGCAGGGCGCGGACGGAGGCGAGGAACGCGGCCCGCTCGGCGGGCAGCAGATTGCCGATGGTGCCGCCGAGGAACGCCACCAGCCGCGGGCCCGGGGTGGCGGGCAGCGTCAGCAGGGCGGTGAAATCGGCGATCAGCGCGTGGACGTCGAGCCCAGGCCGCTCGGCGGCCAGCGCCTGCCCGGCCTGGGCGAGGGCGCTCTCGCTGACGTCGACGGGGACGTACGCGCGCAGTTCCGTGAGCGCGTCGATCAGGTACCGCGTCTTCTCCGAGGACCCGGAGCCCAGCTCGACCAGGGTACGGGCCCCCGACGCCTCGGCGATCTCACCGGCGCGGGCGCGCAGGATCTCGCGCTCGGCACGGGTCGGGTAGTACTCGGGCAGCGTGGTGATCTCCTCGAAGAGTTCGCTGCCGCGGGCGTCGTAGAACCACTTCGGCGGCAGCGACTTCGGGCTGCCGGTCAGGCCCTCCCGGACGTCGGCGCGCAGGGCGGCGCCGGTGGTGTCCTCGGGCAGGGTGCGGGTGAGATGGAACGGACTCACGTAAGGGGCTCCCTCGATGGTGCGGTCGCGCCGGCGGCCGTCACGGCGTCACCGGGCTCCTTGAGCGGGGTCAGCAGGACGTCGGTGTGGCTCGCGGCGAGCAGGGTGCGGTCGGGGACCTCCCGCCAGTGCGGGTCGTCGTCGTAGGGCTCGGACGCCACGACGGTGCCGCCGCCGGTCCGGGTGAGGTACCACAGCGTGTCGCCCCAGGCGGTCGCGGTGACGGTGTCCCCGTTGGTGAGCAGCAGGTTCAGCCGGGCCCCGGGGGCCGCCGCGGCCACCTCCAGGACCGTCTCGGCGAGCGCCTGGCCCTCCTCGTCTCCGGCCCGCAGCCGGGCGAGGACCAGCGCCCACACGAACGCGGAGTCGTTGCGCGCCTCCAGCGACAGCACGTCCTCGGCGGGCAGGGCCGTGACCAGCGACGCGAGCGAGCCGGGCCAGCCCGGCACCGCCCCGTTGTGGCTGAACAGCCAGGTGCCGGAGGCGAACGGGGCCGCCGCGGCCTCCGCGTCGGCGCCCGACAGCGTCGCGTCCCGCACCGCCGCCAGCAGCGCCCGGGTGCGCACGACACGGGCGAGGTCAGCGAACGACAGGTCCGCCCAGACCGGCCCGGCCCGGCGGTACCGGGCCGGCACCGGATCACCCTGCGCGTACCAGCCCACCCCGAAGCCGTCGGCGTTGACCGTGCCGTACCGCTGCCGCCGGGGCGCCCAGGACTGCCGGTACAGGCCGTGCGGCGGCGACACGAGCAGCTCGCCCAGCGGTTCCCGAGGCCCCACGTAGGCCACGTGGCGGCACATCAGACACCCGCCGAACGCGCCGTGCGGAACCCGGAGAAGATCTGCCGCCGCACCGGCAGGTCCCAGTTGCGGAACGTGCCCCGGCAGGCCACCGCGTCCACGGCGAACGAACCGCCCCGCAGCACCTTGTGCTCCGGCCCGAAGAACACCTCCGAGTACTCCCTGTACGGGAACGCCCTGAACCCCGGGTACGGCAGGAAGTCGCTGGCCGTCCACTCCCACACGTCGCCGATCAGCTGCCGCACGCCGAGCGGTGACTCACCGTCCGGATAGCTCCCGGCGGGCGCCGGGCGCAGGTGCCGCTGGCCGAGGTTGGCGTGCTCGGGCCCGGGGTCGGCGTCGCCCCAGGGGTAACGCATCGAGCGGTCGCCGGCCGGGTCGTGGCGGGCCGCCTTCTCCCACTCCGCCTCGGTGGGCAGCCGGCGCCCGGCCCAGCGGGCGTAGGCGTCCGCCTCGTACCAGCACACGTGCAGCACCGGCTCGTCCGGCGGCACCACCTCGGTGACACCGAACCGGCGCCGCAGCCACTGCCCGCCGTCCCGGCGCCAGAACAGCGGCGCGGTGATGTCGTTGCGGCGGATGTGGTCCCAGCCCTCGGCGGTCCACCAGCGGGGCTCGTCGTAGCCGCCGTCCTCGATGAACGCCCGGTACGCGGAGTTCGTCACCGGCGTGGTGTCGATGTGGAAGGGCGCCACCTCACGCCGGTGCGCGGGGCGTTCGTTGTCCAGCGCCCACGGCTCGTCCGAGGTGCCCATGGTGAACGGTCCTCCGGGGACGAGGACTTCCGCCGGGCCCGTGAACAGCGGCACCGGGTCGGGGTCCGGGGCGGTGAGGGCGCGGGGCCCCTTGCGCAGCTGATGGGTAATCAGCATCGTCTCGTCGTGCTGCTGTTCGTGCTGGGCGATCATCCCGAAGGCGAAGCCCGCCTCCGTCAGCCGCGTCCCGTGGAACGCGGCACCCTCCAGCACGTCCAGAGCCCGGCCGCGCACGTCGGCGGCGTACCGGCGGGCCTCCCGCGGCGGCAGCAGCGGCAGGCTCGGACGTTCGGCGCGCGGGTGCTCGAAGGCGTCGTACAGGCCGTCGATCTCGGGCCGTATCGCCTCGTGGCCGGCGACGGCCCGCAGCAGCCACTGCTCCTCCTGGTTGCCGATGTGGGCCAGGTCCCACACCAGCGGGGACATCAGCGGCGAGTGCTGCGCGGTCAGGTCGGCCTCCTCCACACTGCTGGTGAGCAGCGTCGTGCGGTCCCGAGCGGTGACCAGCGAGGTGACCGCGCGCTCGCGCAGGGCTTCGGCGTCGAGGGCGGGGTCGGTCATGAGGGGGTGTCCTTCCCGTGTGGAGGGGAGTCGTGACGCGGGTGGCGGCCGGGCGTGGCGCGCAGACCGTCGAGGAGGTCGTCGGCGGGGCAGCGGCCGCGGGCGACGTAGCGGTCCCGGTACGCCTCCACCGCGTCGACGACACCGGCGGTCGCGCCGATGCGGGGGAGGGCGCGCAGCGCCGCCGTGAAGCAGCCGGCGGCCACCTCGCGCAGCTCCGGGTCGGCCAGTCCCACGCGGGCGGCGTCCCGCCACAGCGCGTTGTGCGGCGCGGGCACGCCGCGCGTCCGCTCGGCCAGCGGTTTCACCGTGCGGTAGGCGGTCTCGGCCGCCTCCGGGTCCTCGAACAGTGCCGCCGTCACCGCCAGCGGCACGATCCAGCCGTCGTCGCCGGGCTGGGCGTCGATCATGCGCAGCTCCAGGTGCCCGCGCGGTCTGACCGGCGGGAACAGGGTGGTCGCGTGGTAGTCGAGGTCGTCCCGGGTGGGGGGCCGCGGCGTGCCGGACCTGATCCATTCGCGGAAGGTCAGCTCACGCGGCACCGGCCACGGGCCGCCGTCGTCCCGTACGCACATGACGGGGGAGTCCAGGACGTGCCGGGCCCACGCCGCGCGCGGGTCGGCGTCCAGGACGGGACCGCCCGCCCGGCCGGTGCCGATCTGGTCCCAGCGCAGCTGCCGCGTGGACAGCCAGCCGGTCGGACGGCCCTCGGCCAGGGGCGAGTTGGCGAACACGGCGACCAGGACCGCGCCCAGCTGGTGCGCGAGCCACCAGCGCCGTACGTGGCCGAGGGGCCCCGGCTCCTCGTACCCGGCGTCCAGGCACACCTGTACGGAGGCGGAGGCACGCATCATGGCGCGGCCCGCGGGGCCGCCGCGGTCGAGGCAGGTCTCCATGGCGTCGTAGCGCGCCTCGCGCAGGAAGCGGCCGGGTGTCCGCCAGGGGTCGTGACCGAGACCGGCGAGGACCAGACCGTCCCTGCGCAGCACGGCGCGGACGGCGTCGAGGTCGGCGGAGACGGTACCGACGCACTCCATCAGGGAGTCGGCGGGCGGCGAGCTCAGCTCCAGCTGGCCGCCGGGTTCGACGGTGAGCGCCGACTTCAAGGGCACGCTCCGCAGCGCGGCGTAGGCCGCTTCGAGGCGTGCGGCGGACACGGGGAGCCCCGGGTCCCGCAGTTCGTGGACGAGCCATTCCACCTCGACACCGAGGCGGCGCGGCGGTCCGGTCTTGAAGCAGATGCCCCGCACCAGGGCGTCCACCTCTGCTTCGGTGACGGTGGTTCGTGGCTGCGCGCAGCCACCTTCCGCATCGGACATGTGGGGGATCCTCCTGAGATTCCACCATGTTGCCGGCCCGGATGTCGGTGGGCCCGGCCGGCATCAACCCGTCCACCCAAAACGTTCGCGCCGCCGGGCACAAGGGCGCCTCGCGGGCGCACCGGTTCGGTCGTCCTTTCGTCCGCCCGCTCCCACGGGGCTTCCGCGCCCGCGCACGGGCCTTGGCGGCGCGGGGAAACTCCGTTGCGCCGCCTCCCCAGCATCGCTCAGGATGCGTGCATGAGCACGACGGGGGAGATCACGCGGTGCGCGGTCACGGCGGCTACGGGGGTGGCGCCGTGAGCGCGCGCCTGTGGGGTATCGCCCGTGAGACCGAGCGGATCGTCGAGGCCGGTGGCTATCGCGCGCCCGGCGGGCACGAGGTGTCCCTGGCGGCGGAGATCGACGCGGCGCGGGACGGTACGCGGGTGTACGGTCCGGAGCCCGTTCCGGTACCGGCGTTCCGGCCGGCCGGGACCCGGTTCGAGGTCACCGGTGAGAGCAGCTTCGAGGCCGCCCGCCGGCTCGCCGGTGCGACGGCCGTGCTCAACTTCGCCTCCGCCCGCAATCCCGGCGGGGGCTACCTCAACGGCGCGCAGGCCCAGGAGGAGGCACTGTGCCGGGCGTCCGCGCTGTACACCTGCCTGCTGCGGGCCCCCGGCTACTACGACCACCACCGCGCCCACCGCGACCCGTTCTACACGGACCGGGTGATCCACTCACCGGCCGTGCCCGTCTTCCGCGACGACCGGGGCCGTCTGCTGGACGTGCCGTTCGCGGCCGGGTTCCTCACCTCGCCCGCGCCCAACGCGGGCGTCGTCCTGCGCACGGTGCCGGAGCGGGCGGGCGAGATCCCGCGGGCCCTGACGGCGCGGGCCGGACGGGTGCTGGAGACCGCCGCCGTCCACGGCTACCGGCGGCTGGTGCTGGGGGCCTGGGGCTGCGGGGTGTTCCGCAACGACCCGGTGCAGGTCGCGGCGGCCTTCCGGACCCATCTCGCGCCGGGCGGCCGGTTCGCCGGGGCCTTCGCACACGTGGCCTTCGCGATCCTGGACCGCACCAGGGACGGCTCGGTCCGCGCCGCGTTCGAGCGGACGCTCGCGGACCTGCTGTCCGGGCAGGCGGGGACCGACTCAGGGGATCAGCTCCAGCCGTACCGCTCCCGCAGTCGCTGACGTACGAGGTTGAAGCGCATCCGGTCCAGGGCGCACGCCTCGCGGCGCATGCCGTCCTCGTGCAGCCGCAGCACCCGGTCCACGGCCACCCACGAGTCGCGGCCCGAGCGGTTCCAGGGCCCGCTGCCGATCGGCACCCGGTCCCGGTCACCTCTTCCTCCGTCCGCCCGCCCCGCGGAGGGACCCTTGCTGGACAACTGCACGGCGAGCACCGTCCCGCCCGCCTCCCGGGCGACGACGAGCACCGGACGGTCCTTGCCCCGGCCGTCGTTCTCCTCGTAGGGCACCCAGGTCCAGACGATCTCCCCGGGATCGGGGTCACCGTCGTGCGCGGGCGAGTACTCGGTGCGCACCCGGCCCACCTCCCGGGGCTGGGCCTCGACGGTGGCGGAAGGGCCGTGGCGGCCGGGGGTGTTCTCAGGGCTGAAGGCGGTCACAGCCGTACCGTACGGCACGGCCGTGACACCCCGTCGGGGCGCCCTCGGGCAACCGTGAGGGAGTGGGAGCGGGGCGCCTCAGCCGACTGCGCCCGTGAGCTCGCGGCCCGTGACCATCTCGGCCTCGATGCGGACGAACACCCCGTCGTGCATGGGCATCCAGGACCGCGGACCGGTCCGCAGCAGACGTTCGTGCTCGGCCGGGTCGGTGACCACGGCGGCCCGCCCCGTGACCACCACGCTCCAGCCGGCCCGGCGCTCGGCCTGGAAGTCGTCGGCCTCGAAGGCGACCACCACCCCGTCGACCGCCCGCACCAGTTCGGAGGCGGCGGAGGTGCACAGCACCACGGAGGAGTCCGTGTCCAGGGAGAAGTTGAGGGGCAGGACCGCCGGCAGTGCCTGCCGGGTGTAGACGACGCGACCGACCGGCGCCTTGGCCAGCAGGCGCAGGCACTCCTGCCGGTCGAGCAGGCGGAAGCCATCGGTGTGGATCATTTCTCCATCGTCCGCCACGCCACCCGGCGCGACTAGGGCCGGACGGCCCTGATGACGGGCCCCGCCCGCCGGGTGCGGAACGGAATGTTCGACTCGCTCCTGCGGTGGAACCCTGGTCGCATGGGCAAGACCGCGCTGATCGTCATCGACATGATCAACACCTACGACCATCCGGACGCCGAGCAGCTGATCCCGTCCGCCGAGTCGGTCGTACCGGTCGTCTCGGGCCTGCTGGAGCGAGCACGGCGGCAGGACGTCCCGGTGATCTACGTCAACGACAACTTCGGCGAGTGGCGCTCCCACCACGGCGAGCTGCTCGACAAGGCCCTGTCGGGACCGCACGCGCACCTCGTGGAGCCGTTGCGGCCGGACGAATCCTCCCTCTTCGTGGTCAAGGCCCGGCACTCGGTCTTCTTCGAGACCCCGCTGGGCTACCTGCTCAACCAGCAGGGCATCGACCGGCTCGTGCTCTGCGGCCAGGTGACGGAGCAGTGCGTCCTCTACTCGGCGCTCGACGCGCACATCCGGCACCTCGACGTGATCGTCCCCCGGGACGCCGTCGCCCACATCCACGCCGATCTGGCGGACGCCGCGCTGCGGATGATGGAACGCAACATGGGGGCGCGGGTGTGTGCCGGCGGCGAACTGTGGAACTGACCCCCACGCCGCCCGGTCCGGGCGACACCGGCCCAGTGGGTTGTCCGCCCCTCCGGCGCCTCACGCCCCTGGCGAGGTGGGTGGACGGGGTGTCCGGTGCTCACGTGCCCGTGCCCGTGCCCGGCGGTGGTGCTTCGGCTGCCCGGAAAGGGGTACGCGGCAGCCATGCGGTTCCGTGATCGCCGGGAGGCCGGCCGGGAGCTGGCCGCACGGCTGCGGGAGAGGCAGGACGAGGGAGCCCTGCCCCACCCCGTCGTGCTGGCCCTGCCCCGGGGCGGTGTCGCCGTGGCCGCCGAGGTCGCGAAGACGCTCGGCGCGCCGCTCGACGTCCTCGTCGTACGGAAGGTCGGCGCCCCGTTCCACGAGGAGTTCGGGGTCGGTGCGATGGCCGGCGACGGCGTCCCGGTGTTCGACGACGACGCCCTGCGCGGGCTGGGCCTGAGCGAGTCCGACCTCGCGCCCGTCGTCGCCCGCGAGCGCCTCGAACTGCGCCGCCGGGAGCGGCTCTACCGTGAGGGCCGGCCCGCCCCCGGCGTGCGCGGACGGACCGTGATCGTCGTCGACGACGGGCTGGCGACCGGTTCCACCGCCCGGGCCGCGCTGCGCTCCCTGCGCGCCGGGGACCCCGGCCGGCTGGTGCTGGCCACCCCGGTCGGATCGTCCCAGGGCGTGGCGCTGATGCGTGCCGAGGCCGACGAGGTGGTGTGTCTGCACGAACCTGCCGCGTTCATGGCCGTGGGGCAGTGGTACGACGAGTTCGGCCAGCTGACCGACGAGGACGTCCTGCGGGCCCTGCGCGCCGGGCGGGCGTAGTCGCGCGGGTCGTTCTCGGACTCAGACGACGGCGTCCGCTCGCAGGGCCTCGATCTCCCCGGGGCCGTGGCCCAGTTCCGTCAGGATCGCGTCCGTGTGCTCGCCCACGGCGGGCACCGGGTCCATGCGTGCCGGCACTCCCGCGAGGTCGGCCGGCGGGAGCAGTGCCTCCACCGTCGCGCCCGGCACCGCCACCTCGCGCCGGCGGCCGCGGGCGGTGAGCACCGGATGGTCGAGGAAGGCGGCGATGTCGTTGACCCCGGCGCAGGCGATGCCGATCGACTCGAGTTCCTTCAGCAGGTCCTCCGCGTCGTCACGGGCGAACCGTTCCGCGATGACGGCGTTCAGCTCCTCCCGGTGCGCCACGCGGTCGGATCCGGTCGCGAACCGCGGATCGTCGGTCAGCTCCGGCCGGCCGAGGAACCGGGTGCACAGGGCCGCCCATTCGCGCTCGTTCTGGACGGAGAACAGCACCTCGCGGCCGTCGGCCGCCCGGTAGGTCCCGTAGGGGGCGATGGTGGCGTGCTGGGTGCCCAGACGCGGGGGCTGGCTGCCGCCGTAGCGGGTGTAGTAGGCGGGCTGGCCCATCCATTCGGCCAGTGCCTCGAGCAGGGACACCTCCACCGGGTGGACCGTACCGGTGGTGGCGCGGGTGTACAGGGCCGTCAGCACACCGCTGTACGCGTACATCCCGGCGGCGATGTCGGCGACGGAGATCCCGGTACGGGCGGTCTCCTCCGGCGTGCCGGTCAGGGACACCAGGCCCGTCTGGCACTGCATCAGCAGGTCGTAGGCCTTGCGGTCCGCCCACGGGCCGCTGGTGCCGTAGCCGGAGATCGTGCAGGGGATCAGCCGGGGGTAGCGGCGGGTGAGTTCCCCGGTCCCCAGGCCGAGCCGGCCGGCGGCGCCCGGTGCGAGGTTCTGGACGAACACGTCGGCGTCCGCGAGCAGCCGGTGCAGGATCGCGCGGCCCCGCGGGTCCTTCAGGTCGAGGGTGAGGGACTCCTTGGAGCGGTTGATCCACACGAAGTAGCTGGAGTGGCCGTGGACGGTGGTGTCGTAGCGCCGGGCGAAGTCGCCGTCGCCGGGCCGCTCCACCTTGATCACGCGTGCGCCGAGATCGGCGAGCTGACGGGTGGCGTAGGGCGCCGCCACCGCCTGCTCCACGCTGACCACCGTCACCCCGGACAAGGGGAGTCCCCGCACGTCCACGCCTCTCTGCAGGTCCCGGAACGCCGCTTGACGATTAGTACGGCCGGGGTCCCGGCCTGTCAACGGCCGTCCGGTCCGTTCACCGGCTTCACCGGCCGGACGGGGTGCCGACGGGCCGGCTGCGGGACACGACGCGCATGCCCCGTTCGTCGACCGCTCGGACCTGGAGGGAGCCGCAGCCGCAGCGGGTCCACACCGTGCTGCCCGTCGCGGTGCCGTGGCGGGAGACCACCTGGAACGGCTCGGCGTCGTCCGGCCACCCGCAGTACGGGCAGCGGGTGGCGGTCGTCCCCGTGGTGCCGGTGGTGCTGGTCATCGTGACTCCTCGGTTCCTGGCGTGCCTCGGTCGATGTGGGTCGTCGCGACACGGCCAGGGTGCGCCGCCGCATCCGTACACGTCCAGGTTGACTTTCTGCACGCCACCGTGAAGCTTGGACTACATGATTGATCTGCGCCGGCTGCACGTCCTCAGGGCGGTCGCCCACTACGGCACGGTCACCGCGGCGGCCCGGGCCCTGCACTTCACCCCGTCGGCGGCCTCCCAGCAGATTCGTCAGCTCGCGCGTGACCTGGACGTGGTCCTGCTGGAGCCGCAGGGGCGGGGAGTACGGCTCACCCCGGCCGCCGAGAGCCTGCTGGCGCACGCCGACGCCATCCAGGCGCGCTGGGACCAGGCGGAGCTGGACCTGCGGGCCGGCCGCGACGCCCCGGCGGGTGTGCTGCGCGTGACCGGGTTCCCGGTGGCCGTCTCGGTGCTGCTGGCGCCGATGGCCGCCCGGCTGCGCGAGCGTCATCCGCGCCTGTCGGTGCGGATCGCCGAGGCGAGGGTGGGGCAGAGTTTCGACCTGCTCTTCGAAGGGGCCGCCGATCTGGCGGTGGTCGAGGCCACGCCGCTCGATCCTCCACCGGGCGACGTCCGGTTCGACCGGCAGCCGCTGCTGGACGACCCGTTCGACCTGGTGGTCCCGGCCGGTCACCCGCTGGCCGGAGCCGGGCGGATCGACCTTGCCGAGGCGGCGCACGAGCCGTGGATCGCGCCGGCGCCGGAGATCCCCTGCCGGCTGCACGTCATGTCGGCCTGCGGTGCCGCCGGTTTCGCCCCGGACGTCGTCCACCACGCCCACGACTGGAACGCGATCGCCCATCTCGTCGCTCACGGACTCGGTGTCGCCCTGATCCCGCGCCTGGCCCGTCCGGCTCCGGACCTGCCGGTCGTCCGGGTGCCCTGTGCGGGCAACCCGCACCGCGCGCTGCTGACCTGCACCCGCGGCGGCGGCCACGCCCGCCCCGCGGTGGAGGCCGCACTGCGTGAACTGAGGGAGCTGGCGACGACCGCGGTCGCCTGAGCGCGGCGGACGCCCGGGCGCCGCCCCGCACTCGGGCGACCACGGTCTACCGTCCGGGCGCTCCCACGCGCAGACCGTCCATGACGAGATCCAGCAGCCGCGCGGCGCGCAGCCGCCAGTCGCCGGTGGGGTCGAGCAGCCACAGTCCGCCGATGGCGAGGACGAAGTCGTCCGCGGTCACGCCCGGGCGGATGGCTCCGGCCTCCTCGCAGGCGCGCAGCAGGACGTCGGCCGCCTCGGTCAGCGGATGGGGGGACGGCTTCCCGGGGCTGTCCGGGCCGCTGGTGGCCTGCCGGATGGCGTCGGCCAGTCCCGCCTTGGTCATGGCGAATCCGGCGAGCCGGTCCATCCACTCGCGCAGGGCCCGGTCCGGCTCCCGGGTCTCGAGCAACTGGGCCGCGCAGTCGGCGACCTGCCGCATCTCGTGCCGGTAGAGCTCCAGGACGAGTGCCTCACGGCTGGGGAAGTTCCGGTAGAACGTGCCCTGCCCGACGCCCGCCTTCCTGGCGATCACGCTCAACGGGGTGTCCGCCGAGCGCGTGAGCTCGGTCAGGGCCACTTCCAGGATGCGCTCGCGGTTGCGCTGCGCGTCCACGCGCTGGGGTGCGTCCTTCTGATGCCCCACTCGTCCTCCTCACGGGCCTGGCCGAAACCCGTCCTTGCTCAACCGGACAGCTGTCCACTACGTTTCCAGACACCGGACAGTTGTCCGCTTCGGGTCCATCGTATCGGCGGACGCGGACGGCCGCGGCTCGCCCCGGCGACCGGCGCCCGCGGCCCCCTTCCGCCCTCCCGCACGGCCCCGGACGCCCCGCGCTCCGTACCGCCCACCGCCACGTCACCGACTCGTCCGCCTTCCCGATCGCTGAAAGAAGGCCGCCCATGACACCCTCGACGTCCAGCACCGTCACCCTGAACATCAACGGCGAGAAGCACACGCTGTCCGTCGACCACCGCACCACCCTGCTCGACGCGCTGCGCGAGCGGCTCGACCTGACCGGCACCAAGAAGGGCTGCGACCAGGGACAGTGCGGTGCCTGCACGGTCCTGGTCGACGGCCGCCGCACGGTGTCCTGCCTGCAACTGGCCGTCGCCTCCGGCGAACGCGAGATCACCACCGTGGAGGGCCTCGCCGAAGGGGACCGGCTGCACCCCGTGCAGCAGGCCTTCCTCGACCTGGACGGCTTCCAGTGCGGCTACTGCACCCCCGGACAGATCTGTTCGGCCGTCGCCGTCATCGAGGAGCACGCCGCGGGCTGGCCCAGCGCCGTCACCGAGGACGTACGGCCGCAAGCGGCACCGCCACCGCTGACCCCCGCGGAGATCAGGGAGCGCATGAGCGGCAACCTGTGCCGCTGCGGCGCCTACGTCCAGATCGTCCAGGCCGTCGCCCGCGCCGCGGGCGGGAGCGGCGCCGAGTCCGAGGAGAGCACCGCATGAGGGAGTTCGACTACCGACGCGCCGACGACGTCACCGGCGCGGTGGCGTTGCTGGGCGCCGACCCCGAGGCCCGCTACCTCGGCGGCGGCACCAATCTCGTCGACCTGATGAAGACCGGCGTGGAACGTCCCACCCGGCTCGTCGACGTCCGCGCCCTCCCCCTGGACCGGATCGAAACGGCCGACGACGGCGGACTGCGGGTCGGCGCCACCGTCACCAACAGCGACCTCGCCGCGCACCCCGCGGTCCGCGAACGCTACCCCGCCCTCGCCCAGGCCGTGCTCTCCGGCGCCTCCGGGCAGCTGCGCACCATGGCCACCGTCGGCGGCAACCTGCTCCAGCGCACCCGCTGCGGCTACTTCGCCGACGTCACCCAACCCTGCAACAAGCGGGAACCCGGCAGCGGTTGCCCCGCCGTCGGGGGCGAGAACCACAACCACGCGGTCCTCGGCGCCTCCGATCACTGCGTGGCCGTCCACCCCTCCGACATGGGTGTCGCGCTCACCGCCTTCGACGCGGGCGTCGCCTACGAAACCGTCGACGGACCGGGGGAGTTGCCGCTGGCCGACTTCTACCTGCCGGTGGGGGACACCCCACACCGTGAGACCGCCCTGCCGCCCGGCGCGCTCATCACCCACATCACCCTCCCACCGGCGCGGATCGCCGCCCGCTCGCGCTACCGCAAGGTCCGCGAGAGGGCCTCGTACGCCTTCGCGATCGGCTCGGTCGCCGCCGCCGTCGACGTGTCGGACGGTGTCGTGTGCGACGCGCGCCTCGCCTTCGGCGCGGTCGCCTCCAGGCCCTGGCGGGCCCGGCTCGCCGAACGCGTCCTGACCGGCGCCCCGGCCACCGCGGAGTACTTCGCCGCGGCCGCGGACGCCGAACTCGCGGCCGCCAGGCCGCTGCCCGGCAACCGCTACAAGGTGACCCTCATGCGCAACCTCGTGGTGGCCGTGCTGTCCGAACTCGCCGAGGAGGCCTCCCGATGACCACCGCCACGAGCGGCGCCACGACGACGGGCGCCGTCGGCACCGCGCACACCCGCGTCGAAGGCCGCGACAAGGTCACCGGCGCGGCCCGCTACGCCGGCGAGATCCCCTTCGCCGGCCTCGCGCACGGCCGCCTCGTGCTCTCCACCGTCGCCCGCGGCCGGATCGTGTCGGTGGAGACCGGCCCCGTCCTCGACATGCCGGGCGTGCTCGCCGTCCTGCACCACGGCAACGCCCCGCGGCTCGAGACGGACTACGTCGGCATGATGGGCGTGCCGCCCGACCCGACCGCCGCGGTCTTCCAGAACGACCGCGTCCCGCACGCCGGGTGGCCCGTCGCCCTCGTCGTCGCGGAGACGTCCGAGCAGGCCCGGGAGGCCGCCGAGGCCCTCACCGTCACCTATGAGCGGGAAGCGCACGACATCGCGTTCTCCGCCGGCCGCACCGACGCCCACCCGGCGGACGGACACATGCCCGCCGTGACGGAGAAGGGCGACCTGGAGGCCGAACTCGCCGCCGCCGCCCACGTGGTGGACGAGGAGTACGTCACGCCCGAAGAGCACCACGCCATGATGGAACCGCACGCGGCGACCGCCCTGTGGGACGGCGGACGGCTGGAACTCGTCGACTCCAACCAGGGCACCACCTGGGTGGCCGACGAACTGGTGCGGATGTTCTCCCTGGACGCGTCCGCCGTGCGGGTGCGCTCCGACCACATCGGCGGCGGCTTCGGCAGCAAGGGACTCCGGGCCCACCAGGTGTCCGCGGTGATGGCCGCCACCGAGCTGCGGCGGCCGGTCCGCGTCGTCCTGACCCGCCGGCAGATGTTCTCGCTCACCGGCTACCGCAGCCCCACCGTCCAGCGGGTCCGGCTCGGCGCCGGCCCCGACGGCCGGCTGCGCGCCCTGGAGCACCGCTCGCTCAACCAGACCTCCACGGTCTGGGAGTTCGTCGAACCGGCCGCCGGCGTGGCGCGGGCCCTGTACGACGCCCCCGCCCACCGCACGGAGAACCAGGTGGTCCGGCTGAACGTCCCTTCCCCGACCTGGATGCGCGCACCGGGCGAGGCGCCGGGGTCGTTCGCGATGGAGGCCGCGCTGGACGAACTGGCCGAGCGGTGCGGGGTGGACCCGATCGAGCTGCGGCTGCGCAACGAGCCGGAGCTGGGGCCGGTCTCCGGGCTGCCGTTCGCCGGCCGCAACCTCGCCGCCTGCTTCCGCGAGGGCGCCCGCCGCTTCGGCTGGGCCGGCCGCGATCCGCGCCCCGGGGTGCGGCGCGAGGGGCGCCTGCTGGTCGGCACGGGCACGGCGGCGGCCTCCTTCCCGGCCGGCGCCATGCCGTCCACGGCAGCGGTCACCGCGGAGGCGGACGGCACCTTCACCGTGCGGATCTCGGCCGCCGACATCGGCACCGGGGCCCGTACGGCGCTCACCCTGGTCGCCGCCGACGCGCTGCGGGTGCCGGTCGACCGGGTCCGGGTGCACATCGGCGACAGCGACTTCGGCCCGTCCGGGATCGCGGGCGGCTCCATGGGCACCCGTTCCTGGGCCTGGGCGGTCACGGCCGCCGCCGGGGAGCTGCGGGAGCGGCTCGTTCCGGGCGGCGCCGTGCCGCCGGAGGGCATCACCGTGCGCTCCGACACCACCGAGGCCCTCGGCGCCCTCGCGCAGAAGGAGCGGCACTCCTACGGGGCGCAGTTCGCCGAGGTCGCCGTGGACGCCGGCACCGGCGAGGTGCGGGTGCGGCGGATGCTCGGCATCTTCGCCGCGGGCCGGATCGTCAACCCGCTCACCGCCCGCGGCCAGCTGATCGGCGGCATGACCTGGGGCATCTCCATGGCACTGCACGAGGAGGCGGTGCGCGACAGCGCCTCGGGCGGTCTCTACGGCGGCGACCTGGCCGCGTACCACGTAGCGAGCCACGCCGACGTGCCGGCCGTCGAGGCGGACTGGGTGGACGATCAGGACCCCGACGACCCGGTCGGGATCAAGGGCATCGGCGAGGTCGGCATCGTGGGCGCGGCGGCGGCCGTCGCCAACGCGGTCTGGCACGCGACCGGAGTGCGCCACCGGCGGCTGCCCATCCGTCCGGACCGGGTGCTGCAGGCGGGAGGGCCCCGTGTTTGACATCGCCGGCGACCTGCGCCGCTGGCTGGCCGAGGGCCGGGAGTTCGCCGTGGCCACGGTGGTGGCCGTGCGCGGCAGTGCCCCGCGCGGGCCCGGTGCCGCGCTCGCCGTCGACAGGGAGGGCACGGCGGTCGGCTCCGTCTCCGGCGGTTGCGTGGAGGGGGCGGTGTACGAGCTGTGCGTCCGGGCGCTGGAGGACGGCGAGACCCGTGTGGAGCGCTTCGGCTACAGCGACGAGGACGCCTTCGCCGTGGGTCTGACCTGCGGTGGGGTGATCGACATCCTGGTCACCCCGGTGCTCGCGCGGGCCGCGTCCCGGGGCGTGCTGCGGGCGGCGCTGTCGGCCGCCGGCGGGGGAGGGCCGGGTGCCCTGGTGCGGGTCGTCGAGGGTCCGCCGGACCTTCTCGGCGGAGCTCTCCTGGTGCGCCAGGACGGGACGTACGAGGGCGGTCTGGGCGGTCCCGGGGAGCTGGACCGGTCGGCAGCCGGTGCGGCCGGGGCCCTGCTGGACGCCGGCCGCACGGGGACGGTCGCCGTAGCGGCGGGAGGGGAGCTCGGGGGCGGCTCCCTGTGCCCGGGTGGTGTCCGCCTGTTCGTCGAATCCTCGCTGCCGCCGCCCCGCATGATCGTCTTCGGCGCGATCGACTTCGCGGCGGCGCTCGTGCGGGCGGGCAGGTTCCTCGGCTACCGGGTCACGGTCTGTGACGCCCGGCCGGTCTTCGCCACCCCGGCCCGTTTCCCAGAGGCGGACGAAGTCGTGGTCGACTGGCCGCACCGCTATCTGCGCGACACCGCGACCGACGCGCGCACGGTCCTGTGCGTCCTCACCCACGACGCCAAGTTCGACGTACCGCTGCTGAAGGTGGCCCTCGGGCTGCCGGTGGCGTTCGTCGGCGCGATGGGCTCCCGCCGCACCCACGCCGACCGCGCGCTGCGCCTGCGCGAGGCGGGCGTGGGGGAGGGGGAACTGGCCCGCCTGCGCTCCCCGATCGGCCTCGACCTGGGCGCCCGCACCCCGGAGGAGACGGCCCTGTCCATCGCGGCGGAGATCGTCGCCTGCCGCCGCGGCGGCACGGGCGTCCCGCTGACGGACTCGGGGACGCCGATCCACCACGACGGACGGGACACCGCGGCGGCGGCCTGAACTCCGCCGGGGCCCCCGCCCGGACACGGCCGGGGGCCCCGGAGTGCCGCCGGCGCCCCGGCACCGTCACCGCCCGCCGGCGCGACGCCGGCGGGCGGTGGATGCGGGATCAGGAGCGCGTGCCGTGGCCCTTCGGGGTGGGTCAGGCGGCCGTCGGCTGGTCGAGCAGGACCTGCAGGCGGGTGATGACGTCGGTCAGCTGCTCGGTGACCTCGGTGTCGTCGGCCGGGTGGGTCTCGGCGAAACGGGTCACCGAGCCGGGGATGGACAGCTTGATGTCCTCGATGACCTTGCCGCCGGCGATGCCCACGGCCTTGCGGGCCTCGTCCTGCGCCCAGACGCCGCCGTACTGGCCGAAGGCGGTGCCGACGACGACGACCGGCTTGCCGCCGATGGCGCCGGCGCCGAACGGGCGGGAGAGCCAGTCGATGGCGTTCTTCAGCACGGCCGGGATCGTGCCGTTGTACTCGGGTGTGAAGAGCAGCAGCGCGTCGGCCTCGGCGGCGGTCTCGCGCAGCTTGGCGGCGGCGGCCGGGACGCTGCCCTCGACGTCGATGTCCTCGTTGTAGAACGGGATCTCCGCCAGCCCCTCGTAGAGGGCCACCTCGGTGCCGGCGGGCGCGAGCTTGACCGCGGCCTCGGCGAGCTGGCGGTTGTGCGAACCGGAGCGAAGGCTGCCGACGAGGGCGAGGATGCGAACAGACATGACGTAACTCCTGGAGGGCTGAAAGCTCGGGCACGACAATCGGACCGGGGTCCGGTTTGCAGTTGTAGCACTCCAACCGGACCCCGGTCCAGTTTCTTCCCGATGCTTTACGCTGGCTTCATGTCCGCCGCGACGCCGCATGCCCCGAAACCCCAGGAGCCCGTCGAGCCACAGGAGTTGTTCCAGCTCGGCGCCGGCGCCGACGAGCCGTGCCTGCGCGCCGACGCCGCACGCAACCGCGCCCGGCTGCTGGAGGCCGCCGCGCGTCTCGTCGCCGAGCGCGGGGCCGACGGCATCACCATGGAGGAGGTGGCGGCGGCCGCCCGCGTGGGCAAGGGGACGGTCTTCCGCCGCTTCGGCGACCGCACCGGGCTGCTCAACGCCCTGCTCGACCACTCCGAGAAGAAGTTCCAGGCCGCCTTCCTCAGCGGCCCCCCGCCGCTCGGCCCGGGAGCGCCCCCCGTCGAGCGGCTGCGGGCGTTCGGTCTCGCCATGCTCCGCCGCACCGCGGACGAACTGGAACTGCAACTGGCCGCCGAGGCGGACGCCGGACGCCGCTACACCGGGGCCCCGCGCCGCGTGCTGCGCCACCACGTCACCCTGCTCCTGCGCGAGGTGGTCCCGGACGCGGACTGCGAGCTCCTGGCCTACACGCTGATGGCCCAGCTCGACCCCGCCCTGGTCCACCATCTGGTCCGCCAGTGCGGCCTACCGCCCGAGCGGCTGGAAGCCGCGTGGGCCGACCTGGTCGACCGGGTCACGGGCTCCGCCGCCGCGCGCTGACGGCCCGGCGCGAACCCTGCCGGGGAGTCCCAACTCACCCGGCGCCAAGCCCCGTTGCCGCTTCTGCGAGGATGCGGTACGTCATGGTGCAGATATCGAACCCGCCCGCGCCCGCGTCCCCCGCACCGACGCGCTCCGTACCCACGAGCGCCGATGTGGCCCGCCTGGCCGGCGTCTCGCGCGCGACCGTCTCCTACGTCTTGAACAACGCCGGCGCCGTGCGGATCAGCGAACCCACCCGGCGCCGGGTCCGCGAGGCCGCGAGGGAACTCGGATACGTGCCGCACGCCGCGGCCCGCAGCCTGCGCGCGGGACACAGCCGTATGGTCCTGATGCCCGCGCCCGCCTTCCCGGTGGGTCCCCTCTACAGCCAGTTCATCAACGACCTCCAGGGCGCCCTCGCCCGCCTCGACTACACGGTCGTGCAGTACGGCACCGTCGGCCTGCACGACGACGAGGCCGCCCGTGCCTGGGCGGAGCTGCGGCCGGTGGCGGTGCTGGTCCCCGGCTCCGGGCTCGGCCCGCGCGGCGTCGACGTGCTCAAGCGCTCCGGGGCACGGGCCGTCGTGACGCTCGGCCCCGAGTCAGTGGATGGGGCGCACGCCCTGCTCATGGACCACGACGTGGTCGGTCACAGTGCCGGCGCGCACCTCTTCGACCGCGGCTGCCGCAGGATCGGCGTGGTCGTCCCGCGCGAGCCCGGCCTGGAGGCGTTCGCCGCGCCCCGCCTGGCCGGTGTGCGTGCCGCCCTGCGCGGGACCGACGCGACGGTCGTGGAACTGCCGTTGGCGCACGACGAGGGGGCCGCCGCCCGGCTCGCGGCCCGCTGGCGCGGTCTCGGCCTCGACGGCGTGTTCACGTACAACGACGAGTACGCGATGCTGCTGATGCGCGCGCTCCAGGACGAGGGCGTCCGCGTCCCCGAGGAGACGGCCGTGGTCGGCGCCGACAACCTGATGCTGGGCAGGCTGCTGCGGCCCCGGCTGAGCACCGTCCACCTCGAACTGCCGACCGGCCGTGAACTGGCCGAGCTGGTCGACCGCGCGGTGCGCGACCCGGACGCGGCACCCGAGGCGCACAAGGTGCTCGGGGCGTCGGTGGTGCGGCGCGAGTCCGGCTGACGCCACGGGCGCGGCGGGCCTGCGACGTGAGCGCGAGCCCTCCGCGCGTTGCGTGTCAGGCGCTCGCGTCGGGCGCCTGACCCTGCTGCGCCTGCTGCTCGGCGATCTGCTTGCGCACGTCGTCCATGTCCAGCTTGCGGGCCTGCCCGATGACGTCCGTCAGCGCGGCCTCCGGCAGCGCACCCGGCTGGGCGAACACGGCCACCTGGTCACGCACGATCATCAGCGTGGGGATCGACTGGATACCGAAGGCCGCGGCCAGCTCCGGCTGCGCCTCCGTGTCCACCTTGCCGAAGACCAGGTCCGGGTTCTCCTCCGCCGCCTTCTCGTACACGGGTGCGAACTGCCGGCAGGGCCCGCACCAGGCCGCCCAGAAGTCGATCAGCACGAACTCGTTGTCCGTGACCGTCTGGTCGAAGTTCTCCTTGGTGAGCTCAACGGTGCTGCTCATGGCGTGTTTCCCTCTTCCTGGTGTGGGCTCGGGCCTCGGCACAACACGGCCGGCCGGTCGCGTATTCCGCGCCCCTACCCATGTGGTCACGGGGCACACCACCCACCAGACTGATGCCATGACGGAAACGCAACCGACGCAACTGGAAGCAGCCGCCTACGACGTCGTGGTGCTCGGAGCCGGGCCCGTGGGCGAGAACGTCGCCGACCGCACCCGCGCCGCCGGGCTCACCACCGCGGTCGTGGAGGGCGAACTGGTCGGCGGCGAGTGCTCCTACTGGGCGTGCTCCCCCAGCAAGGCGCTGCTCCGCCCGGTCATCACCCGGGCGGACGCCCGTCGCACCCCCGGTCTGAAACAGGCGGTCCAGGGGCCCCTCGACACGGCCGCCGTGCTCGCCCACCGCGACGAGTACGCCTCCCACTGGAAGGACGACGGCCAGGTCCAGTGGCTGGACGGCACCGGAGCCGACCTGTACCGCGGCCACGGACGGCTCACCGGCCCGCGCACCGTCACCGTCACCGGCTCCGACGGCGAGGAGCGCGTCCTCACCGCCCGGCACGCCGTCGCCGTCTGCACCGGCAGCCGGGCCAAGCTGCCCGACCTGCCCGGACTCGCCGAGGTCAGGCCCTGGACCAGCCGGGAGGCCACCAGCGCCCCGTCGGTCCCCGGCCGGCTCGTCGTGGTCGGCGGCGGCGTCGTCGCCACCGAGATGGCCTGCGCCTGGCAGGCGCTCGGCTCCCGGGTCACCCTCCTCGTCCGCGGCGGGGGGCTGCTGGAGCGCATGGAGCCCTTCGCCGGGGAGATGGTCGCCGAAGCGCTCACCGAGGCCGGCGCGGAGATCCGCACCGGCACCTCCGTGAAGTCCGTGACCAGGGAGAACGGCACCGTCCACGTGGTCACCGACGGCGGTGAGCTGATCGAGGCCGACGAGATCCTCTTCGCCACCGGCCGCGCCCCGCGCACCGACGACATCGGCCTGGAGACGATCGGCCTGGAGCCCGGCTCCTGGCTCACCGTCGACGACACCCTCCGCGTCACCGGCCACGACTGGCTGTACGCCGTCGGCGACGCCAACCACCGTGCCCTCCTCACCCACCAGGGCAAGTACCAGGCGAGGATCGCGGGCGCCGCCATCGCCTGCCGGGCGGCGGGAGAGCCCGTGCACGCGGAGGAGTGGGGCGCGCACGCCGCCACCGCCGACCACGCCACCGTGCCCCAGGTGGTCTTCACCGACCCCGAGGCGGCCGCCGTCGGCCTCTCCCTGGCGGAGGCGGAACGGGCGGGCCACCGCGTCCGTGCCGTCGACGTCGACCTCTCCTCCGTCGCCGGCGCGAACCTGTACGTCGACGGCTACCAGGGCCGTGCCCGCATGGTCGTCGACCTCGAGGACGAGATCCTGCGCGGCCTCACCCTCGTCGGACCGGGCGTCGGCGAACTCATCCACGCGGCGACCGTCGCGGTCGCCGGCCGGGTCCCGATCGACCGCCTGTGGCACGCGGTCCCGTCGTACCCGACGATCAGTGAGGTGTGGCTGCGCCTGCTGGAGGCGTACCGGGACGCGTGAACCGGCCGGCGGCGGCCCGGTGCGCCGTCACGCCGCCGGGGCTCACCGCGACCGGCCCCGGGGCTCACCGCGACGGGCCCCGGGGACCGGCCCTAGGGAAGGTCGAATCCCAATGCTCGCGCCGCCCGTTCCGGCGTCGGCTGCGGCCAGTGCTCCGCCGCGGCCTGATGGGTGGAGAGCGAGCGCGGTTCGGCCCGGTCCAGGTACAGGGTGCCGTCGAGGTGGTCCGTCTCGTGCTGGACGATCCGGGCGGGCCAGCCGTCGAACACCTCGTCCAGCGCCCGCCCGTGCTCGTCCTGCCCGGTCAGCCGCACCCGCGCGGCCCGCGCCACCACCGCCTGGTACCCCGGCACGCTCAGACACCCTTCGAAGAACGCGGCCAGCCCGGTGCCGACCGGCTCGTACGCCGGATTGACCAGGACCCGGAACGGCTGCGGGACCCGCCCGCGCACCAGGCGCACCTCCTCCGGGACGGGCGCGGGGTCCTCGATCACCGCGATCCGCAGCGCCACCCCGACCTGCGGCGCGGCCAAGCCGACTCCCGGCGCCGCGCGCATGGTGACGCGCAGCGCCTGCACGAACCGGGCCAGCAGGGACGACCCCAACTGCCCGTCGTACGGCTCGGTCCCGCTCCGCAGCACCGGGTCACCGGCCGCGACGATGGGCAACGGCCCCTCGACGGCCAGCAGTTGCTCGATCCGCTCGGCCAAGGGTGCGCGGGTGTCCGGAATTTCCATGCCGTCAGGATCGCACGCGCACCGCTTGTGGCGCAGGTCACAGCCCCTCCCCGGGAACCCGGCGTCCCGCCGGCTCGACTACTGCACCGCCATGCCCGCTCAGACGCCCCCGGGAGAACCCCACCGATGACCGCCGCTCCCTCGGCCACCACGGACGAGGCCCCCCGACCCCCCGCACCCGCAGCCGCGAGGAAGGGCGCGTGGGCCGGCCTGCGCCCGCTCGTCCTGCGCCTGCACTTCTACGCGGGCGTGGTGGTGGCACCGTTCCTCCTCGTCGCCGCCCTCACCGGCCTGCTCTACGCCGCCTCCTTCCAGGCCGAGAGGATCGTCTACGACCACGAGCTGACCGTCCCCGCCGGCGACCGCGCGCTCCCGGTCTCCGAACAGGTCGCCGCCGCCCGCAAGGCCCACCCCGACGGCACGATCGCCGCCGTGCGCCCCTCAGCCGAGTCGGACGCGACCACCAGGGTGATGCTGTCCGGCATACCGGGCGTCGACCCCGACCACACGCTGGCCGTGTTCGTCGACCCCTACACCGGGGAGGTGCGCGGCGAGCTGGAACAGTACGGCTCCTCGGGCGCGTTGCCCCTGCGCACCTGGGTCGACGAGTTCCACCGCGATCTGCACCTCGGTGAAACCGGCCGTCTCTACAGCGAGTTCGCGGCCAGCTGGCTGTGGGTGATCGCGGGTGGCGGCCTGGTGCTGTGGTTCTCCCGCCGCCGTGCCCTGCGCAAGGTGCGCGGCACCGCCGGCCGGCGCCGCACGCTGGGTCTGCACGGCGGTGTGGGCGCCTGGGCCGCGATCGGCTTCGTCTTCCTCTCGGCGACCGGACTCACCTGGTCCACCTACGCCGGCGCGAACATCGGCGACCTGCGCACCTCACTCGGCCAGGAAACCCCCTCGGTGTCGGCCGCTGCGGGCGGCGAGCACGCGGGCCACGGACCGGCCGCCGGTCCCGCGGGCGACGCGGCGCACGGAGTGGGCCTGGACGAGGTGTTCGCGGCCGCACGGGCCGAGGGCCTGGACGACCCGGTGGAGATCGTGCCGCCCGCCGACGAGGCCTCCGCCTACGTCGTGAGGCAGGTCCAGCGCAGCTGGCCCGAGAAGCAGGACTCCGTCGCCGTCGACCCCGCCACCGGCGAGGTCACCGACGTCCTGCGCTTCGCCGACTACCCGGTCCTCGCCAAACTGACCCGCTGGGGCATCGACCTGCACACCGGCAGCCTGTTCGGCCTGCCCAACCAGATCGCGCTGATGGCGCTCGCCTCGGCCCTGATCCTGCTGATCCTGTGGGGCTACCGCATGTGGTGGCAGCGCGGCCGGGGTTCCGCCTTCGGGCGGCCGGTGCCGCGGGGAGCATGGCAGCAGGTGCCGCCGTACGTCCTCGTCCCGCTGCTGGCGCTGATCGCCGTCCTGGGCTACTTCGTCCCCCTGCTCGGCGTTCCCCTGGCGGTGTTCCTCGCCGTCGACATCGTGCTCGGCGAGATCGCCCACCGGCGCGGGCGGCGTACGTACGGAGGCGGCCCGGCGGTGCGGTGACGGCTGGGCGCGGCGCCGCCGGTCCCGCGTGCGTGTGGCCCGGCCCCGAAACGGGAGCCGGGCCACCCCCGGCGGGCTACTCCTCGTCGAACTCGCCGCCCAGCGCGGCGGCGATGCGCAGATGCGGGCGGGCCTCCGCGTCGCGCCCCTGCCGCTGGAGGGTGCGCCCGAGCATCAGCCGGGCGTAGTGCTCCACCGGGTCGCGCTCCACGATCACCTTCAACTCGGCTTCCGCACGACGCAGTTGGGCCGAGTGGTAATAGGCGCGCGCCAGCAGGAGCCGCGGGCCGGTCTGCTCCGGCACCTCCTCGACCAGGGAGTCCAGGACGCGCGCGGCGGCGGTGTAGTCCTTGGCGTCGAAGAACATCCCGGCACGCTCCCAGCGCTCGGCCGGCGTTCCGTGGTCGTAGTACCTGGTGTCCACTCGTGTCCTCCTTCGAGGCCGACAACGGACCCGGGTGCCGCGGTATTCCGCCGCCCCGCACCGCCGGCCGAGGCCGGCGGTCCCGCGTCGGCCCGCTCCGAGCCGATGGGTCACAGGTCCCGGACCTGACTGGACGAAAAATCCAGACGCTGGACGTGTAGTCCACGTAGGGTGTCCGGTGGAGAAGGGGGAGGTGCTCATGGAGACCGGACCGGCACGGGACGCCCAGCGGGACGCGATCCTCGCCGCGATGCTGCCCGTCGTCGACGGGATCGCGGCGACGTTCGGACCGCTGTGCGAGGTGGTGCTGCACGATTACCGGCGTCCGGAGGGGTCGGTGGTCGCCGTGGCCGGGTCGGTGACCGGGCGGACGGTGGGCGGGGCGATGAGCGAGATCGGCATGCGGGTGCTCGCCCGCGGCGACGAGGCCGCCGACGAGCTCAACTACCTCACCAGAACCGGCGACGGCACACTCGTGAAGTCCTCCACGATGGTGCTGCGGGACCCCACGGGAGCCGTGTTCGGCGCCCTGTGCGTCAACCTCGACGTCACCGCCGTGGGGGAGGCGCACGCGCTGCTCGGCGCGCTCGCCGGCCTCGGCACCGGGCCGGCGGAACCACCGACGACCACCTTCGGCGACGACATCGACTCCGTGGTCGGGGCCATCGTCGACGACCACCGGTCGCGCCTGCACCGCGGCTGGGCCCAGCTCGACCGCGAGGAGCGCCTGCTGCTCTTCCGGGACCTGGACGCGCGCGGTGTCTTCGCCGTGCGGCGGGCGGTCGAGCAGGTCGCCGGCCGGCTCGGCATCTCCCGTGCCTCGGCGTACAGCTACCTCTCCCGCTCCAGGACGACCGCCGACCCGACCGACACCGGAGGCACCGCGTGACGACCACCACCCCGCCGATCACCCTCGACGACGTCCGTTCCGCCGCGGCACGCCTCGAAGGCGTCGCCCACCGCACCCCCGTCCTGCGCTCCCGCACCCTGGACGCGCTCGTCGGCGCCGAGGTCCACCTCAAGTGCGAGAACTTCCAGCGCGTCGGCGCGTTCAAGTTCCGCGGCGCCTACAACGCCGCATCCCGGCTCGCTCCCGACCAGTTGTCCCGGGGCATCGCCGCCTACTCCTCCGGCAACCACGCGCAGGCCGTCGCCCTGGCCGCCCGGGAACTCGGCACCACCGCCGTCGTCGTCATGCCCGAGGACGCCCCGCCGTCGAAGCGGGCGGCCACCGAGGGGTACGGGGCGGAGGTCGTCACCTACGACCGGTACACCGGCGACCGGGTGGCCGTCGCCGAGGCCCTCGCCGCCGAGCGGGGACTGGCCCTCGTCCCGCCCTACGAGCACCCGCACGTGATGGCGGGGCAGGGCACGGCGGCCCTCGAACTCATCGAAGCGGCGGGGGAGCTCGGCGCCCTGCTCGCACCGGTCGGCGGCGGTGGACTGATCGCCGGAAGCGCCACCGCCGTCAAGGGCCTGTACCCCGCCACCCGGGTCATCGGCGTCGAACCCGAGACCGGCGACGACACCAAGAGGTCCCTGGAGGCGGGCCGGCGCGTCACCGTCCCCGTCCCGCGCACCATCGCCGACGGCCAGGCCCTGCACACCCCGGGCGAACTGACCTTCTCGGTCAACCGGCGCCTCCTCGACGGGATCGTGCTGGTCGGGGACGACGAGATCAGGGAGGCGATGCGGTTCGCCTTCGAGCGCCTGAAGATCGTGCTGGAGCCCAGCGGAGCCACCCCGCTCGCCGCGCTGCTCACCGGTCGCGCGGGCCCGCTCCCGCCCCGGGTCGGCGTGATCCTCTCCGGGGGCAACGTCGACGCCGAGCGGTTCGCCCGGCTCTGCGGCCCGGCCGTCTGACGGCCGGCAGGACGGAATCCACCCGAATGGCGGCCCCGAGTGGTCGGACGGAGGATGAAGTGGTGGGGGGAAGCGGAAGGGAGCAGGGGCATGCTCGAGGTCAAGATGTTGGAGAAGCCCGATGAGCGACGCGATTTCCCGAGGGGGTATCTCGAAGCCGTCCACATGACGGGGCTGGACTTCGCCGTGGCCACCTTCGAGCCGGGGTGGCGCTGGTCCGAGTCCGTCGGCCCGATCGCCGGGACGGAGAGCTGCCAGATCCACCACAACTGCTGCGTGGTCCAGGGACGTCTGCGCATCCGGATGGACGACGGCGCCGAGGGCGAGGTCGGTCCGGGGGACGTCTTCGTCTGCACCCCGGGACACGACGCGTGGGTCGTCGGGGACGAACGGGTCGTGCTGTACGACTTCGCGGGCGTCATGGCCGAGAAGTACGCCAAGGCCGACCAGCGTATGACGCGGTAGCGAAGGTGCGTCTTCTCCGAGCTGAGCGGGTGGCCCCACCGGGTTGAGCCCAGCGCAGACGGGGACCTGTCCCCGCTGCGTGTTAGCCTCCTCCATGAAAACGGGGACAGGTCCCCGTTCGAGGGGGAGGCGTGTTCGGGACGGGATTGGTGCTGGGCGGGGGCGGGCTGACCGCCTACGCCTGGGAGACCGGAATACTGGCGGGACTGGCGAAGGCCGGAGCGGACCTCACCGGCGCCGGAGTGCTGGCCGGTACCTCGGCGGGCTCGCTGCTCGCACTGGATCTGGCGGCGGGAGCGGCACCGGCCGACCTGTACGAGGAGCAGGTCGGCGGCGAGCGCGTCCTGCTCGACGTGGACTTCACGCTGGGCATGACGGTCAGGTACCTGTGGGCCGCCCTCGGTTCACGCGACCCGGAGAAGGTGGTCGAACGGCTGGGACGACTCGCCCTGTCGGTGCGCGGTGTCTCCGAAGCCGATGTGTGCGACGTGATCCGCCCTCACCTGCCCGTCCGTCAATGGCCGGAGCGGCCCCTGCGGTTCTTCGCCACGGACGCGCTCACCGGCCGGACCGAGGGCTTCCACGCAGGCAGCGGCGTCGGCCTGCTGCGGGCCCTGGCGGCCACCTGCGCCCTGCCGCCCCTGTTCCCGCCGGTCACGATCGGCGACGGGCGCTGGATGGACGGTGGCGTGCGCTCCACCACCAACGCGGACCTGGTGGACGACTGCCGGCGGGTCGTGGTCCTGGCCCCGGTCCCCAAGGGGCCCGGAGCGAGCCCGAGCGCCGTCGACCAGGTGGCCGCGCTGACCGCGGGTGGCGTCCGTGCCGTGCTCCTGGTGCCCGACCGGCAGGCACGCCGGGCCTTCGGCACCAACGCCCTGGACCCGTCCCGTGTCCCGGAAGCGGCCCGTGCGGGATTCCGACAGGCCGCCGAGTACGCGGACCGGGTCCGTACCGTATGGAACGGCTGAAGGGGCCGGGTGGATCGCCCGGTCAGCGGCCGCGTGGAGCCCCCGCAGCGCCGGGGGCGACCCCGGCGTCGTACGGGGGCCCCGACCGGGAGGCACGCCGGGGCCCGGTGACGGCGCCCGGGGCCCCTCGCGCGGCTCCGGGGCCCGAGCGGAACTCCGGCAGGCCCGCCGCGTCCCACGGCCGACGAGCGGTCGCCCCAGGACGGCCGGATCACACCGGCAGCAGTCGTCCCACCAGTGCGTCGAGCTGGCGTACGGTGCGGCACTCGTACATGTCCACCAGCTCCGCGTACTCGGGGGCCGCGGAGTCGCCGGTGCCCCAGCGGGAGCGCTGCTCGGGATTCAGCCAGTGGATCCGCCGGGCGCGGCGGGACAGTTCGCGTACGGCCGGCAGGTTCGGGTCGGCCCTGTTGGTGCGGGCGTCACCGAGGACGAACACCGTGGTGCGCGATCCCACGGCATCGGCGTACCGTCGCGTGAACCCGCCCAGCGCCGTGCCGTAGTCGCTGCTGCCGTGCCAGCCGGTGAGGGCCGCCTCGGCCCGGATGCGCGCGCCCAGACCCTCCGGATCGGCGGCGCCGTGCACCAGGAGACCGGTCACCTCGTCGATCCGGTTGACGAAGGCGAACACGCGCACCTTGGAGAACTGGTCGTGCAGCGCCTGCACCAGCAGCATCGTGAAGTCGGAGAACCCGGACACCGAGCCCGACACGTCGCACAGCAGCACCAGTTCGGGCCGGGCGGGCCGTCGCCGGCGCAGCACGGGCCGCATCGGCACCCCTCCGGTCGACAGCGAGCCGCGCAGCGTCCGCCGCAGGTCGATGCTGCCGCGCGCGGCCCTGCGGCGGCGGGCCGCCAGCCGGGTCGCCAGCTTCCGGGCCAGGGGCTGCACCGTCCGGCGCAGTTCGGCCAGCCGGTCCTTCCCGGCGAACAGGAAGTCGACGCGGTCGGCGCTCGGGGCCACCGCCCGCCGGGCGACCTCGTCCCGGCCGCGCCGTTCCGCCACCCGGCGCCGCGCCTCCGCGGCCACCATCCGCCGGAACTCCTCGATGCGCCGCCGGATCTCGTCCTCCAGCAGCCGGTCGCCGAACCCCTCCGCCCCGTCCCGCCCCCGCGCCTCGTCCCGCACCCGGGCCAGCAGCGTCTGCGGACGCAGCCGGTCCAGCGTCTGGTACGACGACCAGCCGTCCGACCCCGGTGAACTCCCGTATCCGCCGAAGCCGTCGACCGCCTCCACCGCCAACCGGGCCAGGAGAGCGCTGTCGTTGTCGGCGAGGGCCGCCGCCAGCCGCTCGCGCAGATGGTCCCGGTCCGCCGGCCCGCCCTCCGGCACCCCGACCATGCGCGGGAAGTACAGGTCGAAGACCGCGTCGAACACCGGGCGCTGGGCGGTGCCGTGCAGCAGGGTCGCCGCCAGCCCCTCCCGCAGCAGCTCCCGGTCGGCGAGCCCCAGCGCCTCCACCGCCCGGGCCGCGTCCACACTCTCGCTGGTGCCGACGCGCAGGCCGTGGACGCGGAGCGCGTCGACCAGGCCGGTCAGCCGGGCGGCGAGATCCGGATCCGCGAGCGCGTTCACCGGGCGTCCAGGTCGAGGTCGGCCGCCGCCTTCTGGATGTCGTCCTGGTGCTTGAGGATCACGCCCAGGGTGTCGCGCACGACCGTCTCGTCCAGCGTGCCGGTGCCCAGGGCCAGCAGAGTGCGGGCCCAGTCGACGGTCTCCGCGACCGACGGAGCCTTCCGCAGGTCCATCGCCCGCAGCGCACCCACCACCCGGACGACGGACTCGGCCAGCGCCGCGTCGATGCCCGGCACCCTCAGCCGCACGATCCGCCGCTCCAGCTCCGCGTCGGGGAAGCCGATGTGCAGGAACAGGCAGCGGCGGCGCAGCGCCTCGGACAGCTCCCGGGTCGCGTTGGAGGTGAGGACCACGAACGGCCGACGGGTCGCGGTGACGGTGCCCAGCTCCGGAACGGTGACCTGGAAGTCGCTGAGCACCTCGAGGAGCAGCCCCTCGACCTCCACGTCCGCCTTGTCGGTCTCGTCGATCAGCAGCACCTTGGCGTCGTCGCCGCGGATCGCGGTGAGCAGCGGACGGGGCAGCAGGAACTCCTCGCCGAAGATGTCGGTGCGCGCCTCGTCCCACGTCTCGTCCTTGCCGGCGCTGATCCGCAGCAACTGCTTGGCGTGGTTCCACTCGTACAGCGCCCGCGACTCGTCCACGCCCTCGTAGCACTGGAGCCGGACCAGCCGGGCCCCGGCGACCTGGGCGACGGCCTTGGCGAGCTCGGTCTTGCCGACCCCCGCCGGCCCTTCCACCAGCAGCGGCTTGCCGAGACGGTCGGCGAGGAAGACGGTCGTGGCGACCGCGGGCGACGCCAGGTATCCGGTCTCGGCGAGTCGCGCGGAGACGTCGTCGACAGAAGTGAACAACAGGGTCCTCCGGCCGTGCGCGGGAACGAAGGCGCCGGACACCGCGGCGGCACCGTCCGGACACCCGTGGGATGTCCGGACCTATCCAAGCGCTTGCTCACCCACCTTGTCACGCGGTCGGGACAGCCGTGCCCCACGAGAGGCGGAACCGGACGGGGGTGGGAACCCGGAACCCGGAGACACCCCGCGGGTCCTCACCCGACCAGCACGACCTCCAGGGTGCGCGGGCCGTGCACGCCCTCCACCCGGTCGAGTTCGATGTCGCTGGTCGCCGACGGGCCGGAGATCCAGGTGAGCGGGCGGGCCGGGTCGAGGCGTTCGAGGGCCTGCGGGACGGAGGAGACCACCTGGTCGGGGACGCGGACCACGCAGATGTGGTGGTCGGGGACGAGGGTGATGCGGCGCCGGCCCTGGTCGGGGGATCCGTCCAGGACGAGGGTGCCGGTCTCGGCGATGGCGAGCGCGCAGCCGGTGACCACGCTCTCCACCCGGTCCAGTTCCCGCGGGGTGCTCTCCGCCCGGTCCGCGACCCGCGTCACCTCCGCAGAGGCGAGCCAGCCCGCGTCGAGGCCGGGCGGCACGAGCACCGACGACGCGCCGCGCGCCGCGAGCAGCCCGGCGATCACACCGGCCAGTCCGGCCGCGTCGGTACGGTGCACGAGCGCCCGGTAGTCGGCCAGGTTCTCCGCGAGCAGGTCCACCGTCTCCTCGACGGTGCGCGCCCCGTGCTCGCGCCGATAGTCACGGTCGACCGCCCGCTCGTACGGGGTGTCGTCCCCCGGTACGTCGGCGAGGGCGCGCCGCACCCGGCCCAGAATCCGTTCCCTGCTGCTCACTCGGCCGCTCCCTTCCCGCCCCGCGTACGCTGCCACCAGTCCCGGAACGGCTCCGCCGGCACCGGGGGCAGATCCCGGGTGCCGCTCCACGCCCGGCCCGGGCCCGGCAGGGTGCGCGGATGGAGCCGGCGGGTGCGCGAGGCGAGGCGCTGGCCGGCGCGCAGGGCCGCGGGGTGCGCGAACGCCCAGCGGGCGGCGCGCATCGCCGCGCGCTCGGCGGCGTGTCCCTTGGCCGGCTTGAGCACCACCTTGTTGCCGCCCCGGGTCACCTCTCCGCCCTGGGCCACCCGCTCCCGCAGGTGCACCAGCACCTCGGGGATGTCGATGGCGACCGGGCAGACGTCGTAGCAGGCCCCGCACAGCGAGGACGCGTACGGCAGGGAGGCGTCGATGTCGCTGCCCGTGCCGCGCAGTTGGGGGCTGAGGATCGCGCCGATCGGTCCCGGATAGACCGAGCCGTAGGCGTGACCGCCGGCCCGCTCGTACACCGGGCACACGTTCAGGCAGGCGGAGCAGCGGATGCAGCGCAGCGCCTGGCGGCCCACCTCGTCGGCGAGCGTGTCGGTGCGGCCGTTGTCCAGCAGCACCAGGTGGAAGGTCCGCGGTCCGTCCTCCTCCGTCGTCCCCGTCCACATCGACGTGTACGGGTTCATCCGCTCGGCGGTCGAGGAGCGGGGCAGGGTCTGCAGGAACACCTCCAGGTCCCGCCAGGAGGGCACGATCTTCTCGATGCCGACGACGGAGATCAGGGTCTCGGGCAGGGTCAGGCACATCCGCCCGTTGCCCTCGGACTCCACGACCACCAGGGTGCCGGTCTCGGCGACCATGAAGTTGGCACCCGAGATGCCGACCTCGGCGCGCAGGAACTTCTCCCGCAGGTGCAGTCGCGCCGCCTCGGCGAGCTCCGCGGGGGTGTCCGACAGCCCTTCCGGGGCGGGACGGCCCCACTCGCCCATCTCCCGGGCGAAGATCTCCCGGATCTCCCCGCGGTTGCGGTGGATCGCCGGGACCAGGATGTGCGAGGGCTGGTCCTTGCCCAACTGCACGATCAGCTCGGCCAGATCGGTCTCGTAGGCGCGGATGCCCTCCGCTTCCAGCGCCTCGTTCAGGCCGATCTCCTGCGTGGCCATCGACTTGACCTTGACGACCTCCGGCTCACCGGTCTCCTTGACCAGCCGCGTAACGATCCGGTTCGCCTCGCCGGCGTCCGCGGCCCAGTGCACGGTGCCGCCCGCGGCCGTCACGGACCGCTCCAGCATCTCGAGGTAGTGGTCGAGATGCCGGAGCGTGTGATCCTTGATCCGCTTGCCCGCCTCCCGCAGTTCCGCCCAGTCGGGCAGTTCCGCGACGGCCTTCGCGCGCTTGGCCCGGATGGTGTGCGTGGCGTGCCTGAGATTGCCGCGCAGGGTGCCGTCCCGCACGGCGTCCCGCGCCGCCTCCGGGAACGCCGGGTGGGTGGGCGGGGGAAACTGAGGCATCCCGACGAACGTCCCGCTCATACGGCCGGCTCCTCCTCCGTGCTCGCCAGGATCTCCGCGATGTGCACCGGCCGCATGCCGGTGCGCAGCCTGGTCATCGTTCCTCCGATGTGCATGAGGCAGGAGTTGTCCGCCGCGCACAGCACCTCGGCACCCGTCGACCCGGCGTTGCGCACCTTGTCGGCGCCCATCGCCGCCGAGACGTCGGAGTTCTTCAGCGCGAAGGTGCCGCCGAAACCGCAGCACTCGTCCGCGCCCGGCAGTTCGGCCAGCTCCAGCCCCTTGACCGCGCGCAGCAGCCGCAACGGCCGCTCGCCCAGGCCCAGTACGCGCAGCCCGTGACAGGTCGGGTGGTAGGTCACCCTGTGCGGGTAGTACGCCCCCACGTCCGTCACCCCCAGCACGTCCACCAGGAACTCGGTGAGCTCGTACGTCTTCGGCACCACCGGTGCCAGGGTCGCTGCGAGGGTGTCCCCGCGCCCCTCCGCCCGGGCCCGCTCACCCATCCGCGGATACAGCTCCCGCACCATCGCCCCGCACGACCCGGACGGCGTCACGATCGCCTCGTAGTCACCGAAGACATCGGAGAAGTGCCGGGCCATCGGCTCCGCCTCGTGCCGGTACCCGGTGTTGTAGTGGGCTTGACCGCAACAGGTCTGCGCCATGGGGAAGTCGACGTCGACGCCCAGTCTGGTCAGGAGTTTCACCACGGCGCGTCCGGTGTCCGGATAGAGCGTGTCGTTGACGCAGGTCAGGAACAGGGCGACACGCATCGCGGCTCCTCGTGGGGTCGGTCATCGGGTGAATGCAGGGTAGTGCGGGAGTGACGGCACGGGGGAGACCCCCGTCAGCCCCGGGCGAGCCGGGCCTGCGCCGCCTGCCACCGCCGGGTGCCGCCGCGCGGTTCGTACCTCGTCAGCGGCTGGGTGCGGGTGAGCAGCCGCCGCATCCCGGGGAGGTCGCCGACCAGGCCGTGCGCACGGGCCTGCACCAGGACGTTGCCCAGCGCCGCCGCCTCCGTCGGCCCGGACACCACCGGCAGCCCGCAGGCGTCGGCGGTGAGCTGGCACAGCAGGGCGTTGCGGGTGCCGCCGCCCACGATGTGCACGACGTCGGCGGCCCGTCCGGCGAGCCGCTGTGCGTCCTCGACGGCCTTGCGGTGGGCCAGGGCGAGGGAGTCCAGGATGCAGCGGGTGACCTCGGCGCGGGTGGCCGGCACCGGCTGTCCCGAGTCCCGGCAGGCGTCGGCGATCCGTTCCGGCATCCGCCCCGGCGCGAGGAACGCCGCGTCCCCGGCGTCCACCACCGACCGCAGCGCCGGCACCTTCGCGGCCGCCGGCAGCAGCGCGCCGAGATCGGGTTCGTCCCAGGCCCGCAGGCACTCCTGGAGCAGCCACAGGCCCATGATGTTGCGCAGGTAGCGGACCGTGCCGTCCAGCCCCAGCTCGTTGGTGAAGTTGGCGGCCCGGCTCTCCTCGGTCAGTACCGGTGCGTCCAGTTCCAGCCCGGCCAGCGACCAGGTGCCGGTGCAGATGTACGCGAACCGCTCACCGTCCGCCGGCACCGCCGCCACCGCGGACGCGGTGTCGTGCGAGCCGACCGCCGTCACCGGGACCGGCCCGGTGAGCCCGGTCTCCTCCAGGACCTCCGGCCGCAGTACCCCGGCCGGATCCCCCGGCCGGCGCAGCGGCGCGAACATGCCGAGGTCGACGCCCAGCCGCTCGGCGACCGGGTGCGCCCAGTCCCGGGTGCGCGGATCGATCAGCTGGGTGGTCGAGGCGTTGGTCAGCTCCGTGCCCTGCTCACCGGTGAGCCAGTAGGTCAGCAGATCGGGTATGAGCAGAAGCCGTCGCGCCCGGTCGAGTTGGGCCGAGCCGCGAGCCGCCGTCAACTGGTACAGGGTGTTGAACGGTGCGTACTGCAGACCGGTCGCCGCGTACAGCTCCTCGGCGGGCACCGTCGCCCACACCTTCTCGGCGACACCGTCCGTACGGCTGTCGCGGTAGTGCACCGGGTTGCCGAGCAGCGCCCCGTCCGCGTCCAGCAGCCCGTAGTCCACCGCCCAGCTGTCGATGCCGACCGAGTCGGCCCGCCCCGCCGCCCTCAGTCCGTCGAGCACCCCCGCGTACAGTCCCAGGACGTCCCAGCGCAGCCCCTCGGGCACGCGGACCGGCCGGTTCGGGAAGCGGTGGGCCTCGGTCAGCTCCAGGCTGCCGGGGCCGACGCGGCCGACCATGACACGCCCGCTGGACGCGCCGAGGTCGACCGCGGCGTACGACTTCACGGCGGTGCTCATCGCAGGAACGCGGCGGCGACGCCGGCGTCGACCGGGACGTGCAGTCCGGTGGTGTGGGTGAGATCGCCGCCGGTCAGCGCGAACACGGCGTTCGCCACGTGCTCGGGCAGCACCTCCCGCTTCAGCAGCGTCCGCTGCGCGTAGAACTCGCCCAGCTTCTCCTCCGGCACCCCGTAGACGGCCGCGCGCTGGGCGCCCCAGCCGCCCGCGAAGATCCCGGAACCGCGCACCACACCGTCCGGGTTCACACCGTTGACCCGGATCCCGTGCTCGCCCAGTTCGGCGGCCAGGAGCCGCACCTGATGGGCCTGGTCGGCCTTGGTCGCGGAGTAGGCGATGTTGTTCGGGCCGGCGAACACCGCGTTCTTCGACGCGATGTACACGATGTCGCCGCCCAGCTCCTGCGCGATCATCACACGGGCGGCCTCGCGCGAGACGAGGAAGGAGCCGCGGGCCATGATGTCGTGCTGGAGGTCCCAGTCCTTCGCGGACGTCTCGAGCAGCGGCTTGGAGATCGAGATCCCGGCGTTGTTCACCACCAGGTCGACCCCGCCGAAGGCGAGGACGGCGGCCCGGAAGGCGGCGGCGATCTGCTCCTCGTCGGTGACGTCGACGGTCACGGCGACGGCCCGGTCGGACCCGCCCAGCTCCTCGGCGACGCGGGCCGCGTTCTCCCCGTTCAGGTCGGCCACCACCACGCAGGCGCCCTCGGACGCCAGCCGCTGGGCGATCGCCCTGCCGATCCCGCTGCCGGCACCCGTCACCAGCGCCACCCGGGTGGCGAGCGGCCGGGGCTTCGGCATCCGCTGGAGCTTGGCCTCCTCCAGCGCCCAGTACTCGATGCGGAACTTCTCCGACTCCTCGATCGGCGCGTAGGTGGAGACCGCCTCGGCGCCGCGCATCACGCTGACCGCGTTGAGGTAGAACTCGCCGGCCACCCGCGCGGTCTGCTTGTCCTTGCCGAAGCTGAACATGCCCACGCCCGGCACCAGCACGATCGCCGGGTCGGCCCCGCGCATCGCGGGGGAGTCGGGTCCGGCGTGCCGCGCGTAGTAGGCGGCGTACTCCGCACGGTAGGCCGCGTGCAGCTCCTTCAGCCGGGCGACCGCCTCGGCCGGCGGGGCGGACGGCGGCAGGTCGAGGACCAGCGGCCGCACCTTGGTGCGCAGGAAGTGGTCCGGGCAGGAGGTGCCCAGCGCGGCCAGCCGCGGGTGCTCGGCGCGGGCCAGGAAGTCCAGTACGGCGTCGGAGTCGTCGAAGTGACCGACCTGGGCCCGGTCCTGCGAGGCGACGGCCCGCACGTACGGGGCCAGCGCGGCGGCCCGCTCCCGCCGCTCGGCCGCGGGCAGCGCCTCGTACCCCTCGATCACCGGTCCGAACGGCTCCGGCCGGCCGCGCGCGGCGAGGAAGGTCTCGGCGGTGCGGACGATGTGCAGCGAGTTCCGCTCGCACTCCTCTGAGGTGTCACCCCACGCGGTGATCCCGTGGCCCCCGAGCACGCACCCCACGGCCTGCGGGTTGGCCTCCTTCACGGCGGCGATGTCCAGCCCGAGCTGGAACCCGGGCCGCCGCCACGGCACCCACACCACGGTGTCCCCGAAGCATTCGGCGGTCAGCTTCTCCCCGTCGGCGGCGCAGGCCAGCGCGATCCCGGAGTCGGGGTGGAGGTGGTCCACGTGGGCGGCGTCGACGAGTCCGTGCATGGCGGTGTCGATCGAGGGCGCGGCGCCCCCCTTGCCGTGCAGGCAGTAGTCGAACGCCCCGACCATCTCGTCCTCGCGCCCGACACCCGGGTACGCGCCGGCGAGCGCCCGCAGCCGGTCCAGCCGCAGCACGGCCAGCCCCGCACCGGTCAGTGTCCCGAGATCCCCACCGGACCCCTTGACCCACATCAGCTCGACGTCGCCCCCGGTGACGGGGTCGGTTCCGGTGCCCTTGGCGGAGGTGTTGCCGCCCGCGTAGTTGGTGTTGCGGGGATCGGCACCGAGGCGGTGCGACCTGTCGAGGAGAGCGGCAGCTTCGGGATGGGTGGCCATGGAAGGTCCAGTCCTTACGTAGAAGAAGGTGAGTGCATGTCCCTATGGGCGCGGGGAACTGTGCGACCAGCCGCAGAGGGCGGGCAGCCCGCAACGGACGGAAACCCGGCAGACGCTCACGCCCCCCACCCCGCCTGCTCCCCGCCGACCCGCTCGGCGACGATCTTCTCGGCCCACCCGGACCGCCGGTACGCGGCAAGGGGCTCGGGGTCCAGCCCCATCTCCTCCCGCACCTCACGCAGCAGCGGCCGCACATCCGTGTCGTACGCGTCCATCAGCACGGCGTTGGCCTCGAGCACGTCCCCGGCCCGCTGGGCCTCGGCCAACGCCGACCGGTCCACCAGCAGCGCCTTGGCCGTCGCCTCCTGAACGTTCATCACGGAGCGGATGATCGCCGGGATCTTCGCCTCGATGTTGTGGCACTGGTCCAGCATGAACGCCACCCCGGGGGTGAATCCGCCCCCTCGGATCACCTCGTACATGATCCGGAACAGCTGGAACGGATCCGCCGCCCCCACCATCAGGTCGTCGTCGGCGTAGAACCGCGAGTTGAAGTCGAACCCGCCGAGCTTCCCCTCCCGCAGCAGCGTCGCGACGATGAACTCGATGTTGGTCCCCGGAGCGTGGTGGCCGGTGTCGACCACGACCTGGGCCCTCTCACCGAGCTTCAGGCAGTGCGCGTAGGCGGTCCCCCAGTCCGGCACGTCCGTGGTGTAGAACGCCGGCTCGAAGAGCTTGTACTCCAGCAGCATCCGCTGCCCCTCGCCGAGCCGCTCGTACACCTCGCGCAGCCCCTCGGCGAGCCGGTCCTGCCGTGCCCTGACGTCGTCCTGGCCGGGGTAGTTCGTCCCGTCGGCGAACCACAGTTTGAGGTCCCGGGAGCCGGTCGCGTCCATGATGTCGACGCACTCCAGCAGATGGTCCACGGCCTTCCTGCGCACCGCCGCGTCCGGGTGGCAGATGCTGCCCAGCCGGTAGTCGTCGTCCTGGAAGGTGTTGGAGTTGATGGTGCCGAGCCGCACCCCGCGGTCCTCGGCGTGCCGGGCCAGCGCCGCGTAGTCCTCGACCTTGTCCCACGGGATGTGCAGCGCCACGGTCGGCGCGACCCCGGTGAACTCGTGCACCTTGGCCGCGTCGTCCAGCTTCTCCTGGGGAGTGCGCGGGACGCCCTGCTGTGCGAACACCTTGAAACGGGTCCCCGAGTTCCCGTACGCCCACGACGGCGTCTCGACTGCCTGGGTCTTCAAAGCGGCTTTCGCCGCGGCGAGCTCGGTCACGTCAGGGCTCCTGTGACATCGGGTCGTGACGACCACGGAGTGAAACGATTCAGAACGGGAAGCTATGGCGCTCTCGAAGAGGTGTCAACCCCTCCGGCGCGCACCGCTCTCCACGGCCACGGTGTGACCTGAAGCTGTCGAAAGTTTTTCGACCGGGACCCATTGACGTGACATGCGTCGCGCGCCTAACGTCCCGGCAACCCATTTGAAACCTTTCACGACGTCGCCAGGGCCGAGCCCGCCGACGTCGTCGAGGAGCCCTCATGACCCACCCGCCCGACACGGGTCCGGCCCCGGTTCTCGCGCTCAAGGGCATCTCCAAGTCCTTCGGCGCGGTGCGTGCGCTGCGGGACGTCTCCCTGGAGCTGTTTCCCGGGGAGGTGCACGCCCTCGCCGGGGAGAACGGAGCCGGCAAGTCGACCCTCATCAAGACCCTCGCGGGAGTGCACCGGCCGGACGCCGGCCAGGTGCTGCTCGACGGCGCGCCGGTCGTCTTCCACGGCCCCGGCGACGCCCGCGACGCCGGCATCGCCGTCATCTACCAGGAGCCCACGCTCTTCCCCGACCTGTCGATCGCCGAGAACATCTTCGTGGGCCGGCAGCCGCGGCGGGCCTTCGGCCGGATCGACCACCGGGCCACCTGTGACGCGACCGCCGCCCTGATGAAGCGGCTCGGGGTCGAACTCGACCCGGACCGCCCGGCCCGCGGCCTGTCCATCGCGGACCAGCAGATCGTGGAGATCGCCAAGGCGCTCTCCTTCGACGCCCGCGTCCTGATCATGGACGAGCCCACCGCCGCCCTCACCGGCAGCGAGGTCGCCCGTCTCTTCGGCGTCGTGCGCGCCCTGCGCGACCAGGGCGCCGCCGTGCTGTTCATCTCGCACCGCCTGGAGGAGATCTTCGAGATCTGCCGGCGGGTCACCACCCTGCGCGACGGCGCCTGGATCGCGAGCGAACCACTGGACGGCATGACCGAGGACGACCTGGTGCGCCGCATGGTCGGCCGCGACCTCGAGGAGCTCTACCCCAAGCAGGACGTGACGCCGGGCACAATCGCCCTGAGCGTGCGCCGGCTGACCCGCGAGGGCGTCTTCACCGACGTCTCCTTCGACGTGCGGCGCGGTGAGATCGTCGGGCTGGCCGGGCTGGTCGGCGCCGGCCGCACCGAGGTCGCCCGCGCGGTCTTCGGCATCGACCGCTGGGACGCCGGGGAGGTGGAGATCGACGGGCGCCGGCTCACCAACGGCGCCCCGTCCACCGCCATGGCCGCGGGCCTCGCCCTGGTCCCCGAGGACCGGCGCGCCCAGGGCCTGGTGATGGACATGTCCATCGAGCGCAACATCGGCCTCACCGGACTCCGTACGACCGTGCGGGCCGGGCTGATGGACCGCGGCGCCGAACGCAGCCGCTCCCTCGACTGGGCCGTCAGGCTCCAGGTCAAGTACGCCCGCCTCGCCGACACCGTGAACACCCTGTCCGGCGGCAACCAGCAGAAGGTCGTCCTCGCCAAGTGGCTCGCCACCGGCCCGAAGGTGCTGATCGTGGACGAGCCCACGCGCGGCATCGATGTCGGCACCAAGGCCGAGGTGCACCGGCTGCTGTCGCAGCTGGCCGCCGACGGCGTCGCCGTCCTGATGATCTCCTCCGACCTGCCCGAGATCCTCGGCATGGCCGACCGCGTGCTGGTGATGCACGAGGGCCGGCTCGCCGCGGAGATCCCCCGCACCGACGCCACCGAGGAGACCGTCATGGCCGCGGCCACGGGGAGGGCCGCCGCATGACGGTCGCCGCTCCCGAAGAAGCCCCCGCCGCCGAGGCGTCCGGGGCCGGCGCCACCCGGCTGGCCGACCGCGTCTTCAGGATGCGTGAACTCGCCATCCTGGTCGTCTTCCTGGTGATGATCGGCGTGACCCAGGCCGGCAACAGCGCGTTCCTGTCCGAACAGGGCATCAAGGACCTGCTGCTGAACGCGACCATCCTGGTCCTCGTCGCCACCGGCCAGTCCCTGGTCGTCATCACCCGCAACGTCGACCTGTCCGTCGGCTCCACGCTCGGCATCAGCGCCTTCGCCGCCGGCCTCTACCTCCAGGACGGCGGGAACCCGGTCGTCGCCGTCGCCCTCGCCGTCCTGCTCGGCGTCGGCTTCGGCCTCCTCAACGGCCTGCTCGTCAGCCTCGGTCAGGTGCCCGCCCTCGTCGTCACCCTCGGCACGCTGTACATCATCCGCGGCCTCGACTCCATCTGGGTCGGCTCCCGCCAGATCACGGCCGCCGACCTCCCGAGCGGGTTCGCCGACTTCGGCTCCGGCGGCGTCTCGGCGGTGCCTTACCTGGCGCTCATCGCCCTCGCGGTGCTGGTGGCGACGGCGTACTACCTCAAGCACTTCGGCAGCGGGCGCGAGCTGTACGCGCTCGGCTCCAACCCGGAGGCCGCCCGGCTCGCCGGAATCCCCGTCCGCAAGCGGATCCTCGCCGCGTACACCTTCTGCGGCGCCCTCGCCGGCCTCGCCGGCGCCCTGTACCTGGCCCGGTTCGGCAACGTCGACTCCGGCACCGGCACCGGCTACGAACTCACCGTCGTCAGCGCGGTCGTCGTCGGCGGCGTGGTCTTCACCGGCGGCTCCGGCAGCGTCTACGGCGCGGCGCTCGGCGCGCTGCTGCTGACCTCCGTCAACAGCGTGCTGCCCGCCCTCGGCGTCAGCTCCGTGTGGGTGCTCGCCATCAACGGCGTCCTGCTCATCCTCGCCATCGCGGTCGACCGGATCGTCGCGCTGCGCGTGGCCTCCGCCCTGAAGAAGAGGAACGCCCGCCATGCCTGAGTCCCTCACGCGCACGAGCCGCTGGTCCGCCTCGTCGAGGTGGGACACGGCCGTCGGCGCCCTGCTCGTCGTGGTCCTGCTGCTGTCCTTCACCACCGTCGACGGCTTCGGCAACGCGCTCAACCTGTCGTTCCTCATCGGCAACACCCTGCCGATCGCGCTGATCGCCCTGCCCATGACCCTGCTCGTGGTCTCCGGTGAGATCGACCTGTCCGTGGCCTCCACCGCCGGCCTGTCCGGCGCGGTCATGGGAGCCCTGTGGAACCAGGGCATGGCCATCGAGACGATCATCCCGGTCTGCCTCCTGACCGGCGTCGTCTGCGGCCTGGTCAACGGCCTGCTGGTGACCCGGCTCGGACTGCCGTCCCTCGCCGTGACCATCGGCACGCTCGCCGCCTACCGGGGCATCGCGCAGATCGTGCTGGGCTCCGACGCGGTCACCGACTTCCCCGTCCCGTACCTGGACTTCGCCGCCGGACGCATCGGCGACACCTTCGTCCCGTACGCCTTCCTGCCGTTCACGGTGCTGCTCGCCATCGCCGTAGTCGCCCTGCACGCCACCCCGTTCGGCCGGTCGCTGTTCGCGATCGGCGCGAGCGAGGAGGCGGCGCGGTTCGCCGGCATCCGCGTCAAGCGGCACAAGCTCATCCTGTTCACCCTGACCGGCCTGATGTCGGCCCTCACCGGCGTCTTCTGGGCGCTGCACTACGCCAGCGCCCGGTACGACAACGCCACCGGCCTCGAACTCTCCGTCGTGGCAGCCGTGCTGCTCGGCGGGATCGACTTCGACGGCGGCAAGGGCACGCTCGGCGGTGCGGTCGCCGGTGTGTTCCTGCTGGGCGCGCTGCAGAACGTGATGAGCCTGAAGGACGTCTCCGCGCAGTCGCAGATCGTCGTCACCGGAGTGCTGCTGGTGCTGTCCGTGCTCGGACCCCGCGTCGCCCGGCAGATCGCCGCCGCACGCGCCGGACGCCGGGCCGCGGCGCCCGCACCACCGCCGCCCACTACGCCCGCACCGACTCCCTGAACCCCTCCCACCCCTGAGGAACCCACCATGCGCAAGGCATCCCTGAGCCGTACCTGCGCGGCGCTCGCCGCCGTCACCTCGCTGGCCCTGGCCGCCACCGCCTGCGGCGGCACCACCAAGGAGGACGTCAGCAACGAGGGCGGCGCGGCCGCCTCGGCGGGCGAGGCCGACCCGAACGCCGAGACCAGGAAGGGCCTGACGGTCGGCTTCCTGCCCAAGCAGGTCAACAACCCCTACTTCACCACCGCCGACAAGGGCGGGGAGAAGGCCGTGAAGGAACTGGGCTCCACCTACAAGGAGGTAGGCCCCTCCAGCGCCACCGACACCGCCGGCCAGGTCTCCTACGTCAACACCCTCACCCAGCAGCAGGTCGACGCCATGGCCGTCTCCGCGCAGGACCCCGGCGCCCTGTGCACCGCGCTCAAGCAGGCCATGAAGAACGGCATCAAGGTCGTCACCTACGACTCCGACACCACCGCCGACTGCCGCAACGCCTTCATCTCGCAGGCGTCCGCCGAGGACCTGGGCCGCACCGAGGTGCAGCTGCTCGCCGAACAGATCGGCTACAAGGGCGAGATCGCGATCCTGTCCGCCGCGCAGACCGCCACCAACCAGAACACCTGGATCGAGTTCATGAAGGAGGAGCTCGAGGACCCCAAGTACAAGGACATCGAGCTGGTCAAGGTCGCCTACGGCAACGACGACGCCCAGCAGTCCTTCCAGCAGACCCAGGGACTGCTCCAGGAGTACCCCGACCTGAAGGGGATCATCTCCCCGACCACCGTCGGCATCAAGGCGGCGGCCCAGTACCTGTCCGGCTCCAAGTACAAGGGCAAGGTCAAGCTGACCGGCCTGGGCACCCCCAACGACATGCGCACCTACGTCAAGAACGGCACCGTCGAGGCGTTCGAGCTCTGGGACCCGGCGAAGCTCGGTGAACTGGCCGGCCGCACCGCGATCGCACTGGCCTCCGGGCAGATCACCGGCAAGGAGGGCGAGACCTTCACCGCCGGCGCGATGGGCGAGTACACCATCGGCAAGGACGGCGTGATCACCCTCGGCAAGCCCACCGTGTTCAACGCCGGGAACATCGACCAGTTCGACTTCTGACTCCCCCTGGAGGAGCGGTACCTCATGCAACGCGTCTGTTTCCTGCTCAAGGTCCGACAGGACCGGATCGCCGAGTACCGCGCACGCCATGCCGCCGTGTGGCCCGAGATGCGCGAGGCGCTCTCGGCCACCGGCTGGCACAACTACTCCCTCTTCCTGCGCGACGACGGCCTCCTCGTCGGCTACCTGGAGACCGAGGACTTCGAAGCGGCCAGGAACGGCATGGAGGCCACCGAGGTCAACGCCCGCTGGCAGGCCGAGATGTCCCCCCTCTTCGAGGCCCTCGACGGCTCCCGCCCCGACGGGGCGATGAAACCGCTGACCGAGATCTTCCACCTCGCCTGACGACGGAGCCCGCGAGGGGACGACGCACGACCATGACCGGTACCGGGCGGCCGTGCGGGTAATGTGATGGCCCGCCGCGCCGCCCCCCGTCTCCCTGGAGGTCCCAGCCCGATGGCCCAGTCGGTGGGTATCAAGGACGTCGCCCGCGTCGCCGGAGTCTCCGTCGGCACGGTCTCCAACGTGATCAACCGCCCGGACACGGTCGCGGCCGAGACCCGGGCGCGGGTGCAGTCCGCCATAGACCGGCTCGGCTACGTCCGCAGCGAGTCCGCCCGCCAGCTGCGTGCCGGCCGCAGCCGCATCATGGGCCTGCTCGTCCTCGACATGGGCAACCCCTTCTTCGTCGACGTCGCGCGCGGCGCCGAACGCGCCGCGCGCGCCGCCGGGCTCGGCGTGATGGTCTGCAACAGCGCCCAGGACCCGGGGGAGGAGGCCGAGTACCTGTCCCTCTTCGCCGAGCAGCGGGTGCGGGGCGTGCTGCTCACCCCGGCGGACGCCACCGGCCGCAACATCGAGGCGTTCCGCCGGCACGGCATCCCCTTCGTGCTGGTCGACCGGGTCGCCGAGGGCACCACCGAGTGCTCCGTCTCCGTGGACGACGTGGCGGGCGGCGCGCTGGCCGTGCGGCACCTCGTCGACGCCGGGCACCGCTCCCTCGCGTACGTCAGCGGCCCGCCCGGACTCAACCAGGTCCGGGACCGCCGCACCGGCGCCCTGAACGCCCTCGCCGAGGCCGGGCTCGGGCCCGACCGCCTGCGCGAGCTGCCCACCGAACGGCTGGACGTCGCCGCCGGGCGTGACGCGGGCGCCCGCCTCCTCGGACTCGCCGACCGCCCGACCGCCGTGTTCTGCGCCAACGACCTGCTCGCCCTGGGCGTGCTCCAGGCGATGTACGCGGCCGGGGTCGGTGTCCCCGACGATCTGGCGATCGTCGGCTACGACGACATCGAGTTCGCCGCCGCGGCGGCCGTGCCGCTCACCTCGGTGCGCCAGCCCGCCGTCACCATGGGCGCCCTGGCGGCCGAGCTGCTGCTGGAGGAGACCGAGAGCGACCGCGCGCAGCAGCCGCACGAGCACCGCCGGGTCGTCCTCCGCCCCGAACTGGTGGTCCGGCGCTCCAGCCTCTCGGCCCGCTGAGCGGCGCGTCCGCGGGATCCCGGGCTCGTCGGCCCCGGGACCATGTGCTGAACTGGGTCGCGATCCGACCATCCGTCCGTCCCGGGAGTTCCGTTGCCCGTCAGCTACCGTCAGCCCGGAGTGGTCCTCACCGACCGCCGTTTCACCGTGCCCCTCGATCACGACGAGCCCTCGGGGGAGACGATCGAGCTGTACGCGCGGGAGGTCGTCGCCGGCGACAAGGCCGGCCGGGACCTGCCCTGGCTGCTGTACCTGCAGGGCGGCCCCGGCTTCGGGGCGAACCGTTTCGTCGGGAAGGAGGCCTGGCTCGGCCGCGCCCTGGAGGAATACCGGGTGCTCCTCCTCGACCAGCGCGGCACCGGCCACTCCACCCCCGCCAACCGGCAGACGCTCCCGCTGCGCGGCGGCCCCGCCGAGCAGGCCGGCTACCTCGCCCTCTTCCGCGCCGACTCCATCGTGCGCGACTGCGAGGCCATCCGCCCCCAGGTGACCGGCGGCGCCCCGTGGACCGTGCTCGGCCAGAGCTTCGGCGGCTTCTGCACCGTCGCCTACCTGTCCACGGCCCCCGAGGGCCTCGACACCGCGCTCGTCACCGGCGGCCTGCCCTCCCTCGGCGCGCACGCCGACGACGTCTACCGGGCCGCCTACCCGCGCGTCGAACGCAAGGTCGCCGCCCACTACGCCCGCTATCCGCAGGACGTCGAACGCGCCCGGCGCATCGCCGACCACCTCCTCACCCACGACGTCGTGCTCCCGAACGGCTACCGGTTCACCGTCGAGGCGTTCCAGTCCCTCGGCCGGATGCTCGGCAGCGGCGACGGAAGCCACCGGCTGCACCACCTCCTGGAGGACGCCTTCGTCCCCACCCCGGGTGGCCCCGCCCTGTCCGACGCCTTCCAGGAGCAGGTGCAGGCCCTGCTGTCCTACGCCGGCCACCCGCTGTACGCACTGGTCCACGAGGCGATCTACGGCCAGGACACCCGGCCCACCGCCTGGTCGGCCGAACGCGTACGGGCCGAGTTCCCGCGGTTCGACGCGGCCAAGACGCTCGCCGGCGACGAGCCGCTGCTGTTCACCGGTGAGACCATCCACCCCTGGATGTTCGACTGCGACCCGGCGCTGCGCCCCCTGCGCGAGACCGCCGCACTCCTCGCCGCGCGCACCGACTGGACGCCGCTGTACGACCCGGCACGGCTCGCGGTGAACGAGGTCCCGGCCGCGGCGGCCGTCTACCACGACGACATGTACGTCCACACGCCCCACTCCCTGGAGACCGCGCGGGCGATCCGCGGCCTGCGCACCTGGGTCACCGACGAGTTCGAGCACGACGGCGTCCGGACCGGCGGCCCCCGCGTCCTGGACCGGCTGCTCGCCCTGGCGCGCGACGAGGCGTGACGCGCGCCAGGTGCGCTGTCGGTGCGGCGGGCTAGTCTGCGGGCATGACCGAGCCGACGATCAGTCAACTCCAGCCCCTGCCCGACGACTGGCAGCGCGCCCTGGCCGTGGTCGCCCACCCGGACGACCTGGAGTACGGCTGCGCGGCGGCGATCGCGTCCTGGACCGACGCCGGCCGCGAGGTCTCCTACGTCCTGGCCACCCGTGGCGAGGCGGGCATCGACACCCTGGAACCGGCGCGGTGCGGCCCGCTCAGGGAGCGGGAGCAGCGGGCGAGCGCGGCCGTGGTGGGCGTGACCGAGGTCGGCTTCCTCGACCACGCGGACGGCGTCGTCGAGTACGGCCCCGCCCTGCGCCGGGACATCGCCGCCGCCGTGCGACGGCACCGGCCCGAGCTGGTGATCACCCTGAACCACCGCGACACCTGGGGCGGCACCTACTGGAACACCCCGGACCACGTGGCCGTCGGGCGTGCCACGCTCGACGCGGCCGGTGACGCCGGCAACCGCTGGATCTTCCCGGAGCTGACCGAGCGGGGTCTCGAACCCTGGGACGGCGTCCGCTGGGTGGCGGTCGCCGGTTCGGGCAACCCCACGCACGCGGTGGACGCGACCGCCGGTCTGGAGCGGGCCGTGCGCTCCCTGCTCGAACACCGCACCTACATCGAGGCGCTGACCGACGAGGACCCCGAGGCGTACGCGCGCGGCCTGCTGACCGGGTTCGCCGAGGAGGCCGGGAAGCGGTTCGGGAACCGTCCCGCGGTCGCCTTCGAGCTGTTCTCCCGATGACCCCCGCGGACGACGACCTGCTGGCGCGGAGCTTCGAGGAGCACCGCGGCCGACTCGGGGCGGTCGCCTACCGCATGCTCGGCTCACTCGCCGAGGCCGAGGACGCCGTCCAGGAGGCCTGGCTGCGCCTGAGCCGGGTGGACCCCGCCGGGATCGGCAACCTGGGCGGCTGGCTGACCACCGTGACCGGCCGGATCTGCCTGGACCTGCTGCGCTCGCGCACCGCCCGCCGGGAGCAGCCGATGGACGAGACCTTCGTCCCGGACCCGGTGATCCGACCCCTCTGTCAGGCGGACCCGGAACAGCAGGCGCTGCACGCCGACTCGGTCGGCGTCGCCCTGCTGGTGGTCCTGGAGACACTGCAGCCCGACGAACGGCTGGCGTTCGTGCTGCACGACATGTTCGCCGTGCCGTTCGACGACATCGCACCGGTCGTGGACCGCACCGCCGCCGCGACCCGGCAGCTCGCCTCCCGGGCACGCCGCCGGGTGCGGGACACCACGCCTGCGTCCGATCCCGACCTCGGCCGGCAGAGACAGGTGCTCGACGCCTTCATGGCCGCGGCGCGCGGCGGTGACTTCGAGGCGCTGGTCGCCGTCCTGCACCCGGACGTGGTGCTGCGCGCCGACGCGGGCGCACTGGTCCGCGGCATGGGCGCGTCCAAGTCCCTCCGGGGCGCGAGGCCGGTGGCCGAGTCGGCGCTCCTGTTCGCCCGTTATACCGCCGCTTCCCGGATCGTCCTGGTCAACGGCGCCCTGGGGCTGCTCAGCGTCGTCGACGGCCGCGTCCGTTCGGTCATGTCCGTCACCACCACCGGCCACCGCGTCACCGGCATGTACGTCCTCGCCGACCCGGACCGCCTCGACCGCCTGCGGGTGCCCGACGACGAGACCTGATCCCACGCGCCCGGCCGCCGTCGTCCCGGCGGCACGGTGACGGCACGGCACGTGTGTGGTGCCGACCGCCCCGGACGGAGAACCGCCGCCCGGGCCACCGGCATCCTGAGGACGTCCGGCCCGGCCGGGCGCCACCGCGACGGGACGCAGCCGCGGGTCGTCCACGTCGAGGACCGACGCCCTGCGGCGCAACCGGCGCGGGCACGCCGGCCGTCAGGGGGTCCCCGGTGCGGCCGGGAGGGGCCCGGTGGAGGGCGTCCTGCGGTGCGGGCGCAGGCGCAGGCGCTCCGGCATCAGGGTGAGGCGTTCGGTCACGCTCAGCCGGTAGGCGGGGTCGGGGCTCAGGTCGTAGCGGCGCAGGAGGAGACCGAGGACCAGCGTCGCCTCGTGCAGGGCGAACTGGCGCCCGATGCACGCCCGCGCACCCGTCCCGAACGGCTTGAAGACGTGCGCGGGCCGGGACCGCACCGCCGCCGCCTCGAAGCGGTCCGGGTCGAACCGCTCTGCGTCCGCTCCCCACACGGCGGGGTCCCGGTGCAGCATCGGCGTCAGCACCAGCGTCCAGGCGCCCCGGCGCATCGGATGCTCCCCGGCGAGGACCGTGTCCCGCGTCGCCTCGCGGGCGAAGGCCGGAGCCGTCGGCCACAGCCGCAGCGACTCGTCGAGCACCCGGCGTACGTAGCGCAGCTTGGCGACCTGCTCGTAGCCGGGAGCCGCCGCGTCGCCCCAGACACGATCCACCTCCGCGCGCGCCCGCGCCGCGACCTCGGGCTCGCGGGACAGGTAGTGCAGCGCAAACGACAGCGCGCCCGACGTCGTCTCATGACCGGCGACGAGGAACGTGATGACCTGCCGCCGGACGTTCTCCGCCGACAGCCGCTCCCCGGTCTCCGGGTGCGCCGTCTCCAGCATCCGGTCCAGCAGGTCCCCGTCCCCGCGGCCCCCGGCGCGACGGATCCGCACCACCTCGTCGACGATGCGGTTCAGGCGCGCGATGTCCGCCGCGTTGCGGCGGCTCGCGCGGCGCAGCAGCAGCGGGGTGAGCGGCGCGGGAACGCTGTTCAGCCGCTGGGCGTAGGTGAGCGTGCCGACCATCGCCGTGACGAACGGGTGCGGGCGTGCCCGCTCGAAGGATCCGAAGTCGTGGCCGAACCCGGTGCGGGCGATCGTCTCCAGGGTCAGCTTGGTCATGTCCCCGGGCACGTCCACCGGCCGGCCCCCGGCCGCCGCGCGGTCCCAGTGCTCGGTCAGACGCTCCGCGACGGCCAGCATCATCGGGTGGTACCCGGCCATGGCCTCACGGCTGAACCCGGGAGCCAGCACGTCGTGCGCCAGCTGCCAGTTCGGCTCGTGGTTGTACGCGGTGAACAGCCCGTCGCCCGCGACCGGCCGCAGATTGGCGACACCCAGCCCCACGTGCTTGGCGAACCGCGACTCGTCGGCCAGGTCCGCCACCAGAGCCGCGCCCCAGGTGAACACGAACTCCTTGCCGAAGGCGTTCCGGCGGAAGATGGGCCCGAGGTCCCGGGCGTACTTCATCGAGTCCTGGAGCGGCGTCCGCCTGCTCGCTCCGACGACGTCGCCCAGCAGCGGCAGGCGGTGCGGCGGGTGCGGTATGCGGTGCAGCCCGGGCCAGCCCGCCTCCGCGCTGCGGAAACCCTTCGGCAGCCCGGACCGTGTCGTCGTCTCCGCCATGACGCGATCTCCTTCGATCCGGCGTGCGCGTGCGACCTGTTGTACGCGAGTTCAATAGCGCGGCCAGTCTGGTCCGGCTGCTGAACCGGCGTCAAGTACAGTGCGGGCATGGCCGTGAACCAGGGCGGGCGCGCCCGCCGCCGGCTCAGCACCGAGGAGCGCCGCGAGCAGCTCCTGTCGGTCGGCGCACGGCTGTTCTCCGAGAGTCCCTACGACGACGTGTGGATCGAGCAGGTCGCCGAGATCGCCGGGGTGTCGCGGGGGCTGCTCTACCACTACTTCCCCACCAAGCGGGACTTCTTCGCGGCGGTGGTGGAGCGGGAGAGCGAGCGGATGCTCCGGATGACGGCGGCGGTCCCGGGCGTCCGGGTGCGCGAACAGCTCACGGCGGGGCTCGACGCGTATCTGGAGTACGTCGAGGCCCATGCGCACGGCTACCGCGCGTTCCACCGCGCCGACGCCGCGGGGGACCGTTCCGTGCGCCGGGTCTATCAGCGGGCGCTGGCCGCACAGGAGCGACAGATCCTGGCGGCCCTCGCGGCGGATCCCGAGTTCGGGCCGGCCTTCGAGACGCGGCCGGACACCCGGCTCGCGGTGCGCGGCTGGCTGGCCTTCACCACCGCGGTCTGCCTGGAGTGGCTGCGCGGCGCGGAGTTGGGCCGCGAACAGGTGCGCGACCTGTGTGCGCGCGCCCTCCTGGGTGTGCTCACGCCCTGAATCCCGCGGTGAGGATCCCGTCATCCGGTTGGCGCGCACCCCGATCTTCGATAGGTTAGGCAAGGCTTGCCTAACAGGAGGTTCGGGATGGGTGACGACACGCACAACTGGACGGCCGCACCGGGCGCGGCGGCGCGGGCCCGCTCGGTGCTCGCCGCCGCGTGGTCCTGCGCGGTGACCACGGAGGGCACCCGCGAGGAGTTCGTCGGTGCGCACACCGTCACCGACGACGGACGGGTACTCCTCCAGGTCCCGGAGGACAGCGTCCTGCGCGCCGCCGCGATCTGCGCGCCGCGCGGCGAGCCGTCCGCGGTGCTGGAGTTCGCCGACGTCGCGCCCGTCCCCGTGCGCGACCGGATCCGCGCCCGGCTGTGGCTCGCCGGCTGGTTCTCCGACCGGGACGGCCGTCTCGCCTTCCAGCCGACCCGCGTCGTGCTCCGGCAGCCGTCCGGCGCCGTCCTCGTCGACCCCGGCGAATTCGCCACCGCGGCACCCGACCCGCTCGCCACCGCCGAGGCCCGGCTGCTGACCCACCTCGCCGACTGCCACGCCGACGCGGTCGAACGCCTCACCCGCCTGGCCGACACGGGCAGCCTGCACGGGGCGGTCCGCGTCCAGCCGCTCGCCGTCGACCGGCACGGACTGACCCTGCGCATCGAACGCGTCCGCGCGGACGGCGACGTCCGGCTGCCGTTCCACGCTCCCGCCGACGACCTCGCCCAACTCACCGAACGCATGCACGCACTGCTCTCCCAGGCTGCCGCCGCCTCCTGCCCCCGCGCGCTGCAGCGCCGGCGCGCGGACGGCGACGGGTGAGGCGAACGGGTCGCTCGGCGACCACGGTCCACCGCCGCCCCGGTCGACGGGGAACCCGCCGGCCGGGGACCGCCGGGCACGAGGGCGCCCGCGCCCGTGACCGTGCGCCGCTCACCCGCACGGGTGAGCGAGGCCGCTCACCAGTCACCGTCCCGCACCGGTGCGCCCGTCGCGTCCCCCAGGGGTTTCACCTGATGGGGCGAAGGGGCCTGCCAGGGCTCGTGGTCGTCACCGAGCCAGTCGCCGACCGGCTTCACCTCCCGCAGCGCGTCCGAGGGGGCCAGGTCCTCGGCGTCCTGGTCGTAGTAGTCGAACCACGGCAGGCCTGCCCGGGTGTAGGCGGCCCGGTCCACCGGCGACGGCGGCGGCGCCTCACCCGTGATGCTCCGCCACTGGGGCGGTGTGACCAGATGGACGAACACCCGCCCCGAGGGCCGCTCCGACCAGTCCGTCAGGGGCCGGTCGTCCGCGTAGACCTCCTGCCGCATCGAACCCCCGGCCCCGAGCCCCATCGCCGCGCCGGCCCGGCCGGGCCGCCCGGCACCCGGCGCGGGCGCCGCCATCGCCGCCGGGGCGCCCGGCCCCGCGGCGAAGGGCGCCGCCGAGCGAGCCCGCACCGCCCGCCGGCGCCGCGCCTCCTCCTCGCGCCACCGGGCCAGCGGACCGTCGTCCAGCGGGAAGGACCGCAGCTGGACGCCGCCCCACACCTCCTCGCCGGTGACCTGTCCCTCGACCGTCGCACCGAGACCGAGCGGTACCGCCACGAACTGGCGGACCGTTCCCTCACCGGAGTTGATGCCGTCCAGCCAGGGCTGGCGGGGCAGGACGACGTAGTTCTGCGGTCCGCGCGTCAGCCGGTCGCTCCACGGGCGGCCCGACACCGCGCACACCTTGCCCACTCCGACCTGCAGCGCGGCCGGTTCGCGTGTGCCCGCGAAACTCAGCCACATGGCCTCACGCAGATACACCGGCAGCATCACTCCGCCCCGCGCCCGCCACGCCTTGGGCACCGCGTCCCCGTAGTCCGTGACGCGCCGGAGGGGGAACTCGCCCAGGCCCGGCGGCAGCGCGTGCGTGCCCGACTCGGGCAGCCGCAGCGTCCGGACGAACCGCACCGCCACCCCTCCGGGCAGCCGCAAGGTGTTCCCGTCGATCCGTACGCTGCCCTCGGTCATCCGCACACGCCCCCTTCGCGTTCGCCGGACCCCGCGCGAGTGCGCGGGCCCCTCCGCTCAAGAACGAGCGGAGGCACCGCGGCGGTTCCGGCTCAGCCGGTCCCACAGGCGGGTGAGCCGGGGCAGCCGCTCGCGCTGCTCCCGGGAGTGCCGGTCCAGTTCTTCGAAGAGCCGGCGCGTGCGGTGCTCGGTGTCCATCTCGTCGAGGATGCGGTTGACCTCGGTCAGCACAGCCCCGAGGAGCTGCCACTGGCCGGCGTCGCGCCGGGCCTCCGCGAAGAGCGACTCGGCCAGCTTGTCCCGGGTCGCCGCCGCCTGCCGCAGCTGGGAGGCGAGCCGGTCCTCCGCCGACTCCGCGTTCGCGCTCACACTCGTGGTCACCAGCACCGCGAAGCTGACCACGGCATCGGCGATCTCGGACAGCAGCTGCTCGAAGACCGCCCCCGTGTCCGGCGCGAACAGCCTGCCGGGCCCGCGCTCCTTGGACAGGTCGGTCAGGGTGCGTGCCAGCACCCGCAGCACCACGGTGCAGATCTCCAGCGTGTCGAGGCCGGTGCGCAGCACGATCCGGTGCAGCAGCCCCTCACGCACGCGGGGGTTGAGCCGCAGACTGTCCTCCGCCTGCCGGAGGTCCGCGTCCACCTCGGAGATGTCGTGGTCCAGCCGGCGGGCCTCGTACAGCCGGGCCTCCGCGCGCGACGAGGGCGGGCCCTGCGCGGCCTCCTCGCCGATCCGCAGCATCAGCTGCCGCACCCGCCGCGCCAGCTCCTCGATCGACTCGCCGGCCTCCTCCACCCACACCGGCGGAGCCAGCAGCAGGTTGAAGCCCATCCCGACGACCGCTCCGATCAGGGTCTCGACGATCCGGGCCCAGGCGGTGTCCCCGTGGGTGGTCACCCCGAGCACCAGCATCGCGCTGATCGCCACCTCGGGAACGAACTCGTCCACCCGCACAAGATGGCCGATGATCAGCGACGACAGGATGAGCAGACCCAGGCTCCACCAGGTCAGACCCACCAGGAGGCTGAAGAGGATCGCCACGACGACCCCGGTCACCACGGCGTTCACCCGGCGCAGCCCGGTGGTGAGCGTGGAGTACAGGGTGACCTGGACGACGAGCAGCGCGGTCAGGGGCGCGGTGAGCGGCGCGGTCTCGGGACTGAGCCGCACGGCGATGACGTAGGCGACCGTGGCGGCCGCCGCCGACCGCACCGTCTGCACGGTCAACGGGTCCCGGCGCCGCTTGAAGAACTGAACGGCCGAGGCGGTCATCTCACGTACACCTTGCATCTCGGGACGGTTCCCCTTACCCGGACGCGACGAACGTGTTGCGTGGTGACGGCAGTCCCCCGGCGGACAAGCGGGGCGGAGCTACAGCTTGTCGAGGAAGGCGAACAGGTTGCGCCGCGTGCGGTCGATCTGCTCCTCCAGGGACAGGCTCTCCTCGAAGCGGCCCCCGCTCTCCGGGACCTTTCTGCCGCGCACGTAGAGGGAGCAGGCGAGATCCGTGCACATGTAGGCGCCGACCGAGTTGCCCTCGCGGCCGGCCGTTCCCGCCCTGCGCGCCGTCATCAGGGAGACACCGCCGCGCGGATGCGTCGTCAGGCACAGGGAGCACATGCTGCGGTGCAGGAAGCCCCGGCGGGCGGGCTGGAACCGCATGGCCACCCCACGAGCCGCCCCTCGCGCTCGGCGACGACATAACTGCGGTCGGGCGCGCCCGGGTCACGCCAGCCCAGGAAGTCGAGATCGTCCCAGGGGTGGGTGTCCAGGCCCCGGGGCACCGCCAGCCGCTTGGCCTCACCCTTGGAGCAGTTGATGAACGACGTGCGGATGTCCTGCTCGGTGAGCGCTCTCATGAAGGCCGTCTCCTGGCGTGCGCCGGTGCGCGTGCTGTACGTGATCTTGCAGGACCCGGGGTCCGGGTCTCCGGCTCAGGGTAAGGACGGGTTCGCCGGGGGAGCCAACGGTTTTCCCGCCGCGCTCGCCGTCCCGGAGGAGACCGCCGAGTACCTGGGCGCGGGCCTGCCCGACCTGATCAGCCTCTTCCAGCCGGAGCGCGTCCTCAGGGACGGCTGGGCGGGTTTCCAGGACCCCCAGTCCCCGCACCTCGCCCGGCGCACCGCCGTCGCGGACCGCACCCCACGCTGAGCGGCGTCCGCCGCACGCACCGATCCGGTGCGTGCGGGTGCCCAGCGAGTCCGGTGCGTGCGGGTGCCCAGCGAGTCCGGTGCGTGCGGGTGCCCAGCGAGCGGGTCCCACGGCCCGGCCACCGGCCCGACGCCGCGGAGCGGGCCCACGGGGGCGGCTCGGCGCGACGGTGCCCGTCCCCGGGTGCCCGACGCGCGGCCCGGCCCGGTTACGCGGAGGGCTCGTCAGGCACCGGCTGCTCAGGGTCGCCGGACGCCGAGTGGGGAGCGCCCCTGCGGCCCGTTCCGGCCTCGTCCGTGTCGGGCACGTCGGAATCGGCCCGGTCCGTCTCCGGCTCCTCCGACTCGCCTGCCTTCTTCTCGCTCTCCCGTTCCGCGGCGGCAGGGGCCACCTCCCAGGGGTCCTCACCCGGGCCGGCCTGCTGGTCGGGCAGATCGCGGGGTACCCCCGCGCCGTTCTCACCGGGGCCTTCGAGGCGGTGGTCGGTCACGTCCCTCTCCCTCCGTATGTGCCGGCATTCGCGGGTACCTCCGGGATCACCCGCGAAACCAGGCACTCATCCGGCCTTGCGCCCGCGCAGCGGCTCCGTGGCGTCCCCCGCCCCCTGCCGCAGCCCCAGCAGGAACTCCTCCACCACCTGCGTCGCCGTGCGCACCGGCCGCCAGCCCAGTTCCTCACGCGCACGCGTGCAGTCCATCAGCGGCAGCCTCAGCACGGCGTCGAACAGGTGCGGGGAGGCCGGCAGCAACCGCAGCCCCCACCCGGCGGCGACCGCCGAACGGGCGGCCGCACGCGGCAACCGCACCCGGCGGGTGCCCAGCATCTCCCCGAGCAGGTCCGCGTCGACGGTCGGCTCGGCGGCGAGGTTGAAGGCGCCCCGCGCCTCGGCGGACAGCACCGCCAGCCGGTAGGCGTCGGCCGCGTCGTCGGTGTGCAGGGCCTGGACCCTCAGACCCGGGATGTCGGGCAGGAACGGCAGCAGATCGGGCCGCGCCATGGGACCCGGCAGGAAGCGCCCGCCGAAGATACGGCGCTGTTCGCTCGCCGACTCCCGCTTGAAGAGGAACGCGGGCCGCATCCGCACCACCCGTGTGCCGGGATGGTCCCGCTCGAAGGTGTCCAGCGCCCTCTCCAGGTACGCCTTCTCCCGGCAGTACGCGGCGTCCGGCCAGCCGTGCGTCGGCCAGGACTCGTCCACCGTCCGGTCCTTCGGGCCCGGTGAGTACGCCCCGACGGACGAGGCGTGCACCAGCGCCCGCACCCCCGCCTCGGCCACCGCGTCGAACACCCGCATGCTGCCGAGCACGTTGGTGCGCCACGTGGTCGCCGGATCGTGCGTCGGCTGGAACGCCCAGGCCAGATGGATCACCGCGTCGGCGCCGGCGAACTCCGCCGCGAGATCGAACCGGTCCGATGCCACGTCCACCGCCGACCACTCGGTCTTCGGCGGCGACCACTCGGGGACCCGCCGGGCCAGACCCCGTACGGACGCCACCCCCGGGTCCGCCGCGAGCGCCCGCACCACGCTGGTCCCGGCGTTGCCCGTGGCGCCCGTGACGACCACCCTCATGCCCGCTTGGCTGCTCACCTTCCGCTCCTCTCGGCCGTACGCTCCGCGGAACCGGCGGGTACCCCCGGGCGACGGCGTTCACGCGGCGAGGCGGGTCGGCCGCCCTCGCGCACATGAGGGCTGTCCGGGACCCGGTGCGGACGCGTCGACGCGGGGCAGTCCGCCCCACCGCACTGTCCGCAGCGAGCGGCACCGGCTCGAGCGACGCCGGAGCGGTGGGTGAGGGGGCGCCCCGCACAGAGAGCCCCGACCGCGACGGGGGAATCACGGCCGGGGCGGACAGAGGGTGGGTACGGACGGCGGTCGCCTCTCGGCGAAGGGCTCCACAGGGCTTCAGCCGAACGATCGTCCCTGTGGGCGAACGATGAGGTCCGGGGACACTGTCCCGTCCGCACCCACGTTCTGTTCAACGGCCGGCCTTCGCCGGCTGTTCCGCGTCCGGCCGGAGGCGCGCGTGAGGTGCGTCACCGAGCCCGCCCCGCGCCGTCGAGCTCCGCCCAGAGGTTCTCCGCCTGGAGCAGCAGCGTGCCCAGGACCGCCGTCCGCGCGGCGCCCTGCCCGGCGTGCTCGCGCAGTCCTTCCTGGAGCCTCTCGTGCAGCTCCCTCATCACGGCCTCCGTCCGCTCGTCCAGCAGCCGGTCCTCGCGGACGCCGCCACCCACCAGCCGGTCGGCCTCCGCCCGGCAGCCGTCGCCGAGCAGCTCCAGCAGTTCCGCGTAGCAGCGCAGCACCGCGGCGTCCGGAGCGGCGGGCGTACGCTCCTCGTCCGCGGCCACCGCCAGCGTGCGGGTCAGCGCCGTCACGTGTCCGGTGATCCGGCTGAACCGCTCGTCCTCCTCCGCCGGCGGCAGGGCCGCGGTCGGCGCCCGATGCAGGCCACGCAGGACACCCGAGGTCAGCCGCAGGCTCTCCGTGCTCCAGCCCCGCGCCGAGCGCAACGCCTCGAGACGGTCCTGAAGCCGCCCCGACGCCCCCACCCAGCCGACGGCCGTCTGCCCGTCCCACTCGCCCTCGCGCAGGTCCCCGGCGACGGTGCGCAGCACCTCGCCCGCCTCCCGGGCCAGCGCCGACAGGTTCTCCCGTACGTCGCGCAGATGGATCGGCGGCAGCACCAGCGCGTTGACGGCGATCCCGATGACCGCGCCGAGCGCGGCCTGGCCCAGCCGGTGCCCGACGGCGACCGCGCTCACCGTTCCGGTGGCGATGGTGAACACGGCCGTGGTGGCGGCGTAGATGCCCTGGTCGCCGAAGCGCGGCCAGTTCGACAGCAGCACCAGCACCGGCACGGACAGCGCCAGCGCGCCCGTCGTGTCCCCGGTGACGGCCTGTGCCCCCGAGGCCACCAGGGCGCCCACGCAGATCGCGGCGAACTGCCGGGCACCCTGGACGATCGAGCTGTAGACGGTGGCCTGCACCAGCACCAGCGCCACCCACGGAGCCATCAGGGCCATCGGATCGCCGAGCCACACCTGCGCCAGCAGCCAGGCCAGCAGTGCCGCCGCCGCGGCCTTCAGCGACTGGACGAGCAGGTCCCGTTCCCGCCCCGGCCCGCGCCAGGCGGCCCGCGCCGCCCGCCCGACGTTCCGTGCGTCCCAGCGCACGGCCTCCCGCAGCCTGGCGATCGCCGAGACCTGTCCGCCGGCCTCATCCGGCGGCATCTGTTCCCACGTACGCACCATGCCCTGCGGGTATCCCGTTCGCCCGGCACCTCATGCCAGGGGACTGTCCGGCAGGGACGCCAGGAGCTGAGCCGGACCGTCGTAGACCGCGTCGGCGCCGGCCTCCTCCAGATCGGCCCGCGCAATGCCCCCGCACAGCACGCCCACGCAGCGCACCCCGGCGCGGCTGCCCGCCCGCATGTCCCACACCGTGTCACCGACGAAGACCGCCCGCCCGGCCGGCACCCCGGCCAGCTCCAGGGCGCGTTCGACGGGCTCCGGCGCGGGTTTGCCCCGCTCGACGTCGTCGGCGCTCGCCGTCGCGGTGATCGCCTCGTCGGCGTCGATCGCCCGGCGCAGCGCGCTCAGCTCCGCACCGCCGGCCGAGGTGGCGAGCACCACCGCCCAGCCGTCCCGGTGCAGCCGTTTCAGCAGCCGTCCGGCGTCCGGCAGTGCGGGCAGCCGGTCGAAGTACTGTCCGTACAGCGCCTTGTGCGCGGCGCTCAGTTCCTCGTCGCGCCCGGTGTCCCGGTCCTCGCCCAGCAGGTGGGCGACGAGGTCGGAGGAGGGCAGTCCCACGGCCCGGTGGACGGCGTGCATCGGCACCTGGTGGCCCGCCTGCCGGAGCGCCTCCCACCAGGCCGTCACGTGCAGGTGGTTGGTGTCGACCAGAGTGCCGTCGACGTCGAACACGGCAGCCCGTTCCATACGTGATCCTTTCTCGGGGGCGGGGACGGGTACCACCTCAGGCGCCCGCCACTCCGGAGGGCACCTTCCGTTCCCGGGCCCACGCCAGCACCTCCTCCAGGGACCAGGTGGTGACCACCCGCTCCGGCGGCACTCCGCACTCCTGCGCACGGGCGCAGCCGAGGATCTGCCAGTCCAGCTGGCCCGGCGCGTGCGCGTCGGTGTCGAGGGAGAAGAGCACACCCGCCCCGACCGCACGGCGCAGCAGCCGGCGGGGAGGGTCGAGCCGCTCCGGCCGGCTGTTGATCTCCAGGGCGGTCCCGGTCTCCGCGCAGGCCGCGAACACCTCGTCGGCGTCGAACTCGGATTCGGGCCGGCCGCGTCCGGTCAGCAGCCGTCCGGTGCAGTGCCCGAGGACGTCGGCGTGAGGATCGCGCACGGCGGCCACCATCCGGCGGGTCATCGACCGCGCGTCCATGCGGAGCTTCGAGTGCACCGACACCACCACGACGTCCAGCCGGTCCAGCAGTTCCGGCTCCTGGTCGAGGGTGCCGTCCTCGAGGATGTCGCACTCGATTCCGGTCAGCAGCCGGAACGGCGCCCACCGCTCGTTGAGCTCCGCCACCACGTCCAGCTGCTCGCGCAGCCGGTCGGCCGACAGCCCGCGCGCCACGGTCAGCCGCGGCGAGTGGTCCGTCAGCACCGCCCACTCGTGTCCCAGCAGCGCGGCGGTGCGGCCCATCTCCTCGATCGGGCTGCCGCCGTCCGACCAGTCCGAGTGCAGGTGGCAGTCCCCCCGCAGCAGGTCCCGCAACCGCTGTCCGTCCCGCTGCGCGGGCTGCCGCTCCGCCTCGTCCTCCAGCTTCCGCAGGTATCCGGGCACCTCGCCGGCCAGCGCCTCGTACGCCACCTGGGCGGTCTTCGGCCCGACCCCCTTGAGCGCCTCGAGCGTCCCGGCGGCCGCCCGCTCGCGGACCCCGTCCGCGCCGAGCTCCGACAGTGTGCGGGCCGCGGTACGGAACGCACGGACGCGGTACGTCGGTGCCAGGGACCGCTCCAGCAGGAAGGCGATCCGCTCCAGCGCCTCGACGGGTTCCATCACCACCTCCTCGCTCCAGGGTTCCCCAGGGCGGGTACGGCCGCACGACGGCGGACGCCGCGTTCGTCCCGTTCGCGCTCTACCCTCGAGGCATGACCGAAAGCGCGAGCCCGTACATGTCGCACCCGCGGATCATGGTGCTCGGGGTACAGCCCGGGACCCCGCCTTTCCGGATCGTGGAGATCGACGGACAGGTGGTCGGTGAGGCCAAGACGCTCACCGACGTGCTGCAAGCCGCCGCCGCGTTCGGGATCACGGTCCACGACCTGGACGACCCGGACACCGTCCGCTGGGTCGGTGGTGACAAGCTCACCTGGACCGTGCGCCAGTTCTCCCAGGAGCAGCGGGAACGGGGCGAGCGAGCCTAGGCGGGACCCTCCCCGCGCCGGCCCGGACGCCGGGGAGGCTGCCCTGCCGCGCCGCGGCGGGCGACGGAGAACCCGCCGCCCGCCGGCCGGGGGGCCCTCAGGCTTTCGGCTTCCGCGCGTGCACGGCGCGGCTGAGGCGCCGGCCCAGGAGCAGATAGCCGATCAGCGCCCCGCTGGTGTTCAGGATGACGTCGTCGATGTCGAAGGCGCGCCCGGTCACCAGGAACCCCTGGGCGACCTCGACCAGCAGCATCACCACGGACGTCAGCACCAGCACGCGCAGGAATCCGCGGGTGCGCGGTGCGACGACCGGCGCGAGGACACCGAAGGGCACTCCGAGCAGGATGTTGCCGCCGATCTGGCGCACGGCGTCGCGCAGCGCGGGCTGGTCGAGATAGGCCCGCAGGGAGCGGCCCGGATGCAGATTGGTGTGGGTCAGGGCCTCCGAGGCGGGCGACGGCTGAAGGGTGAGCCGGGCCAGCACCACCGCGAAGACGACCATGAAGACGAGGGCGCACAGCAGCACCAGCAGCCGCAGGGGCAGCGGGAGCGGTCGTGGGGCGGCGCGGGCCATTCGGTCCTCCAGTCGTCAACTTCCTTCAGTGATACGGCTGTTACCCCCGGCGGGGGTCGTCAGTCGCCGTAGGTGACGCGCACCTTCTCGAAGCCCAGGGAACGCAGCAGGCCCTCGAGCATCCCGGTGGTGTTGGCCTCGGCCCGGGCGGTGAGTCCGCTCTCCTTCGCCGCGTCACCGATGTGCCGCACCGCGAGCTTCTGCACGGCCTGCTCGCCGTTGGGATTGTCGGAGAAGAGGTCGCCGAGCCGGTCGAACAGCCCGCGCTGCTTGGAGACGGCGTAGGAACGCTCGGGATCGAGCGCCGGTGTGCCCAGGCGCGCGTGGGGCAGTCGCAGCGTGGCGGACGTGCGGTCCTCGTCCACCCGAACGTCGTCCTCGCCCAGCTTGCCGAGATCGACGTAGGCGTCGACGGTACCCGCGCCCACGTAGAGCGTACGGCTGCCGCGGACCGCGTCGGGCAGGTACTTGGCGTCCTTCTCCAGGTCCACCACGACCTGGAAGTTGCCCGAGGCGGCGTCGTAGCGGCTGATGTCCTGGATGGACTCCAGCAGCGCGGGGCCGGAACGGTCCCGGGTCTCCGTACCGAACACGTCCTTCAGGCCCGGCAGCACGCTGAGCCGGATGCCGGCGAACAGCACGGCCAGCAGGAGCACCACCGAGCCGACCACTTTCACCCAGCCCGGAACGCGAGCGGTCATTGCCTTCACCTGAGTCGTCATGGCGACGGCCCTCCTTCCTGAAGTCCGGATGCCCCTCAGTTCGCATGCCAGACAGGGAAGTTGAGGATCCGACGACCGTGGCGGAAGCACGCAGGGGCGCACACCGGGCCGCCCTGCCCCGGCAGGATCCGGCGGGGACCGGCGGTGCCGTCAGAGCGGGCCGGACGCGGACTCCGGCTGCTGCAGGGCCGCCTCCAGGGTCGGCCACGGGGGCAGCAGACGGGACAGGCCCGTGATGCGGAGCATGCGCAGGGTCAGCGGATGGGCGCAGACCAGGTGAAGGCTCCCCGGCCCGTCCGCGGTCCGGTGCCGGGCCCGGTACAGCAGCCGCAGGCCCGAGCAGTCGAAGAACTCGACCCGCGACAGGTCGATCACGATCCGGGCCTCCGGTTCGGCGGTCGCCATGTCCAGGTGCGGGACGATCTCCGCGGCCGCGGCGATGTCGATCTCGCCGCGGAACTCCAGCACCGTGTGTCCCCGGTCCTGGCGGACGCGCAGATGCCGGGTCAGCGGCGCAGGTTCGTACCGCACGACGCCATCTCCTCCAGCCTGCTCCGTGCGACGGGGCGGGTGACGGCCCCAACGCCGGTCCCTGCCCTGCAAGTTACCCTCGATCGACTGCATTTGAGCATGCCCGATTGACATATGTCTTCGCATTACGGCCGAGTTCTTCCGTGTCGCTTACGGACCGGGTGCCCGACTGAAACCGGCGAGCGGGGACAGGTGTCACCTACAGGGCGGGGCAGCAGCGCCCCGCACCGGGACCCCGGAGGAGACATGGCACTGGTGACGACGGGCGTGGTGGTGCTCGACTGCGCCGAGCCCGAGAAACTCGCCGAGTTCTACAAGGAGTTGCTGGGAGCCGACGAGGCGGACGTCAACGCCAACCGGGTGGAGATCCGGGCCGCCGACGGCTTCCGGCTGGCGTTGCGCCGCGACGTCAACGCGACCGCGCCCAGCTGGCCCCGCCCGGAGAACTCCCTCCAGGCGCACCTGGAGTTCGTGGTGGACGACCTGGACGCGGTGGAACGCCGGATCGTGAGTCTCGGGGGCCGCCCGATCGAGTCGGGCGACCCCGCGGGCCCCGCCGAGGAGCGCGGCTACGCCGACCCGGCGGGCCACTCCTTCGTCGTCCGCCGGGGCGCCCCGACGGCACCGAAGCAGGGCTGAAGCCTCACCTCAGTCACGGCCGCCCTTGTCCGGGACCGGCCAGCTGCCCGTGGACCGCTCGATCGCCTTGGCGCCCGCGCGGTCCACGGCACTGCGCACCACCGCGAAGATGGCGCCCTGGATGGCGGCGGCCAGCAGGATCTCGCCCCAGCGGCGGTCCCGGTCCAGGGCGTCCGGCGCGTCGTCCTCGTGCCGGATCACCTTCCAGGTCTTCTGGAAGGCCATCCCGGCCAGGGTGCCGCTCGTCCAGCCCAGTACGAACCCGACGGGCTTGTACGCCAGGGGCATCTTGTTCTTGACCTTCTTGCTCTTCTTCGCCACGTCGATCTCCCGGATCGGTTGCTTGCTCGGTTCTCTTCGATGGATGTCGGTCGGGCCGGACGGTCAGGGGCGGCCCCGCGCGGGCACCTCCTCGCCGGCCGGCACCGGCCCCGGGGGAGTGCCGTCCCCGAACGGCCGCCCGCCCAGCTCCTCGCGGTGGTGGGGCGTCGTCCAGCCGGACAGGTCGGGGCCCAGGGGCACGATGCCGGACGGGTTCACCCCCGTGTGCACCTGGTAGTAGTGCCGCTTGATGTGGTCGAAGTCCACGGTGTCTCCGAATCCCGGCGTCTGGTACAGGTCGCGGGCGTAACCCCACAGCACCCGGTTCTCCGCCAGCTTCCACCGGTTGCACTTGAAGTGACCGTGGTACACCGCGTCGAACCGCACCAGCGTGGTGAACAGCCGGATGTCCGCCTCGGTGATCGTGTCGCCGACCAGGTACCGCTGCCGCTCCAGCCGTCCCGCCAGCAGTTCCAGCCGCCGGAACACGGCCGTGCACGCGGTCTCGTACTCCTCCTGGTCCGTGGCGAAACCCGCTCGGTACACGCCGTTGTTGACGTCCTGGAACACGTCCTCCATGACGGCGTCGATCTCGTCGCGCAGCGCCGGCGGATACAGGTCGGGCGCCCCCTCGCGGTGCAGGGCCGTCCACTCGGTGGCCAGGTCCAGCGTGATCTGCTGGTAGTCGTTGGTGACCAGCTGTCCGCTCGGCACGTCCACGATCGCCGGCACACTGACCCCGCCGGGGTGGTCCGTCTCGTGCCGGTCGTACGCCTCGCTCAGGTACCGGATGCCGAGCACCGGGTCGCGGCCGTCCGGATCCAGGGTGAAGCGCCAGCTCCGGTCGTCCTGCACCGGGTCCGCCACCGCCAGGGACAGCGCGTCCTCGAGCCCGAGCAGCCGCCGGGACACCAGGGCCCGGCTCGCCCACGGGCAGGCGCGGCTCACCACCAGCCGGTAGCGTCCCGCCTCCACGGGCCAGGAGTCCCGGCCGTCCGCGGTGATCCGGTCCGCGAAGTGGGCCTTCGACCTCCTGAACTTCTTCCTGCCGTACGCGCTGTTGCCGACGCCCCCGTCGTCGCGGCCCATGGTGTTCTCCTCCTCGCCGTTCGGATGTCCCTGTGACCGCGTTCCCCGTTTTCCGCCGACGGCACGGTGTGCCCTGGGCCGACCGGGGCAATCGGCCGAGGGTGAGTACTCGATCGGATCGCAGAACCCGGATCACGGTGCTGGTGGCGCTCGCCGCCAACCTGGTGATCGCCGCCGCCAAGGCCATCGGTGGACTGGCCGCGTCCTCCCCGGCGTTGCTGTCGGAAGCGGCGCACTCGGTCGCCGACAGCCTGAACGAGGTGTTCCTGCTGGCCGCCCTGCGGCGCAGCCGCCGCCCCGCCGACCGCCGTCACCCGTTCGGCTACGGCAAGGAACGCTTCTTCTGGTCGCTGCTCGCGGCCGTCGGCATCTTCGTGATGGGCGGCTGCTTCTCCTTCTACCAGGGCATCGAGGCGTTCAGGGGCGGAGGCGAGGAGAAGGACCTGAGCGGCTACGTCGCCGGACTGATCGTGCTCGGCGTCGCCCTGCTCGCCGAGGGCGGCTCGCTGCTGCGCGCCCTGTACCAGGTGCGCCGGCAGGGCGGCCTCGCCAGCGGACTGCGCGATCCGGCGCTGCGCACGGTGGTCGCCGAGGACGGCACCGCGGTGGTGGGCGTCACCCTGGCCGTCGCCGGCATGGCACTGCACATGATCACCGGCCGCGTGGTCTGGGAGGCGGCCGCCTCGCTCGCCATCGGCGCCCTGCTCGTCTACGTCGCCTACCGGCTCGGCCGCGAAGCCCGCGACCAGCTGATCGGCGAGGCCGTCGCCCCCGAGACGAGCGAGCGCATCCGGGAGCTGCTGCGGGCGCAGCCCGAGATCGACAGCGTGGAGGCACTGCTCACCATGAAGACCGGCATGGACACCGTCCTGGTGGCCGCCCGCGTCGACCTGATACCCGGACTGGACAGCGAGCGGGTGGAGGAGGTCGCCGTACGTATCAAGCGGTCCATCTCCCACACGTTCCCCGAGGCGGAGCAGATCTTCCTCGACGTCACCGAACGGGGCTCCCCCGAAGCGCGCGAGGCATGGGAAAGCCCCGCCGCGACGGGGGAGCGCGGCGGGGCCTGAGGCACGAATGCCCGGCGGCCGGGGCTTCATGCGTACCGGGCGCAAGAATCTTCCGGGCCGCCGGGCCCGCGTGCGTCAGCCCTGTTCGGGCCGCTCCAGGACGAAGACCGGAATCTCACGGTCCGTCTTCTCCTGGTACTCGGCGTAGGCCGGGTAGGCCGCGACGGCCCGCTTCCACCACTCGGCCTTCTCCTCCCCGGTGACCTCACGGGCCGTCATGTCCCACTTGTCGGGACCGTCCTGGAGCTCGACGTGCGGGTCGGCCTTGATGTTGTGGTACCAGACCGGGTGCCGGGGCGCGCCGCCCAGCGAGGCCACCGCCGCGTAGCGCCCCTCGTGCTCGACCCGCATCACCGGGGTCTTGCGCAGTTTGCCGCTCCTGGCACCCCGGCTGGTCAGCACCACGACGGGCTGCCCCGTCTGCTGCAGGGTCGTCCCCCGGGTGCCGCCCGAACTCTCGTACAGCTCCACCTGTTCGCGCACCCATCGCGTCGGGCTGGGTTCGTACTCCCCTTGCAGAGGCATGGCATCCGTCCCATCGTCGTCGTGTACTGCGCCGAGTCGATCATCCGTGGAACACCGCCGCACGCCGAATTCATCCGGACCGCGCGACCTCTCAGACGGACGACACCGCCATGCGCGGCGCGAGTACCGTCATCACCGCCGCTCGCGACCAGGGCGGTCACCAGGCGCCCCCGGCGCCCCGTCAGGGCCCCGGCCCAGCAGCGCGCCGGCCCCGGCGGGCAGCACCACGCGCAGCGCGGCCGTCATGAGCGCGGCGGTGTCGGTCCTCCCCGGAGGCCGGACCGCTGCTCATGGTGGGGATTTCGGAGCCTGCTCCGGGAAACGGGCCATCGGTTCTCCCGGGGTGGTTAGGGTTTCCCGGTGACCGAGAAGCCCTTCCTCTACGTCGTGGTCTGCGCCGCGGGTGTCGCCCCCGGCGTCAGCAAGCTGATCACCCGCGCCCAGGAGCGGGGCTGGGAGGTCGGTGTCATCGCGACACCCCTCGCCATGAACGGTTTCTTCGACGCCGCCGCCGTCGAGGCACAGACCGGCCGTCCGATCAGGTCCGCCTGGCGCTCCCCGGGCGAACCGAGCCCCTTCCCGGCCCCCGACGCCGTGGTGGTCGCACCGGCCACCTTCAACACCGTCAACAAGTGGGCCGCCGGCATCGCGGACACGCTCGCCCTCGGCACCCTGTGCGAGGCCACCGGTCTCGGTGTGCCCGTCGCCGTCCTGCCGTCCGTGGCCGGTGCGCTGGCCGCCCATCCCGCCTACCGGGACAGCCTCACCCGGTTGCGCGGCATGGGCGTGCGCTTCGCCGATCCGTACGCGGGCGAGTCCGAACCGGACGGCGAGCGGCCCGAGTTCGGCTGGGAGCGGGCGCTGGACCTGCTGCGGCGGGAGTGACGCACCCGGCGGCGAGCGCGCGCGGAGCACCCGCGCCCCCCGGCGAGGACGGTCGGCCTCCGGCAGCGGACCGGATCGGGCGGGCGGCCACCGGCGGCCCGGGGGCACCGGCCGCCCAGGGGGTCAGACCTCGTCCACCAAGGACAGCTCCGCCCAGATGGTCTTGCCGTCCGCCGTGTGCCTGCTGCCCCAGCGCTGGGTGAGCTGGGCGACCAGCAGCAGCCCCCGGCCGCCCTCGTCCCAGGTCTTGGCCCGGCGCAGATGGGGGGCCGTGTGGCTGGTGTCGGACACCTCGCAGATCAGCGTCGAGGCGTCGTGGATCAGCCGCAGCCGGATGGGCGGGGCGCCGTAGCGGATGGCGTTGGTGACCAGCTCGCTCACCACCAGCTCCGCCGTGAACGACGCCTCCGTGAGCGCCCAGTCGGCCAGCTGGTCGAGGGCCTGCTTGCGGATCGGGGCGACCAGCGCCGGATCGGCCGGGATGTCCCAGGTGGCGACCTGCGCGGACGGCAGCCCGTGGATACGGGTGAGCAACAGGGCCACGTCGTCACTCGCGCCGCCCGGTGCGAGCACCGACTGCAGCACGCGGTCGCAGGTCTCGTCGAGCGGGCCGGAGGCGTCGGACAGCGTCTCGCGCAGCAGCGCGTACCCGGCCTCGCGGTCACGCCCGGGGGACTCCACCAGTCCGTCGGTGTAGAACGCCAGCACCGCCCCGTCGGGCAGCTCCAGCTCGGCCGACTCGAAGGGCAGTCCGCCCACGCCCAGGGGCGGGCCCGAGGGCAGGTCCAGGTGCCGTGCGGTGCCGCCCGGCGGGATCAGCACCGGCGCCGGGTGTCCGGCCCGGGCGAGGGTGCAGCGGCGCGACACGGGGTCGTACACCGCGTACAGACAGGTCGCGCCGACCTCGTTCTGCACCGGGTCGCCGCCCGACTCCTGCGACAGGTGGTGGACCAGGTCGTCGAGGTGGGTCAGCAGTTCGTCGGGCGCCAGGTCGATGTCCGCGAGCGTGCGCACCGCGGTGCGCAGCCGGCCCATGGTCGCGGACGCCTGGATGCCGGACCCGGCCACGTCCCCCACCACCATGGCCACCCGCATCCCGGACAGCGGGATCACGTCGAACCAGTCGCCGCCCACCCCGGAGCGCGCCGTCGGCAGGTAGCGGGTGGCCGCCTCCACGGCGGCCGTGCGCGGCAGGGTGCGGGGGAGCAGGCTGCGCTGGAGGGCGAGGGTGGTCTCGCGCTCCCGGGAGTACCGGCGGGCGTTGTCGATGCAGACCGCGGCGCGCGCCGTGACGTCCTCGGCGAGCAGCACGTCGTCGTGGGTGAACGCCTCGGGGTGACTGAAACGGGTGAAGGCCGCGACACCCAGCGTGGTGCCACGGGCCTGCAGCGGCACGGACAGGATCGAGTGCACTCCGCGCTCCCGGATCTCCCGGGCCCGCACCTCGTCCACGGCGAGCCACGGATCGAGCTCACCGGAGGACATCGAGGCCATGACGCTGTGGCCCGCGATCAGCGAGTCGGCGTGCGGCGCGGCGGCCGGGTAGACGACCACCTCGCCCACCTCGGCGGTCGCTTCGGGGTCGCCCGGTGTGCGGGAGCGGTGGGCGACCCGGCGCAGCGAGACCGGAGTGGTCAGCGGCTGCACGGGCTCACCCCCCGGCTCGTCCGGCTCCAGCAGGTCCACGCTGACGAAGTCGGCGAGCACCGGTACGCAGACCTCCGCCAGCTCCTGCGCCGTACGGGTGACGTCCAGGGTGGTGCCGATCCGCATGCTGGCCTCGTTGACCAGTTGCAGCCGCTCGCGCGCCCGGAACTGGTCGGAGAAGTCGTGGGCGGTCACGCACACGCCCCGCACCCGGCGGGCCCCGTCGGTGAGCGGCGCCAGCCGGGCCAGCCAGGCGTGCGCGCGGCTCTCGCTCGTGGCCTTCATGTACGTCTGCATCTCGTGCGGCCGGCCGGTGCGCAGCACCTGGTCCAGGTGCCGCTCGAGCTCGCTGTGCTGCACCCGCCCGCCGACGTCGGTGGGCCGCAGCCCCCGCAGGTGGTCGGCCGGCAGTCCGAGGAGGTGCGCCATCGCGTCGTTGACCCCGCGCAGCCGCAGGGCACGGTCGAAGACCATCGCGGCACAGGGCGACTGGTACACGGCCGCCCTGACCAGCGGTTCGTCGGGCAGTTCGTGCTCCGAGGCCTCCAGCGGGCTGACGGCGAGCCAGTCGCCGGGACCGCCGTCCGCCGGATGTCTGTGGTGGGCGAGCACCCACACGGTGACGGTGCCGCCGTCACGGTGGCGCAGCGCCAGGGTGCCGCTCCAGCGGTCGGCCGGGAGCGGGACGGGTTCCGTCCCCTCGGCCAGCAGGACGGCGGCCGGCCGGCCGACGACCTCCTCGGCCGTGTGCCCGAGCAGCAGACGCGCGCCCTCGCTCCACCGCGCGAGCGTGCCGTCGGCGGCGATGACGGCCCTGGCCGTCACGGCATCGTCGAACGGGTCGTCCGGCCTCATCGTCGCCACTCCATCGCGCACACTCACCGTGAACCGGTGTATCGCCAGAGCCCCAGCCTAGTGCGTCCGGGCCCCCCGCGAACGCGAACGCGCGTGGGCGCCGACCGTCACCAGTCCCGTCCCACCCGTTGACGGGCCGTCACCACAGCCACAACCATGGTCGGCGCACGGAGATGGGAGCGCTCCCAATGCGCGCTCCGGAGCCCCGCACCTCCCCAGAGGAGCTCAGACGTGAACAGACGCAGAACCGCCCTGCTGTCCCTGACCGGCCTGCTGGCGACCGCCCTCACCGCGCTGCCCGCCGCGCCGGCCGGGGCCGACGAGGTCGAGCAGGTGCGCAACGGCACCTTCGACAACGGCACCGACCCCTGGTGGGCCTCCGCGAGCGTCACCGCGGGCCCCTCCGAGGGCCGCCTGTGCGCCGACGTCCCCGGCGGCACCGCCAACCGCTGGGACGCGGCCGTCGGCCAGAACGACATCACCCTGGTGAAGGGCGAGTCGTACCGCTTCTCCTTCCAGGCGACCGGCTCTCCCGCGGGCCACGTCGTACGGGCGATCGTCGGCCTGCAGGCGGCGCCGTACGACACCTATTACGAGGTGTCCCCGCAGCTCAGCGTCTCGGGGGACACCTACTCGTACACCTTCACCTCGCCCGTCGACACCGCGCAGGGGCAGGTCGGCTTCCAGCTCGGCGGCAGCGCGGACCCCTGGCGGTTCTGCGTGGACGACGTGTCCCTGCTGGGCGGGGTCGCCCCGGAGCCGTACGTGCCCGACACCGGCCCCCGGGTCCGGGTCAACCAGGTCGGCTACCTGCCCTCCGGGCCGAAGAACGCCACCCTGGTCACCGACGCCGTCGAGCGGCTGCCCTGGCGGCTGGCGGACGGGAGCGGCCGGGTGGTCCGCAAGGGCTGGACCGTGCCGCGGGGCGTGGACGGCTCCTCGGGGCAGAACGTCCACTCGATCGACTTCGGCTCCCACCGCAAGCGCGGGACCGGCTACACCCTGACCGTGGACGGCGAGACCAGCCGGCCGTTCGACATCGACGCGCGCGCCTACGAGCGGCTGCGGCTCGACTCGGCGAAGTACTACTACACGCAGCGCAGCGGCACCCCGATCCGCGACGACCTGCGGCCCGGCTACGGCCGCCCCGCCGGGCACGTCGACGTGGCCCCCAACCGGGGCGACGGCGCGGTGCCCTGTCAGCCGGGCGTGTGCGACTACACCCTCGACGTCACCGGCGGCTGGTACGACGCGGGGGACCACGGCAAGTACGTCGTGAACGGCGGCATCAGCACCTGGGAGGTCCTCAGCACCTACGAACGCGCCCGGCACGCCCGCACCGGCGAGGCGGACAAGCTGGGCGACGGCACGCTGAACATCCCGGAGAGCGGCAACAAGGTCCCGGACATCCTCGACGAGGCCCGCTGGGAACTGGAGTTCCTGCTGAAGATGCAGGTCCCCGACGGTGAGCCGCTGGCCGGCATGGCCCATCACAAGATCCACGACGAGCAGTGGACCGGGCTGCCGCTGCTGCCGAGCGACGACCCGCAGAAGCGGGAACTGCACCCGCCGACCACCGCCGCCACCCTGAACCTCGCGGCCACGGCCGCACAGGCGGCACGGCTGTACCGCTCCTACGACAAGGAGTTCGCGGCCACGGCGCTGGCGGCCGCGCGCAAGGCATGGACCGCGGCCCTCGCCCACCCGGACCTGCTCGCCGACCCCGACGACGGGATCGGCGGCGGGGCCTACCCGGACGACACGGTGTCCGACGAGTTCTACTGGGCGGCCGCGGAGCTGTACCTCACCACGGGGGAGCGGCGGTTCGAGGAGTACGTGCTGAACTCCCCGGTGCACACCGCGGACATCTTCGGCCCGCTCGGCTTCGACTGGGCGCGCACCGCCGCGGCCGGCCGGCTCGACCTCGCGACCGTGCCGAACCGGCTGCCCGGCAAGGACAAGGTCCGCCGCTCCGTGATCGAGGGCGCCGACCGCTACCTGGCCACGCTGAAGGCCCACCCGTACGGCATGCCGTACGCGCCCGCCGACAACCTCTACGACTGGGGCTCCAGCCACCAGGTGCTCAACAACGCGGTCGTCCTCGCCACCGCCTACGACCTCACCGGAGCGTCGAAGTACCGCGACGGCGCGCTGCAGAGCATGGACTACGTCCTGGGCCGCAACGCCCTGAACATCTCCTACGTCACCGGCTACGGAGAGGTCAGCGCGCAGAACCAGCACAGCCGCTGGTACGCCAGGCAGCTCGATCCGAACCTGCCGAACCCGCCGGCCGGCACGCTCTCCGGCGGACCGAACTCCAGCATCCAGGACCCCTTCGCCCAGTCGAAGCTGCAGGGCTGCGTCGGCCAGTTCTGCTTCATCGACGACATCCAGTCCTGGTCGACCAACGAACACACGATCAACTGGAACGCGGCACTGACCCGGATGGCCTCCTTCGTGGCCGACCAGGGCTGATACCGGCACCGCGGGCCGGTGGCCGCCGGCTGACCGGCCCGCGGCAGGCGAGCCACCGCCCGCGCGAGGCGAGCCACGGCCCGCGGCACGGCGACCGGCCGTGCCGCGGGTCTCTTGGTACCCCTGCGGGAGCCTTCTGACCTGCGGCTATTTACGAGTAAGTACCCGAGCGGTACCGTGTGGGCATGCCTGCTCTCAACGTGGAGTTCAGCGACCGCGAGCTCGAGGACCTGCGGCAGATCGCCAAGGAACGCGGTACGTCCATGAAGGCGCTGGTGCGCGAGGCGGCCGCGGCCGACATAGCCCGTCACCGCGCCCTGCAGGAGGGCGCGGAGGCCTTCCGCCGGTTCTTCGCCTCCCACAAGGACGAGTTCGCCGCCGCCTTCCCGGACGACGAACCTCCCGCCAAGGGCGAGGGGCGGGCCGCCTGACCGATGGCACCCGTACTGCACATCGACGTGCCCTGGCTGCTCCAGCGCCACGAGGAGGTCCTTCCGGACCAGCCCACCGTCAACGACTTCTCCGCCCTGGTCGCGGCCGTCGCCCGGCATCGCGTCGACCCGCCCCGGCTGGGCGTGGACTCCGATCCGGCATGGCGGGCGGCGGCGCTGCTGCACACCCTGGCCGTGCTAAGGCCGCTGCCCTCGGCCAACGCCCGCTTCGCCTGTTCCACCGCCGTGGCCTACATGTTCGTCAGCGGGGTCGGCATCGACCCGCCCTACGGCGCCCTGGTCGATCTCGCCCGTGACCTGATCTCCGGTGACGCCGACGTCTACGCCGCGGCCGACCGGCTGCGCTCCTGGCAGATCTGAGCGCGCGGGACGAAACAGCCGCCTGTACGCGAGACCCGCCGCGGAGGACCGTGACGCGAGACCTCCGCAGGTGACCGCGACGCGAGGCCTCCGCGGAGGGCCGTGACCCGTCGTCCGCGCTCCGGCGTGCGCCGGGAGCGTGCGCACAGCCGCGGTCGGGGCAGGGCGTTCACACGGGCTGCGGGCCGCGTCCGGTCGCCGCGCGGGTGAGCGCCGTACGCCCCCTGTGTCGCTGCCGATGTGAACCGCGGGAAAAACGCGGGCCGAAAGCCGGAGTGACGGCTTGCCGGCACCCCCGCCTTTCTGACTTTCTGTCAACGCGGGCATGTGACCCCACCGCCTTGTTGGCCGAGTGCCGGTTGTGCGAGAGTGAGCCACCCGCGAGGGGGTAAAGGCCGGGGACGCACACGAGTTGAGGAACCGGATCCGATTCGCCGCCGGTGAATTCGCGCCCCCCGCACCACCGTCAAAGAGGTATGCACCAATCGGGCTCCCTTTTTCGGTGTCGGAAACGCTCGAATGTCACATGCGCTGTGGGAAGGAATCATCTCAGTGCACACCCCCCACCCCCCTCGACCTCCCTATCCGCCGCCGGGCGGGGATCCCGGGGAATCCGACGAGGCCCTCGCCGCGCGGTTGCGGGGCCGGCCGGAGGGCGAAGCCGCCCACTCCGTCGCGCTGCTGACCGCGCGGCACTGGCGGCCGATGCAGGATTACGCGGTCGTCTGCCTCGCCTCGTCGGGACAGACGGCCGCCATGGTCACCGCCGCCGCCCTGCACCGTGTCCTGGACCGGGTCGCCGTGGGCGAACCAGCCGTCGCGCTGCGGCCGGTCCTGCTGGTCGCCGTGCGGGACACGGTCCGGGAATGGGCCGCCGACGACCGAATAGCCGCAGTTCTGCCGGGTCTGCAGAAACCGGCCGGCGGGCGCGGCATGCGCGCGGCGACGACCATGACACCGGAAAACCGCGCACTCGCTCAACGGGCATTCCGGTCCCTGTCCGCACTCGCGCGCTGTTTGCTCTGGCATGCCGAGGTCGAGGCCGAACCGATTTCCGTACCGGCCGGTCTGCTGGGCATGGATCCCGACATCGCGTCGGGCGCACTCGAACAGGCGCGGGACACATTCCGTCAAGGTCTTGTCCATGCCCACCTGGAACTGGCACCGACGAAGGACTGCGGCTTCTACAACCGTCTCCTCGACGTTCCCATCCGCCGGGGCGGGGCCCTGCTGCCGGATGTCCGCAGGCATCTGGCGGAGTGCCGCTACTGCCGGAACGCCGCCGAACAACTGAGCCACTTCGAGGGCGGGTTGGGCACGCTGCTGGCCGAAGCCGTGCTCGGCTGGGGCGCCCGGCGCTATCTCGACTCCCGCCCGGGGCGCACGGCGGCGGGCCCGCGCGGCGGCCGGGCCGCCCGCCGCCGACGCCGGGGTGGCGACGGGGAGTCCGGCAGCGGACGGCACCGTCTGCTGTCCCGGCTGCCCGTTCCCGGCCGTCTCGCGGGCATCGCCCTCCCGGACCCGGTGCGCTCCACCAGGACCCTGCTCACCGGACTCGGCGCGGTGTCCGCCGGGGTCCTGGTCAGTGTGCTCATCGCCGGGTCCTCCACACCGGACGGCGGCGCGGCCGACCCGACGGGTTCCACCGGTGCGGCGGGCGGGCGTGCGGCCGTGCCGTCCGTGTCCCCTCCGGGCGCCGCGGGACTGCCGAGCGCGCCGGGCCGCACCCGGCTGCGCAACATCGCCTCCGGCCTCTGCCTCGACACCCGGGGCGAGCCGCGGGACGGCTCGGGCACCCGGCTCGCGGAGTGCACCTCGGCGTGGACCCAGCAGTGGACGTACGAGGACGACGGTCTGCTGCGGAGCGTCGCGGACCCCGGTCTGTGCCTGGACTCGCACAAGGACGCCGGTGTCGTCGTCCTGGGCACCTGCGCCGATCCCGGCGACCCGCGCCGCGACGACGTGCGCTACGACCTCACCCTCCAGGGGGAGCTGCTGCCCCGCTGGGACGAACAGCTGGCCCTGATCCCCGCAACCCCTGACGCGAACGCCGACATCGTCGTCAAGGTCCGCGACCGGACGGTGAACCAGCGCTGGGCGGCCGAGCCCGTGGACGCCACCACGGAATCCTTCTCCATCACGGGATCGGACATCCCGCCGGCCCGCCACGCGCGGTTGCCGGAACCACTGGTGTGACGGTGTCGACGGCCGGGCCGGGACCTGCTCGGGAGGTTCCGGCCCGGCCGTCGTCCGTGCGGGTGCCGCTGCGACGGCACGAGGCCGCGGCGGTGGAGGCGGGCGGACCCTGGTGGGCGCCGAGCCCCCGAGCCCAGGACACCGCCGTGCGGGCAGGGGCCCGGCGGCGCTCACGCGCTCGTGACGCGCGGAGTACGTCTGGGTTGCGAGTCGGTGACGGACCGTTCGGACGGGTCCGTTCCGGGTGATCGTCGAGTCATGCCCGAGCGCGCCGGCCAGCAGCCCTCCCGCCTACGGAGCGCCGTCACCACGGGGTTTCTCGTGCTTCTCGTCCTGCTGGCGGACGTGGCCGCCGGCGCGTCGGTCGTCCTCGTCCTCGCCCTCAGGGGACTGGGCCGGCTGGACGCCGCCATGGCGTACGGGGCGATGGGCGGGCCACCCCCTGACTGGGGGCCGGTGACGGGCTTCGGGGTGCTGGCCCTGGCGTTCGGCGCAACGGCGGTCCTGCTGCTGCGGGCGGGGGAGCGAGTCGCCGGGGCGGTGCAGCTGGCGTTCTGCGTCGTCGTGGCCGTCCACGCGCTGCGGTCCTGGCCCTGAACCGTCCGCTCGGACCGGTCGCGTGGGGCGACCGCCCGTGCGGGGCCGCCCGGGTGCCCGGCGTGCGGCCCTGGAGGACGGCAGGCCGGCCGGTGGCTCGCGGCGGGTCAGCCGCCGGCGTGCGTGAGATCGCCGGGGCCGGGCGTGGCCGGTGTGGCGTGGCCCGACAGCGCCAGGGTGAGGTCGAGTTCGGCGAGCAGACAGCGGATGACGTGCTCCACGCCCGCCTGTCCGTCGAGGCCGAGCCCGTAGACGTACGGGCGTCCCAGCAGGACCGCCCGGGCGCCGAGGGCCAGCGCCTTGAAGACGTCGTCGCCGGTGCGGACCCCGCTGTCGAACAGCACGGTGAGCCGGTCGCCCACGGCCTCCACCACCCGGGGCAGTGCGTCCGCCGCGGCGATCGCCCCGGCCACCTGACGGCCCCCGTGGTTGGACACCACCACACCGTCCATCCCGGCGTCGGCCGCGAGCCGGGCGTCGTCGGGGTGGAGCACACCCTTCAGCACGATCGGGCCGTCCCAGTTCTCCCGCAGGAACGCCAGGTCCGGCCAGGACTTGGCGGGGTCCGCGAACATGCCGACGAAGTGCATGACCGCCGCGTCGCGGTCCTCGTGCACCGGCTTGGCCAGACCCGCCCGGAACGCCGGGTCCGAGAAGTAGTTGGCGGTGCCCACCCCGTGCAGGAACGGCAGGTACGCCCGGTCCAGGTCGCGCGGGCGCCAGGACAGCAGGGGAGTGTCCAGGGTGACGACGAGCGCGGTGAACCCGGCGGCCTTCGACCGGTCCAGGAAGCTCCGGGCCACCTCCACGTCCTTCGGCCAGTACAGCTGGAACCAGCGCTCCGCCTCGCCCATCGCCTCCGCGACCTGCTCCATGGGCGTGCTGGAGGCGGAGGACAGCACGAACGGCACACCCTGCGCGGCGGCGGCCCGGGCGGCCGCGGACTCCGCGTCCGGGTGCATGATCGACAGCACCCCGACCGGCGCCAGCGCCAGCGGTGCCGGCAGGGCGCGGCCCAGCACCTCCACCGACAGATCACGCTCGTGCACGTCCCGCAGCATGCGGGGAACGATCCGGTGGCGGTCGAGCGCCGCGCGGTTGGCGCGGGCGGTGCTGCCGTCCCCCGCGCTGCCGGCGACGTACCCCACCGGACCGGGGCCCAGCCGCTGCTCGGTCAGCTCCTCCAGCCGTGTCAGATCGGTGGGGAGCCGGGGCACGGCGCCCGTCATCCCGTTCAGGTAGATCTCGTACTGGAAGTCCGCCCAGTGCTTCGCCATCCGTCCCGCCCTGTCTCCCGTGCCCCTGTCCTCCCGCTGCATACTGGCCGGTATGCGCGGGCCGCGTCCAGTACGGGACGACCGCGTTCAGCGGCCGGCCATCGCCTCGTGCGGGAACCGGGCCGGCTCCCTCGGCCGGGAGGACGTCGGCCGGTGCCCGGTGTCCATGGTCACCAGCAGCGGCCGCTCCCCAGCGGCTCGGCCGCCGCGGGCAGGGGCTCCTCGCCGTCGAGGAGGCACTCGACGTACCTCGCCGACAGCTCGGCCCGCGCGGCTTTCATGAACACAAGACGTCGCGGAACGGTCCGCTGAGAGCGGAATCGGAATGTTCAGGCCGATTAATGAGCAGGGGGTATTCGGCCAGCTGGCCACTTCGCATGTCCGTCGGCCGCCCCATTGCCGGGTCGAGCCCCGCGCACGCTGTCACTTCGCGCCACTGATTCAACACGCAATGTTACCTGAATCCGCACATCCGATGTGAGTTTCCGTCGCGGACTCGGCAGACTCCGGCACGCCGGTGCGGCTCCACAGAGCCCGAGCCGGCGACCCGACGAAACGAAGCGGAAGGATGCACACAATGCGGAACACCGCGCGCTGGGCCACCATCCTCGGCCTCACGGCCGCAGCCGTCAGCGCACCCCTGTCCGGGGTCGCGCTGGCCGGTCAGGAAGATGCCCCGTCCGCGCTCTACGCCCCCTCGGCCCTGGTGCTCACCGTGGGTCACGGTGACAGCGCGGCGACCGTCACCCCGGAACGCGCGGTCACCCTGACCTGCGCCCCAGGCCCTTCGGGCACCCACCCGGCCGCGGCTTCGGCCTGCGCGGACCTGAACCACGTCAGCGGCGACTTCGACGCGCTGACGATGCGGGAAGGCGTCTTCTGCACCCAGCAGTACGACCCGGTGCTCGTCACCGTCGACGGCGTGTGGCAGGGGCAGCGCGTCTCGTACGAACGGATCTTTCCCAACGCGTGCGTGATGAACGCTCACGGATCGAGCGTCTTCGCGTTCTAGACCGGGATCGCACGGTTCCCGTGACCGCGCGGCGGCCCGCAGATTTGGGGAGTGCGAGCCTCCACGCGGAACGTGCGATCTCGCGGAAGGAGGCCGGCGGGCGGAGTGGGGCCGCCCGCCGGCCTCCGGACATCACGGGCCGCGGTTCACGCCCGGTCGCGGTGGCTGGTGTCGCACCACGGGTAGCGGCGGCTGCGGCGGCAGGTGCACAGGGCCACCCGGAAGCGGTCGGAGGAGACGACCGTGCCGTCCTCCAGCTCCACCTCCACGGGGCCCTCCAGCAGCAGTGGCCCCTTGCGCTGCACGGTGACCCGCCGCGGGGCGTCAGACGGGGAGTTCGGCACGGACGACCACCAGCTCTTCCTCGTTCTCCGCCGGGGGCAGCAGCCCCCGCGCGCGCAGCCACTTCTCGCGCTCCTGGAGCACCGGCCCGAAGGCGATACGCCGGCGCCGCGTCACCGCGGCCTTCATCCCGGCCGCCCGCAGCAGGCCGAGCGTCGCCTCGGGGTCGCTGAGCGCGGACTGCACCAGCAGCAGCACACCGCCGGGCCGCAGCAGCCCAGGGGCCTCGCGGCAGATCCGGTCCAGGACCAGCCGGCCGTCGCCCCCGGCGTCCCAGGCCCGGGCGGCGCCGCGCGGCAGCCTGTGGCCGCCGGGCGCGGGCACGTACGGCGGATTGGCGAGGATCAGGTCGAACGACCGTCCCCGCACCGGATCGAACAGGTTCCCGTGGCGGACCCGCACGGGAACACCGGCCCGCAACGCGTTCATGCGCGTCGCGCACACCGCCCGCCACGACACGTCGACCGCGGTCACGCGGGTGCCGCGCCGCGCGGCGGCCACCGCCAGCGCACCGGACCCGGTTCCCACGTCCAGCACGTCGGCGCCCGGCGCCACAGGCTCCTCGAACAGGGCCCCGGCCAGGAGTTCGGTGTCCTCTTGAGGGGCGTACACGCCCGGTGGTACGAGTGATTTCACAGCCCGCCGAGTACCCCCCTGCTCAGGAGGTATGGGTGGACTTCCGATCCGCGTGGTCCAGGGGTTCGCGCAGGCCGGAACGGCCCGCCCGCCAGTCGGCCAGCAGGGCGTCGCCGAGCAGGTCCTCGGTGAACACGGTCGCGTCCACACCGAAGGCGATGTCGCCGGCCAGGTGGGGCTCGTCCTCCAGCAGGCCGCCGACGACGTCGTGGCGCACCACCTGCTCGTGCACCGCGTCCGCCTCCACGTGCTCGTCGTAGAAGTGCTCGGCGGCCGGCCCCGCGCCCGTCCGCCGCATCGCCTCCGCGAGCCGCCGCGAGCCCGGTGAGGAGGTGATCTCGACCGTGGCGAAGTGGCCCACCAGAGCGCCCCTGAGGGAGCGGTGCAGGCCGAAGAGCGACATCAGGTTCACCACCACGAGAAGCTCGGCGCGGGCGGCGTCCAGGTACCGGCCGTACGTCGTGTCCAGGCCCAGGTCGGTCATCAGGTCGGCGAACAGCCGGGCGTGCACACGGTCGGCCCGGCCGCCCCCGTACTCGTCGAACTCGACGGCCGCCATGCCCGCCTTGGCCCGACCCCGCAGCCGGGGCAGCACCCAGGCGTGCGGGTCGGCCTCCTTGAGGTGGTAGAGCGACCGCAGGGCGGCGTACTCGCGCAGGTGCCACAGCTCGCCCTTGTCGCGCAGGAAGTGACTGACCCCGGTGCCGCCGACCGGCTCCACGAGGATCCCGGCGAGCGCGTCGTCGACGGCGTCGTGCCGCCGGGCGTCCGCGCGGAGCGCGCCGAGGAAGCGCCGCTCCAGCGCGGCACGGGTGCGCAGCAGCTCCGGGTCCCATTCCAGGTCGGGGGCGACGCCCGCGAACCCGCGGTAGTGCAGTTCGTAGCAGAGGTACAGGGCGAGCTGGAGGTCGTCGCCGTACACCGGGGCCGCGTCGACGTCCCGCTCGCAGGGCAACGGGCCGGTGCCGCGCAGATGGTCCTGAACGGCGCTGCTCACGGGGCCGCGCGGCGCGGGCAGCAGGGGTTCGTCTCGGAGGTCTTCCATGGTCCGACGGGTACCCGGACGGCGCACGCGAACCCCCGCCCGTGTGGCAGCGGGCCGTCCACGGGGTACTCCATGTCGGCATGAAGGCACTAGTGATCAACTGCACCCTCAAGAAGTCACCGGAGACCTCCAACACCGAGGCGCTCTTCCGCACCGTCACCGAGCAGCTGGAAAAGGACGGCGTGCGGGTCGACGTCGTCCGCGCGGTGGACCTGGACATCGCACCGGGCGTGGTCAGCGAGGCCGTGCACGAGGGCGACGACTGGCCGGAGGTGCACGAGAAGATCCTCGCCGCGCGGATCCTGGTCATCGCCACCCCGACCTGGCTCGGCCAGCCCTCGTCGGTGAGCAAGCGCGTCCTGGAACGCATGGACGGGATGCTGTCCGAGACCGACGACGCCGGCCGCCCGGTCGCCTACAACAGGGTCGCGGGCGTGGTCGTCACCGGCAACGAGGACGGCGCCCACCACGTCATCAGCGAGATCACCGGCGGCCTCCAGGACATCGGCTACACCATCCCCGGTCAGGCGTGGACCTACTGGAACCAGGGCCCCGGCCCCGGACCGAGCTTCCTCGAGGGCGGCAGCGGTCACGACTGGTCCCGCAGGACCGGCTGTGCCATGGCGGCCAACCTGCTGGGCGTGGCCCGCGCCCTGGAGGCCCACCCGCTCGGCCCGCCCCCGCAGTAGCGCGCGGGCCCCTCGCCCGGTTGCGCGGCGCGGGCTCATCGGTCGCCCCGCGACTCCTCCTGCGCCTCGGTGCTCGGCGTGACAGCGTCCCCCGCCCCGCCCCGGTGGTGACGTTCCCCGCCGGAGTCACGGGTACGGCGTCCGGCCTCCCCGACCTCGTGCAGCACCTCCTCGGCGGCCGTCTCGGGCTTCTCGCGGTCGTTCCGCTCGGACACGGGCTCTCCCTTCGTCGTGGACATCGGAGCGGACACCGGAAGGGACATGGATCAGGCGGGGGCGGGGGCGGTGGCGACGCGGAGGGGTACGGGGCCGGCGCCCGCAGCCTCCTTCCCGTTGAGGCGGGCGATCTCCGCCCACCACGACGGACCGTCCTCCAGATGCCGCAGCAGCACCCCCTCCCTGAGCGCCCACGGGCAGATCGTCACCGTCCGCAGCCCGGTCAGTTTCATCGCCGTGTGCGCCACCACCGCGCCCGCCAGGCTCTGCCCGGAGCGCGGCGCCGAGATGCCGGGCAGCCGGGCGCGGTCGACGGCCGGCAGGGCGGCCAGCTGGTCGATCGCCACCCGCAGATCGGCGCTGCGCAGCTCCCGCTCCACGAACGGCCCGTGCCGTCCGGGCGCGGCCCCGCACAGACGTCCCAGCTGCTGGAAGGTCCGGGAGGTGGCGACCGCCGTACGCGGCCCCTCCCAGCGGATCCGGGCCGCCACGTCACGCAGCTGGTGGCGCACACGGCGACGCAGGGCCCGCACCCGCTCCGGGGCGGGCGGGTCCTCCTCCTCGAAGTACTCGTGGGTCAGCCGGGCCGCGCCGAGCGGCAGCGACGCCGCGAAGTCGGGCAGCCGGCCACGCCCGAAGGCGACCTCCAACGATCCTCCGCCGATGTCCAGCATCGCCAGGGGCCCGCACCGCCAGCCCATCCAGCGGCGCGCCGCGAGGAAGGTGAGCTCCGCCTCGACCTCGCCCGGGAGGGTGCACAGTTCCACGCCCGTCCGCTCCCGGACCGCGCGCAGCACCTCCAGCCGGTTCGGGGCGCCGCGCACCACGGCCGTCGCGAACGCCAGCGGGCCGGCCGCCCCCCATCGTGCGGCGGCCCGGTCCGCGGCGGCCACGGCCTCCACCAGGTCCTCCACCGCCCGCTCCGGCACCGGTCCGCCCGGTGTGACCTGTTCGGACAGCCTGAGCCGCCACTTGGACGTGTGCACCGGAAGCGGAGCGCCGCCCTCCGTGTCCGACACGACGAGTCTGACGGTCTTCGATCCCACATCCACCACGCTGGTCCGCATGGCCCGTGGGTACCCATTTACCGGGCCGGTCAACGGGACGGCCCGGTACGGAGGTCGAAGACCCGCCACGCCAGGACGCCCCGGCGGCTCACGCCATCTGACGCCGCACCAGCTCGTGCAGCCGGCCGCCGGTGTCGGCCAGCAACTGCGCGGGCGGCCCCTGCTGGACCACCTTGCCGCCCTCCATCACCACCACCCGGTCCGCGTCCAGGACCGTCGACAGCCGGTGCGCGATGACGATCCGGGTCGCCTCCAGGGCCTTGGTGCTCTCGATCACCGTGCGCTGCGTCTCGTTGTCCAGGGCACTGGTCGCCTCGTCGAAGAAGAGGATGCGCGGCCGGCGGATCAGCGCCTGGGCGATCATCAGCCGCTGCCGCTGCCCGCCGGAGACCGCGCCGCTGCCCGAGACGATGGTGTGCAGCCCCATCGGCATCCGCCGGATGTCCTCGGCCAGCCCCGCCATCTCCGCCGCCGCCATCGCCTCCTCCGGCGTGTACGGTTCGGCCCCGCAGATCACGTCGAGGACGGATCCGGTGAACGGCTGCGCGTGCTGGAGCACCACACCGCACTGCCGGCGCACCGCCGACTGATCGAGGGCGGCCAGGTCCTGCCCGTCGTAGAGGACGCTGCCGGACACCGGCCGGTCGAAGCCGATGAGCAGCCGCAGCAGCGTCGACTTGCCGCAGCCGCTGGGACCCACGACCGCCACGAACTCGCCCGGCCGCGCCTCGAACGACACGTCGTCCAGGACCAGCGGGCCGTCGTCGGCGTAGCGGAACGACAGCCGGCGCGCCTCGACCGCACCGGTCAGCGGGCCCGGCCGGGTGCTCGCCGCGCGCACCTCGGGCGTGGCGTCCAGCACCGGCCTGATCTGCTCGAACAGCGGCAGGGCGGCGACCCCCGAGACGAACGCCCCGGTCAGCTGGGTGACCGAGGTCAGCACCATCGTCACCGACGTGTTGAAGGTGAGGAACTCCGCCGCCGTCATCGACCCCCGGGCGGGACCCGCCAGCAGCATGAACATCGCCAGGGTGCACAGCGGCAGGTACACCGCGCCGAGCACCGCCGTCAGGTTCTTGATCCGGCCGGCCCTCTGCTGCAGCTCCCGGCTGCGGGCGAACTCCGACGCCCAGGCGGCGTACGCGTAGTTCTCCGCCGCCGCCACCCGCAGCTTCGGCAGCCCGCGCAGGGTCTGGAAGGCCTGGTTGTTCAGCTTGTTGGTGAGGACCACCAGGCGGCGCTGCCAGCGCACCTGCCACAGCCCGAGCCCCAGGAACACGCCCGCGACGACGACCAGCATCCCGATCGCGGCCAGCGCCATCGGCACGCTGAACCACAGCAGCACCCCCAGGTTCACCGCCCCGACGGTGACCGCCTGGGCCACCGTCGGGCCCACCCCGGCCAGCAGCCGGCGGATCGCGCTGATGCCCATGGCCGCGCTCGCCAGCTCACCGGTGGACCGCTCCGTGAAGAAACGGGTGGGCAGCCGCAACAGCCGGTCCCAGACGGCGGGCTGGAGGGTGGCCTCCACCCGGCCCTCCAGCCGCAGCAGGGTGAGGTTCTGCAGCAGCATGAAGGCGGCGGCCACCACACTGCCGATGATCACCGCGAGACACACCTGCACGATCAGCCCGGTCTGCGCCCTCGGCACGAACTCGCCGAGCACCTTGCCGGTCGCGAGCGGCACCGTCGCCCCGATCGCCACGGTCACCAGACCGCTCAGCAGCAGACCGGTCAGATCACCGCGCGTGCCGGTCATGCAGAACCGCAACAGCCGCAGCGGACTCAGCCGCCGCTCGGGCAGCGGACGGTAGAACATCACCGCCCGGGGCTCGAACTCCTCTGCGTTCGCCTTCTCGACCGGCGTCTCCCGGCCGGTCGCGGGATGCACCGCCACATAGCCGCCGCGTCGCCACAGCAGTGCCACCGGCGCCCCCGACAACGCCCGGTGACCCACCAGCGGGCCGACGTCGTCCCGCCACCAGCGGCCGTGCAGCCGCACCACCCGGGTCCGCAGACGGGAGGCCAGGGCGATCCGCTCGACCGGATCGAGACGGTCCGCGCCGGCGGGGGACTGCGCGGGCGCGGCCAGGGCGATCCCCGCCGCGCGCGCCACCCGCTCGCAGGCCGCGTACGTGGCGTCCGCGTCGGCGGCCGTCGCGCGCTGCCCCGACGGCTTGCCGATGGCGGCGAGCAGCGTCCGGTCGGCCCGGGCACGCACCGCCTCACCGGCCCTGATGCCCTCCGCGGTCCGTGCCTCGTGGGTGTGCTCCAGCTGTTCGATCCACCGGTCCAGCGTGGTCATCAGCCGGTACTGCTGGTCGACCATGCTCTGCCACAGCGCCGGATCCACCAGGAGGTCGGCCGCCGCCTCCGCGCCGTACCGCGAGCCGTACTGCGCGCTGCCCGGCGGTACCTGCATCCAGAACACGTCGTCGTCGCCGGGCGCGGTGGCGCGCTCCGTGGCCATCGGCGCCTGGAACAGCACGGCCAGGCCGCGGCCCACGCCCAGCGCGAGGGCGTACTCCAGCGGGCTCGTCGTGGGCGGCACGTACTGCGGATTGCCGTACTCGTCGTACGACCAGGTCTGGGTGCCTGCCGGCTGGTACAGCTCGCGCAGCCCGATGCGGTGCACCACGCAGTCCCGCAGCGGACGCGCCACCAGGGTGTGTGCCGGACCGGCGGGCGGGCCCAGCACCAGGGAGCCGGCCCCCAGCCGGCCCAGATGGTGCCAGTGGCCCTCCTGCCCCGCGTCCACCGCGAAAAGGTCCACGGCGCCGGACGCGATCAGCCACAGCACCTGCGGCCCCTCCAGGTCCAGCCGGCCGGACCCGGAGCAGTCGATCGGCGTGCCCAGCGTTCCGAGCGCGCCCAGGACGAGGTCGCCGCCCCGGCCCTCGTGCACGGCTGTCATCTCATCGCTCCCTGACCAGCGCCGCGTACGCGCCGCCGCGCGCCACCAGATCCTCGTGCCGTCCGCGCTCCACGACCGTGCCGTGGTCCAGGACGACGATCTCGTCGCTGTCGCGCACCGTGCTCAGCCGGTGCGCGATCACCACACAGGCACAGCCGCGCCGGCGCAGGTTGTCCATCACCACCAGCTCCGTCTCGGCGTCCAGCGCGCTGGTCACCTCGTCCAGCACCAGGATGCTCGGACGGCGCACCAGCGCCCGGGCGATCTCCAGACGCTGGCGCTGACCGCCGGAGAAGTTCCGGCCGTCCTGCTCGACCGGACTGTGGATGCCGCCCGGCCGGCGCGTGATCACGTCGTACAGTGCCGCGTCCCTCAGCGCCTCCACCACCGCCTCGTCCGGGATCGACGGGTCCCACAGCGCCACGTTGTCGCGCACGGTGCCCTCGAACAGGAACACGTCCTGGTCGACGAAGGACACCGACGCGGCCAGCGCCCCGCGCGGGATGTCCTCGATGCGCTGCCCGTCGATCCGGATCACGCCCTCCCACGGGGTGTACAGACCGGAGATCAGCCGCGACACCGTGGACTTGCCGCTGCCGGAGCCACCCACCAGCGCCACCTGCTGTCCCGGCCCGACGGTCAGGTCGAACCCGGTGAGCAGCGGCTCGTCCAGCGGGTTGTAGCCGAAGGCGAGGTTCTGCAGCTCCACGTGCCCGCGCAGCCGGCGGGTGGACTCCCCGGCGCCGGGACGGCCGTAGAGCGGGTCCGTCCGGAAGTTCTCCACGTCCTTCAGCCGGGCCACGTCCGCCGCGAAGTCCTGGATGCGGCCCGCGACGCCGTTGAGCCGGGTCAGCGGGGCGGTGAAGCGGGTGACGAGCGCCTGGAAGGCCACCAGCAGACCGACCGACACGTACCCCTCGACCGCCCGGAGGCCGCCGATCCACAGGATCAGCGCGCTGTTCAGCGTGGCGAGCGTCGGCGCCACGATGCCGAGCCACGCCGTCGGCACCCCGAGCCGCTGCTGTTCCTCCAGGGTCGTGGCGTGCTGCCCGGCCCACTTGCGGAAGTAGCCGTCCTCCCCGCCGGTCGCCTTCAGCGTCTCGATCAGCTGCAGACCGGTGTACGCCGTGTTGGTGAGCCGCGCGGTGTCCGCCCGCAGCTTCGCCGTACGGGTCGCGCGCAGCCGGATGACGACCCGCATCGCCGCGATGTTCAGCAGTGCCACACCGATGCCCACGTACGTCAACTGCGGGTCGTACGTGTACAGCAGCACCGCGTACAGCACCACCACCAGCGCGTCCACGCCCGCCGCCGACAGGTCGCGGGACAGCGTCTCGGCCACCGCGTCGTTGGACTGCAGCCGCTGCACCAGGTCGGCCGGGCTGCGCTGGCCGAAGAACGTCACGGGCAGCCGCAGCAGATGGCGCAGGAAGCGGGCGCTGGACAGGGTGGAGGAGATCAGCCGTCCGCGCAGCAGGTTGCCCTGCTGGAGCCAGGTCAGCACCAGGGTGAGCAGCACACAGGCGCCCATCGACGCGAACAGCACGTCCAGCGTCGAGGTCCGGCCGCCGATCAGGAACTCGTCGATGAAGGTACGGCTGAGTCCGGGAACCGCCGCGCCCACCGCCACCAGCAGCAGGCTGGACAGCACCACCGCGGGCATGGTGCCCGCCGTGCCGCGCAGCCGGGCCGGCATCGCGCCGAGCACGCCCGGCCTGCGGCCGCCCCGGGTGAAGTCCGCACCGGGCTCCATCACCAGCACGACACCGGTGAAGCTGCCGTCGAACTCCTCCAGGGGCACGAACCGCCGCCCCTTGCCGGGGTCGTTGATGTACACCCCGCGGCGGCCGAACCGGCGGCCCATGCCGTCGTAGACGACGTAGTGGTTGAACTCCCAGAACAGCACCGCCGGCGCGGTCACCTCGGCGAGGGCGGCCAGATCCATCTGCATGCCCTTGGCGGTCATCCCGTAACTGCGGGCCGCCTTCAGCAGGTTGCTGGCGCGCGAGCCGTCCCGCGAGACACCGCAGGCGATGCGCAGCTCTTCCAGGGGGACATGGCGGCCGTAGTGGCCGAGCACCATGGCCAGCGAGGCGGCGCCGCACTCGACGGCCTCCATCTGGAGCACCGTGGGCGTACGCACCGTCCTCGCACGGGGCTTGGGCACCGTGCGCCTCGGCGGTGCGGCCCGGCGTCTGCCGCGGGTCTCCCTGGTGGTGCTCACGGCAGCAGCCAGTCGACGGGCCGCCGGTCGGCCAGCCGGACCGACCCCGTGGCCAGGGTCATCGAGGTCAGCTCGAACGGCGGACCGTCCGCGGACGACCACACGTAACCGCTCTTCGTGGCCGACGACCTCTTCAGCTCGACCGTGACCGCCACCGGCCTGCCCTCCTTGGTGAACTGCTCGCCCAGCTGGGCGTCCCCGAGGAAGGCGGCGATCTGCCGGGCCGACTGGACCGACCGGTCGACGGACGTCACCTCACCGCGCAGCACGCCGTACTCCTGGCTCGGCACCGACTGCACGGTGAGGTCCACGGAGGCGTGGGCGGGAATGCCGGCGGCGCTCTCGGCGGGGACGTACACCGTCGCCCGCAGCGGGGCCCCGGCGCGGGCGACCTTCTCCACGGCGGCGACGTTCGCGCCCGTGGAGAGGATCTGGCCGGTCCTCGCGGCGAGCGCGGTGATCCGGCCCGCGTCGAGGGTACGGACGGTCTCCTCGCCCCGCGCGGTGCGCACCTTCAGGACGGGGGAGCCGGCGGGCAGCCGTGCGCCCTCCTTCGCGAGAACGGCGGTGACCTGCCCCGCGACCGGGCTCTGCAGCACGTAACTGCCCTGCCCGTACGTCAGGACGGCGGGCGCGCCGACGGTGGAGGTCACCGATCCGGTCACCGCCCACACCGAGGCCGCCGCCATCGCGACCACCGTCACGGACAGCACCAGCCAGCCCTGCGGACGGGCGAAACGCACCGGGAGGTCGAGCTCTTCGGGCGCCTGGAGCTTGGCGAGGGCCTGTTGGCGGAACTGCACGGGTCTTCCCTCACCTGGACCGACTGTGCGTGGGGACGGGGGACTTCACACGCGTCACGGAGTCCCGGAGCCGGGGGGCGGCTCCGGGACTCCGTGACACAAGGGTGCGATCAGAGACCGGCGACCAGGTTCGTGACCGGCGCGGTGTTCAGGCCGGTGGCGCCCTCGACCGTGCCGACGACCGTGTCGACCAGGCCGGAGACCGGGGCGATGCTGTCCACCGCGCCCGTGAGGGTGTTCACGGCGTTCACGGACAGGCCGCCGGAGACGTTGTCGAGGTCGGCGTCGGAGATCTCGACGGTCTCGACCTGGGGGGTGGAGTTCATGATGGGACTTCCCTTCATATGGAATTTCACAAGGGGGAGCGGCCCCTCTGGGGACAGACGAAAGCCGCGGACCGCGGGCGCCGGACGCCCGTCGCCGGGAGCCCGAAGCGGCCTTGCGGTGCGATGGATCAAAGCACGCCGCCGACGCGGGCTTCCAATCAATCAAACGTCCCACCAGGCAACTTGCGCCCGCCAGGCGCCCAAGCGTGCAGACGCGGGCACGGGGCGGCGGCGACTTCTTCACATGGCTCACGGCATCGTCCCGCCCCGCCCCTTGCGTCCCCCGGCCGGATTCCGGCAGACCGGACCCAAAGCCGTGCCGCGGCCCGTCGGCGCCCGTGCCGGCACCGGCTCCGGTGACCGCGTTGGGCATTCGCTGTGCAGATTCGCTGAAGCAGCCGTTCCGCTCTCGCGTGGCCACGCCACGCCCGCGGTTGGTGACGCTGCGTGAAGGGCGGGCCGGGATTGAACGCGCTTCACGCCCCGCTCGTACCAACAGCCATCCAGGCGCCCCCCGTTGACGCCGCACGGCGGCACGACGCCGGTCCCCCCAGGAGGTCGAGTAGTTTGAGTCACAAGCGAATTCCGAAGCGCAGGGCCGCGATAGCGGTGGGCGGTGCGGTGGCGCTCGGAGCCGCCGCCATCCTCCTCCCCAACGCCAACGCCTCCCAGGACGGCGCGTCGGACGGCGCGGCCGCGGCGCCCAGGACCCTGAAGGCGGGCGACGCATCGGACCTCGCCTCACGACTCGCCGGGCTCCTCGGCGACGCGTTCGCCGGCTCCTACTACGACGGCGAGAACAAGCGGCTCGTCGTCAACGTCGTGGCGGGCGACGACAACACCGTCGTCGTACGGGCCAAGAAGGCGGGCGCGGCCGTCCGCGAGGTCGACAACAGCATGACCGAACTGGAGGCGGGGGCGCGGACGCTGAAGGCGGAGGCGACCATCCCGGGCACCTCGTGGGCCGTGGACCCGCGCACCAACAAGATCCTCGTCACCGCCGACAGCACGGTCACCGGGGACAAGTGGGACCGGTTGGAGTCCACCGTCGAGAGCCTCGGCTCCGGCATGGTGACCATCAAGAAGTCCGCGGGCACCTTCAGGACGTTCGTGTCCGGCGGCGACGCCATCTTCTCCGGCGGTGCGCGCTGCTCGCTCGGCTTCAACGTCACCGCGGGCGACGGCTCCCCGGCCTTCCTGACGGCCGGCCACTGCGCCGCCGGGGGCGACCAGTGGTCCGACGCCCAGGGCGGACAGCCCCTCGCCACGGTCGACCAGGCGGTCTTCCCGGGCGCGGGCGACTTCGCCCTCGTCACGTACGACGATCCCGCCACCCAGGCGCCGAGCGACGTCGACGTCGGCAACCAGCTGGTCCCGATCTCGCGGGCGGCGGAGGCCACCGTCGGGCAGGAGGTGTTCCGCATGGGCAGCACCACCGGGCTCGCCGACGGCCAGGTGCTCGGTCTGAACGCCACGGTGAACTACCCGGAGGGCACGGTCACCGGTCTGATCCAGACCGACGTCTGTGCCGAACCCGGTGACAGCGGTGGCTCGATGTTCACCCGGGACGGCCTCGCCATCGGCCTGACCTCGGGCGGCAGCGGCGACTGCACCTCCGGCGGCGAGACGTTCTTCCAGCCGGTCACCACCGCCCTGGCGGCGGTCGGCGCGACCCTCGGCGCCGACGGCGCGGCGGGCGCCGGCGACCAGGCGGGCGGTGAGGACGCCGGTGGTGAGCAGGCGGGCGGTGATCAGGTCGGCGGACAGGACGCCGGTGGTGAGCAGGCAGGCGCCGGTGAGGAGGCCGGCGCGGGGTACGGAGCCGGGCAGGACGCCGGGGACGAGTCCGGACTGACCGACACCCACTGACGCTCCCGCCCGGGGCGACCCCGGCCCGGTTCCGCCACTTTCTCACTCCGCCACTCCGCCACTCCGCCACTCCGGCGCGGCGGGACCGGGCGGCCGCTGCCGGCGCGAGGACGGACGCAGTATGCTCCGGCCGCCCCGGCATCCGGTCGGCTGACGGGCCGTTGCCGGTGGGCGCCGCACGGACGAGCGGCGGGACTCCGTCCCCGCGACGCGGCTCGGACCGCCGGTCCACGGGGCCCACCGCCCCGGCGGAGCGCCGTCCGTCGCCCCCCCCGGGCGGGCCGTACCCGGATCCCGGACGGTCCTGGAAGAACACCGCCGACCGGCCCGCGGCCGGTACCGGGCCGCCGGACGCACGCGACGCGACCGTCCGGCGAGCGGGGTGGTGACGACCACGGGTGCCGATCCGGGCCCCGAAAGGCCCGGGCGCGTGCCACACGTCCCGGGAGGGCCGGTTCAGCCGGGCGGCAGAGCCCTGAGCAGCAGCACCGCCACGTCGTCCGGGCGCCCCGCCACCTCCGCGCCGTGCCCGACCAGCGCGTCGGCCAGGTCGTCCAGCGGCAGGTCACCGAGGTCGGTGAGACGCCGGCCCAGACCGGCGAGCGCGTCCTCGATGTCCGTCCCCGGGGACTCCACCAGCCCGTCGGTGTACAGAACGAGCAGCGAACCGGGGGAGAAGTCCACCTCGGTCGACGGATACACGGCCGAACCGTCGATCCCCAGCAGCGGACCACCGGCCAGGTCCAGCACCCGCACCCGTCCGTCCGGCCTGCGCAGCAGCGGGGGCGGATGACCCGCGCGGGACATCACGGCACGCCCGTGCGCCGGATCGAGCCGCAGATACAGACAGCTCGCGAACAGATCCGAACCCAGGTCCAGCAGAAGCCGGTTGGTGCTGCCCATGACGTCCTCGGGCGCCTGACCGACGGCCGTGTACGCGCGCACCGCGGTGCGGACCTGGCCCATCAGCCCGGCCGCCGTCACGTTGTGCCCCTGCACGTCCCCGATCACCGCCGCGGCCGTGCCCCGCGTCGGCACCAGGTCGTAGAAGTCGCCGCCGATCTCCATCCCCTGGGTGGCCGGCAGATAGCGTGCGGCCGCCTCGATCCCGGCCAGCGGGGGCAGCGTGTGCGGCAGCAGCGCCTGCTGCAGCCCGTGGGCGAGCCGGTGCTTGGCGTCGTAGAGCACGGCCCGTTCCAGCGCCTGGGCGATCAGCCCCGCCAGACTGGTCAGTACCGCCCGCTCATCCGTCGCGAAGTGGTGCGGGGACGCGTAGGACAGCACGCACGTCCCCACCGGGCGTCCGGAGGCGACCAGCGGCAGGTACGCCCACGCCGAGAAGTCGGACAGGCTCACCAGCGCCGGATACATGCGTTCGACGTCCGCGCGGTTCTCGAAGAACGCGGGCACACCCGTACGGAGCACCTGACTGCCGGGGGTCGGCTCCGACAGAGGCATCCCGTCGTACCCCTCCACGACGCGCGGATCCGCGTACCCGCGGTGCCCCAGCACCCGCAGCCGGCCCGCCCGGGAGCCGAGCACCACCAACCCCTGGCTTCCCACCGCCGGGGCGACCTCGTCCGCGACCAACTGCACCACGTCCTGCACCCCGACCGCCTCGGTCAGCGCACCGGCCAGACCCAGCACCTGGCTGATGGTGACCAGCCGGGTGCCTGCCCGCCCGGGCGGCGGCGCCGTGCGGTCCATCTCCGCGACCGCGCGCGCCCTGCTGATCCGCACGGTCAGGCCGGTGGTGCTCGGGTACAGCCGGAAGGACAGCCACTCCCCGGGCGGCCGCAGCGCGACGAACGAGGTGACGTGCTGGCTGAACAGCGCGGCCCGGTAGCGGTCCTCGTACACGGGGTCGTTCAGCCACGGCACCGACGCCCACAGCTGGGTGCCCAGCAGCCGGCCGGCCGGGACGTCGAGCAGTTCGGCGGCGCCGGCGTTGGCGAATCCGACCCGCCCGTGCACATCGAGCGAGCACAGCCCGTACGGCAGCCGCGCCACCATCCTCGCCGCCTCGACCGAGCCGAGCGTGCCGGCCACGCCGCCCACCAGCGGCGCGGCCAGCAGATCCGGCTCGGCCGCCAGGGGCAGGCTCTGCTCGGCTGCCCGCTCCAGCCGCATCGCCAGCCGGTCGCAGGCGGCGGTCAGCTGATTGCGCTCCTCGTCGGACAGCTCCTGCGGACGCGTCCCCGGCCAGGTCACGAACACCGCCCCGTACGCCCTCGTCGCGGTCGCCACCGGCAGCGCCGCCAGTGCGAAGGGGTACGGCAGCACCATGGCGATCCGGGGATAGCGGCGTGCCATCTCCTCCTCCCCGCCCACCCAGACCAGTCGCCGTTCGCGCACCGCGTCCGACACCGGGATCGGCGCGCTCAGCCCCACCCGCTCCCACGGGGCCGCGAAGGCGCGCGGCAGGCCCGCCATCACCGCCATCTCCAGCACCGGATGGTCCGGCGAGAGCAGGTACACCGCCCCCGAGTGAGCGTGCACCTCGTCCATCACCGAGGCCAGCGTCAGCGACAGCAGCGGACGGCCCACCGGGGTCCGCGCACCCGCCGGCGCCTGCGCGGACGACTGCCCCTCGGACACGGCGACCACCTCCTCGCACGGTCGCGCCCCGCGACCCCATCTTCCTCCTGCCGGGCCGTCGCGCACGACGAGCGGCGACGGGAGGAGCCGCACGCCGGGGAAGGGCGTAGGGTCACCGCCCGCCGGCGAGGCACACCGCTCCCGTCGTCCCACGTGCGGGTCCCCGCGACCGGCCGTCGAGATCGCCGCGAGCGAACGGCGAGTCCGTCCGTAGCCGAACGCTCCCAGGGGCTGCGCCGGTGTCCCATAAGCGCTGTAATGGCCAACGTGGTCGGTGAGGGCGCTGCGGGACGCAGCACGAGAACGCTGCGCGCGGAAGGTGCCCTCGCGGCGATCGCGGCGGATCCGGAGTCACCCGACCGGGTGCGCAGGATCCTGGAGCAGGCCCTGGTCTTCGCCGGCGTCGCGTTCGTCGGCGTGTACGCGCCCAGCGCGGACGGCGAGGTGCTCTGTCTGGCGGAGTCCGCCGGGGTGCCGAGGACCCTGTGCGGGGTGCGTGACAGCTACCCCCTCGAGGTGCCCTCCCCGGTGACCGAGGCGTACCGCGGGCGGCCGGTGTGGCTGGGACCGCGGGACCTCGCCGCGCAGGCCCAGTCGAGGCGCGTGCCACGCCGCGACTTCCACTTGGCGGCCCTGCCCGTGCGCCGCAGCGGCGACGGCTGTCTCCTGGCGATAGGTGAGCGCCCCGGCGGGTTCGACGCCGACGACCGCCTCTGCCTCGGGCTCGTGGCCGACGCCGTCGGCTTCCCCGCGCCGCCCGACGCCACCGACGCCGCGGAGCTGCCGCCGGGTGGCTTCAGCCTGGCCATGGACACCGGCCGGGTCCGGGTCGACGCGGACGTCCTGGAGCTGTTCGGCCTCGGACCCGAGGAGTTCGACGGGAGGGTGGAGACGCTGCTCGGCCTGACGGTGCCCGAGGACCTGCCCTCACTGATGTCCGTGGTCGAGGCCGACCACATGACGATCGGTGACCGGGAACTGGAGTTCCGGGTGCTCCAGCCGGCCGGACCGCCCAAGTGGATCCGGCTGCGCGGCCGGCTGCTGCCCGGCGGTGAGGGCCGCCCGGCCCGGCTCGTGGGCTCCGTCGCCGACGCCTCCACCCTGCGCTCCGACATCACCGACGTCGCCCGGGTCCAGCGGCTCGCCGCCGCCCTGGCCACCGCCGTCACCGTCCGCGACGTCGGTAAGGCCGTCGTCGCCGCGCTGCGCCGGCCGCTGCGCGCCGACCGGATCGCGCTGGCCGAGCTGGAGGGCGAACGGCTCGTCGTCACCGTCCTCGACCCGCCGGAGCCGGAGGCGTGGCCGGAGCTGTGGCGCGCGGAGTGGCGCACCGAGTGGCCCGACGCGCCCGTGCGCACCATGCCCACCCTCGCCGCCGCCCTGCGGGAGGGCCGCGCCGGGATCTGGCCGGCGGGGTCCCCGCTGGAGACGGCTCTCGCCGAGGTCGGTCCCGGCGGGTTGGCGGTGCTGCCGCTGCCCGCCGGCAACCGCATGGCCGGCGCCTGTCTGATCGGCTGGGACGCCCAGCACGACTTCGGTGCCGACGAACGTGCCCTGCTCACCGCCGCCGCCGGCCTCGCCGGGCAGGCGTTGATGCGTGCCCGCGCCTTCGACGCCGAGCACGAACTGGTCGGCATGCTCCAGCGCCAGCTGCTCCCGCGCAGGCTGCCCCGCCTGCCGGGCGGGGTCGCCGTCGCCCGGTACCTGCCCAGCACCGCGGGCCTGGAACTCGGCGGCGACTGGTACGACGTGATCCCCCTGCCGGACAACCATGTCGCCCTCGTCATCGGCGACGTCCAGGGCCACAACGCCGGCGCGGCCACCCTCATGGGCCAGATGCGCACCGCGCTGCGCGCCTACGCCGTCGAGGGGCACCCGCCGGACGTGGTGGTGTCGCGCGCCAACCGGCTGCTCATGGACATGGAGACCGACCTCTTCGCGACCTGTTGCTACGTCGACGTGGACATGGAGGAGGGCTTCGCCTGGAGCGTACGCGCCGGTCACCTTCCCCCGGTCCTGCGCCACCCGGACGGGCGCACGGAGATCGCGGAGGGCGAGGGCGGACCCCCGCTGGGGGTGGTCCGGGAGAGCGACTTCCCCATGAGCCCGATGCGCCTGCAGCCCGGCACGATGATCGCCCTCACCACGGACGGCCTGGTCGAGTCGCCCGAGACCGACATCGACGAGGGCATGGCACGCCTCGCACGGCAGCTGTCCGCAGCCGATCCCGCCCATCTCGGGCCGGTCGCCGACACCCTGCTCGGCAAGGCGCCGCGCAGCGACGACGTCGCCCTGCTGCTGATGCGCTACGACGGCATGATGGCGCTCCCGCTGCGGGAGAGCTGGACGGTGTGGCGGGTGCCCCAGGCCGTCGGCCACGCCCGCCGCTTCACCCGGCGCACGCTGCGCTCCTGGGGCGTGACCGAGGACGTCGACGCGGCCCTGCTGGCCGTCTCCGAACTGGTCACCAACGCCCTGGTGCACACCGACGGCCAGGTCCGTCTCGACCTCACCCTGGTGGGGGGCCGGCTGCGCGTCGCGGTCGCCGACGCCTCACCCCGCACCCCCGTGAAACCCACCAGCATCGGCTGGGAGGCCACCGGCGGCCGGGGCGTCCTGCTCGTCGAGGCCGTGTCGGCCGGCTGGGGCACGCTTCCGGTCAGTGGGGGCAAACAGGTGTGGGCGGAGTTCGTCCTGCGCTGACCTCGCCGCCCCGACCGCCGCACCCGTGACCCGAGCGGCACCGGCGTGACGCGTCGGCCGAGCAACTCGGGTGTTCGTAGGGCGTGAGCCGGGGGCGCCGTGGTGAGTGGGGCGGCGGATGGTTTGCCTCCTGCCGTCCCGGGGACCCGGGGGCGAGCGGAAGCAGAAGGAAGATGATGCGTCGTGACACCGGAGATCAGCGACAAACCCCGGATTCGCCGGCCGGAGACCGGTTGGGCGCGCGCCCGGCGACTGCGCGGCGAGGAACCACTGCGGACCTGCCTGCCCGCAGTGGCGCACGCCGTCCCCGCCACCGCCCCGGGCACGGGGACGGAGACGAACATCGTCAGGGGCGAGGACTAGGGACCGGGTGGCCCGGACGGAGCGTGCGGGCCGCTCTTCGAGCCGCTGTCGCGGGCAGGGGGTGACGCGTGCGGCTGCTCCTGATGTCCGACACCCACCTGCCCAAGCGCGCCAAGCGGCTCCCGGAGCCGCTGCTCGAGGAAATCCCCCGCGCGGACGTCGTCTTCCATGCGGGGGACTGGGTCGACACCGACACCCTCGATCTGCTGGAGGGCCGCAGCCGGAGACTGGTCGCCGTCCACGGCAACAACGACGGGCCCGAGCTGCGCGCCCGATTGCCCGCGACCGCGTACGCCGAGCTCGACGGCCTGCGCTTCGCGGTGATCCACGAGACGGGGCCCGCACGGGGGAGGGAAGCACGGTGTGCGGCGCGGTTTCCCGGCGCCGATGTCCTGGTGTTCGGGCACAGTCACATCCCGTGGGACACCACCGCGCCCACGGGACTGCGTCTGCTGAACCCGGGCTCTCCGACGGACCGCCGCCGGCAGCCCCACTGCACGTACATGACCGCCGTGATCGCCGGCGGCCGCCTGACGGAGGTGGACCTCCACCGGCTGCCCCCGCGCTGACGGTCCGGGCCGCTTCGTCTCGGTGGAAGCGGCCCGGGCGCTGCGAGTATGTGCGCTTTCACGGACCTCCTTCCCACGATCGGAGGTGACAGAGGGCGCCTACCCCCTGTGCCCGGCTCACACACCTCTTTTCCCCTGCCGTCCGGGAACGCGGCGCGACGGTCTCCGCGGTCACGGACACGGCCACGTCCCCGGGCGTCCGGGCTCCGCCCTCGCTCCCTGATGGTTCCCCCGCGCCTCCGCCGTCCCGCTTCGGTCAGTCGCCCGGCGTGCCCCTCCAGTCGGCCTCCACGTGGCCCAGACGCACCCGCTGCGGGTGGTCGCCGACGGGTACGGACACGGTCTTCTCACCGGTCGCGAAGTCGATGGCGGTGACCCGGTCGGCGCCGCTCTCGGAGACCACGCAGGACCTTCCGTCCCCGCTGACCGTCGCCCAGTACGGCTTGGACACGGTGACCAGGGGTCCCTCCCGCAGGGTCGTCCGGTCGACGACGGTCGCGTAGTCGTCCATGGTGCCGGCGACGCACAGCTTCGTGCCGTCGGGCTTCATGGTGATGCCGTGGTGACGGGAGTCGTTGACCCAGGTGGTGCGGTCGGTGCTGGTGGCCGGGTTCTTCGGCAGGGTCTTGGTGCGGGTGATCCGGTCGGTGGCGACGTCGTACTCGAAGAAGCCGTTGAAGAAGGACACCTGGAAGTACAGCTTCGACTCGTCGGGGGAGAAGGCGGCGGGGCGGACCGCGTCCGAGTGGTCCTTCAGACCGATCGCGTCGAGTCGCTCGCGCATGTCGATGACCTCGACCTGTTCGAAGGTGGTGGCGTCGACGACCGTGACGCGCCGGTCTCCCTTCGTCCAGTCCAGCCAGGTCGCGTCGAGCGCGGTGTTCACCTCGCCGATGGACATGTTCCAGATGTGCCTGCCGTCGGCGCTGAAGATGTTCTCGTGCGGCTTGTCGCCGGTGGTGAACGAGCCGAGCTCCTTCCCGGTGCCGATGTCCAGGACGTGCACCTTGTTGGAGGTCGAGGCGGAGACGGCGACGCGCTTGCCGTCGGGGGAGACGGCCATGTGGTCGGAGCGGTAACCGGACACGGGGAAGCGCCAGTTGACCGCTCCGGTGGCGAGGTCGAGTGAGACGACGTCGGCGAAGCTCGGCCGGGACACCACCACCGAGGTGCCGTCCGGGGTGGAGTACATGTCGTCGACGAACTGGTCGTGGCCCTCGCCGACGCTGCTCCGGATGGCCATGAAGTAGATCCAGCGGATCGGGTCGGCGCTGATCTCCGCCATCCGCTCGGCCTTGTCGGGGACGACGTCGATCCGGCCTATCCTCGCGAAGTCGCCGGTGGATTCGATGACATCGGCGGTTCCGTCCCAGTTGTTGCCCACGAACAGCACCTCGCGCAGGTCGGCGGAGGAGTCAGGGGCGGAACCGGCGGCGCTCGCGACGGACGCCGGTGCGGTGACGGTCAGGGCGAGGGCGGCGAGGACGCACAGGTGCCTGGTTCTGCGGAGCTGCATGACTGCTCTCTCTTCTGCGGTGGGGGTGAGTGGAACATGTCAAGGCAAGGGCCGGGGCCCGCCCGGTCCTGAACACCAGTGCTTCACGGGCAACTTACCGAAAAGTAAGGAGGGTTTTCCTTCTCCACAAGACCGCGGACACGACGAAGTTCCGCCGAGAGGCGGAACTGTGGACGCCGGTGGGCGACGCCGGGGCGGCCCGCCCCGGCGTCCGGCAGGGGTGTGACGCGACCACGGGTACCGTCACCGCCGTCCCGCCCGGACGGACCGGACGGACCGGACGGACCGGACGGACCGAACAGACCGGGCGGCGGGCCACGCCCGGGCGGACCGGACGGCGGCGGGGCTACTCGTCCCAGGCCTGGATCATCGTCTGACCGGTGATCTTCCCGTCCCGCAGCGTGAGCATCGACTCCGAGAGCACCCGCACCCCGTCCGGGTACCGGCAGCTCTCGCAGTAGGCGGCGTGATCGCCCTGGACGACGCACGCCTCGAGCGAGTGCGTCATGTCCCGGCTGTAGACGTCGTCGAGCATCGCGGCGATCTCGTCCCGTCCGTGCAGCACCTTGGGGTGACTGGGCTGGGTGTTGCGGTCGACGATGCGCAGTTCGGCGTCGTCCGCGTACAGCGCCACCAGCCTCGCCGACGTGTCCGCCTCGATGCCGCGGCGCAGGGTGTCCGTGCCGAAGTGCGACTGTGCAGCGGTTGTCATGATGACCACCTCCCGTCGAGGCCGCGGCCCGGGCCTGCGACGGGCCGAGACGGCCTCTCCTACGAGCCTCCTCCGGCCCGGCGGACACGGCAAGTCCCACAGCCGTGCCCCCGGCCGCGGTCACTCACCCGTCGCCAGGAACTGGGTCGCCGCCAGCTCCGCGTACAGCGGATCGTCGGTCACCAGCTCCCGGTGCGTGCCCACGGCGCGGACCCGGCCCGCGTCCATCACCACGATCCGGTCGGCCATCGTCACCGTGGACAGCCGGTGCGCGACCACCAGCACCGTCGTCGTACGGGCCACATCGGCGACGGTGTCCCGCAGCGCCGCCTCGTTCACCGCGTCGAGCTGCGAGGTGGCCTCGTCGAGCAGCAGCAGCCGGGGTTGGCGCAGCAGGGCGCGCGCGATGGCCACCCGCTGCCGCTCACCGCCGGACAGCTTGGTGCCGCGGTGCCCGACCAGGGTGTCGAGCCCGTCCGGCAGCCTGGACACCAGAGTGTCCAGCCGGGTCGTCTTCAGCACCCGCGCCACCGTGTCGTCGTCCGCCCCGGGGCTGCCCAGCAGCAGGTTGTCCCGGAGCGAACCCGACAGCACCGGCGCGTCCTGCTCCACGTACCCGATCGCCGCCCGCAGCTCCGCGAGCGGCCAGTCGGCCAGGTCCCGGCCGTCGAGGGTGATCACGCCGTCGTCGGGGTCGTAGAACCGCTCGATGAGGGAGAACACGGTGGTCTTGCCCGCGCCGGACGGGCCGACGAACGCCGTCATGCCCTGCGCGGGGACGCCGAACGTGACCCCGTGATGGACGTACGGCAGGTCCTCGGCGTACCGGAAGCGGACGTCCTCGAAGGCCAGCGCGGCGGGCGCCGTGCCGGGTGCGGGCAGTTCCGCGGGCCCGGCCGCCGGCTCGGCGGGCAGCCGCAGCGCCTCCTGGATCCGGGCGAGGGCGGCGCTGCCCGCCTGGTACTGGGTGATCGCGCCGACGACCTCCTGGATCGGCGCCATCAGGTAGAAGACGAACAGCAGGAACGCCACCAGCGTCCCGATGTCGATGGCCCCCGTAGCCACCCGAGCACCGCCCACCGCGAGCACCGTGATGAACGCGATCTGCATCGCCAGACCGGCCGTGTTCCCGGCCGCGGCCGACCACTTGGCGGCGTGCACGCTCTGCCGCCACGACTCCTCAGCGGCCTCGTGCAGCGTGCGCTCCTCCCGGGGCTCGGCCCCCGAGGCCTTCACCGTGCGCAGCGCGCCCAGCACCCGCTCCAGCGAGGCACCCATCACACCGACCGCGTCCTGCGCCCGCCGGGAGGCGCGGTTGATCCGCGGCACGATCACCCCGAGCACCGTCCCCGCGGCCACGATCACCCCGAGCGTGACACCCAGCAGGACCGGGTCCACGAAGCCCATCAGCACCACGGTCGCGATCAGTGTCAGCCCGCCCGTGCCGAGACCGACCAGCGAATCCGTGGTCACCTCCCGCAACAGCGTGGTGTCGGAGGTGATCCGCGCCATCAGATCGCCCGGCTCGGTGCGGTCCACGGCCGCTATGCGCAGCCGCAGCAGGTACGACGACAGCGAACGCCGCGCCCCGAGCACCACCGACTCCGCCGTGCGCCGCAGCACGTACGAACCCAGCCCGCCCAGTACGGCGTTGGCGACCACCAGGGCCGACATCAGCAGCAGGGCGCCGGTGATGGCCCGGTCGGCCGAGAGGTCGTCGATCAGCTCCCGGGCCACCAGCGGCAGCATCAGGCCCGTCGCGCCGGTCAGCAGGGAGAGCAGGGCACCGCCCAGCAGGGCCCACCGGTGAGGGCGTACGTATCCGAACAGCAGCCGCCATGCGGGCGGTCCGGATTCCTCTGCCGTGTCGGCTGCGATGGTCACGTGGCCCCCTCGGTGACGGACGAAGTCCCAGGCTACGGCGAGGGCACCGGCCCGCCGCGTCCTGGTCGGCACCACCGATCGTTCCCGCGTAGGGTCGGAGGGACGGACACCGGCCGATGAAGGAGTCAGCACCATGGCCCAGGAAGTACGCGGCGTGATCGCACCCGGCAAGGACGAGCCGGTGCGGATCGAGACGGTCGTCGTACCCGACCCCGGACCCGGCGAGGCGGTCGTGCGGGTCCAGGCCTGCGGCGTGTGCCACACGGACCTGCACTACAAGCAGGGCGGGATCAGCGACGACTTCCCGTTCCTGCTCGGCCACGAGGCCGCGGGCGTCGTCGAGTCGGTCGGCGACGGGGTCACCGACGTCGAGCCCGGCGACTTCGTGATCCTCAACTGGCGCGCGGTGTGCGGCAAGTGCCGCGCCTGTCTGCGCGGACGCCCCTGGTACTGCTTCGACACGCACAACGCGAAGCAGAAGATGACCCTGGCCTCCACCGGCCAGGAGCTCTCCCCGGCCCTGGGCATCGGCGCCTTCGCCGAGAAGACCCTCGTCGCCGCCGGGCAGTGCACCAAGGTCGACCCCGCCGTCTCCGCGCAGGTCGCCGGACTGCTCGGCTGCGGCGTCATGGCCGGCATCGGTGCCGCCATCAACACCGGGAACGTCGGCCGGGGCGACTCGGTCGCCGTCATCGGCTGCGGCGGCGTCGGCGACGCGGCGGTCGCCGGGGCCCGCCTCGCCGGAGCGGCGAAGATCATCGCCGTCGACATCGACGCACGCAAGCTGGAGACCGCCCGCTCCATGGGCGCCACCCACACCGTCAACTCCCGCGAGACGGACCCCGTCGAGGCGATCCGAGACCTCACCGGCGGATTCGGCGCCGATGTCGTCATCGATGCCGTCGGCCGCCCCGAGACCTACCAGCAGGCCTTCTACGCCCGCGACCTGGCCGGCACGGTCGTCCTGGTCGGCGTGCCCACCCCGGAGATGACGCTGGAACTGCCGCTCCTCGACGTCTTCGGCCGCGGCGGCAGCCTGAAGTCCTCCTGGTACGGCGACTGCCTGCCCTCCCGGGACTTCCCGATGCTGATCGACCTGCACCTCCAGGGACGCCTGGACCTGGCCGCGTTCGTCACCGAGACCATCCAACTGGACGAGGTGGAAAAGGCGTTCGAGCGGATGCACCGCGGCGACGTGCTGCGTTCGGTGGTGGTGCTGTGATGACCGCGCGCATCGAACGACTCGTCACCTCCGGACAGTTCAGCCTCGACGGCGGCACGTGGGACGTCGACAACAACGTGTGGATCGTCGGCGACGACCACGAGGCGATCGTCATCGACGCCGCCCACGACGCCGACGCCATCGCCGAGGCGGTGGGCGACCGGCGGCTGACGGCCATCGTCTGCACCCACGCCCACAACGACCACATCGACGCCGCCCCCGCCCTCGCCGAGCGCACCGGGGCCACCATCTGGCTGCACCCCGACGACCTCCCTCTGTGGAAGCAGACCCACCCGGACCGCGACCCGGACGCCTGGCTGGCCGACGGCCAGGTGATCGAGGCCGCGGGCGCCGACCTCACCGTGCTGCACACCCCAGGGCACGCCCCCGGCGCGGTCTGCCTCTACGACGCGGGGCTCGGGACCGTGTTCACCGGCGACACCCTCTTCCAGGGAGGTCCCGGCGCCACCGGCCGCTCCTTCTCGCACTTCCCGACGATCATCGACTCGATCCGGGACCGGCTCCTCGCCCTCCCGCCGCGGACCAAGGTCCTCACCGGCCACGGCGACCCCACCACCATCGGCGCGGAGGCCCCCCACCTCGAGGAATGGATCGCACGGGGCCACTGAAGGGACCCCGCCCGGGTGACCGGCGGGAAAAGGCGACAAGAGATGTCCGGCTTACCCGTCACTCTCGGAGCGAGAACCGAGCAGGAGTGACGGGAGGCCGTACATGTCGGAGCCGTTGAAGGGCAAGGTCGCGCTGGTGGCCGGGGCGACCCGGGGAGCCGGACGGGGCATCGCCGTGGAACTGGGAGCGGCGGGCGCCACCGTGTACGTCACGGGCCGCAGCACCCGCGCCCGCCGCTCCGAGTACGACCGCCCCGAGACCATCGAGGACACCGCCGACCTGGTCACCGAGGCCGGCGGCACGGGGATCGCGGTACCCACCGACCATCTCGACCCCGCACAGGTCCGCGCGCTCGTCGACCGGATCGACGGCGAACAGGGCCGCCTCGACGTCCTCGTCAACGACATCTGGGGCGGCGAGACGCTCTTCGCCTGGGACACCCCCGTCTGGGAGCACGACCTGGACAAGGGACTGCGCCTGCTCCGCCTCGCCGTCGAGACGCACGCGATCACCAGCCACCACGCCCTGCCGCTGATGCTGCGCACCCCCGGCGGCCTGGTCGTCGAGGTCACCGACGGCACCGCCGACTACAACCGCGACACCTACCGCGTCTCCTTCTTCTACGACCTCGCCAAGAACTCCGTGCTCCGCATGGCCTTCGCCCTCGGCCACGAACTCGGGCCGCGCGGCGCCACCGCGGTGGCCCTCACCCCGGGCTGGCTGCGCTCGGAGATCATGCTCGACCACTTCGGGGTGCGCGAGGACAACTGGCGCGACGCCCTCGCCGACGTGCCCCACTTCGCCATCTCGGAGACCCCGCGCTACGTGGGCCGGGCCGTCGTCGCCCTCGCCGCCGACCCGGACGTGGCCCGCCACAACGGCACCTCCCTCTCCAGCGGCGGCCTCGCCCGGGCGTACGGCTTCACCGACCTCGACGGCAGCCGGCCGGACGCCTGGCGCTACCTCGTCGAGGTCCAGGACGCGGGCCGGCCGGCGGACGTGACCGGCTACCGCTGATTCCCCCCGGCCCCTGCCGCGGTGATCGTCCGGCGGCTACCGTCAGCGCATGACGACGGACACACGCCGGTTCGAGGGGTACGGGGTTCTCATCACGGGGGCGGCACGCGGCATCGGGGCGGCCACCGCCCGGCGGTTCGCCGATGAGGGGGCACGCGTCCTGGTGGCCGACGTCGACCCGGACGCGGCGCGGTCGACGGCCTCGGCCCTGCGGGAGCGGGGTCTCGGCGCCGAGGCCGTCGCCTGCGACGTGGCCGACCGCGCCTCGGTCGAGGCGGCCGTGGCGCACGCCGTGATCGCCTTCGGCTCGCTCGACGTCCTGGTCAACAACGCCGCCCACTGCACCCCGGACACCCCCCGCTTCGAGGACGGGGCCGACGAGGAGTGGGCGGCCGACCTCGACGTCACCCTCACCGGCGCCTGGCGCTGCTGCCGCGCCGCACTCCCGCACCTGGAGGCCTCCGGCCGGGGCGCCATCGTCAGCGTCGGCTCGGTCAACGGCCTGCAGGACTTCGGCAACCACGCCTACAGCGCCGCCAAGGCCGGACTGATCTCCCTCACCCGCACCCTCACCGGGCACGCCGCGCCGCGCGGGGTCCGCGTCAACCTCGTCGCACCGGGGACCGTCCGCACCCGCGCCTGGGCCGGCCGGGACGACGACCTGGAGACCCTCCGGCGTCTCTATCCGCTGGGACGTGTCGGCGAACCCGAGGACATCGCGGCCGCCGTCGCCTTCCTCGCCTCCCGCGACGCCTCCTGGATCACCGGGACCACCCTGGTGGTGGACGGCGGGATCACCGCGGTGAACACGGCGTTCGGCCAGGCGGTGCCCCGTCCGGGAGATCCGCGGTGAGACCGGGCCCCGGGACCGGATGTCACCGTTCGGTTGCGGAGGGTCCGGACGGTACAACCGATTTTCCCGATGAGTCGTCTACCTGGCAGAGTGCGCAGGCCATGCGCACACCCGCTGCGGAAAGGCAGGACGGACCATGGGGGACATGCGTAGACGGAGTGTCGTCGTCCTCGGCGTCACCGCGCTGGTGGCTCCGCTGACCATCGCACTCGGTGCGACCGAGGCGCAGGCGGCGAGCTGTACCACGTCGACGGGCCCTTACCAGAAGAAGGTGGAGAAGTTCCTCGGCCGTCCGGTCGACGGCAGGCAGTCCGCCGCCGACTGCAAGGCCGTCCGGGCGTTCCAGAACACGCACGGCATCAAGCCGAACATCGGGTACGCCGGTCCCGTCACCTGGGGCGTGATGGACCTCATGAACAAGCAGAAGGCCGTCGGGAAGACCCCGAACAAGGCCGGCAAGTGCCCCACCAACAAGGGCCGGATCGCCTGCGTGAACCTCACGCTCCAGCTCAGCTGGATCCAGGACGGCAAGAAGCTCGTCTACGGACCCGTCCCCGTGCGCACGGGGCGCAACGGCTACGAGACCCGCACCGGCCTGAAGAAGGTCTACTGGCGCAACATCGACCACGTCTCGACGATCTACGACGTGCCGATGCCCTACAGCCAGTTCTTCGACGGCGGGCAGGCCTTCCACTCGGTCGGCGTGAGCATGTGGAACCCGCCCGGCTCGCACGGCTGCGTCAACATGACCAGGACCGCCGCCAAGAAGTACTGGTCGCTGCTGAAGAAGGGCGACGACGTCTACGTGTACGGCCGCAAGCCGGGCACCTGATCCCGCCCCGCCCCGTCGTCCCCGGTCCCGCGCACGGGCCCGGGGACGACGACGTCGGTGTGAACTCGCCCACCTTCCACGGCAGATACGGCAGATGGACGTGATCAGTGACACTGTCCGAAATGTCCGATGCGCGTGCGATTACTCACAGCGTCTTCACGTCGGGCGCCGTATGCTTCACGGCATGTCCACCAGTGTTGAACCGTCTTCCGAGCGATTGGCTGCCGAGGTCAACGAGGAGATCCGGGCCCTCTGGCTCCGGTCGGGCGGGACACTCAGCGTCGAACAGCGCGAGGAGTACCAGCGCCTGGTCCAGGAGTGGGCCTCGGCTCTTCCGCAGCCGGCCAGGGCCGCCTGAGCGATCCGTAGGCGGCCCCGGCGCCACCCGTCGGCAGGGCACCCATGAGCGGATGGGTGCCCCCCCTCGCACCGCCCGCGTTCCTCCCGGCTTCGCGGGCGGTCGTCTCCCGCCGGGCCTCAGCCCCAGGTCGCCGAGTAGTGACGCCGGTACGCCTTGCGGTCCTGTTCCGCCCGTATCCACCGCGAAGCGACCAGGGCGACCAGGCTGCCCCCGATCACCAGCAGACCCGGCCCGGCGTTTCGCGGGTCGGCCAGCCGGGACAGCAGCGTCGACGGGTCCGGGACGATGCCCCGCACCGGTGTCGACGGGCCCGGGGAGGCGGCGTCCGGGGCCGTCCCGGCCTCCGACGGCGCCGGGGACGGCGCGGCCGCGCCACCGTCGGCCCCGGGTGCCACGATGAGCCGGACGTCGAGATCCGCCAGCGCCTTCGTCAGCGGCTGGAAGAACGTCGTACCGCCCGTGCGGCAGTCACCGCTGCCACCGGAGGTGACACCGAGCGCGATCCCCTCGGAGAACATCGGGCCGCCGCTGTCGCCCGGTTCCGCGCACACATCGGACTCGATGAGACCGCTGACCGTGCCCTCCGGGTAGTTCACCGTCGCGTTGAGCGCGGTCACCTCGCCGTCGCGCAGTCCGCTGGTGCTGCCACTGCGGAAGATCCGCTGCCCGACCGTCGGATCCGCCACCCCCGTGATCCGCACGCCCTTGCCGTCGCCGATCGCCACCACGCCGGCTCCCTCGCCCGCCCGGCCGCCGGCGTACTCGATCAGCGAGTAGTCGTCCCCGGGGAAGCTGCCACCGATCGTGGTGCCGACCTCCTGCTTGCCGCCGTTGTCGGCGAACCACACCGACCCCTCGGGCCCGCAGTGCCCGGCCGTGAGGATGAACTCTTTGTCGCCGTCAGTGACGTTGAAGCCCGCCGAGCAGCGGCCGGCCGTCGACAGAATGGGCCGGGCGCCGTTGAGGCGGGTGGTGAAGGTGCCCTCGGTCCGTTCCATACGCACGAAGGCGCCGATGCCGTCGGCCACTTCGGTCAGCTCGGACCAGTCGTCCGCGGACACCGTGGAGTCGCCCCGGACCACCACCTCGTTGGACCGGTAGTCCATGACCCACGCGGTTCCGGGCACCCGCGGCGCCGAACTCAGCCTTCGCGTCGCGGACGTGAAGTCGTCCATGCTGTGGCGGACCATCCTCGCCTCCGCGCCCGCCTCGCGCACCTCGGCCGCCGCCTCCTCGTCGGTGACCGCGACCACCGTCCTGCCCCCGGCGTCCGTCCAGCTGCCCGCGGTTCGGGACGTGCCCAGCCGGGACACCAGGCCGGCGCCCGGCCCGAGCGACGTCTCCTCGGCGGTGGAGAACGGGACCGCGTCGGGCACCTGGGGTTCAGCGGCGACGGCGCGGGTGACCATCGTGGCCCCCAGGAGGAGTCCGCCGACGGCCGCCAGCCGTGTCACTCGCCGGACCACCCGTCGTCGTGCGTGCCTCATGCATGGCTCCAGAACCTCTGCGGCACGGTGCGAACACCGCGGGGCCTCCCCGGAGTCGGGTGCCCTCCGTCCATACGGACCCGGCGCGCCGTGCGTTCAGCGCGGAGGTGATTCCCGGCGAGGCGACCGCGGCCGCGGAGCGATGCGGGTGCCCGCTCCCGACACGGCTGCCTATCGTGAGCCCATGACCACGATCCCGCACGAGAAGTCCGGTGAACCCAACCCCCTGCACGCTCTCACCCTCGACCGTCTGCGGCGCCGCACCAGCATGAAGTGGCGCACCTATCCCGAGGACGTGCTGCCGCTGTGGGTGGCCGAGATGGACGTGCCGCTCGCCGAACCGGTCGTGCGCGCGGTCACCGAGGCCATGGAACTCGGCGACACCGGCTATCCCGTCGGCAGCGCCTACGCCGAGGCGCTGGCCGTCTTCGCCGGCAAGCGATGGGGCTGGGACGGCCTGGCCGTGGAGCACACCGCGATCGTGCCCGACGTCATGCTGGGCGTGGTGGAGATGCTCAAACTGGTCACCGGGCACGGCGATGCCGTCGTGGTCAACCCGCCCGTGTACCCGCCCTTCCACGACTTCGTCCGGCACGCGGACCGTGAACCGGTCCAAGCGCCGCTGGGGTCCGACGGGCGCATCGACCTCGACGTCCTGGAGGACTCCTTCCGGCGTGTGACGACCGGCCGGCGTCGGGCCGCCTACCTGCTGTGCAGCCCGCACAACCCGACCGGCACGGTGCACACCGCGGACGAGCTGACCGCCGTCGCCGCCCTCGCCGAGCGGTACGGCGTGCGGGTCGTCGCCGACGAGATCCACGCGCCCCTGGTTCTCGGGAAGACGCGCTTCGTGCCGTACCTGAGCGTGCCGGGCGGTGAGCGCGGCCTGTCCCTCATGTCGGCGTCGAAGGCGTGGAACCTGCCCGGGCTCAAGGCGGCCCTCGCCGTCGCCGGGGCCGACGCGGCGGACGACCTGGCCCGGATGCCCGAGGAGGCCGGCCACGGTGCGAGCCATGTCGGCGTCCTCGCCCACACCGCGGCCCTGCACGACGGCACGCCGTGGCTGGACTCCCTGCTCGCCGGACTGGACACCAACCGACGGCTGCTCGCCGGACTCCTGGCCGAACACCTGCCCGCCGTCCGGTACCGCCCCGGGGACGCCACCTACCTCGCCTGGCTCGACTGCCGGGCCCTCGGCCTCGGCGGCGACCCGGCCGAGGGCTTCCTCCGGCACGGCCGCGTGGCCCTCAACTCCGGCCTCCCCTTCGGCACGGGCGGCGCCGGGCACGCCCGCCTCAACCTGGCGGCCTCGCCCGAGGTGATCGCGGAGGCGGTGCGGCGGATGGCGGGGGCCGTGGACCGGGCGGGTGCCGCCCGTGGCTGACGACAGCTTCACCCACCCACGCCTCGCCGCGCTCTACGACCCGCTCGACCCCGACCGCTCCGACCTCGACGCGTACCTGCGCATGGCGGAGGAGTCCGGAGCCCGGCGGGTGCTGGACATCGGGTGCGGGACGGGGGTGTTCGCCCTGCTCCTGGCCGACCGCGGGATCGAGGTGGTCGGCGTCGATCCGGCCGGGGCCTCCCTCGACGTGGCCCGGAACAAGCCGGGTGCCGCACGGGTCCGCTGGATCGAGGGCGACGCGGGAGTCCTGCCCCCGCTGGAGGCCGACCTGGCGACCATGACGGCGAACGTCGCCCAGGCCGTGGCCGCTCCGGACGCCTGGCACCACACCCTCGCGGCCGCCCGCAGGGCCCTGCGGCCCGGCGGACGGCTGGTGTTCGAGACCCGGGATCCGGCCCGGCGGGCCTGGGAGACGTGGACCAGGGAGCGGTCGTATCGCAGCGCGGACGTACCCGGCGCCGGCCCGGTCGAGACCTGGCACCAGGTGACCGGCGTGGACGGCCCGCTGGTGACCTTCCGTACGACCTACGTGTTCGCCGTGGACGGGACGGTGCTGACGTCGGAGTCGACACTGCGTTTCCGTGAGCGGGAAGAGATCGAGGCGGACCTCGCCGCACACGGTTACGAGCTGGAGCGGGTGGGGGACGCCCCGGACCGCCCGGGGCGGGAGTTCGTCTTCGTCGCCCGCCGCCCGGACGCCTAGACTGCGCCGCATGGACGAAGCGTCGCTCGACCGGCTCGGGGCCGGGAAGTACCTGTTGGTCACCAGCTACCGCAGGAACGGCACGCCCGTGCCCACGCCGGTGTGGGTGGTGCGGGACGGTGACGCGCTCGGGGTGTGGACCGTCGCCGACTCCTGGAAGGTGAAGCGCATCCGCGCCCGCGGTGACGTCCTCGTCGGACCGTGCGACGTACGCGGCAGGCCGACCGGTGACCAGGTCCCCGCCACCGCGGAGATCTGCGACCCGGCCACCACCGCACGCTACCGGCGGCTGCTGGCGCGCAAGTACGGCCTCCTGGGCCGGCTGACGCTCCTCGGCAGTCGCCTGCGCCGGGGCCACGACGGCACGGTGGGCATCCGCATCACGCTCTAGGGCCGGGCGTCCGGGCCCGGCGGCCCGTCAGGTCCAGGCCCGGAACGGCTCGTCGACCAGCTGGAAGACCGGCTCGCCGCGTACCGGGTCCTGGGCCGTCGACAGCCGGACCCGGTCACCGCTGTGAATGCCGATGGGCGGACCCATCACCCGGCCCCGCACCACGAATCCCTCGGCCATCTCGATCAGCGAGATGTTGCGGGCCGCGGGGGTGTTGCGGTGCAGCACCGTGGAGTGGCGGACCGTGCCGACGCCCTCGCTGTGCTCCGTACGCAGCTCGCTGCCCTGACACACCGGGCACAGCAGCCGGTGGTACATGGCGGTGCCGCACCAGGTGCAGCGCTGATAGACCATGGCCTCCGTGCGGTCGGTGCCTCGTGCTTCGAGGACGCCCGTCGCGGAGCCGGCTGCCTGCTGAGCGACGCTTCCTGAGTGGTGATACACGTTGGTCAACTCCCTGCGCTGGGGCCGGAAATGCCGCGTGCGGGTCGCCCGGGCACGCACGTGCCCGGTCTGCGGTGCCGCCGCGCACAGCCACAGGGTATGGCACTGAGTGCCACTCGTAAAGGCACTCCGTACCCTCGAATGACGAGGGGAGGCCGCCCGGCTCAGTCACGGCCGAGTGCGGACTCCAGCTCCTGCACCACCCGCCACAGCGGTGCCCCGCGCCGCGAGACGACCACCACCACGTCCTCGGGTCCCTGCGTCACGGCGGGTGCCGGCTCGGCGTCGAACGACGCCCGCACATGCCCGAGCGCATGGTCGACCGCCGCCTCCGCGTCCCCCCTGCCGTCCGAACGCAGCCAGGAGCGCAGCGCGTTGTTGTGTGCCGCGACCACGGCCGCCGCGATCACGTCGGCCCGCAGGGCGCCGTCCCGCAGGCCGCCGAACCGGGCCCGCAGATATCCCGCCAGGGCCCGCTCGTAGCGCCAGACCACGGACAGCTCGTACTGCCGCAGCCCCGGCACCTGCCGGGTGAGCCGGTAGCGCTGCACGGAGAACGCCGGGTTCTCGGCGTACATCAGCAGCACCAGCCGGGCCGCGTCGCAGACCCGGCGCACCGGATCGGCGTCGGCGGGGCCGGCGGCGAGGAAGGCCGTCATGTCGGCCAGGCACCGCTCGTGGTCGGGGAAGACCACGTCCTCCTTGGAGGGGAAGTAACGGAAGAAGGACCGCCGCCCCACCCCGGCGAGCGCCACGATGTCGTCCACCGTGGTCTGTTCGAAGCCCCGCTCCAGGAACAGCCGGAAGGCCGCCGCCACCAGGGCGTCCCGCATCGTCGGTTTCTCGGCCTTGTCACCGCGGCCGGGAGCCGCACCGCTGGAGCTCATGCACGGAACGTAGCACCGGTGAATCCCCGATGGCACTCGGTGCCCCTCCCGGCACGGAACTCAGTACCGTCGCGGCGCCGCGTCGCAGGCCGTGCCTATGATCGGGCACCCGCCGTCCCCGAGGAGCAGCATGCCGCCCGCCCGTCCCCGCGTCCTCTACGTCACCGACCTGGCCTACCCGGCCCGCGGGCGCCGCTACGGCGACGAGGACATCTTCCTGACCTCCCGGCTGCGCGAGCACGTCGACCTGGCCCTGTGCCACCCGCGCGACGCCGCCGCCCTGATGGACGGCTTCGACGCGGTCGTGGTCCGCAACAGCGGCCCGGTCCTGGGGTACCCGGACGCCTACGACGCCTTCCGCGCGCGGGCCCTCGCCGACGGCACCCCCGTCTACAACCCGCTCACCGGCCGGGGCGACATGGCCGGCAAGCAGTACCTGCTCGACCTGAGCGCGGCCGGCCGGCCGGTGATCCCCACCGTCGGCCGGCCCGAGGACGTGGACCTGCTGCCCGCGGCGGAGCGGTACGTGGTCAAGCCCCGGCTCGGCGCCGACTCGGCAGGTCTGCGCGTCGTCCGCGCCGACGAGGTGCGCGGCCTCACCGACGACGACGTCCTGGTGCAGCCGCACATCGACTTCGCCTACGAGGTCTCCTTCTACTACGTCGACCACTCCTTCCAGTACGCCCTCCACACCCCCGACCCCGGGCGGCGCTGGCAGTTGGAGCCCTATCGGCCCACCGCGGACGACCTGGACTTCGCCCGGGGATTCATCGAGTGGAACACCCTCGCCCACGGCATCCAGCGCGTCGACGCCTGCCGCGCCCGAGGCGGCGAACTGCTGCTGGTCGAGCTGGAGGACCTCAACCCCTACCTCTCCCTCGACGCCCTCGACGACGAGGGCCGGGAGGCGTTCGTGTCGGCGATGGTGACGTCCCTGCGCGGTTTCCTCCGCGACACCGCCGGAACGGGCGGCTGAACCCGCGGGCCCCTCGTCGCGTATCTCCTCCCGTGGGCGCTCAAGTCCCCCGCACGGCACGGAAGGAGAGCGACGTGACGACACCGTCCGAGCCCGGCCGGCCGCACGAGCGGCCGCCCCTGGAACCCATCCGCGTGCTGCGCCCGCGCCGCACCGACGCGCTCGCGGAGCTGTTCCGGGAGTTCGAGGAGGGGGAGCGGGGCGGCTGCGAAGCGGCGCGGCTGCCGCCCGGTGCGCAGGACATGACCCAGGAACTGCCGCCCGTTCCCGTCGGCCCGCCGCCGAAGGCCGCCTCGCGCCCCCCGGGGACGCGCCGCGCAGGGCCGGCACTCGCCGTCGCCGCCGCCGTGCTGATCGGATGCGGCGGTGCGCTCCTCGTCACGGACCGGACCGCGGACGACCCCGCGGCCCCCGCCCCCGCGCCGGCCACCCCGGCGCCACGCCCCCCGGCCGACCGGGGTTTCCTCCAGGAGGGGGACTCGGGACCCGAGGTGAGCGAACTCCAGGAGCGGCTGCTGCGCATCCCGGACGTCTACCGGGCCGGCTCCACCGACGGCCGCTACGACGCCACCCTCTCCGCCGCCGTCGCCCGCTTCCAGCTCTGGTACGGCATCAGGGGTGACGAGACGGGCGTCTACGGCGACGACACCCGGCTGGCACTGGAGTCGCGTACGGGCGAGGTGGTGAACTGAACCACGGTCCGCGGGAGCCGTCCCGGCGGACCGTGCCGGAGACGCGGGGCCCGGCGGCGGTCCCGTCCGGCGCGCACCGCACCACGCCGGGTCGGTGTCCTCCCGGGGCCTGCCGGACGCCGCCCACGGCGCCTACCGGTGCCGCCGGACTCCTTCGGCAGGGCCCGCCGGGCCGGACCCGCGGGACGTCTTCGGCACCCGGATGTCCAGGACGCACACGTCGTCGCGGCGTTCGTCCTCCAGCATCGACTCCAGGAGCGCGGTCAGGGAACCGGGCCCCGGCCTGCCGCCGGGTGCGGCCGCGAGGGTCCGCGCGAGCCGCTCGAGCCCCGCGTCGATGATCTCCGGGGGCCGCTCCACCAAACCGTCCGTGTACAGCAGGACCCGGTCGCCCGGTTCGAGCCGGCACTCGGCCTCTTCGAAGTGCGGAGCGGCGGTGGCGCCGAGCAGCGTGCCGGGGGGCCGGCGCAGATAGGTGACCTCGCCGCCGCGCGTCAGCAGGGGCGGGGTGTGACCCGCCTGGGCCCAGAGCAGCCGCCGGTCCCGGGGCCGGTAGCGGGCCAGCACCATGGTGGCCGTGCCGTGGGTGTCCCGCGAGTGCAGCAGCAGGGTGTTGAGCCGGGCGAGCGCACCGGTCAGCGAGGAGCCGGTGATCACCATGCCCTTCGCGGTGAACCGCAGCAGCGCCATGGTGGCGACGGCGCCCACGCCGTGTCCGGCGACGTCGCCGACGACGAACAGGGCGTCCCCGCCCGGCAGTTCGATGGCGCTGAACCAGTCGCCGCCGACCTGTATGCCGGACTGGGAGGGCAGGTAGGCGACTTCGACGCGCAGCCCGGCGAGGTCCACCGGACGCTCCGGCAGGGGCAGCAGGGCGTTCTGCAGGCGGGCGACCAGGGTGCGCTCGGACTGCAGGACGTCGTGCTGGGTGAGGATCGCCCGCTCGCTCTCGACCAGGGCGAGTTCGGCCCGCCGCCGCGCGGTCAGGTCCTGGACGATGCCGTGCACCTCGGCGGGCGTGCCGTGCGCGTCGGCCACCACCTCGGCGACCAGGCGCAGATGACGGACACCGCGCGCGCCGCGCACCCGGAAGGAGACGTCGAACGGCTGCCCCCCGCGGACCAGCGTCCCCACGGCCCGGCTGAGCTCGGACCGGTCGTCGCGGACCGCGAGCCGGGGCAGGCCCGCGAGCGGGATCGGGCCGTCCGCCGGGTCCCGGTCGAGGATCGCGAAGACCTGTGACGACCAGGACGCCTCGTCCGTGACCAGGTTCCAGTTCGCCCAGCCGAGGTTGCCCAGCCGCTGCAGCACGGCGAGCCGCTGTTCCTGGCGGTCGGAGGAGGCGTGCCGGACCCAGGTCACGACCAGCGCGTCCTCCAGCCGTGTCACTCGTACGGAGTAGGTGGAGAGTTCGGCGGCACCGTCCACCGTCTCCTGGTGGGCGAACGGCTCGCTCTCGTACGTACGCCCGCTCGCCAGGGTGTCCAGGCAGCCCGGCCACACCGGCGTGTCCGTCAGGTCGGGCCACACCTCCAGCAGCCGCCGGCCGGCCGGGTCGCCGGCGGTGCGGCCCAGGAGGTCGGCCGCCTGCGCCGTCGCGGCGTCGACCCGGAAGTCCTCGGCGCAGCCGGAGGGGCCGCGCAGCGGGGTCAGCAGCATCGCCGCGACCGGCAGCGCGGCGAACAGCGCCTGGACGGCGTCCAAGGGCGCGTCGGACGCCGGTTCGGGCAAGGAGGCGAACGTCCGCAGCCGCCCGGCGCAGAGCCGCACGACGCCCCGCAGGTGGACCCGGTCGTGGGCGGTGAAGGGGCCGGGCCGGCCGCGCAGCACCCCGACGCAGGCCTCGGAGCCGTCCCCGGCGGGCAGCGGCAGCCATGCCCGGGACCGCCACCGCTCGGGTGGTTCGCCGATCAGCAGGTACCGCGCGCTGTCCTCGGCGAGGTCCTCCAGCCAGCGGGGTTCACCGGCCTCCAGGGCGTCCAGCACGGCGACACCGCTGAAGGGGGGCACCTGGCGCAGTCGGTCCGCCAGCCGTTCGTCGATCCCGGCGTGCCCGAGCAGTTCGAGACCTCCGCCGGCCCGGCGGACGTAGACCATGACGGAGTCCGCGTCCAGCTCGGGACCGAGGTGCTCCAGCAGGCAGCGGGCCAGATCCTGGTGGGTGTCGACGTGTACGAGGGAGCGGGCGAGGCGGCGCAGGGCGTCGGCGACGTGGTCGGGCACGGACGGTGCCGCGGCGGGGTCGGCCCCGGGGAGGTCCGCGCTTTCGCCGCCCGGTCCCGGGGGGCCGGAGCGGACCGGCGTCAGCTCGCCGAGGGCGATCCAGCACTCCTCGAGCAGGGTGCGGCGGGCGGCCTTGGCGCGCTGGAGCAGGGTCTCGCCGGCGGTGTCCGCGGAGCAGCCGGTCAGGGCCATCACGGCGCCCTTGGCGCGCTCCACGACGGCCGAGACCGCGGCCTGCTCGCGCAGCCGGTCCAGTTCGGCGCGCTGCTGGGCGACGACCCTGGCCAGTTCCACCAGGTCCGGTGCGGAACCGGACCCCATCGGGACGACGGGCTCGCTCTTCACGCGACGAGCATCGCACACCCCTGCCGGTTCGTTGACCGGCTCGTTCCTCGTGGTTCCGGACGGGCCGGAGTGTGGGGCGGCCCGGGGTCCTGGCGCGGTCAGCGGCCGTTGTCGGCCAGGGCCCGGGTCACCGCCCGCACGCTGCGGGCGATGTGCTGGAGCTGCATGATCTCGGCGGCGTAGAGCTTGATGGTGTGCTCGATGACCCCTTCGTGCAGTCCCGCCCGCGGCAGGTCAGCCCGGGCGGTCTGCAGGGCGGTGCGGGCCACCCGGATCTCGTGCTCGACCTGTATCTGGGCGTGCCGGGCCAGCAGAACGGGGTGCCGGACGAACGCCGGGTAGCTCGCGTAGCGCGCGGGCACCAGCTCGCGCAGCCACCTGGCCGCCGAGCGTTCCCAGTCGTAGCTGCCGGGGGTCTTGACCTGGCAGGGCCAGTCGGGACCGGGGCGCGTGGACATCAGGGGCATGATCATTGCTTCCGGGTGTGCGGTGCCGCTGGGGTGGACGACGGGGTGGGGCGGCCCCGGTCTAGGGGATGACCGGGGCCGCCACGAGTGGCCGGGCAGGGGAAGCCCGGCCGAACACCCTGGTCGCCGGAGCGGGTAGGTGCCGGCGGGTCCGGGTGTTCGCTCAGGCGCCCGGTCGGGACCGTTGTCATCCGCGGCGAGTGGTACTGGCAGCGCATGGGCGGACCGTCGGCTTTCCGGGCGGAGCGGGTGAGGACGAGGATGCGGTAAGGCGGTCCGGGGGCTGCCGGTCCGCGTGAGCAGTATTTATATATGCCATCGTCTTTGCAAGACGTATGAAAACATTCATGCCCGCCTGGAACAGGGCGTCCGCGCGCCGCCGCGGGCTGTACTCGCTCGCTTCAGTCCCTGAGGAAGAACTCGCTTCAGTCCCTGAGGAAGAAGTGGTGCTCGTCGGCCACGTGTTCGTACTCGTCGAGCCGCGCCCGCGTCCGCTCCGGGTCCGCGTCGGTCATGGCCTGCAGCAGCGCCGCGCACATCACGCCCGGAGCAGCGTATGAGTCGAAGACCAGCCGCGAACCGGTCCCCGTGGCGAAGGTGACATCGGCCTCGTCCGCGACCGGGCCGAGCGCCAGATCGGTGATCAGCGCGACCTTCAGCCCCGCGCTGCGCGCGACCCGCACCGCCGTCAGGGTCTCCTGCGCGTGCCGTGGCATGGAGAACGCCAGCACCCAGGTGCCGCCCGCTTCCCGCGACTGCAGCAGCGCGTCGTAGGCGACGCTGCCGCCCCGCGTCACCAGCCGCACGTCCGGGTGGATACGGCGGGCGGCGTAGGCGAAGTACTCGGCCAGGGAGACGGAGATGCGCAGACCCAGCACGGTCAGCGGTGTCGAGGCCGACAGCCGGCGGCCCACCTCGATGAACCGGTCGGCGTCGGCGAAGTCCCGCCGCAGGTTCTCCAGGTTCTCGATCTCCGCGTCGACCGCCGCCTGGAGTTCGTTGCCCCGGACCTCCTCGGCGGGGCCGCCGGCCCGGATACCGAGCGTGATCGACTGGAGCTTCTCCCGCAGGGCGGGGTAGCCGCTGAAACCGACCGCCGAGGCGAACCGGGTCACCGAGGGCTGGCTCACCCCGACCCGGTCCGCGAGATCCGTGATCGACAGGAACGCCGCCTCGGCGATGTGCTCGATCAGGTACTGGGCGATACGCCGCTGGCCGGGGGAGAGGCGGGGACGGTCGAACAGGGTGCGGAGCTGGGCCGTGGGGGACAACTCCGAGTCCTGGCCCGCTTTTCCCGAGGTGATCGCGGATGCCTGTGCGCGTGCCCGCTGCGGCGATGGCACCGGTGTGCCTCCTTCGTCTCCCACGAGGGTTCAACATAGCCCACACGCCGTGGCGGCCACGTTTCCCGCCGGAGCACACCGGCTCGACCGGCGGGGGATATCCACGCTTCCTCAGGGAACCCGCCGATACAGCGCAACAGGCGAACCCCAGGACACCCGAGGAGCCAGCGGACATGACCGTCCCCGAGGAGAACCGGCCGAAGACCCGGGACACCGACGAGACCATCGAGCAGCGCGAAGGGCGTGAGACGCGTGCGCAGGGCGGCACCGGCCGCACGATGCGCGAGGCGCTGGAAGAGGCCGAGATCCGGCCGGACGACTTCGACGAACAGTAGACGACCGGTGGGGAGTGTCCGCGCGGACCCCGCCCCGGCGGCCCGCTGCGAGCGCCACTCCCCACGGCACCCACCCGTCCCCGACCCGACCACGTTTCGGCAGGTGAAGGCATGAGCGCCCTGAGCGCGATGGAAAAGACACTGGAGAACCGATGGGAGGCGCTGTGGGCGCGGGTGTCCGGCCGGGACCGGGTCGAACTCGTGGACGCGCTGCGGCGCGAGTGCGACAGCAACGCGGTGGTGTGCCGCGCGGGCAGGGTGATGGTGCCCAACGCCTATGACGTGGAACTCTCCGGCCCGGTCCACGAGGAACTCACGCGCCGGGGCAGCCGCGTGGGCCAGTTGCTCACCGACCGGCTCGCCCGGCACGCCGCTCGCCACGGCTACGAGTGGGCGGGGCCGCTCGCCGTGCACGTGCGCCGGTCCGCGGAACTCCCCAACGGCCGTTACCGCGTGGCCAGCAGCGTGATGCCGCACGTGAGCGCGGACGGCTTCCAGCGCGCCGCGGCGGGGCAGGGCTGACCTGCTTGCGCACCGGGTCTCACGTGACCTGTGGACGCGGCACGTTCCGGGCGCCGGCCACCGGCCGCCGGAGCACCGCCCGCCTTCCAGGGGCGCGGGTCCACCCGACAGCCCGCTGACACAGGCGAGTCGGCGCATCGCGGCGGCGGCCTCCACCGTGCTCGCTCCGATCAGGCGGGAGAACCCGCGTCAGCCCGCCGTACCGAATCCGGCCCGTTCCGCCGGCCGGGACGTGCCCGGCAGGGCGGAGGCGGGCACCACGAGATCGGCCCGGGCCCGCGTCGGGGCGACCAGTTCGGCGTTGCGCCGGTCGGAGCGCTCGACCCAGGCCACCGCCTCCTCGCGGCTCTTGCCGAACTCCACGTGCCGGGCGACCAGACGGCGCAGCCGCTCCTCCTCGTCCAGCGCGCAGAACCACACCTCGTCCAGCCGCGGCCGGACCCGGGCCCAGGGGCCGGTGTCCAGCAGCAGGTAGTTGCCCTCGGTCACCACCAGCCGGGCGGCCGCCGGCACCGGCACGGCTCCGGCCAGGGGCTGCTCCAGCGTCCGCTCGAAGCCGGGGGCGTACACGTCGTCGTCGTACGCCTCCTCGCGCAGCCGCTCCAGCAGCGCCGCGTACCCGGCGGCGTCGAAGGTGTCCGGGGCTCCCTTGCGGTCCCGGCGGCCCAGCCGGTCGAGTTCGGCGTCGGCGAGGTGGAAGCCGTCCATGGGGACGTGCGCCGCCCACGGCTCGCCGGAGCCGTTCAGCTCCCGGACCAGATGCCCGGCGAGCGTGGACTTGCCCGCGCCCGGACTGCCGGCGATGCCGAGGATCGCGCGCCGGCCGCCCTGGGGGAGGGAGCGGGCACGGCTCAGGAGGTCGTCGAAGGTCAGCGCCACACCCACGAGTGTGTCACTCGGGCAGTGGACATCCCCGCCGCCGGGCGCACGGGCCGCCCGCTGTCCGCCGCGGAAGGGGGGACCATGTCCCGTATGACGGATCTGGGCCTTCCCGACGGCGTCCTCGCCTGCCTCTTCGACCTCGACGGCGTCGTCACCAGGACGGCCGACGTCCACGCGGCCGCCTGGAAGGAGCTGTTCGACGCCTTCCTGCGCGAGCGGGACGGCGACGCCTTCCGACCCTTCACCGCAGCCGACTACGACGCGTACGTCGACGGTCTGCCCCGCGCCGACGGCGTACGCGCCTTCCTCGCCTCCCGTGCCATCGTCCTGCCCGAGGGCGGGCCCGACGACCCGCCGGGCTCCCGCACCGTCCACGGCCTCGGCAACCGCAAGAACGAGCTGCTGCTGGAGCGGATCCGCACCGACGGCGTCGCGGCCTACGACGGCACCCTGCGCTACATCGAGGCGGTCCGCGCACGGGGACTGCGCACCGCGATCGTCTCCTCCAGCGCCAACTGCCGTGACGTGCTGCGGTCCATCGGCGCCGAGGACCTCTTCGACGTCCGGATCGACGGAGTGGTCGCAGCCGAGCGCGGCCTGCCCGGGAAGCCCGCCCCGGACACCTTCCTCGCCGCCGCCCGGGAACTGGGTGTGGCGCCCTTCCGCGCCGCCGTCTTCGAGGACGCGCTCGCCGGCATGGACGCGGGCCGCGCCGGGGGCTTCGGATACGTCGTCGGCGTGGACCGGGCCGGCCGGGCCGACGCGCTGTACGCGCACGGTGCCGACCGGGTCGTGACCGACCTCGGCGAACTGGGGCGCGGGAGCTGAGCGCACCGCCGCTCCGGAGGCGCACGGGACGGTTGGCCGTATATCGCGCTGCGTGCCCCTTACGCCCGGGTTAGGTTGGCCGTGATCTTCGACAACCCGGCCGGATCCGCCCGCCCCCGGTCCCGCGGCGCGCGGAACCCGGCACCCATGACACGCGAGAACGAAGGACGGACGATGACCGACGGCGCCGGCGCCCTCCTCGCCGCGGCACGGCGCCGCGAGCAGCGGTCCGAGCCGGACGGCTCCGGCAGGGCCCACGGCAGCAGGCCGCTCGCGGTGCTTGCCGCCGTCTTCGTCCTCGCCCAACTCGTCCTGGTCCGCCCCGTGCTGGGCCTCGGCTGGGACGAGATCGTCTACACCAGCCAGGTCACCTCCCACCATCCGTCCGCCTTCTTCAGCGCCCCCCGGTCCCGGGGCGTGTCCCTGCTCGTGGCTCCCGTCGCGTCGTGGTCCGAGTCCACCGCCCTGCTGCGCGTCTACCTCGCCCTGCTCTCCGGCCTCGCCCTGTACCTGGCCCTGTGCGTCTGGCGGGGCCTGTTCCCGACCCGGATCCTGGTCACCGCGGGAGCCTTCTTCGCCTCCCTGTGGGTGACCCTCTTCTACGGCCCGCAGGCCATGCCCAACTACTGGGTGGCCGTCGGCGCGCTGATCGCCGTCGGCGGCTTCCTGCGCCACCGCGCGGAGCCCTCCTCCGCGGGCCCGCTGTGGGCCGTGGTGGCGGGGACAGCCCTGATGGCCTGGATGCGTCCCACCGACGCCGTCTGGGTGGTGATCCCGCTCCTCGCCCTCGCCCTGGCGGGCCGGCACCGGCGCTCCCTGCTGGCCCTGGCGGGCGGCCTGGCGGCGGGCGGAGCGCAGTGGGTGACCGAGGCGTACACCGCCTTCGGAGGCCTCGCCGAGCGACTGGCCGAGGCGTCCCGCATCCAGGGCGGACTCGGCTGGCACGTCGCCGTCGACGACCAACTGCGCAGCCTGGGCGGGCGGGCCCTGTGCCGTCCGTGCACCGGGTCGATGCCGCACCCGGTGATCACCCTGTGGTGGTTCGTCCTGCCGCTGCTCGCCGTCCTCGGCCTGGTCGTCGCCGTGCGGGCCCGCCGCACCCTGCGCACCCTGGTACCGCTGGCCTGCGCCACGACCGCGGCGCTCCCGTACCTGTTCATGATCGAGTACGCGGCGCCCCGCTTCCTCCAGCCCGCCTACGCCCTGCTCGCGATCCCGGTCGCCCAGGCACTGTGGTACCTGATCACGGCACCGCGCGGGACGTGGCGGACGGCCGCCCGGGTCCTCGTGGCGCTCGCCGTGGCCGGCCATCTCGCCGCCCAGCTGACCGTCCTCGTGCACACCGTCGACCGCAACGTCGACAGCCGCCGCGACTGGGCCCGCACGGCCGGTGAACTCCACCGGCTCGGCATCCGCCCGCCCTGTCTGATCACCGGGCACGAGGCCATCCCGATCGGCTACTACACGGGCTGTTCCTCCGGTGCCACCTCCGGCAACAACGAGAACACCACGCCCGCCGAGATCCTGCGCACCGCCGCCCGCCTTCCCGTCGCCACGCTCACCGGGCCCGGCGGCACCCCGCCCGGCTACGCCCGGCCCTGGCCCGTCCACCGGATCGGTGACCTGGAGGTCCGTGTCGCCCCGGCGCCCGGCTGACGGAGCCGGCCGCGTGTACCGGGCGCGCCCCTGCGGCCGCCCCCGGGACCCGTTCCACCGTCCGGCGCACGGGGTTAGAGATCGCGTGACGGGAAACGCGGACCGGACACCCAGACGAATGGTGCCGACGCAGCGTGACAGGGAGGACGCCATGGGCTCCGAACCGATGGCCGACGACGCCTACCAGCCCACCGGGAGCAACGAGGAGCAGGAGGACGCCGCGCCGCTCGACATGCAGGACGCCCTCGACGAGCGGACCTACGACGACACCCTCGACGAGGGCTACTCGCCGCCGGAGAAGCCGCTCGGCGTCACCAAGTACGGCACCACGGCCGCCGAACAGCACGAGGGGGAGACCCTCGACCAGCGGCTGGCCCAGGAGGTGCCCGACGCGTCCGCGCCCGCCGGGGACGCGGTGGGTGACCTGCCCGGCGGTGACGGCGAGCCGGTGGACCCGGAGGCGGGTACCGCCCGGGCGGGACGGCTGGTCGCCCCCGACGAGGGCGCCCACACCGACACCACCAAGGAGACCGTCGCCGCGGACGTGGGCGTCGACGGCGGGGCCGCGGGCGCGGAGGAGGCCGCGATGCACGTCGTCGAGGACGAGACGGCGCTCCCGGACGACGCGGACGGGACCTGACCGGACCGACCGTACGCGGCACGACGGCGCCGCCGGCCCGCGCCTCAAGGCGTACCGGGCCGGCGGCGCCGTCGTGCCGCGTACGGGGATGAGGAAAAGGTCAGGGGAGGATCTTGTCCAGGGCGGCCGGCCCCTCCTCGGCCAGCTTCCGCCTGGCCCACTCGAGGTTCTGCGGGGTGATGTCCTTGCCGGAGGCGAGAACCAGGTCCTCCGGTGACACCTCGGTGCCGGTGCGGGCGTGGAGCAGGCTGTCCGGGGTGGCGCTGTCCTCGGGCTGCCGGGACGCGTCGGGCTGGGACGTCGACATCTTCTGGCTCCTCGGGTCCGGATCGCTGTTGCGGCCCCGGTGCTGTCATCGGGTCCGATACTCACCATTCAACGCGGGAGCCCGCCGTGCATCCGGAAGCGCTCGCGGCACCGCGGTGAAGGGCCGCCTCCTGGATGCCGGGGTACCTTCCCGGGCCCGCGGGAAACCCGCCCGGCCGCAGTTCCAGAAGGGCGTGAGGGTCAGCCGCAGGCCCGTGGGCGCGGTGTCCTGGATGTACGAGGCGAAGTCGGTCACGTCGTCGAAGGCGAAGCCGTGCGCCCTGCCGTCCCGACGCGGGGAAGTAACGCAGAGAGCGCTCTCACAGCTGACTGACGGGACCGGCGCGCCATCGATGCCAGGGACGCCGACGCACCCCGCCAACGGTCCGACTTGCCCTCCGGACCTCGTTGACCTGCGCATACGTGAAGACGCGGTCGACTCCCCACGATCACTCAATCGGCCTTTGAGGGCCGCTTGGGTCGGTCCGGGAAGCCGCGGCACACAGCGCGTGCGGAGCGTTCCGCTGCGCAGTCGCCTGACGGGTCACGCCGGGCGGCTGCCGTGGTGCAGCAGTGTCTCCGCCGCGGCCAGCACCCGCGTCACCCGGAGGGCGAACTCGGCGTCACAGACGTGCGGAACACCGGTGCCGGCCGCGGTGAGGAGGGCGTCCACGGCCCGGCCGAGGACCGGGACGATTCCCTCCGAGGACGTGGGGAGCACCGTGACGCCCGCATCGCCCCGCAGTTCGACCATGGCGCCCGCGGCGGCCGGAGGCGCCGTCAGGCTCAGGGTGAGACTGCTCGACGCGCCGCCGGCGTGGTCGAGGACGAGATGGACGGTGTCGCCGGGCCCGTACGCGGCCGCCGTCACCCGCCGCGGCTCGCCCAGCACCGGGAGCAGCACGGACAGGGCGTGCGGGCCGACGTCCCACAGTGCGCCCTTCTCACGCCGCCACGGGGAGTCGGCGAAGGGACTGCCCGCCTCCCCGAACACCGCCCCGAGCCATTGCGCCCGCCCGGTGAACCAACCCCCCGCGCGCGCCTGTTCGGTGATCCAGGCCTCCGGCTCCGGCTGGAAACGGGTGGTGAAGAAGACCACCGAGGCGACCCGGGCCTCCTCGGCCGCCCCGACCACCGCCCTGCCCTCCTCGACCGTCGGCGCGAGCGGCTTGTCGAGCAGCAGGTGGCAGCCCGCCCGAGCCGCGCGCACCGCCAGCCCCGCTTGAACCGCCGGCGGCAGCGCGACGGCCACCGCGTCCACGTCGGCGAACAGCGCGTCGACGTCGTCATAGGCCCGGCTGCCGTGCAGAGCGGCCAGTTCCCCGGCGGCCTCGGGGCGACGGCCCCATATCCCGACGAAGTCCACGTCCCGGTGCCCGCTCAGCGCGGGGGCGTGAGCCGCCCGCGCCCAGGGTCCGGTGCCGAGCAGTCCGATCCGCATGCCGCCGCCTCCCGCGGCCCGCCGCCGGACCGGTTTCCCGCGCGCCCTGCCGACGCGTCACTCCGGGTCAGAACGATGATCCCTGCCGAAATGACCTGTCAACCGTCCGGTCACCGGGGAGAGGCGCCGTCCGGTCGCCGCCCTTGACCGGGTGGGCGCCGGTCGAGGCGGGGCCCGGCTCAGCCCTCGGACTTGTTGATGTTGACCATCCAGGGGACGCCGAAGCGATCGGTGCACATGCCGAACACGTCGCCCCACATCTGCATCTCCAGCGGCACGGACACCGAGCCGCCGCCGGAGAGGTGCTCCCAGTAGCCCCGCAGGGAGCTCTCGTCCTCGCCGCTGATGCTCACGGCGAAGTTGTTCCCGGAGGCGTACTCCATGCCCGGCGGTGAGTCCGCGCCCATGAGGGTGAAGCCGTCGGTGGTCGTCAGCATGCCGTGCATGATCTTGTCGGAGCCCTCGGCGCCGGGATGCCCCGCGTCACCGAAGGTGTTGAGGCGCAGCTCACCTCCGAAGACCTCCTTGTAGAACTCCATCGCCTGCCGGGCGTCCCCGTCGAAGCTCAGATACGGGTTGAGGAGTGAACCCATCGATACCTCCTGAAGCGCTGTGAACGGTCGGCTGCGCGCAGGCTAACCCCGGTGGCCGGCCTCCGCGCGGCGGGCCGAACCCGATTCAGTGCCCCGCCTGCTGAATGCGTTCACCTTCTTCTATTGGATTTCCGGCCGCTCCCCGATCAGGCTGGTACGCGCTTTCTACGACCGCCGAGCAGACGTCCCACAGGGGAGGACCACCGCCGATGGCGACCATGCCGGAACGACCGCTCGACCACCGGTACCGGGGCGAGCACCCGATCCGCACCCTCGCCTACCTGTTCCGCGCGGACCGCGGCCGCCTGGCCGGCGCCGTCGTCGTCTTCACCGTCAAGCACAGCCCCGTGTGGCTGCTGCCGCTGATCACCGCGTCCATCATCGACACCGTCGTCCAGCACCAGCCGATCTCCCGGCTGTGGACCAGCACCGGCGTCATCATGTTCATCCTGCTGGTCAACTACCCGCTGCACGTGCTGTACGTCCGTCTGCTGTACGGCAGCGTCCGCCGCATGGGCACCGCCCTGCGCTCCGCCCTGTGCACGCGCATGCAGCAGCTCTCCATCGGCTACCACTCGCGCGTCAGCGCCGGTGTGCTCCAGGCCAAGGTCGTCCGGGACGTGGAGACGGTCGAGCAGATGGTGCAGCAGACGGCGGAGACCGGGCTCGGCGCGCTGACCGTCCTCACCGGCGGTTTCGTCATCATCGCCGTCCGCACCCCGGAGTTCCTCCCCGTCTTCCTGATCGTGGTGCCGGCGGCGGCACTGCTCGTCGCCCGGCTGAGGGCGCGGCTGCGCACCCACAACGAGCACTTCCGCCACGAGGTGGAGACCCTCTCCTCCCGGGTCACCGAGATGACGCGGCTGATCCCGGTCACCCGTGCCCACGGTCTGGAGGGCAAGGCGCTGCGCCGGATGGACGGCACCCTGAACCGGCTGCTCACCTCCGGGATGCGCCTGGACCTGGTCAACGGCCGGTTCGGATCGCTGGCCTGGGTCGTGCTCAACGTGGTCGGCGTGAGCGTGCTGGCCGGTGCCGCGCTCATCTCGTACTACGACGTCTGGGGCGTCACCGCCGGCGACGTCGTGATGCTCAGCGCGTTCCTCACCACGCTCACCAACTCCACGACCACCCTCGCCGGGCTGGCCCCGGTCATCACCAAGGGGCTGGAGTCCGTCCGCTCGGTCGGAGAGGTGCTCCAGGCGCCGGAGCTGGAGGACAACGAGGGCAAGGCGGAACTCACCGCGCTGCGCGGCGCGATCACCTTCGAAGGCGTCGGCCACGCCTACGACACCGGCGGGCGCCCCGCCGTGCGGGACTTCACCCTCGACGTCGCCCCGGGCGAGACCATCGCGCTCGTCGGGGCGTCGGGGGCGGGCAAGTCCACGGTGCTCAACCTCGTCATCGGCTTCATCCGGCCGACCTCCGGCCGGCTGCTGCTCGACGGCACCGACATGACCGGCCTCGACCTGCGCACCTACCGGCGCTTCCTGTCCGTGGTGCCCCAGGAGTCCATCCTGTTCGACGGAACCGTCAGGGAAAACGTCGCCTACGGCATGGACGACGCCGACGAGCAGACGGTACGGACCGCGCTGCGCGACGCCAACGCGCTGGAGTTCGTCGACCGGCTGCCCCAGGGCCTCGACACCCTCGTCGGGGAACGCGGCGCCCGGCTGTCCGGCGGCCAGCGCCAGCGCCTCGCCATCGCCCGCGCCCTCATACGGGACCCCAAGGTGCTGGTGCTGGACGAGGCGACCTCCGCGCTGGACACCCGCTCGGAGGCGCTGGTGCAGGAGGCCCTCGCCCGGCTGCTGCGCGGGCGCACCACGTTCGTCGTGGCGCACCGGCTGTCCACCGTGCGCGGCGCCGACCGGATCGTGGTGATGGGGGAGGGCCGGGTCCTGGAGGTCGGCACCCATGAGGAACTGCTGCGCCGCGGCGGGGCCTACACGGACCTGCACAGCAGCCAGGTGGCCTGACAGCCGCCGCCCCCGAGGGACGCCGCGGGCGCCACGCCCCTCCTTTCCTCGCCAGTGCCATCGGAGGGGACGCGAGTGATTCCGGTCAATTGCGGACCCACGGCCGCTGGAGGTGAGTGCTTGCGCCCGATGGGGGCATACGCAGCGAAAACCAGAAAGGGGCGCTTCGTGCTCGTACCCGACCCGAAGACGGTCAGGCAGTTGCTGACGCGGTATGCGACGCTGCGGATCGCGCAGGCGGAGCGGCACTCGCCGGCCGCGGCGCGTGAACTGGAGGACGTCAGCTACACGCTCTGCGTCATGATGGCGACGTCCGGCATCGACGAGGCCATCGCGCGGGCGGACGCCCTGCTGGTCCGCCCCGTGGCCGCAACCGCGCCCGGCCGGACCCCCGAGGCGGAGGGCGGGCCCGGCCTGTCCCTGGCCGTCTGACGCCCCGGCTACGAGGCGTTCGCGGGGGTGGCGTGCCGCCCGTTGAACGATGAGCGGTAGGCGTACGGCGTGGTGCCCACCACCTTGCGGAACCGCTCACGGAACGCCGTGGGCGAGCCGAAACCGGCCTGCTGGGCGATCCGTTCGACCGTGTGGTCGCTGTTCTCCAGCAGGTACTGGGCCCGCCGCACCCGGGCCCGCAGCAGCCACTGCAGCGGAGTGGTGCCCGTCTGCTCGCGGAACCGGCGGCTGAAGGTGCGCTCGCTCATGCCGGCGCGCGCCGCCAGCGCCCCGAGCGTGATCTCACGTGCCAGATTGTCCCCGATCCACTCCAGCAACGGCTCCAGAGCGGACCCGCGGGGCACGGGCGGATGGTCGTGCACGATGAACTGGGCCTGCCCGCCCTCCCGTTCCAGGGGCATCACCGACATCCGGGCCGCGTTCGCGGCCACGGCAGAGCCCAGATCCCGCCGGATCATGTGCAGGCACATGTCCAGCGCGGCGGCGGCGCCGGCCGAGGTGAGGATCCGGCCGTTGTCGACGTAGAGCACGTCCGGCTCCACGTCGACCAGCGGGAAGGCGCGGGCCAGTTCGGCGGCGGCCGCCCAGTGCGTGGTGGCGCGCAGGCCGTCCAGCAGCCCGGCCTCCGCCAGCACGAAGGCGCCCACGCAGACCGAGGCGATACGGGTACCCGCCTCGGCCGCCTGCCGCAGCGCGGCGAGGACAGCGGGGGAGAGCGGGGCCTGCGCGGTGCGGCCCGGGACGATGACCGTGTCGGCGTCCGCGAGCGCCTCCAGTCCGCGGTCGACGCGCAGGGCGAAACCGCCGTCCGCGGCCACCTCCGGCCGCTCGGCGCACAGCCGGACCCGGTAGGGGCTCCGGCCGTCGGGCAGCCGGGTCCAGTCGAAGACCTGCAGGGGCGCCGCCATGTCGAACGGCACGACACCATCGAGAACCAGGATCGCCACGGAGTGCATGAACCCCACGATAGGCGGATTCCCGCCACGCCCCGGAACCGGCACGTCGAGGCGGTGGCGCGCCAAGGCAGTGGTGGCAGCCGTTGGCGAGAACCCGTGGGAACCTGGCGTTCCAGCCCCTGGGTGATCAGCAGGGCGGACTCCTAACGTGGGCCCGGCATCGCCGATCACACCAAGGAAAGAGCCCCGGTGACGAAGCTCCTGCTGTCCCTCCACGTCCTGGCCGCCATCATCGCCGTCGGTCCCGTGACCGTCGCGGCCAGCATGTTCCCGCCCGCCGTGCGCAGGGCCGCCCCCGGGGAGGGCGACGGGCCCGACCGGAAGGCGGTCACGACCCTCGCGCTGCTCCACCGCATCTGCCGGGTCTACGCCCGTATGGGGATCGCGGTGCCCCTCCTCGGTCTCGCCACCGCCCTCGCGATGGGCGTCCTGGGCGACGGCTGGCTCATCGCCTCGATCACCCTGACCGCGGTGGCCGCCGGAACGCTCCTCGCCTTCGTGCTGCCCCGTCAGGACGAACTCCTCGGGCAGGTGAGCGAACACCGGCCCGTGGACCGGAGCAGCGCCACTCAACTCGCGATGTTCACCGGGGTGTTCAACCTGCTCTGGGCCACCGTCACCGTTCTGATGATCGTCCGCCCCGGCTCCACGACGGGCGCCTGACCGCCCGGAACGCCCACTTCACCCCGAACGGACGCTTACACTCGGCAGTCGCGACCCCGCACCGGGGGCCGCCGAGAAGAAAGGCACGTTGACGGGTGTTCCAGGATTCCCCCATCTACGACCGACTCATCGCGGAGTGCGGCGACGTGCCCGCACAGGTCCGCCGCGAAGCCGAACGCGTGAGCAGGGAACTGGAGCTGGTCATGCGGCCCCTGCAGTCCCCGGGTTACGGCCCCGGCCCCGGCCACGACCGGCCGGGGGCCCCGGGCAACGGCTGGCAGCGCACCGCCCTGCTGCCCGGACCGCGGCCGCACTGACCGTCTCCCGCTGACGTTCCCTCAGCGCACCCTGGTACTCGCCCCGTCGAGCTCCGCGGGCTCGTCGGGAAGGGGACGGGACAGCCACTCGGCGATGCTCCGCGCGATCGGCTGTCCCGTCTCCACCTCCACGAACCCGAACTGCCCCGACTGGTTGCACTCCAGGAACCACCACGTCCCGTCCGCGTCCTCGGCGAAGTCGAAGGCGCCGTAAGCCAGTTCGGCCCGGCGTACATAGGTGTGAACGGCGTCGGCGGTGCGCACCGGGACCTCGACCGGCTCCCAGGGCGGACCGGGCGCGGCGAAACGCACGTCCACCTCCTGCGGATCCGCGTCCGGGGACGTGGTCTTGCGCGCGGCCAGCAACCGCTCACCCACCACGGTCAGCCGGATGTCCGCCCGCTTGGCGATCCGTCGCTGAAGCAGCGTCGGGCCGTACGCGACCGCCGAGAAGTCCGTGTCGGGAGCCACCCTGCTGGTCGGCACCGCACGCGGCGGATCCTGCGGATGCGCCCCCGACACCGGCTTGACCACGAGGTCCGGGAAACGCTCCGCGAACTCCCGCGCGGCACGCGGGAACGTGGTGATCACCGTGGCCGGCACGGGCAGACCGCAGCGCTGCGCCAGCCGCAACTGCCACGGCTTGTGGCGCGCCTGCCGGGCCGCGTCCGGATGGTTCATCCACCGCGCGTCGCAGCCCCGCAGCAGACCGTAGAGCGCCTGTGAGGCCTCCTCGGACAGCCACGCCGACGGCTGCGGCGCACGCCCGGCGGGCGTGCCGGGCCGGCGCACCCACACGGACCGCAGCCCGCCGATGCTCACCAGCCGCCCGCCGGCCGACAGATGGCCGCGGAAGCGGCCGTGGACGAACTCGCCGGACAGCGAGACGCCGCCGGTCAGGTCCGCGGGATCGAGGCGCACCACCGGCACGCCCGAACCGTTCAGATGCACGACCACCATGTCGGCGGTCACATCCTCCTCACAGGTGAGGATCAGCACGGTCATCGTCTACGGTCCGCGTTCAGTCGTCGAAGTGGGTCTTGGAGCCCGCGGTGGACGTCGTCGTCCCCACCTCGCGCAACAGCGCGTGGTCGCAGGCCGCGATCCGCCCGTCACCGAGGACGTTCAACTGCATTCCGGAGTCATACGCGTACGGAGTGGCAACGGCCAACTCAACTGCCGGACGTGCGTAGTTGAGTGCGAACGGTTGCATCGTCTCTCCCTCGTCGGTGCTGCGCCGACCAGCCAACGGCCCCGTGTGCGCCGCCGCTTGGTCCGCCGACTTCTTTCGGCTTCCAGAGACTTATACGAATCGAACGGGTGGTTGGTTTCCTCACGGAGCGTAGTCACCGGCGGGTTGCCGTCCCGGCCGCCGCGAGGGCGCCCGGGACAGGCCCGTGCCGGCGGAGCCACGCATGGTGCGCAGTGCGAGGAAGAGGACGCCCACGTCGTCCAGGTAGACCGGGTCGGGCAGCAGATCGGCCGGCAGCGCCAGGTAGAGGACCGCGCCCCAGAACACCCAGCGCGGCCCCGTGGGCAGACCAGCCCGCCGCAACTCCCGCCGTGTGCGGACCAGACGGACCAGGACGGCGACCGCGACGGCCAGCACCACGGCCGCCAGGACCGCGGCGACCGTCAGCAGTACGGTGGTCGAGTCCAACGCCACTGCCCTCCTCCGGGGGTACCGCGGTGCCGCGGCCCTCGCCGCGGCCCAGCCTTCTTGGATCGGATGCCCGCTGACGGCCCCGGTATGGCGGCGGGGACCAGCCATGCGCGCACGCGTCCGATGCCCCGTCCAAGACCTGTGAAACGCCAGATCCCCGCAGGTCATCCCGGTGGAGCAGCCGAGTGGCAGCCATGTGCGGGGCCGCCTAGTAATGGTCATCAGCCTTCCCCAGGGAGCCGATCATGACCACTTCCTCCACGTCACCTCGCCCGAACGAGCCGGTCATACCCTCCGAGGGGCCCAGGGTCCCGCCCGCCGACCCGGCGGTCGCCGCGACCGGCGCGCGCCATCCGGATCCGCCCCGCACGCCCACGCCGGCGGAGGACCGCGCGGATCCGTCGGATCCGGTCAGCGACCTCGTGCACGCCGCCGTGACGGACCGGCCGCTCGAAGAGGTCGCCGACCTGATCACCGCACTGGAACGGTCGCCCGAGCACACCGGGGCCGTGGTCGACGCGCTGCGTGCCGCCGGGATCGAACGGCCGGTGGAGGACGTCACCCGTCTCGTCGCCCTCCTCACCCGGCCGCCGCGCGACGTGGCCGGCGCCGACGAGGCCATCCGCGCGGCGGCGGCACACCGGTCCGTCGACGACGTCACCCTCCTGGTGGCACTGCTGCACAACGAGCCGCCGGCACCCCGCTGCCGCGAGGAGGCGCTGCGTGCCGCCGCGACCGGACGCTCCGTCGACGAACTGGTCGAGCTGATCGACCGCCTGGCCCTGCACCGGCCCCCCGAACACCTCCGCAGGCCGCAGGCACCGACGCTGGGGCCGGAAGCCGAGGACGGGCCGGCCGCGCGGGACGAGCACCGGCCCGGCTCTCGTGCGGCCGCCCCCCACCAAGGCTTCCTTGCCGGCCGTCTGCGCCCCGCCGCCCGCCGGACGCGACCCCCGCGCCGCCGCCCCGCCCGCAACGGCACGCCCCGGCCGGTCGCCATACCCGTGATCTGGTCGAGCTGGCTGGCCGCGGTGGCCCTCGCCGTGTGCGCCGTGACCCATTTCCCGCTGCGGAGCGACGGTGTCCCCCTGAGCCTGCACGCCTTCACCGTCGGCCTGGCGGTGCTGTGCACGGTACTGGCGCTGATCCTGGTCGTGCGTCCCGGTGCCGTGGCGCTGACCGGAGCGTTCGCGGTCCCCGCCGTCCTGGCCGGCACCCACGCCTACGGCGGTTCCTACCCGTCGTCCACCCTCTCCCGCGCGGTGGACCTCGCCCTCGCGCCCGCCTGGCTCGCCACTTCCGCCGCCGCCGCAGCCGCACTGCTGGCACTGGCGGCCCTGGTCGTCCGCGTGGCCTCCCCCCTCCCCGGCACCCGCTGGACCCCCTGGCCACCCCCGAGCGCCACGGAGTGAGGGACCGGTGCCCCGGCGCTCCGGGGAGCGAGCGGACGCTCACCCGACACCTCCACGGTGTGTCAGACCCGTCGGGGCACCGCGCCCCTCTCGGACCCGTACGGCGGCCCGAGTGGTCACGACGGGTGCGACCCAGGAGGCGATCCCTCAGCGGTCGGATGCCGTCGGTTCCCGGTCCGGCGCCGGTTCCCCGGGACGGCGGGGCCTGACCCCGCCGCCGCCCTTCAGGCGCTCCAGGGTGCGGGTGAGGTGCTGGATCGGGGAGGGGGCCGCCCGGGGCGGGGGCGGCGTGCCGGTGGCCGGGGTCGCGGAAGCCGCGTCCTGGTACGCGGCCAGGGCCTCGTGGGCGCGTTCGGCGGCCTCCCGGTACAGGTCCCGGGACTTCGTCATCGCCTCCAGGGCCTCCGCGTACATGGCCACCAGTGCGCGCTCACGGTCGAGTTCCTCCGCGAGGGTCAGCAGGTGCCAGTCCCCCCGCAGCGCGGTCAGCGCCTCCCGCGCGCCCTCCGGCAGCACGCGCGGCAGCGCGTCGAAGCGGGTCACCGCGTCGACGAGGCCGGCCGGTTCCGTACCGTCCAGGAACACCGCCCGCACGGCGAAGGCGTCGCCGTCCCAGCCCTCGGGGGCCGGGGTACCGGGCAGCACCACGGCACCCCCCCGCGGCACCTGCACTCCGTGCTCGCGCAGCGCCCAGTTCGCCACCCGGAACTGCTGCGGGGTGGCCCGGTGCTCCACGACCCGGTGCCGCAGCCCCGGCGGCAGCCAGTGCGCGAGCGGCACCCGGCCGCGCTCGTCCGTGGTCATCGCCTCGTGGACGACGACATGGACGTGCCACGCGTCGCGCGCGCAGTCGCGCATCAGCCGTCGCACGGCCTTGTCGTCCTCCGGGAGCGGATTGATCTCCCCGGGCCGCAGTCCCGTCGCCGCGTCGCGGTGCCACTCGTCGTCCTGCTCCCGCTCCCAGAACATGCCCGCCGGGGACGGCCAGCCCTGGTCCCAGGGCCGCTCCGCCTCCGCGACCAGGAGCCAGTCCCGCCCAGCGTCCGTGCCGGGGGAGAGACTCAGCCGGGCGCGCACGGTGACGTCCCCGGCCACCCGGGTCCGGGACTCGAACACCAGGCCGGAAGGGGGGTCGGCGGCCGGGACCTCGAGGAAGTCGTCGATGTCCCGGCTTTCCCTGAGGCGGCGCAGAGCGCGCCGGAGCGTTTCCTCCGCCCGGCCACCGGTGTGCCGGCCGCGGGCCAGCCAGACCGTGGGAGGGAGAGGGGCGTGGAGTGGGGGAGAGGTCGCCATGGGTCCAGTGGTGAGCGGGGACACGTGCTCCTGCCAGTATCGCCGCCGCCGGCCGGCGACATGACGCGGGGTTCCGCCGGGCGGCGGTCCGGGCCTGCGCCTACCCGCTCCGGACGGCCCGCATGTGCGGTGGTCCTCCGGCGTGTCGCGCGCGGGGCGTGCGCCCCGCACACGCGGTGACCCCGCTTCACCCGTGGTCCCGGCGGTGCGGGCATCACCACGGTGGCGGGGCGGGCGGGGCCGTCCCACCCTCCGCACCGGGGCGGGCCCCGCCCGCACCACGGCCGTACGGGACGGCTCGTCGGCAGGGCAAATGCGCGGACCCTACCAGCGGCACCTCACCCGTGTCGCATATTCCCCCGGAAAACACCGAAGCCCTCACCTCGGTCGAGCACACACCGTAGCGTCGAGGTCACGTTCGCGGTACAGCCGTGCGAGGAGGGGGATCCGGCGTGCCCGGAATCGACGAGAGCCTGCTGGAAGCCATGCGACTGCCAGGGGCGCGCGGTGCCCTGGTGGTCGACTGGATCAGCGGGCTCGCCCTGGGCGCGGTCGGCGAGGCGCCGGGCGGCGACGCGGAGGCCACCGCCGCGGAGACCGCCGAGCTCGCCCGCCAGGCCATGGAGAGCGGCACGCTCGCACCGGCCGTCGACCGAGCCGGGTCCGCGGGGAAGGAACGCCCCGCCGAGGAGCTGATCCTCACCAGCGCCGACTCCTACCACCTGCTGAGGTTCGTCGTCACGACGTTCGACAGCACGGTGTTCCTCTACCTGTGGCTCGACCGCGCCGACGGCAACCTCGCCCTGGCCCGCATCAGACTCGCCGACATGGCGGACCGGCTGGTGCTCGGATGACCACGGCGCCCTGCACCGACGGATCCGCCCCCGACCTGCTCGGCACCCTCGCGGCCGACCACGCCACCGGCGCCCTGTCCACGCACTCGGGCGTCTTCTACCTCGCGGCGGGACACGTCGTGCACGTCGAGTCCGCCCACAGCCCCGACCTCGGCGACCTGCTCACCCGCAGCGGAGCCGTCGCCCCGGCCGGCTGGTGGGAGGCCGTCCAGCGGGCGGGCGCCCGGCACCGCGTCGGCCGCCAGCTGGTGGACAGCGGGCGGCTCACCACCGGCGCGCTGGAACTGTGCCACCTGGGCGCCCTGTTCGACGCCGCGTACTTCGCGCTCGCCCACGACGGCACCGCGCTCCGCTTCCGCCCCGGTGTCGCACACTGGCTCGGCGCGGTCCGCCCCGTACCGGTGGCGACGGTGCTGCGCGAGTCGCGCCGCCGCCGCGACCTGCTGCACCGCATATGGCCCGACCCGGCCGTCGACACCGCGCCGCTCAGCCGGGCGCCCGGCGCCGACCCCGCCGAACTGCCGCCCCGCCGCGGGCGCACCCTCGCCCTGGTCGACGGCGGCCGCACCGCCGCGCAGATCGCCTCGGCCCTCGCCTGCCGTACCTTCCACACCCTCGTCGAACTACGCCGCCTGGCCGCCGACGGGCTGGTCACGCCCGCGCCACCCCCGCCCGCCACGCCCGTCCACGCCGTCCCCGACACGGGCGGCGCGGCGTGGGACGAGCCCGACACAGCGCTGCTGAGACGGCTCCTGGACGCCTTGGAGGCACTGTGATCCGCGCGCGCCGGCAGCGTGCCGAAAGGAGACTGCTCATGGCCGTCGAGACCGACGTGCTGGACGAACTGCGCCGGCTCCGCACCCGCGTACCCCGGCTGGCAGGCACCCTCGCGGCCACCGTCGACGGACTCGTCCTGGCGCACGACGTCCCCGACACGGAACCGGAAGGGCTGGCCGCGCTCACCGCCGCCGCCCTCGGAGTCGCGCACCGCATGACGGACGCGGCCGCACGGGGCCCGTTCCGGGAACTCCTGGTGCGCGGCAGCCAGGGCTACATCGCGACCTACGCGGCCGGGACCACCGCCGTCCTCACCCTCCTCGCCGACGACCGGGTCAACGTGGGGCGGCTGCATCTGGAGGGACGGCGCAGCGGCGCCCGGATCGCGGAGCTGGTGGACGCCCACATCGGCCCGGGCGGTGGGCGGCACGCCGACCGGCTCGCGCCCCGGGAACTGCCCGCACGGACGCAGCACCCCGACCGCCCCATCGGCACCCTCCCGGTGCGGACCCCGCAACTGCCCGCCCACCGGCCCCGCACCCAGCCCGGCGGCTGACCCGAGGCTTCACTCCCCGGCCGGACGCCCGCGCACCACCCGGCACCGGCCCGAACCGCTCATCCCTGTGAAAGGACACCACCCATGGCCAACACCGAGACCTCGCTCAAGGAATGCCTCGCCTCCATCGACGGCGCGACGGCCGCCGCGCTCGTCGACTACACCAGCGGCATGGCCCTCGGCACCCTGGGCGGCGGCAAGGACTTCAACCTGGAGGTCGCCGCCGCCGGCAACACCGACGTCGTACGGTCCAAGCTGCGCACCATGGAACACCTGGGGCTCAACGAGGAGATCGAGGACATCCTCATCACCCTGAACAGCCAGTACCACCTGATCCGCCTGCTGAAGGGGCGCGGCGGCAACGGCCTCTTCCTGTACCTGGTGCTCGACGGGGCCCGCGCCAACCTCGCCATGGCACGGCACCAGCTGCGCCGCATCGAGGCGGAACTGGAGGTCTGATCCGGACCGGGGGCCCGCACGCCGCCCGGCGTGCGGGCCCCCGGCCCGGCCGGGTCAGGCGGCCTCGGGCAGCCAGAGGTCGGGACCGAAGACCTCGTAGTGCACGGACCGGGCGGGGACCCCGGCGGCGAGCAGTTCGGCGCGCACCGACCGCATGAACGGCAGCGGACCGCACAGGTACACCGTCGCGTCCGCCGGGACGTCGATCCCCTCCAGGCTCATCAGACCCGCGCGGGCGTCCGGCTCCTCGGCGCCGGGCCGCTCGTACCAGAACACCGCCTCCGCGTCGGACAGCGCCTCGACCGTCTCGCGGGTCTCGGCCCGCTGGACGTGCTCGGCCGGCGAGCCGTCGGCGTGCAGCACGAGCACCCGGCGGGTCGAACCGGTGGCCTCCAGCCGGGCGAGCATGCCCAGCATCGGGGTGCAGCCGATACCGGCCGAGACCAGGACAAGCGGGGTGTCCGCCTCGTCGAGCGCGACATCACCGGCCGGTACGGACAGGGTGAGCTCGTCGCCCGTGCCGATCCGCTCGAACAGCAGGTTGGACACCTCGCCGTCCGGGGCGCCCTCCGCTCCCGCGACCCGCTTGACGGTGATGCGCCGCAGTTCGCCACCGGGGTCGCAGGACAGGCTGTACTGGCGCAGCTGGCGCACCCCGTCGGGCATGCGCAGCCGCACGCTGACGTACTGACCCGCCCGGGCCGGCGGGGCCGGGCGGCCGTCGGCCGGACGCAGCACGAACGACACCACGTCGTCCGTCTCCTCGTGGCGCTCCACGACCGTCCACGGACGCCAGATGTCACCCGGTTCCACACCGGCCTCGTGGTACAGCCGGGCCTCTCGCGCGATGAGCGCGCCGGCCATCAGCCAGTACACCTCGTCCCACGCGGCGGCCACCTCGGGGGTCACCGCGTCGCCCAGCACCTCGACGATGGCACCGAACAGGTACTTGTGCACGATCGTGTACTGGTCGTCGGTGATCCCGACCGCGACGTGCTTGTGGGCGATCCGGGCCAGCAGGGCGTCCGGCCGGCTGTCCGGGTCGGCGAGCAGTGCCTGGGCGAACCCGGCTATGGACCCGGCGAGCGCCCGGCGCTGCGCCCCGCTGGCCTGGTTGCCCCGGTTGAACAGGCCGTCCAGGAGCTCGGGCCGGTCGCGGAACATCGCACCGTAGAAACGCGTGGTGATCTCGTCGAGCGCTCCGGCCACGGCGGGCAGGGTGGCCCGCACCACTGCGGCGGACTGTTCGGACAGCATGGGGTCTCCCAAAAGACGGGACGGGAAGGGGCGTTGGACCGCGGATCCGGACCGGCGGCAGAACCTGTATAGCAACCGGGAACACCTGTTCCCATGGGTAACGGGGTCCCCGGAGGCGACGCGGGACCGTCGTCCGGCCCGAAGGGGACCTACGGCCCTGCGGCCGGCCCCGGAGCAGGGCCGTCCGGCCCCCGCGCCCGGGGCGGCGGTCCCCGCCCGACCTGCGGTCCGGCAGATGCCGTACCGTCACCTTTACTGGACCGTTACCGGTGCCCCGGTCGGGAGGCGACCGGGCGGCGACGCGCGGACCACGGGGACAGGAGGCACACCGGTGGAAGGCTCCGAGCGGGACGACGGCGCCCGTGTACGGCTGCCTCAGCTGCGGCTGGACGAACTGCTGGAGGAGCTCCAGGCCCGTATCGACGCGGCCCGCGGCACCCGCGACCGGGTGCACAGCCTGCTGGAGGCCGTCCTCTCGGTCGGCCGCGAGCTGGACCTGGAGCAGGTGCTGCACAGCATCGTCGAGGCCGCCGCGGCGGTGGTCGACGCCCGGTACGCCGCCCTGGGCGTGATCGGCCCCGACGGCAAGCGGCTGTCCGCCTTCCACACCGTGGGCGTCGGCGAGGAGGAGATCGCCCGCATCGGCCACTACCCCGAGGGCCACGGCATCCTCGGCGAACTGATCCGCCACCCGGAGCCGCTGCGGCTGGCGAAGCTCTCCGACCACCCCAGCTCCTACGGATTCCCCCCGCACCACCCGCCGATGAACACCTTCCTCGGCGTCCCCATCCGGGTCCGCGACCAGGTCTTCGGCAACCTCTACCTGACCGAGAAGAGGGGCGGTGCGCAGTTCGACGAGGAGGACGAGTCGGTCCTGTCCACCCTCGCCGTCGCGGCCGGCGTCGCCATCGACAACGCCCGCCTCTACGAGGAGTCCCGGCAGCGCGAACGCTGGCTGCGCGCCAACGCCGAGATCACCCACGGCCTGATGTCCGGCAGTGAGCGCGGCGCGGCCCTGCTGCTCATCGCCGAGCGCGCCCGGGAGATCACCGGCGCCGCCCTCGCCGTGGTCGCGGTGCCCGTGGCCGGAACCGACTCGCTCACCGTGGAACTGGCCATCGGACAGGGCGCGGACACCCACCGCGGACTCGTCGTGCCTGTCGACGGCAGCCTGCTCGGCCGGGCCTTCACCGCGGCCGCACCGGTCACCAGCCCGGACATCACGAGCGACGACCGGGTCTTCCCCGGCCCCCAGCGCCTGGAGGACCTCGGACCGGCCGCCGCCGTGCCCATCGGGTCGGGCACGAGCGTGCGCGGCATCGTCCTGCTGGTGCGGGCCGCCGACCGCAGCCCGTTCTCCGACAAGGAGATCGAACCGCTGCGGGGGTTCGCCGCCCAGGCCGCCGTGGCGATGGAGCTGGCGGAACGCCGCCGGGACGCCGAACAGATCGCCGTGCTCGAGGACCGCGACCGCATCGCCCGCGACCTGCACGACCTGGCCATCCAACGGCTGTTCGCCACCGGCATGACCCTGCAGAGCGCCGGCCGGTTCATCGAGCACAAGGAGGCCTCGGAGCGGGTGCTGCGGGCCGTGGACGACCTCGACGAGACCATCAAGATCATCCGGTCGACCATCTTCGGTCTGCGCTCGCCCTCCGACGAGGGTCCGGACGGACCCGGCCTGCGCGCCCGCGTGGTCCGGGTGGCCGGCGAGGCCGCGTCCGTGCTCGGTTTCCCCCCGAGCGTGCGGATGGAGGGCCTGATCGACACCCATGTCTCCAAGGAGGCCGCCGACGACCTGGTGGCCGTGCTCTCCGAGGCCCTGACCAACATCGCCCGGCACGCGCGCGCCGACCGGGCCCAGGTGTCGCTCGAGACCGACGGGCGCGAGGTGCGGCTCACGGTCGAGGACAACGGCGTGGGCGTCCCGGCCGGGGGCCGCCGCAGCGGGCTGCGCAACATGGCCGACCGCGCGCAGCGGCTGGGCGGCACGTTCGACATCGCCGGCTCCGCCGGCGGGGGCACCACACTGCTGTGGCGAGTGCCGGTGGGGGACGGTTAGGGCGCTCCCGCCGCCGGGTGTGTGCCGCACGCCCTCCGGGGGTACTCGTCGACGGCCTTTCGGCCGCCAGCGGCCGGTTCCGCGGCGGCGGGAGGAGCGTCGGGTGACGGGCTGGACCTGGGAGTACGAGGGCTACGACCCCGGTGGCGCGCGACTGCGGGAGTCGCTGTGCACCCTCGGCAACGGATACCTCGCCACCCGGGGGGCGCTACCCGAGTGTTCCGCGGACGAGGTGCACTACCCGGGGACGTACGCGGCCGGCGTCTACAACCGGCTCACCTCGCACGTCGCGGGACGGCAGGTCGACAACGAGGACATGGTCAACCTGCCCAACTGGCTCCCGCTCCGTTTCCGGCTGCCGGGTGAGCCGTGGCTCACCCCCGACACGGCGACGGTCCTCGACCACGCGGTCACCATGCACCTGTCCTCCGGGCTGATGGAGCGCAGGACGCGCTACGGCCTCGGTCCGGGCCGGGCGCTCCTCGTGCGTCAGCTCCGCTTCGTCCACATGGCCGACCCGCATCTCGCGGGACTGCGCACCGAGTTCACCGCCGAGGGGTTCTTCGGCCCGCTCGAGGCGGAGGCGGCGCTCGACGGGGGTGTGACCAACGCCGGGGTGCCGCGCTACCGGGAGCTGGACGGCCGCCACCTGACCGACGTGCTCACCGGCACGACCGCCGCGGACGGGGTCTGGCTGTCCTGCCGCGCCCGCACGTCCAACGTGCGGATCGCGCTCGCCGCCCGGTTCACGTCACCCGAGCCCGTCACCGTCCGGCACGAGCGGCCGCGCGCCGTCCAGTCGACCCGGCTGGACCTGGCCGACGGACGCACCGTCACCGTCGACAAGGTCGTCGCCCTCCACACCTCCCGCGACCCGGCGATCAGCGACCCGCTGCACGCGGCCGTCGACCGGGTGGGCCGGGCGGGCGACTTCGACGCGCTGCTGGAGCCGCACCTGACGGCCTGGGCGCAACTGTGGCGCCGGGCCGAACTGGACGTGCCGGACGAGGCGGGCCGTATCCTGCGGCTGCACCTCTTCCACGTCCTGCAGACCCTCTCCCCGCACACCGCGGACCTGGACGTCGGGGTCCCGGCGCGGGGACTGCACGGCGAGGCCTACCGGGGGCACGTCTTCTGGGACGAGCTGTTCGTCCTGCCGTACCTCAACCTGCACTTCCCCGAGGTCTCGCGCGCGCTGCTGCACTACCGGCACCGGCGTCTGGAACGCGCCCGCACCGCGGCCCACGACGCGGGGCTCAGGGGCGCGATGTTCCCGTGGCAGAGCGGCAGCGACGGACGGGAGGAGACCCAGCAGCTCCACCTCAACCCCCGTTCGGGCCGCTGGCTGCCCGACCACTCCCACCTCCAGCACCATGTGGGCTCGGCCATCGCGTACAACGTGTGGCAGTACTGCGAGGCCAGTGGCGACGAGGAGTTCCTGCACACCAAGGGCGCCGAGACGCTGCTGCAGATCTCCCGCTTCTGGGCGGACTCGGCGGACTTCGACGAAGGGCTGGGCCGGTACCGCATCAAGGGCGTGGTCGGCCCCGACGAGTACCACGAGGCCTACCCGGACGCCTCCGAGCCCGGCCTGGACGACAACGCGTACACCAACGTCACGGCCGCCTGGGTCCTCACCCGCACCCTCCAGGTGCTGCACGACCTGCCCGAGCCGAGGCGCCGGGAACTCGCCGAGCGGACGGGACTGGACGCGGGCGAGCTGGAGGAGTGGGAGGAGGTCTCCCGTATGCTCCACGTCCCCTTCCACAACGGTGTGATCAGCCAGTTCGAGGGCTACGGCGAACTCGCCGAGCTCGACTGGCGGGGCTACCGGCGCCGGTACGGGGACATCCGGCGCCTGGACCGGATCCTGGAGGCCGAGGGCGACAGCGTCAACCGCTACCAGGCGTCCAAACAGGCGGACGTGCTGATGATGGGCTACCTCTTCTCGCCCGCCGAACTCCAGGGCGTCTTCCACCGGCTGGGCCTGAGCCTGGACGAGCGGACCTGGCGGCGCACGGTCGACCACTACCTGCACCGCACCAGCCACGGCTCCACCCTCAGCGGCCTGGTCCACGGCTGGGTCCTGGCGCGGGCCCGCCGCGCGGACGCCTGGACGTTCTGCCAGGAGGCCCTGCGGGCGGACATCGCCGACATCCAGGGCGGTACCACCGGAGAGGGCATCCACCTCGGGGCCATGGCCGGCACCCTCGACCTGGTACAGCGCGGACTGACCGGTCTCGAGACCCGCGGCGGAGCCCTGTGGCTCGACCCGGTGCCCCTGCCGGAGCTGTCCTCCTACGGCTTCACCCTGCGCTACCACGGCCACTGGGGGGTGCGGCTGCGGCTGGAGCACGGGTTGCTGGAGATCACCGTGCCCTCCTCCGGCCGCTCCCCGATCGAGGTGCACCTGCCGGACCGGCGCTCGGTCCGCGTCGAGCCGGGCGAGACCGGCCGGCTGCTCCTGCCGGAGTGACCGGCACGCAGCGCCCGCCCGGTCCTGGACCGGGCGGGCGCTGCGTGGAGTGGCCGCGCGGGGCCGCGCCGGATCCGCGGGGAGGGGCGCTCGGGCCCCTCCCCGCGGCCGGGGAGGACCGCCGGGCGCCCGGCCCCGCCCGTCCGGGCCGCGCGGTGCCCAGCGGCCCCCTGTACCGGTCAGGCCCTGCGCGCCGCTACCGGCCAGGCCCTGCGCGCCGCTACCGGCCAGGCCCTACGCGCCGCTACCGGCCAGGCCCTACGCGCCGCTCTCGCGCAGCATGTCCTCGCGCTCGACGATCTTCACGCGTTCGCGGCCCTGGGGCTCGCCCAGCGCCTTCTCCGCCGCGTCCAGGCGGTACCAGCCGTCCCAGGTGGTGAAACGGATGCCGCGCTCGGCGAGGAACGCGTCCACCGCCTCCGGCTCCGGCGACCCGGGCGTCAGCAGGCGTCCGCCCGCGTAGTCCTCCAGCAGGTTCGCCACGGTCTCGTTGGCGTCGCCCTTGGTGTGCCCGATCAGGCCCACCGGGCCACGCCGGATCCAGCCGGTGACGTAGGTGGACGGCAGGTGCTCGCCGGTCTCCTGGAGGACCCGGCCGCCCTGGTCCGGGACCGTGCCGGAGTCGAGGTCCCAGGGCAGCTTGGGAAGCCTGTCGGAGAGGTAGCCGACGGCCCGGTAGACGGCGTCGACGTCCCAGTCCTTGAACTCGCCGGTGCCCTTGACGTTGCCGGTGCCGTCGAGCTCGGTGCGCTCGGTGCGCAGGCCCACGACCTTCCCGTCCTCGCCGAGGATCTCCACCGGCGACTCGAAGAAGTGCAGGAACAGCTTGTGCGGACGCTCGCCGACATCGCGGATCGCCCAGTTCTCCAGGGTCTTGGCGACCATGTCGGCCTGCTTGTTGCCGCGCCGGGTGGCGATCGAGCCGTCGTCGTAGTCGATGTCCTCGGGGTCGACGATCACCTCGATGGTGGGGGAGTGGTCCAGCTCCCGCAGTTCCATCGGGCTGAACTTCGCCTGCGCCGGGCCACGGCGCCCGAACACGTGCACCTCCATGGCCTTGTTCTGCTTCAGGCCCTCGTACACGTTCGCCGGGATCTCCGTCGGCAGCAGCTCGTCGGCCGTCTTGGCGAGGACCCGGGCGATGTCCAGTGCCACGTTGCCGACACCGAGCACGGCGACCTTCTCGGCCTCCAGCGGCCAGGTGCGCGGCACGTCGGGGTGGCCGTCGTACCAGGACACGAAGTCGGCGGCGCCGTAGGAGCCGTCGAGGTCGATGCCCGGGATCGGCAGCGCCCGGTCGGCGGTGGCGCCCGTGGCGAAGATCACGCCGTCGTAGAACGTGCGCAGATCGTCGAGGTGGAGGTCGGTTCCGTAGTCCACGTTGCCGAACAGGCGGATCTGCGGCTTGTCGAGCACCTGGTGCAGGGCGGTGATGATGCCCTTGATCCGCGGGTGGTCGGGCGCGACGCCGTACCGGATCAGACCGAACGGCGCGGGCATCCGCTCGAAGATGTCGATGGACACACCCGGTTCGGCGGCCACGTCGGACTTGAGCAGGGCGTCGGCGGCGTAGATCCCGGCGGGGCCGGATCCGACGATGGCTACCCGCAGGGGGCGGGGCATGGTCAGTTCCCTTCGAGCGATGACAAGCGTCTCGGAGGAAGCCTAAATTAAGGCATGCCTAACCTGGTACGCGGGTCCGGTCTATGAGCTCATAAGCGTGCCTTATGGGCACACCCAGGGGTGCCTTATGGGTCAGGGGAGGGGCTGCTCCGCCCAGATGACCTTCCCCCCGGCGGGCAGGTAACGGGTGCCCCAGCGCTCCGCGAGCTGCGCGACCAGGAACAGCCCCCGTCCCCCCTCGTCCGTCATGGTCGCGTAGCGCAGGTGGGGCGAGGTGCTGCTGCTGTCGTACACCTCGCAGATCAGGTTGCGGTCGTGGAGCATGCGCACCTGGATCGGGGTGCCGCCGTAGCGGAGCGCGTTCGTGACGAGCTCGCTCAGGATCAGCTCCGTGCCGAACGTCAGCTCCTCCAGCCCCCACTCGGCCAGCTTCCGGGTGACCGCGGCCCGCACCTCGCCGACGGCCGCCGGATCCGACGGCACCGGCCACTCGGCGATGCGGTCGGCCGCCAGCGCCCGCGTCCGTGCCACGATCAGCGCGATGTCGTCCGCGGCCCGGGCCGGGCGCCGGGACTCCAGAACGGTCCGGCAGGTGTCCTCGGGGGAGCCGCCGGCCCGGGACAGCGCCTCGCGCAGCTGCTCCAGGCCGACGTCGATGTCGTGTTCCCGGTCCTCGACCAGCCCGTCGGTGTACAGGACCAGCCGGCTGCCCTCCGGCAGTTCCAGATCGGCCGAGTCGAACGGCAGACCGCCGAGCCCCAGCGGAGGGCCGACAGGCACGTCCGCGAACTCCACGCTGCCGTCCGGCCGGACCACGGCCGGCGGGGGATGGCCCGCACGGGCGACGGTGCAGCGCCGCGAGACCGGGTCGTACACCGCGTACAGACAGGTGGCGCCGGTCACCGGCGCGCTGTGTTCGTCCTGTGCCTCGTCCTGGTCGATGCGGGCGACCAGCTCGTCGAGCAGGGCGAGCAGCTCGTCCGGCGGCAGGTCCAGCGCGGAGAAGTTGTGCACGGCGGTGCGCAGCCGGCCCATCGTGGCCGCCGCGTGCAGGCCGTGCCCGACGACGTCGCCGACCACCAGCGCGACCCGCCCTCCGGACAGCGGCAGGACGTCGAACCAGTCGCCGCCCACCCCGGCCTGCGCCGGAAGGTAGCGGTAGGCGATCTCCAGGGCACTCTGCTCGGGCAGGCTGCGCGGCAGCAGGCTCTGCTGGAGCGTCACCGCCATGCTGTGCTCACGCGTGTAGCGGCGGGCGTTGTCGATGGACACCGCCGCCCGGGCCACCAGCTCCTCCGCGAGCGCCAGCTCCTCGGTGTCGAACGGCTCGGGCTTCCCCGAACGCCAGAAGCTGACCACACCCAGCACCAGCGCGCCGGCCCGCAGCGGCACCGTGATCAGCGAGTGGATGCCGTAGTCCACGACCTGGCCGGAACGCTCCACGTCCTGGGCCTGCCAGCCGGGCGCCTCGCCCAGCCGGGGTTCCAGCACCGGGCGGCCGGTCGCGAGGCTCCGGCCCTGCGGGGAGGACGCGACGAACCGCATCTTCTCGTCCCTCGGATACAGCGGAGCGTCCTCGGCGATCCCCGTCACGGCCGTGCGCCGCAGCGCGCCGGCCGCGTCCGGGTGGCCACCGTCCAGCACCTGCTCGAACAGGTCCACCGTGGCGAAGTCGGCGAACCGCGGCACGGCCAGCTCGGTGAGCTCCTCGGCCGTGCGGGTGACGTCCAGGCTCGTCCCGATGCCCACTCCGGCCCGGTACAGCATGTCGAGCCGCTCGCGCGAGGCCTCGGCCCGTCCGGACAGGGCCCGCAGTTCGGTGGAGTCGCGGACCGTGGCGACGCTGCCCGGTGGGCCGCCCGCACGGTCGGTGGGCCGCTGGTTGAGCGCCAGCAGCCGGCCGCCCACCCGGTGCACCTCGTCCGTGGCCACCCGGCCCGACGACAGCAGGCCGGCGGTGTCCGGGTCCAGGCCGATGTCCAGCACGTGCCGGCCCTCGGCGTCCTCGGGCAGGCTGAACAGCCGGTGCGCCTCGTCGTTGGCGAGCATCAGGGTGCCGTCGCCGTCGACGATGATCACCCCTTCGCGCACCGCGTGCAGCACCGCGTCGTGGTGTTCGTACATACGGGTCATCTCGTGCGGGCCCAGGCCGTGGGTCTGGCGCAGCAGCCGTCTGCTGACCAGGGCCGCGCCCGCGATGGCCAGGGCGAGCGCGGCGAGCGCCGCGCCCATCACGAGCGGCAGCTGGTCCTCCGCGGCCCCGCCGACGTTCTCGGTCGTGATGCCCGCCGACACCAGGCCCACCACCGTGCCGTCGGTGTCCTTGACCGGCACCACGGCCTGCACCAGCTCTCCGATGGTGCCGTCGATCTCCTCCACGACCGGCTCACCGGCGAGCGCCGGCTCGATGGTGCCGACGAACTGCTTGCCGATACGGTCCGGCTTGGGATGGGTGTAACGGATGCCGTCGGTGTTCATCACGACGACGAAGTCGACGTTCGCCAGCTCGCGGGCCGCCTCGGCGCGCGGCTGGAGTACGGCGGTGGGATCGGGGGACCGGAGCGCCTCGACCACGCCCGGCGCGCTGGCGAAGGTCTCCGCGACGGCGAGCGAACGGTTGCGGGCCTCCTGCGTGCTGTCCCGCTGGACCTGGAGCACCAGGGCCACCACGGCGGCCACGACGAGCAGCAGCACGATCACCAGATGCAGTACGAACACCTGTCCGGCGACGCTGCGCCCGCTCAGCACCGACCACAGCCCCGCCGCCGGACGCCACCGGGAGCGGGCGTCCCTCCGCTGCCGGCGCCGCGCCGACGCCGCGGTGCCGGGCTGCTGGGGCGACCGGGTCCGGGATCGACCCATGAGTCGGACCATGTGCCATGTCTACACTGCCGCGCCACGTGAGGCGAGGGACGCCCTCTCCTTGACCGGCGCGTCGCGCTCGCCGCGGGGCTTCGCGGGTCGCGCGCGGCCTTCCCCCCTCGGCCGCGCGCGACCCTCCCCCCGGCGCGCGACTCGTCCCCCGAAGGTCGCGCGCTCTCGGCCGGGCCGCCGTCGGCGGGACGGCCCATGGCTTTCAGTCGGCCAGTGACCGGGCCAGTTCCGTGGTCGCCCGGACGATCTCGGTGTCCGGTTCGCTCAGCAGCTGGTTCAGGTCGCCCCGCCGGGCGCGCACCGCCTGACGGGCGGCCCGCTCCCACACCACCGGGTTCTCCCGGCGGCTGAGCAGCTTGGGATACAGGGCGGCGGTGCTCTCCCACTGCCGGGCGTCGGCGATCGCCTTGAGGAGCTGGATGATCCGGGCCCGGCACGTGACGTGGGGCAGCTGGGCCAGCTCCCAGAGGAAGGGGACCGTAGCCGCGGTCGCCTGTTCCGTGACGAAACCGTACTGGCAGACGCGTTTCCGCAAGTCCTCCAGGGCGGCCAGGGCCGTGGCGGAGTCCCCCCAGGCGATGGCGTTGAGCAGCAGGGGGATGGCGGCCGCCGATCCGGTGGAGTCCTGCATGTCCGCCCACGGCACGCGGGACACCGCCGTGAGGGGTGCGGTCCGTGCCACTCCGGTGGGGGACGTGTGGCGCACAGGGCGCTCGCTGCTCGGCTGCTGTGTCGAAGCGCTGCGCATGGCGTGGGTGCCTTTCCGCGGCAGTCGTGTCAGATGGGCGGGTGGATCGACAACCGGGCCCACACCGTCTTGCCGGCCGGGGCGGCGGGGGTCCAGCCCCACCCCTCGGACAGGGCGTCGACGATGCGCAGCCCTCGGCCGTGCTCGTCGAGAGCGGCACCGGGCGCCGGGACGGGCGGGTGGTCGTCGGGGTCGGAGACGGTGAGCAGCACGTGCGCCGGTTCCAGCCGGAAGCCCAGCCGCACGTCCGGCACACCCGCGCAGCGCGGTGCCGCGTGGGTCACGGCGTTGGCGGCGAGCTCGGTCATCACCAGCGCGGCGTCGTCGCAGCGGTGTCCGAGCGACCAGGCGCACAGGGTGGCCCGGGTGAAGGAGCGCGCTCGTGCGAGCCCTTCCCGGCTGCACGGGATGCGCAGCGCCACCGGGTCGCACGCCGTGCGGACCGTCTCCGGCGCCGGACGGGATTCCTCGCACCGCACCGCCGGGAGCGGGGTGTGGGGGAAGGGCGGGGCCGTGCCGGAGCCGCCCGCCGGTGCCAGCGTCAGGGCCGGCGGCCGGAGCACGGGAAGCGCGGGTGATGACACGGCATCTCCTCGATGCGACGTCAGGACGGGGCGCCTGCCCGGGGGTTGACGCCGCAGCTAGTATCCACGCTGACAGCGGTCGCGTGCAATTGCACGAGAAATTGCGCGAGATTTTTCGCCACGCACGGAGGGAAGCCGGGCGCGGCGGGACGTGAACAGCAAGGAGACAGCGGTGCCAGGAGTGCGCAACGGAGTGCGGGCCAGCCAGTTGGACGCCCGCTGGATCAAGAGCCGGCACAGCAACGCCGAGGGCAACTGCGTCGAGGTGGCCCCGCTGACCGGCGGGGACGTCGCGATGCGCAACTCCCGTGACCCCGACGGCCCCGCCCTCGTCTACACGGCCGCGGAGCTGGCGGCCTTCCTGGCCGGCGCCAAGGACGGCGAGTTCGACCACCTCGTCTGACCGTCTCCCGGAAAGCCGGCACCGTGAAGCGGAGCCGGCCCACCCACTTCCGCGGGGCTTGCCTCGCGCGCATGCGTGAGGCACTGTCAGGTGCGATAGTGTGAATCGCCCTTGTGCCGGTCTTGCTGGGAGTCAGGATGTCCGCCGCGTCGCATCGAATCTCCCGCCTCGAACCCTATCTGGACAGGGCCGAGCCCGCGCCGACCCTGCTGAAGATGCTGGTCGGCGTGCAGCTGGCAGGCTTCCGGGAGGACGCCGGGCTGCCCCAGGACCAGGCGGCGCGCACCGTCGGCTTCAGCGGGGCGAAGCTGTCCCGCATCGAGTCGGGCAAGGGCCGCCGCCCGCCCACCGAGCAGGACGTCCGGGCGTTGCTGACGCTGTACGGCACCGACGACTACGAAGCCTCGGTGCTGCTCAAACTGCTCAAGCGGGCCGGCGAGCCGGGCTGGTGGCAGCGGTACGACAAGCGGCTGATGCCCGAGTGGTTCGACCGCCTGGTCGGTCTCCAGGAGGCCGCCGCCACCATCCGCACCTTCGAGATCCAGTACGTCCCCGGACTGCTGCAGACGGCCGCCTACACGCGCGCCGTGGTCGAGCGGGGTCTGCCCCATGCCCCGGCCGGTGAGGTGCAGCGGCGGGTGGAGCTGCGCATGCGCCGCGCGGAACTGCTGCGGCGCGAGGCGGCACCTCAGCTGTGGGCCGTGATCGACGAGTCGGTCCTGTGGCGCGTGCTGGGCAGTCCCGCGGTCATGCGGGAGCAGCTGGAGCACCTGGTGACGATGGCCGAGCGGTCCAACGTGACGGTGCAGATCGTGCCGCTGGACGTGACCAACGCGTCGGCTCCCGCGATTCCGGTGACCTACCTGCGCTTCGGTGGGCTCGACCTGCCCGACGTGGTCTACCTGGAGCACATCAGGAGCGCCAACTTCCTCGAGGACCTCGACGAGACCGAGGAGTACCGGATCGCGCTGGACCGTCTCGCGGACGAGGCGCTCAAGCCCCGGGAATCCGTGGAACTGCTGCGCAGGACCATCGAGGAGCGCTACGCCACCGTCTGACAGGCGGACGGACGACAGCACCGGCGCCTGTGCCGGTGCTGTCGGGCCGTTTACAGCGGGAGCCGGCCCACGCCACCGAACTCGATCCACTCCTTGGTGAGCTGACGGGGCGCCACCTCGGTGTCCGGACGCCAGGTGGACACCTCCACCAGGCCCGGATCCACTATCTCGAGGCCCTCGAAGTAGGTCTCGACGTCCTTCGGCTCACGCACCCGGCCCCAGTGCCCCTGGGTCGCCTGATCCATGAACGTGGTGACGAAGTCGCGGACCTCCGGGTCCTCGCTCACCAGCTGGCACATCACCATGAAGCTGCCGGGGGCCAGGCGCTCACGCACCCTGCGGGCCACCGCGAGCGGGCCGTCGGTGTCGCTGTCCGGAATGCAGTGGAAGACCGAGTTGAACAGGACGCAGACCGGCTCCGAGAAGTCGATCAGGCGCTGGGTCTCCGGGTGGCCGAGTATCCCGTCCGTGTCGCGCATGTCGGCCTGGATGACCACGGTGCGCTCGTCCTGCTCCAGCAGCGCCCGGCCGTGCACCAGCACCATCGGGTCGTTGTCGGTGTAGACCACGTGTGTGCTCGGATCGATGCGCTGGGCGACCTGGTGCACGTTGTCCTGGGTGGGCAGACCGGACCCGTGATCCAGGTACTGGCGGATGCCGTACTCCTGCGTGAGGGTGCGGACCACCCGCTGCAGGAAGCGCCGGTTGTTCAGGGCGAGACGGCGGGTGCTGGGCACCACCTTGTCCAGCTCCTCGACGGCCGCACGGTCCGCGGCGTAGTTGTCCTTGCCGCCCAGGTAGTAGTCGTACATGCGCGCGGCTGTCGGCACCGTCGCGTCGATCTCGGTGGACAGCTGCTTACCGGTGTGCATCGTTCCCCCTGCGGAGTACCGCGCCAACTGGGCTGGCTGGACAGGGAATACATCCTAGGGAGCGCCGCACGACCCGTGCCAGCCCGTCGGCGAAAGCGCTCGAAGGAATGACGGAAGGAGGCACGGGGTGCCGGGAAGGTGCCCGGCCCGGGGCGTGGCGCGAGTCCCCGAGGTGTCACCGTGCGCGACGGGAGCGTCGCGGAAACTGACGTCCGGGACGCCGTCCGCGCGGCTCGGTGCCGCGTGCCGCCGCCCGTGCGCGCACGGCGCCCGGATCGGCGCTGGCACCTGCGCGAGCGTCTGTGCCCCGCTATCGTCGGTTTCGTCCCCACGGGACGTTTCGCCGCCGGCGCGGCAGCGGCCGGCTCATCCGCTTCCCCGGGAGGCAGGGCACCCATGGACGACTACTACGACCTCGGCCCCTACAGCCGGCCCGTGACGACGTCCTCACCCGCGGCCCAACTCTGGTTCGACCGCGGGCTGATGTGGACGTACGCCTTCAACCACGAGGAGGCGGTCGCCTGTTTCGAGAAGGCCGCGGAAGCCGACCCGGACTGCGCCATGGCCCACTGGGGCATCGCCTACGCCCTCGGCCCCAACTACAACAAGCCCTGGGAGGCGTTCGACGGCGAGGAACTCGCCCGCACCGTCGAACGCACCCACCGGGCGGTGGAACACGCGCACGAGAAGTCCGCGCGCGCCACCCCCGTCGAACGGGCACTCGTCGAAGCCCTGCGAGCCCGCTACCCCCAGGCGCGGGCCGCCGACGACTGCTCCGTGTGGAACGAGCCGTACGCGGACCGGATGCTCGCCGTGTACGAGGGCGCCCCCGGCGATCTCGACGTGGCCACCCTCTGCGCCGACGCCCTGATGAACCTCACCCCCTGGCAGCTGTGGGACCTCGGGACCGGGCACCCGGCCGACGGCGCCCGCACCCTGGAGGCCAAGGCCGTCCTCGACGGCGCGCTCGCCACCGACGCCGGCTCCCGGCACCCGGGCGTCCTGCACCTGTACATCCACCTGATGGAGATGTCCCCCACGCCGGAAGCGGCCCTCACCGTCGCCGACCGGCTGCGCGGAGCCGTGCCCGACGCCGGGCACCTGCGCCACATGCCCTCGCACCTGGAAGTGCTGTGCGGCGACTACCGCCGGGTCGTCTCGGACAACACCCTCGCCATCGAGGCCGACGACAAGTACCTCGGGCGGGCCGGTGCCATGAACTTCTACACGCTCTACCGCGCCCACAACCACCACTTCAGGATCTACGGCGCCATGTTCGCCGGCCAGTCGAAGGCGGCGCTGGACGCCGCGGCCCGGCTCGAGGAGGCCATCCCGGAGAAGCTGCTCCGGGTGCAGAGCCCGCCGATGGCCGACTGGCTCGAGGGCTTCCTGGCGATGCGCGTCCACGTCCTGATCCGCTTCGGCCGCTGGCAGGACATCCTGGCCCTGCCGTTCCCCGACGACCCGGACCTGTACTGCGTCACCACCGCGATGCTGCACTACGCCCGGGGCGTGGCACTCTCCGCGACCGGCGTCACCGACCGGGCCGAGGCCGAACGCGAGAACTTCCGCGCCGCCGTCGGCCGCGTCCCCGGCACCCGGATGCTCTTCAACAACACCTGCCACGACATCCTCGCCGTCGCGTCGGCGATGCTGGACGGCGAACTCGCCTACCGCAAGGGCGAGTACGACACCGCCTTCGCCGCGCTGGAGCGGTCCATCGAGCTGGACGACACCCTGCCCTACGACGAGCCCTGGGGCTGGATGCAGCCCACCCGGCACGCGTACGGGGCGCTGCTGCTGGAGCAGGGCCGTGTCACCGAGGCCGAGGCCGTCTACCGCGCGGACCTCGGGCTGGACGCCACCCTGCCCCGGCCACTGCAGCACCCGAACAACGTCTGGGCGCTGCACGGGTTCCACGAGTGCCTGCTGCGCACCGGCAAGACCGGCGAGGCCCAGATCATCGCCCGGCAGCTCACCCAGGCGGCCGCACTGGCGGACGTCCCCGTCGAGGCGTCCTGCTTCTGCCGCACGCGGACGCGCGGGCCGGAGGACACCGGGGACGACCACCCCTGTCACTGAGCGGTCCGGCCGGCCTTCACGGCCGGCCGGACCGGGCACTCCGTACCGGGTGGTCGGCCGGTCCGGGCCGTACCGGCCGTCGTGGACCCCTCAGCGGGACGCCACGACGGCCTGGAACGACTGCATGCAGGAGAAGCAGTGCCGGTCCGTCGTGTCACGCCCCGGCGACTCCTCCTCCTTGTCCACTCCGCACAGAGTCGAGGACTTGTCCGGGGTGAGAACATGCCACACCGGCTCCCCCGAAGTGTCTGCACCGCACCACATCTCGTGCATTCCCAGCTCCCTCCGGGTAGGCATGGAGGCCGCTTCCATACGAGCACGGCGCGGTCCCGCATCGCTCGTCCGGCGGGCCAGTCGGGTGACATGCGGGCCGGGATGCATACCGGAGGCCACCGCCGGATGCTGGAAGGATGAAGAAGGCGCCGATCGTGGTGCACCCGCCGCTCGGCTCGGGCGGACGCCGGGTGACGGTGCGCGGCGAGATCGTCGGCCTCGCGGGCTCCGACCGTGACGTGGTGGAGTTCCTGCGGCGCGCGGGACTGCCGGACGGCGAACGGCTGCTGGACGATCCCGCCTGGGTGAGGTGGGCCGGCGGCCGGGCCCACGTCTACGACGCGGCCTGACGAGACGCCCGCGAGCCACTCTCCCCACGCACTCGCGCACATCGGCTGCCCGCGACCTCACGCCCAGCGGTCACCGTCGGCGCCGACTCCGACGGTGACCGCACCTGCCCGGGTACCCCCGCTCCTCCCCGGCATGCCGAGCGCGCGGCCACCTTCTTCCGCGCACCCGCGGTGCGGCGCACGAGACCGGTGAGATTGCCGGTCCGCACCGGCCGCCTCCTCTCCGACAGTGGCACCGCCAGCCCATCGGCGGCGCCCCCGGCCGGGGCACGTTCCCCATCCACGCCACGATCCCGTTCCCCGGCCGGCCGGGCGGTTCGCCGCGACAGAGAGGACCACTCGTCGTGCAGCAGCACCCCCACACCCGCGGGCGCACGTCCGGCCGCTTCGCCGGACTCACCGCGGCCCTCGCCGCCGCCGTCGCCCTGACCACCCTCGGCGGCCCCGGCGCCCACGCGGCGGACAACCCCTACGAGCGCGGCCCGGCCCCGACCGCATCGAGCATCGAGGCACTGCGCGGCCCCTACGCCGTCTCGGACGTCTCCGTCTCCTCGCTCTCCGTCACCGGCTTCGGCGGGGGCACGATCTACTACCCGACCAGCACCGCCGACGGCACCTTCGGCGCGATCGCCATCTCGCCCGGCTTCACCGCGTACGAATCCTCCATCGCCTGGCTGGGCCCGCGCCTGGCGTCCCAGGGGTTCGTGGTCTTCACCATCGACACCAACACCACTCTCGACCAGCCAGCCTCCCGCGGCGACCAGCTGCTGGCCGCGCTGGACTACCTCACCCAGCGCAGCTCGGTGCGCGGCCGCGTCGACAGCAGCCGCCTGGGCGTCATGGGCCACTCGATGGGCGGCGGCGGAAGTCTCGAAGCCGCCAAGGACCGGCCCTCGCTCCAGGCGGCCATCCCGCTGACCCCCTGGAACCTCGACAAGACCTGGCCGGAGGTGCGCACACCCACCCTGATCTTCGGCGCCGACGGTGACACGGTCGCCCCGGTCTCCTCCCACGCCGAGCCCCTCTACACGGGCCTGCCCTCCTCCCTGGACCGGGCATACCTCGAACTGAACGGCGCCACGCACTTCACGCCCAACTCGTCGAACACGACGATCGCGAAGTACAGCATTTCCTGGCTGAAGCGGTTCATCGACAACGACACCCGCTACGAGCAGTTCCTGTGCCCGCTGCCGCGGCCGAGCCTGACGATCGAGGAGTCGCGGGGCAACTGCCCGCACACCTCCTGAGGTCCTGGGCGCCCGGTGGCGGTCCGCGCGACGGCGCGGGCCGCCACCGGCGTTGTGCCGGCGCACCGCCGAGCGGCGGACGCGTTGGGCAGTGGCACACTCCGCCGCCCTTCGGGACGCGGGAGAGCCGCTGGTGAAGCGGCAGTTGACCGTTCACCCAGACCTGGACGCGTTCCTTCCGTACGACCTTACGCATGAGTAAGGTCCTGGGGATGACCGGACAGACGACCCTGCGGCAGCAGGTGATCTCCGAGCTGCTGGACACCCTCCGCACCGACGGCGGCGTCCGTGTCGTGACCGGTGAACCCGGTTGCGGCCGCTCGGCGTTCCTCGAGAACGCCGCACGCCTCTTCCGCGCCGGACCGGTGTGGCACGTACGGCCCCCGGGCGGCCCGCCGGCCGCCGGCCGCCCCGGCTTCCAGCCCCTCCCCGTCCCCGCGGGCGGCTCCGCGGGGGAGGTGCTGTTCGACGCCCTGCGAGCGGCGGCCGGCGCGGCACCCCTGCTGGTGTGCGTGGACGACGCCCACCGGTGGGACGCGGCCTCCCGGGCGGCGCTCGCGCGGGCAGCCGCGCGGGCGCACTCCGCGCGGATCCGCGCGGGGCTGCTCCTCACCGCTCCCGGGCACCGGCCCGTCGACCCGGAGCTGGCGGCGTTGCCCGTGCTGCGGCTCGGCCCGCTCACCGCCGGGGACGCGGCGCGGCTGGTCGACCACGCGACGGAGGGCGCCGTCCACCCCGCCGTGCGCGAGGAGATGGTGTCGGCGGCGGAGGGCAATCCCGCGCTGCTGCTGGCGCTGGTCCACCGGCTCTCGCCCGCCCAGCTCGCCGGACGCCGGGCACTGCCCCGGCCCTTGGCCGACGGAGAGGTGCTCGCCGCAGTCGTCGGCGAAGGTCTCACCGGTGTGCGGCCCGACCGGGCGAGTCTGCTGCTGACCGCGGCGGCCGCCCTGCGGGCGACGGGGGAGCCGGACGCCGACGCGGACCTCGTCCTGCGGGCCGACGGGGCCCGTGCCGAGGAACCGCTGCCCGAGGTGCTGGTCCGGGCCGGGGACCGGCTCCGCTTCCGCAGCCCGCTACTGGGCCGGGCGGTGTACGCCACCGCGCCGGCCGAACGCCGCCGCGCCGCTCACCGCGCGCTGGCCCGGGCGCTGCCGGACCCCGGCGGCCTGCTCGCGCTGCTGCACCGGTCGTGGACCGTCACCGGCCACGCCCCCGCCCTGGCCGACGGGCTGGCCCGCGCCGCGGCGGACCCGGCGCCGGTGCTCTCACCCGTCCTGCGCCACCGGGCGCTCACCAGGGCGGCCGCTCTCACTCCGGACGACGCCGCGCGGGTCCGCCGCTGCACCGCCGCCGCGGAGCAGGCCGCCCTCGCCGGCCATCCGTCCGAGGCCCTGCGCCTGCTCGACGCCGCCCGCAGCCGGCCGGCGCCCGACTCGGCACGCGGCGGGGCGGAACTCCTGCGGGGCACGGTGCTTCTGGCCGACGGACCGGTGGACGACGCCCGCGAGTCCTTCCTGCTCGCCGCGGCACTGCTGACCGCCACCGACCCCGAGGCCGCCGCCACGGCGATCCTCGGCGCGGCGGACGCGGCCTGGTCCGCGGGCGACCCCATCACCTGCCTGGAGGTCCTCACCCCCGTTCCGGCACCAACGGCCTCCGGGGCTCCGGTCACGGCGGCCCCGTCCACGGCCCCGGCTCCGGACACGGCGGCTCGGGCCCCGGCGGCCCGGGCCACCGGCTACGGGTGGCTGCCTGTCCCGGGTTCCGCGGCAGCGTCCGGCACCGGAGCGCCGGCCACCGGGTCGGGACGGCGGCCGGTATCGGGGGCGGCGGCCGGCGGCGCGTGCGGTGTGGTCGTGCGCTCCGCCGCCGGTGGGACGGAGTCCGGTGTGGCCGGTGCCGTCGCCGGTGTCAGCGGAGGCCGTCCGGCCCCGGCCGATGTGGCCGGTCGCAGCGGTGAGGGAACCTGCGCCACGTCCTCCCACGAGGCCGTGCTGCGCGACCACCGGGACGGGATGCGGGCCGTGCTGCTGGGGCGGTTCGACCGGGCCGCCGCGCCGTTGCGGCGGGTCGTCGGGCGAGGGCTGCACGGCGACGAGCCCGAGTGGCTGCTGCGGTCCGCCTCCGCGGCTCTCATGCTCGGGGACGTGACGACCGCCCGCCGCGCCGGCGCCCGGGCGCTCGCGGCGGCCCGGACCCACGGTCGTACGGCCCTCGAACCGAGGGCGCTGGAGTACCTCGCGTACGCCGAACTGCGGGCCGGACGCCACCAGCTGGCCCGCACCCACGCCGAGGAGGGACTGCGCACCGCCTCGTGGACCGGGCAGCGGAACACGGCCGCCCACCACCACGCCGCGCTCGCGCTCGCCGCGTCGATCGAGGGAGAGCGGGAGGTCGTCGCCGAGCATGTGGCGGCCGCCCTGCGCACCGCCCGCCGGCACGGCCTCGCACAGGCGGCAGCGCTCGCCCAGTGGGCCGCCGCCCGCGCCGACCTCGGCGCCGGCCGCCCCCGTGAGGCCGCGGACCGACTCGGCCCGCTGGTGCGGCCCGGTGCGCGGCGCGGCCACTTCGCCGTGTGGATGCTGGCCGTCCCCTGCTTCGTGGAGGCCGCCGCCCTCGCCGGACGGCCCGAGCACGCACCGGCGGTCGTCGAGGACTTCGCCCTGTGGGCCGCCTGCGGAGCCGACCCGCAGGCCCCTGCCCAGCTCCTGCGCTGCCGCGCTCTGCTGGCCGCCCCGGAGGACGCGGACGCCCTGTACCGGCGCGCCCTGGAGCGTCACGAGGACACGGCCGGCGACTTCGAGCGGGCGCGCACCGAACTGCTCTACGGCAAATGGCTGCGGCGCAGACGGCGGCTGCGCGAGGCGCGGGCCCGCCTCGGCGAGGCCCTGATGGGCTTCGAACGGTGCGGTGCGCATCCATGGGAGCGGCAGACCGCCGCCGAGCTGCGGGCGGGAGGCGCGGCGCCGGGCGGGGGAGAGGCCGGGACCCTGTCCCGGCTGACGCCGCAGCAACTGCGCATCGCCCGGTACGTCGCCGAGGGCGCCACCAACCGGGAAGTGGCCCTGAGCCTGTCCGTCAGTACCCGCACCGTCGACTACCACCTGCGGAACGTCTTCGCCACCCTGGGCGTCCGATCCCGGGTCGAGCTTGTCCGACTGGTCGAACACGCGGAAAAGACCGGTGCACGGCTCTAGGGACCGACCGGACGGTATGCCATCCTTCACGGCAGGACGAGTCCGGTGGCGGCCGGCCCTCGGGCTCCCCGGCCGGCCGGTTGCCGGTGGGGGAGCCGCCACACGGGCACCGCCGGGAAGCCGACCCTGGGGGAGATGCGCGATGCAACACGCCGTACGGCCACGTACTCTGCTCCGTCCCGGACCCGCGCCCGCTCCGCGTCCGCGGGCGCCGCGCGGGCGGTCGCTGATCGACGCCGACGCACTGCGCGTGCTGCACCGGGCGGCACGCGTCCTGCTGGAGGACCTGCCGCAGCTCACCGACCGGCTGGTCACCGTACTCCAGGAGCAGGAGCCCGCCTACCGCACCGCGGTGGAAGGGGACGCCACCGCGACCTGGCAGGAGGTGCACCGCTCCCTGCGGCACAGCATCGCGTCGCTGCTCGATCCGAGGGGTGCCAGGGAGGGGGCGCGCCGCTGCTCCTGGAGGATCGGCACCACCCGTGCCGAACAGGGGCTGCCGCTGGACGCGGTGCTGCACGCCTTCCGGCTGGGCGGCTCACTGGTGTGGCAGGGCCTGGTCGACGAGACGTCCCGGACCGCACCGGAGGACGTACGGCTGCTGGTGCACGTGGCGTCCGACGTGTGGAACTTCGTCGACGAGCACTGCACGCTCGTCGCGGACGCCTACCGGCAGACCGAGCGGCAGCTGGCGTGGCGGAGGGAGAACAGGGTGCGTCTGCTGGCGGCGGCGCTGCTGGACGGCACCAGCAGGATCGCCGACCTGCCCGAGGCCGCCGCGGCGCTGGACCTGCCGGAGCACGGGCGGTACGTGGTCGTCGCGGTCGCCGGCGGCGGGCTCGCCGGTTGTCCGGGTGCCCAAGCGGCGCTCGCCCCGGATGTGCGCGTGCACTGGCACACCGGTGCGGACGCCGACTACGGCATCGTTCTGGTCGAGGACGGTGAGGAGTCGGTCGTGACGGAGGAACAGCCACCCGGGACACGGGTGGGCGTCGGCAGCGCGGTGGAGGGACTGGCCGCCGTGGGTGAGGCGCGGCGTCTGGCGGAGACCGCGCTGACCCTGTGCCCGGAGTCGGGCGGCACCGTCCGGCTGACCGAGCACCTGCCGGCCGCGCTGGTCGCGTCGAGCCCCGAACTCGGGGCCGCGCTCGCCGACCGGCTCCTCGGCCCGCTGGCCCACCTCGAACCAGCCGACGCGGAGGTCCTGCTGGACACATTGGCCACCTGGCTGGCCTGCGACGGCTCCGCCCAGCGGGCGAGCCGTCGCCTGTACTGCCACCGCAACACCGTCCTCAACCGCCTGCGCCGCTACGAACAGCTGACGGGCCGCTCCCTCTCCCGCCCCTCCGACCTCGTCGAGGTCAGCCTCGCCCTCACCGCCCGCACCCTCCTCAACCGCTGACCCCCCAAGGGGCGCGGGGAACTGCGCAAAGGGGGGTCCGGGGGCGCAGCCCCCCGGGGACGGGACGGGAAGGGGCGGCGGGGGCGAAATACCGACCACGTCGCCCCCCACCACGTCGCCCCCCACCACGTCACCCCCCACCACGTCACCCCCCACCACGTACCCCCCACCACGTCGCCCTCTACCACGACACCTCCCACCGCACCCGCGTCGACCGCCGGTGCCCCGCCCGCTCCACGTCACCCGGGCGCGAAGCCCTACCGCTCCGCCTGGGCACCCGCACAACCCCCACCCACCCCCATTGGTACGCCGCAGCGAGCGACCCCTGAACGCTGTACCGCCCGGCCGCCCCCGTGCTGTCGTGGGCTCCCCTTCCCCCGAAACCGTGCCGCCGCCCGCGGCGCGGTCCCGAGGAGCCGTGATGCCCGAAGCACCACCGGACGGCCTGCCCGCGCTGCACGTCGAGAACGTCGACGTGACGTACGGGCGCGCGCTGTCCGCTCTCCGTTCCGTGTCCCTGACCGTGCCGCCCGGCGCCGTCGTGGCGCTGCTCGGCGCCAACGGGGCCGGCAAGACGACCTTGCTGCGGGCGGTGTCCGGCACGTTGCGCCTGCACCGCGGCGCGGTCACGGCCGGTCGCATCCGCTACGGCGGGACGGTGCTCGACGGCAAGGACCCCGTCGCCGCGGTGCGCGCCGGAGTCGTCCAGGTCCCCGAGGGACGACGGGTGTTCGCCGGACTCTCGGTCGACGAGAACCTCCGATCCGGAGGCCTCGGCCTCGGCCGGCGCGGACGCGCACAGGTCCAGGAGGCCCGCGACCGCGTGTTCGCGCTGTTCCCGCGGCTCGCCGAACGCACCCACCAGGCGGCCGGCCTGCTCTCCGGCGGCGAGCAGCAGATGCTCGCCATCGGCCGCGCCCTCATGGCCGCCCCCCGTCTGCTCCTCCTCGACGAGCCCTCCCTCGGACTCGCCCCGCAGATGGTGTACCGGATCGCCGAGGTGATCCGCGAGATCAACGCCCAGGGCACCGCCGTGCTCCTCGTCGAGCAGAACGCCGGCATGGCGCTGTCCCTCGCCGGCCACGCGCACGTCCTGGAGGTCGGCGAGACCCGCCTGTCCGGCCCCGCCGACGAACTGGCCCGCACCGACGCCGTACGCCGCCTCTACCTGGGCGAGTCGGCCGAGGACCGGGGGGCCGCGTGAAGGACCGCACCACCACCGCACCGCCCGTGCTCGACGTACGGGACGTCACCGTGCGCTTCGCCGGACTCACCGCCCTCGACGGCGTCTCCTTCACCGTCACCCCCGGCTCGGTGCACGCGCTCATCGGGCCCAACGGCGCCGGCAAGTCCACCTGCTTCAACGTCCTGTCCGGCCTGTGCCGCCCGGCCGAGGGCACGGTGACCCTGGGGGAGACCGAACTGACCCGGCTCGCCCCGCACCGCGTCGCCGCACTCGGCGTGGCACGCACCTTCCAGAACATCGTCACTACCCACGGCACGGTCGCCGACAACCTCATGCTCGGCCGCCACGCCCTGACCCGCGCCGGCTTCGCCGCGAGCGCGCTGCGCCTGCCGAGCGCCCGGCGCGAACAGCGCGAGCACCGCGACCGGGCCCGCCAGATCGCCGAACTCACCGGACTGGGAGCACACTTCGACAGCCCGGTCGCCCTGCTGTCGTACGGCGACCGCAAGCGCGTCGAACTCGCCCGCGCCCTCTGCCTGGAGCCGCGTGTCCTGCTCCTCGACGAACCCGTGGCCGGCATGAACGCCTCCGAACGCGCCCGCACCGCCCAGGTCGTGGGCGAACTGCGCGCCGAACTCGGCCTGTCCGTCGTCCTCGTCGAACACGACATGGGACTCGTCATGCGTCTGGCCGACGACGTCACCGTGCTCGACTTCGGCCGGCGCATCGCCCACGGCACCCCCGACGAGGTCCGCCAGGACCCCGAGGTGCTGCGCGCCTACCTCGGCACCGACGCGACCGGGAAGGACGCGGCATGACGGTACTTCTGGACAACATCCTCGGCGGACTCGCACTCGGCGCGGTCTACGCGCTGGTCGCCCTCGGCTTCGTCGTCATCTTCAAGGCCTCCGGCGTCCTCAACTTCGCCCACGGCTCCCTGCTCCTGTTCGGCGGCTACCTCATCGCCGTCCTCCACGACGACCTGGGCTTCGCCGGGGCGCTCGCCCTGGCGGTCCTGACCACGGCAGCCCTCGCGGGCGCGCTCGACCGCTTCCTGCTGCAACGCGGCGGCCAGGACGCCCACTCCGCGCACGTGCAGACCATCGTCACCATCGGCATCGACATCGTCCTGCTCACCGACCTCGCCCGGCGCATCGGCGGCGACCTGCTGACCCTCGGCGACCCGTGGGGCGACGCGGTGACCGAACTGGGGCCGCTCACCGTCGCCGACAGCCGGCTCGCGGCGATCGTGGTGTCGGCCGTGGTCATCGGCGGGGTCTTCGCGCTGTTCCGGTTCACCTCCTGGGGGCTGTCCCTGCGGGCCGCGGCCGAGGACCTCGAGGCCGCCGCGCTCATGGGCGTACGGCTCGGCCGGGTCCGCGCGGGCGCCTGGTGCCTGGCGGGCGCGCTCGCCGCCCTCGCGGCGGTGTTCCTTGCCGCGTTCCCCGCACCGGGCCTGGAGCGCACCACCGGCCAGATCGCCCTCAACGCCTTCCCCGCCGCGATCCTCGGCGGACTCGCCTCCCCGGCAGGCGCCCTCGCGGGCAGCCTGATCATCGGTCTCACCGAGGCGCTCGTCGTCGGCTACCAGTCCGAACTGCACGTGCTCGGCGAGGGGTTCGGCGACGTCGCCCCGTACGCGGTGATGCTGCTGGTGCTTCTCGTACGGCCCACCGGGTTGTTCGGAGCGAAGGGAGCGGCCCGTGTCTGACCGACTCCTCTCAGCCCTGACCCGCCGGCGGGGCAGACTGCTGCTGCTCGCCGTCGTCCTGTGCCTGCCTCCCTTCTACCTGGACGCCTTCTGGCTGCGCATCGGCCTGTTCTCCATGGCCGCCGCCATCGGGGCCGTCGGACTCGCCCTGCTCAGCGGCACCGCCGGCCAGCTCTCCCTCGGCCACGCCTTCTTCCTCGCCGTCGGCGCCTACGGCTACGCCTGGTTCGCGGGCGAACCCGGACCGGGACTGCCACCCGCCCTCGCCGCGCTCCTCGCGGTGCTGCTCGCCGGGGCGGCCGGCGGACTCTTCAGCCCCGTCGCCGCCCGGGTCAAGGGCATCTACCTCGGCATCGCGACCCTCGCCCTGGTGTTCCTGGGCCACCACGTCCTGCTGACCGCGGACTCCGTCACCGGCGGCTTCAACGGCCGCTCCGTGCCCCCGCTCACCCTCGGCGGGTTCACCTTCGCGGAGAGCGACCCCGAACTGACCGTCCTCGGCGTGCCGTTCGGCGCTGAGGAACGGCTGTGGTTCCTGGGCCTGGCGCTGTTCGCGTTCACCTGGTTCACCGCACGCGGCCTGCTGCGCTCTCGCCCCGGCCGGGCGCTGGCCGCCCTGCGCGACAGCGAGACCGCGGCCGCCGTGATGGGCGTCGACGTCGCCCGGCACCGTTCCGCGGCCTTCGTGGTGTCGTCGATGTACGCCGGGCTCGCGGGCGTGCTCCTCGCGCTCGCCTTCCGCCGGGTCGTCCCGGACTACTTCTCCCTCGTCCTCTCCGTCGACTACCTCGCCATGATCGTCATCGGCGGTCTCGGCTCCGTCGCCGGAGCCACCGCCGGCGCCGTCTTCGTCACCGCGCTGCCCCTGCTGATGACCCGATACGCCGACCAGCTCCCGCTGGTCGCCGCCCCCGGCTCGGCCGAGGGCGCCGTGGGCCCCACCGAGGCAGCCCGGTACCTATACGGCGCCGCCATCGTCCTGATCCTGCTGTACGCCCCCGACGGTCTGCACGGCCTGGCACGCCGGGCCGGCGACCGCCTGCGGCGCCGCCGATCCCGTACCCCCGCCGACCCCACCGACCGTCCTTCCCCTCCGCAGCCGACCGCAGCCGCACGACCCAAGGAGCACACCCCGTGAACACCACGCACCACAGGCCCCGCAACGGGCGCCGCACCGCCGGCACCGTCCTCGCCGGCGCCCTCGTCCTGCTGCTCGCGGCCACCGGATGCAGTTCCAAGGCGGAGGACGGCAAGGGCGGCGGCGAAGCCGCCGACGGTGTCCGCACCGGCCCGGGCATCGGCGCCGACACCATCAGGCTGGGCGCCCTCACCGACCTGACCGGCCCCTACGCCACCCTCGGCAAGAGCATCGTGCAGGCCCAGCAGATGTGGGCCGACGAGGTCAACGCCGACGGCGGCATCTGCGACCGCAAGATCGAGATCGTCGTCAAGGACCACGGCTACGACGTGCAGAAGGCCGTCACCGCCTACGCCGACATCGCCCCCGACGTCGTCGCGCTGCCCCAGGTCATCGGCTCGCCGGTGGTCGCGGCGCTCCTCGACGACATCCAGCGGGACAAGGTGCTCACCTTCCCGCAGGCGTGGGCCGCCTCGCTGCTCGGCAAGGACGCCATCCAGGTGCTCGGCACCACCTACGACGTCGACATGATCGCCGCGGTCGAGTTCCTCACCCGCACCAAGGGCCTGAAGAAGGGCGACACCATCGGCCACGTCTACTTCGAGGGCGACTACGGCGCCAACGCCCTGGAGGGCTCCACCTGGGCGGCCGGGCAGGCCGGCCTGAAGGTGACCGGACAGAAGATCAAGGCGACGGACACCGACCTGTCCGCCCAGGTCTCGGCCCTGAGCAAGGAGGGTGTCAAGGCCGTCCTCATCAGCGCCGGGCCCGCCCAGACCGCCTCCCTGGTCGGCGTCGCCGCCTCCCGTGGACTGAAGGTCCCCGTCGTCAGCAGCGCCCCCGGCTTCGCGCCCCAGCTGATGAAGACGCCGGCCGCGCCCGCTCTCGCCGCGATGCTCAACGTCGTGAGCGCCGCGCCCGCCGTCAGTTCCGACCTGCCCGGGGTGCGGCGCATGGTGGCGTCGTACCAGAAGAAGTACCCGGGCTCGCCGGTCGACTCCGGCGTGCTGTCCGGATACAACGCCGCCCAGCTGATGGGCGCCGACCTGAAGAAGGCCTGCGAGTCGGGCGGCCTCACGCGGGAGGACGTCGTCAAGGCGCACCGTGCGCAGACGAACGCCGACACCGGGCTCGGCACCCCGCAGAACTTCTCCGACGTCGACCGTCCCGCCAGCGTCAGGACCTACGTCCTCAAGCCCGACGCCAAGGCGGTCGGCGGCGTGGTGAACGCCGAGGACGCGCACGAGGCGCCGGGAGTGGAGGACTACCTGTCCGGGCGGTGACGGACGGCCGCCCGGGCGGGCGGCCCCGGCGGGCCCTCCGGGGCGGGCCGCGGCCGCCTCCGGATCGGGGTCAGCCTCCGGCCGCTTCCGGATCACGGTCGGACGACGGCCAGACGTACGGCAGGTCGTCCGGCTCGCCCGGGAACCGCTCCGCGTACATGTCCGGGTCCTTGCGCAGCAGCGCCGAGCGGTGACTGCGGTGTACGGCCTCGTCCCCGAGCCAGGGCGGCAGCTCGCCCGCCCCGGCCAGCTCCCGCTGTTCGCGCACCGGCGCGCCGGGCCGCACACGCGCCAGGTCGGCCACCAGGGTGGCGGCGCAGCTGTCCTGGTGGCCCAGGTCGCGCCACACCCGGCAGATGTCCAGGCCGTAGCGGACCAGTGCCTCCTCGTACCCGGTCCACATGCGCACCGCGGGATGGCGGCGCCACCCGTACCCCGGCACGATCAGCCCGCGCAGCACCTGGATCGCCTCGACCCGCTGCTTGCCGAGCCTGCGCCGGTCGAGGACCAGCGCCGACTCCTGGAAGTCGGGGTACGGCAGAAAGGTCTGCATACGTCCGTCCCTACGGGCCGGGGACCGCCGCGCCGTCGGAACACGGCTCACCGCACCGCAGTTCCCCGTGCCCGGCGGCCCACACCCCGAGGGGATCGGACGGCTCAGCCCATCGTGCCCAGACGCGCCTCGCGCCACAGGTCGACGCCGCCCTCGGTGGCGTACGTGTCGATCTCGGCCAGCTCCTCGGCGGAGAAGTCGAGGTTCTCCAGCGCGGCCACGTTCTGTTCCAGCTGCTCGGTGCGGGAGGCACCCATCACCAGTGAGGTGACCCGCCGGTCCCGCAGCGCCCAGGCGAGCGCCATCTGCGCGAGGGTCTGCCCGCGCCGGGCCGCGATGGTGTTCAGGGCGCGCAGCCGGCCCAGCATCTCCTCGGTCAGCCACCCGCTGTCGAACGACGTGCCCGCCGCCGCCCGGGAGTCCCGCGGCACGCCGTCCAGGTAGCGCCCGGTCAGCAGTCCCTGCGCGAGCGCCGTGAACCCGATGACCCCGAAGCCCTCCTCCTGGGCCGCGTCCAGCAGACCGTCCGTCTCGATCCAGCGGTTCAGCATGCTGTACGACGGCTGGTGGATCAGCAGGGGGGTGCCGAGGTCGCGCAGGACGGCCGCGGCCTCCCGGGTGCGCTCGGCGTCGTACGAGGAGATGCCGACGTAGAGCGCCTTGCCCTGGCGGACCGCGGTGTCCAGGGCGCCCATGGTCTCCTCCAGGGGCGTGGTGGGGTCGAGGCGGTGCGAGTAGAAGATGTCGACGTACTCCAGGCCCATGCGCTTCAGCGACTGGTCCAGGGAGGCCAGCATGTACTTGCGGGAACCGCCGCCCTGGCCGTACGGGCCGGGCCACATGTCCCAGCCGGCCTTGGTGGAGATCACCAGTTCGTCCCGGTAGGGAGCGAGGTCCCGCCGCATCAGCCGGCCGAAGTTGATCTCGGCGGAGCCGTAGGGCGGACCGTAGTTGTTCGCCAGGTCGTGATGGGTGATGCCGAGGTCGAAGGCGCGCAGGGCGATCTCGCGCTGCGTCTCGAAGGACCGGTCGTCGCCGAAGTTGTGCCAGTAGCCCAGCGACAGCAGGGGGAGGTCGAGTCCCGAGCGGCCGGTGCGCCGGTAGCGCATGGTGCCGTCGTAGCGCTCGGGGCGGGCGACGTGGTTCATCGGCTGGTCTCCGGTGGTGCGAGTGGGTGCGTCCCGTGGGATGGTGTTGATCCTCGCCCACACTGCCCCCGCGTGATCCGGAAGTCCAACCGATCCCTTCCATGGAATTCAGCAGTGCCGATTCTGAATCCCAGGAGGTCTTCCATGCGCGTCCGTACCCTGACCGGCGCCCTGGCCGCGGCACTGCTGATGTCCGGCCCCGTGCTGACCGCACCCACCGCGGCCGTCCCCTCTCCCCGCGCCGCCCAGCCCCTGGACGCCGACCGGGTGCTCACCTACGACGCGAGGGCCGCCGCGGAGTTCAGGGCCGCCGTCGACCGCGGCGCGGCGATCTGGAACGCGAGCGTGGACGGCGTCGAGCTGCGCCCGGCCGCGGCCGGACAGCGCGCCGACATCCACATCGTGGCGGACGGCGGATGGCCGCGCTCCCTGCCCGACTCCCTGGGCCGGGGCACCGTCTACATCGGGCGCCAGGCCATCGAGCAGGGCCACTCCGCGGTCCGCGTCATGGCTCACGAACTCGGGCACATGCTGGGCCTGCCGGACCGCAAGCCCGGCCCCTGCTCCGATCTGATGTCGGGTGCGAGTGCCGGGACCTCCTGCGCGAACGCGTACCCGAGCGCCGCGGAGAAGGCGCAGGTGGAGACGAACTTCGCGGGAGCCCGCACGGGGGTGTCGCTGTAACCGATGTGACAACTGAGGCGATCGCCGCTACGGTTGTCACAGGTCAGGGCGAGAGAAACCTCCCACCCCGACCGTGCGTTGGTGGTCCAAGGAAAGACGCCCCGCTTCCTGCGGGGAGATGCAGGTGCAAGGCCTGCCCGGCGCTCTGTCCGCGAGCCCCGTCCCGAAGCTTCGGGACGGGGCTCGCCGCGTTGTCACCGGGCTCAGCGCTGCATCGGCATGGTCCAGCAGTTGGAGCGCGTGGGCTCGCCCTCGAGCCGGTCGGTCAGCCACTCCACGGCGTCGCCCTGGTCGGTGAGGAGCGGCGCCAGGTGGTTGGTGAGGATCTTGTCGCCGAGGTTGGGCAGCTGGACGGCCTTGTAGGTCACGTCGCCGCCCTTCTTGCACCAGTCCACGGCCAGCCGGCGCGCCTGCTCGTGGGGGACGATGTCGTCCTGGACGCCGGTGACGAGGCGGACCGGCCCGGTGGGCCTCATCGTGCCGATGCGCTGCTTGTCGAGGGCGGTCTGGGCGGCGGGCTCCGCGGCGATGATCTCGGCGAGGGACTTCCCGCTCGTGGTCCACTTGGTGCTCTTGGTGAAGCCGTAGCCGAGGATCGCGTCACCGACGCAGGTGGTGGAGATGTCCTTCAGCGCGGCGCGTCCGGTGGCGTTGACGTTCGCCTCGACGACCCGGCGCAGTGCGGGTTCGGCCTGCGCGAAGCCGTTGATCGACCAGCCCAGAGCGCCGGCCAGCGCGCTGCCGTCGATGCCCTTCATGACGGCCGTCAGATCGGCGGGGGGCGCCCCGCTGTAGGTGCCGACGAGCGGCACGTCGGGCGCGTAGGTGCTCTGGAGCTCGGCCGCGGACGCGCTCGCCCCGCCGCCCTGGCTGTAGCCGTACATGCCCACGCGGGAGGCGGCCGTGACCGATGCGCCCGGGACGGAGCGCGCGACGCGGGCGGCGTCCAGCATGGCGTGTCCCTCGTCGACGCGGTTGACGTAGGTGTGCAGCCGGTCCGTCGCGCCGAGGCCGACGTAGTCGGTGACGACGACGGCCGCACCGGTGGCGAGCAGCCGGTAGACGGCCAGCGTCTCGTACCCGAACGACACGGTCTCGCCGTTGAGCGTCAGCGGGTTCTGGAGGGCCAGCGAGGGGGCGCACTGGTCGCCCTGGCCCATGGTCCCGGAGCCGACGACCACCAGGGGCCGGGGTCCGGCGCCCTTCCAGGCGGCGGACGGCTCGATGTAGGCCCCGGTGACGGCCACCGGCCGCCCGGCCGAGTCGGTGGAGGTGTACATGAGCCGCGTCGCGGTGCCCGGCAGGGTGCGGCCGTCCAGACCGGGCAGGCTCAGGCCGAGGCGCAGCGGTTCGTGACGGACCAGGACGCCGTTGCCCGCGGGGAGTCCGGCGGGCGGGGTGTAGAAGGCGGGGATGGTGACGCCTCGCGAGACCACGGGGTCGCTCGCGGCGGCGGGCGGTGCGCTCACGCACACACAGGCCGTCGTGGCGACGACGGTGGTCAGCACGCTGCTGATACGGCTCACGGCTCACTCCTCGCTCTGCTTCAGAAGGTGAAACGTGAAACTAACAGCGCTTACTTACCGTCGGTAACCCGTCAGTAAGTTACGGCACGGTAACTTTTGGTCGAGTCGACGCGGCGCGCACGGGAGCGGGCCCCGCCGGTCGCCCGGCGGGGCCCGCTCGTCGTCTGTCGGTCGGTCAGGCCGTGTGCAGCGTCAGCCCGTAACGGTTCAGTATCTCGTTGACCGGCTGGAACCAGGTCTCGCCCCCGCCGGAGCAGTTGCCCCAGCCGCCGGAGGTGACGCCCTGCGCCTGGTCGCCGCTGATGAACGAGCCGCCCGAGTCGCCGCCTTCGGCGCACACGCTCGTCTTCGTCATCTGGTGCACCGCGCCCTGGCTGTAGTTGACGGTCTCGTTCTTGGCCAGGACCCGGCCGCAGTGCCAGCGGGTGGTGGAGCCCGAGCGGCAGATCGAGGCCCCGACCGGAGCCTCCGCCGAACCGCGCACGAGCTGGTCCGACACCGTCCCCCAGCCGAGCACCACCGGTACCGTCCACCAGCCGCTGCCCACGTTCACCCAGGCGTAGTCGTTGCCCGGGAACGAGGAGCCCTGGAAGTTGCCGATGTAGGAGCCGTCCCAGCCCCTGACCTGCTGGCCCACCCCGCCGCAGTGCCCTGCCGTGACGAAGCCGCCGTGCACCGAGAAGCCGATGGAGCAGCGGACGTTGCCGGTGTAGTAGGGGTCGCCGCCCACGGTTCCGGCGGCGAACGTCTCGGCCTGCGCGGGGACGGTCCGCACGGTGACCGGGCCGGCCTCCCGGGCCTTGCCGACGAAGGCCCGGACATCGTTGTCGGACCGCTCGCCGTCGACGACGTTCACGACGACCGTGTTGGCGGCCGGGTCGACGGACCAGCTGCTGACGCCCGACGGCGCGTCGAGGCGGTCGATGCGGGCCTTGGTCGCGTCCAGTTGCCTGGCGGTGTGCTCGACGGTGCGCACCGTGGCGCCGGACGCGCGCAGCGCCTCGATCGTGGCGGCCCGGGCGTCCGCGGTGACGGCGACCGTCAGTTTCTCGCTCCCCGCGTCGAACCAGGCGCCGCCGTAGGCCGGTCCGGCGGTCTTGCGCGCCTCGGGCGCGAGGTCGGTGGCCCGGCGTTCGGCGGCCAGCCGGTCCTCCGCCTCGGCGCGGGTCAGGCCGAAGTCCCGCTGCATCGCGTCCAGCAGGGCGGTGGATGCGGGCGCGGAGCCGGTGGCGCGGGCGGCGGGGGAGCCGGGCGCGTCCTGCGCCGAGGCGGACGGGGTGCCGGCCGCGGTCCAGCTGCCGATCAGGAGCAGGGCGGCCACGCCGGCACGGGTGAGTCCGATACGTCTCATGGAGGGTTGCCCTTCGTCGTTCCAGCAAGGTGGGGGCGGAACAACCGCGCGTGAGAGCGCTCTCACCGCGAGGTGAGCAGAGCGTAGCGATTCAGTGGGTGTCAGGTCTATGCCAATGCACCGTCCACATTCGGCCAACGAGCCGTCCGTCACGCGACCCCGCTGCCCAGCCGTCGGCGAGTCGTCTCAACCGGCCTGCCCGGCCGCCCCGTTCAGCGCGCGTCCTGCTCGGCCCGCCCGGCCTCCGCGGTGGCCTCGTCCGCTTCCCGCCGGGCCCGGGCCAGCGAGCCCGCGGCCGCCCGGACCCGCTTCTCCGCCTCCCGCTGCTCCCGTTCGGCCCGCTCCATGGCCGCGCGTTCCTCCCGGAGCTGCTCCTCCAGCGCCGACACCCGCTCCCCGGCCTCCCGGCGGCGCTCGCGCGCCGCCTCCAGCGAGGCCTCGGCGTCCTCCTGCTCCACACGCCGGGCACGCAGCCCCTCCTCGGCGGCCCGGGCCGTCTCCCGTGCGCGGGCGAGCCGTTTCGCCCGCTGCTCAGCCAGCCGGTCCTTCCTCCCTTCCGGTACCGACGGGGCGCGAGGCGCCTTCCGCGCCGGCGCCTTCCTGCCGGGCGCCCCCGCCGGGAAATCCGACGGCGGGGTGAGCACACTCTCCACGCGCCCCTCCGCCCACACGCCGGCCGCCTCGGGATCGGCGAGCACGGCACGCAGGGTCGTCTCGACGTCCCGCCGCACCGACTCCGACAGCGGATGGCCGGTCTCCCGCGCCAGCTCCGCCGCCTGCCGGGACAACTCGGAGACGACGCGCCGCCGCTGGGCCGACAACTCCTTCAGCCCGCTCGGATCCAGCGTGGCGTGGGCCTCGCGCAGCGCCCGTCCCAGTTCCAGGAACCGCTCCGCCTCGTCGGGCCGGGAGCGCCGGAGCAGATTGGCCGCCCAGGCCGCGAGGGTGGGGCGGCGGGCGGCGTGGATGCGACGGGCGTCACCGGCCCGTCCGGCCGTCCGGGCGGCCGCGGCCCGCTCCTCGCGCCGGGCGACGAAACCGGACGGCGGCAGCGCGTAGAGCTCGTCGAGGACGGCCTCCACGTCGTCGTCCCCACCGTCCCTCACGCCCTCGCGCCGCATGATCCCCAGACTCCACCGAACCCGGCACCCGCGCATGCGGGACGGTGCCCCAGGGGCACGGCCCGGACCGGGCCCGACGGCGAAGGACGCCTCATGTCACGGCCCGGCGGAGTCACCCCGCCCTCCGAGGCCCGGCAGCCGAACACGCCGGGGACCCGCCGCCGACCGGAGCGCCGCCCGCGGCGGCCCGCGCGGGCGACGACGCACCCGTCTGCCGCACCCGTCAGGATTGAATGCCACGTCAGCGGGCACTATGGGCCGGCGACCGGGGTACACCCCCACGACCGAGCGGGCCGCTGCCGACGGCCGGGTTCCACGAAGGAGTTGGTGTGGTGCTGTTCCTGCTTGCCGCCCATGCGGGAGTCGCGGCGGCGATCCCCTGGTGGCAGCGGCGGCTCGGCCGTGCCGTGTGGATCGTGGCGGCCCTGGTGCCGCTGGCGACGGTGGTCTGGGCGAGTACGCGGGCGGCGGCCGTCCTGGACGGCGGGGACTACCAGGAGGCACTGTCCTGGGCTCCGTCACTCGGGCTGACGATCGACCTGAGGCTGGACGCCCTGTCCCTGCTGATGCTGTGGATCGTCGCCGGCGTCGGAGCCCTGGTCCTGCTGTACTGCCGGTACTACGTCGAACGGGACGCGGGCCGCCAGGCCGCCCTGCTGCTGGCCTTCGCCGGGACGATGGCGGGACTCGTGCTGGCCGACAACCTCTTCCTCCTGTACGTCTTCTGGGAACTGACCACGGTCGCGTCCTTCCTGCTCATCGAGGGCCGCGGTGAGCAGGAGGAGGAGCGCCGCGCCGCCCGGCAGGCGCTGCTGGTGACCACGGCCGGCGGCCTGGTCATGCTGCTCGGATTCATCATGCTCGGACACTCCGCGGGCACCTACCGCGTCTCGGAGATCCTGGCCGACCCGCCGCGCGGCGCCGCGGTGTCCGCCGCGGTGGTGCTCGTCCTGATCGGCGCGTTCGCCAAGTCCGGGCAGATGCCGCTGCACGGCTGGCTGCCCGCCGCGATGGTGGCCCCCACACCGGTGAGCGCCTACCTGCACGCGGCCGCGATGGTCAAGGCCGGGGTCTACCTGGTGGCCCGGCTGGCACCCGCCCTGGCCGAGGTGCCCCCGTGGCGGCCGATGGTGCTGGCCGTGGGCCTGACGACGATGGTGCTGGCCGCCTGGCGCGCCCTGCGCGCGACCGACCTGAAGCTGCTCCTGGCCTACGGCACGATCAGCGAACTCGGCCTGCTGACGGCCCTGCTGGGAGCCGGCACGCGGACCGCCGCGCTCGCCGGCACGGTGATGCTGCTCGCCCACGCGATGTTCAAGGCGGCGCTGTTCCTCACGGTCGGCATCCTGGACCACCAGGCGGGGACGCGGGACGTCCGGGAGCTGTCGGGGGCGGGACGCCGCATGCCGGCGCTGTGCGCGGTCGGCGTACTCGCCGCCGCCTCGATGGCCGGTCTCCCGCCGCTGGTGGGATTCGTCGGCAAGGAAGCCGCCCTGGAGGCGTTCTGGAACGGCACCGGCATCGGCGGCCACGAACTGCTGGGGGTGGCCCTGGTCATCGGCTCCGCCCTGACCGTGGCGTACGCCGCGCGGTTCGTGTCGGGCGCCTTCGGGGGACGTCCGAACGCCGTGGTGGACCGGGCGGAGCGGCCCGCGACGGGATTCCTCGCACCGGTGGCCGTCCTGTCGGCCGCGGGCCTGGTGTTCGGTGTGGGCCACGCGGCCACCGCGGCCGTCGCCACCGCCTACGCGGACGTGTATCCGCCGGGACCGCACGGCCCGTACGAACTCTCCCTGTGGCACGGCTTCACACCCGTGCTCGGCCTGTCGGCGCTGACCCTGCTTCTCGGCGCTCTCGTGCACGCGGTGGGCCGCGACAGGTGGGCGGTGCCCCGGCTGCCGGACGTACAGCGCGCCTTCGACCGCGCGACCGCGGGACTGGACCGGCTGGCCACGGTCGTCACCGGGCACACCCAGGTCGGGTCGCTGCCGGTCTACCTGACCGTGCTGCTGGCCACCCTGGTGGCGGTGCCGGGCGTCGCGCTGGCGGCCGCGGCGCCCTCGCCGGGCACCCCGCCGCTGTGGTGGTCCCCGGTCGAACCGTTCCTCGCGGTGGTGATCCTCGGGGCCGCCGCGGCCGTCGTCGCCGCCCGGCACCGGCTGACCGGAGTGCTCCTCGCCGGTGCCGTCGGCTACGGGGTGGCGGCGGTGTTCGTGGTGCGGGGCGCGCCCGACCTGGCACTCACCCAGTTCCTCGTGGAGACCATGACGTTGGTCATGGTGGTGTTCGTACTGCGCCGGATGCCGCCCCGGTTCAGCCCGGGCCGGGTCCGGCGGCGCGCGCGCCTCGTGCGGGCCGGGGTGGCCGGCGCCGTCGGTGTCCTCGTCACCTGCTTCGCCCTGGTCGCGTCCGCCGCCCGCACGGCCCCGGCGATCTCGGCGGAGTACGCGGGGCGGGCCGCGGAGGCGGGCGCCAAGAACATCGTCAACGCGATCATCGTCGACTTCCGCGCACTGGACACCGTGGGGGAGATCTCGGTGCTGCTGGTGACGGCGGTCGGTGTCATCAGCCTGGTACGGGTGCACGGGGCGAAGCAGCGGATCCCGGGCGGCGGCGCGGGCGGCACGTTCCCGACCGCGCACTGGGACGAACCGGTGCGGACCTGGCTGCCGGGCGCCGACGAACGGTCCGGCGGTGAACGGTCGGTGCTGCTGGAGGTGGCCACCCGTCTGCTGTTCCCCTCGATCCTGCTGCTGTCGCTGTTCCTGCTGTTCTCCGGCCACTACCGCCCGGGCGGCGGCTTCTCCGGCGGCCTGGTGGCGGGCCTCGCCTTCGTGCTGCGGTACCTGGTGGGCGGACGGGCCGACCTCGGGGCGGCCGCACGGGTATCCGCGGGCGTGGTCGCCGGCACGGGACTGCTGCTCGCGTCCGCAGTCGGCCTCGTCCCGCTCGCGTTCGGCGGCGTGCCGCTGGAGAGCGCACTGGTGACGGTCCGTCCGCCGGTGCTGGGCACGGTCGAGATCGCCACCAGCCTGTTCTTCGACATCGGGGTCTACCTGCTCGTCGTGGGAGTCGTGCTCAAACTGCTGTCGGGGGTGGGCGTCTCGCTCGAACACGACGGCACCCCGGCGGACGGGACGAGGGAGGGAAGCACCCGGTGAACTCGGTCGACGTGACGATGGCCCTGGTGGTCGGCGGCCTGTTCACGGCAGGTTTCCACCTCATGCTCCAGCGGTCGCTGATGCGGATCGTCTTCGGCTTCATCCTCCTCGGTCACGGCACCAACCTGTTGCTGCTGGTCGCCGGCGGCAGCCCCGGACGGCCGCCCGTACTGACGGGGGAGGAGGGCGCGGCGACGGCCGACCCGCTGCCGCAGGCCATGGCGCTCACCGCGATCGTGATCACCTTCGGGCTCACCGTCTTCCTCGTGGCCCTGGCCTACCGGTCCTGGCGCCTGTCCGGGCATGACGAGGTGCGCGACGACGTGGAGGACCGGCGGATCGGCACCGCCCGGGAACGCGCCGGGAACGACCCCCGGCCGGAGCACGGCGCGGACGGCACGACGAACGGGGGAGACCGATGACGGGGGCACTGCCGGCCCTTCCCGTCCTGCTGCCGATCCTGGGCGCGGGCCTGACCCTGCTCCCCCTGCCCCACGCCGTGGTGCGCGCCCTCAGCACGGGCGTGCTGACCGTCGTCCTGGTCTGCGAGGCCGCGCTCCTCGTCCTGGCCGACACCCGCGGACCGCAGGCGCTGCACGTGGGCGGCTGGCCCGCGCCCCTGGGCATCACCCTCGTGGCCGACCGGCTGTCGGCCCTGCTGCTCACCGTGTCGACACTGGTCGCCCTGGCCGTGCTGGTCTTCGCCATCGGCCAGGGCTCCGCCGGGGACCGCCCCCGCTCGGCGGGCATCTTCCACCTGGCCTACCTGCTGCTCGTCACGGGCGTCAGCCTGGCGTTCCTCTCCGGCGACCTGTTCAACCTCTTCGTCGCCTTCGAGGTGATGCTCGCCGCGTCCTACGTCCTCATCACCCTGGACGCCGACGAGAGCCGCACCCGCGCGGGGATGACGTACACGATCGTCAGCCTGACGTCCTCCCTGCTGTTCCTCTCCCTGATCGCCCTGGTGTACGCGGCCACCGGCACCGTCACGCTGGCCCAGCTCGGCCCGCGGCTCGCCGAGCTCCCGGACGGGCTGCGCGGCGCGTTCGCCCTGCTGCTCCTGACGGTCCTCGGCATCAAGACGGCCATCATCCCGATGCACTTCTGGCTGCCCGACAGCTACCCCACCGCGCCCGCGCCGATCACCGCCGTGCTCGCCGCACTGCTGACCAAGGTCGGCGTGTACGCGCTCCTGCGCACCCAGACACTGCTCTTCCCCCGCACCGACGTGTGGACCCTGCTGGCCTGCGCCGCGATCATCACCATGATCGTGGGGATCCTCGGCGCCATCGCCCAGGACGACCTCAACCGGCTGCTGTCCTTCACCCTCGTCAGCCACATCGGCTTCATGCTGTTCGGGCTGGCCCTCTTCGACACCCGGGGCCTGACCGGTTCCATCCTCTACGTCGTCCACCACATCGTCGTCCAGGCGGCCCTCTTCCTCGCCGCCGGTCTCGTCGTGGGCCGCACCGGCACCTCGGCGCTGCACCGCATGACGCGACGGCCGCCGCCGGGCGTCCTGGTCGTCGCGCTGTTCGCGGTCCCGGCCATGAGCCTGTCGGGGATCCCGCCGTTCTCCGGCTTCATCGCCAAACTGGCCCTCCTCCAGGCCGGAGTCGCGCAGGGCGGCCCGGCGGCGTACGCCCTCGCCGCAGCGGCGCTCCTCACCAGCCTGCTGACGCTGTACGCCATGACCCGGGTGTGGACCGCGGCCTTCACCGCGCGGGCGCCCGACCACGATGAGGCGCCGCCGCCGAAGCCGGACATCCGCACCGCCCGCACGAGCGGGACGGGGCGGCTCATGCCCGCCGCCGCGGCCGGCATGACGGTGGCCGGGCTCGCGATCGCCGTGTGCGCGGGCCCCCTCGCCGGCCTCGGCGAACGAGCGGCCGAGGACCTGCTGCACCCGCACGCCTACCGCTCCGCCGTCCTGGGGGGAGCCCGGTGACCACCAGCCCGTCGAACGCTGCGGGACGTGCCCGCCGGGCAGTGCGCCATCTGCCGCTGATCGCCTGGCTGTGGATCCTGTGGATCCTGCTGTGGGGATCCACGGGGCCGGTGGTCCTCGTGGGCGGCCTGCTCATGGCCGTCGCCGTGGTCCTGTCCTTCCCCCTGCCTCCCCTCCAGCCGGGAGCGGTGCCCCGGCCGCTGCGGATCGCGCGACTGGTGGCCCACGTGCTCACGGACATCGTCGGAGCCGGAGCAGCCGTCGCCTGGCAGGCCCTGCGCCACGGCGAGCACACCTCCACCGCGATCATCGAGATCCCGCTGCGCGTCGACACCGACCTGCTGATCACCCTGGTGGCCGAGGTCGTCACCATCAGCCCGGGCACCGTGGTCACGGAGATCGACCGCCGCCGCGGGGTGCTGTACGTGCACGCGCTGCCGACACGCGACGAACGGGACGTCGCCCGCCGCCGCGAGGAGGTGCGGGCCGTGGAACGCCGGGTCGCGCGCGCGGTCGGCCACCGTCACCGTACCGACGCCCAGGAGCCCCCCTCCGGCCGACCGGACGGGCCGGAGGAACAGCCCCGGGAGGAGGAACGATGACCGTGCTCTACGGGATCACGCTGACCGTGCTGGCGGTGGCCGGCCTGCTGACACTGGTGCGCCTGGTCCGCGGCCCGGCCGCACTCGACCGCATCATGGCACTCGACGTCCTGGTGACCATGGTCCTCGCCGGGACAGCCGTGGGCATGGTCGCGCGGGACGACACGACGTCCACGCCGGTGCTCGTCGTCGTCGCCCTCCTCGTGTTCATCGGGTCGGTGACGGCGGCCCACCTGATCGAGAAGCGGAAGGGAATGCGATGACCGTCGTACGGGACGCGGTCACGGCGGTACTCCTCCCGGCCGGGGCCGTCTTCTGCCTGCTGGGGGCGCTGGGACTGCACCGTTTCCCCGACACCGTGAGCCGTCTGCACGCCGCCGCCAAGGCCCAGACGCTGGGAGTGCTGCTCATCCTGGTCGGCGCGGCCGCGCAGATGTCCCTGCGCCACGCTCCGGTGCTGCTGCTCGTCGCCCTCTTCCAGCTGTTCACCGTCCCGATCACCAGCCAGATCATCGCCCGCACCGCCTACCGCACCCACGGACTCGACCGTGACCGACTGCTGTGCGACGAACTCGCGGACCGACTCGCCCGGGACGGCACCCCCGTGGACGCGGAGGACGGCGCCGGACGGGACGACGACGCGGAGCGCTGACCGTGTGCCCGGGCCACCGGGGGTGCGGCTGCCTCGCCGAGACGCGTGCGGCCCCGGCCGGCGGTCACCGGGCCCCGCCCGTGTCCGATCACGGGCGGGGCCCGGCGTCACCTCACAGGGTGCGCTCCAGGCGGTCCGCCATCTGCTGCACGAAGCGCGCCGGGTCCTTCGGCCGGCCGCCCTCCGCCAGCACGGCCAGCGTGTGGAGCAGTTCGGCGGTCTCGGTGAGTTCCGCGCGGTCCCCGCGCTCCCCGTACGCCTCGTTCAGGCCCTTCACCAGGGCGTGGTCCGGGTTGAGTTCGAGGATGCGCCGGGCGCGCGGCACCTCCTGGCCCATGGCCCGGTACATGCTCTCCAGCGCCGGCGTCAGATCGTTCGCGTCGGCCACGAGACAGGCCGGCGACACCGTCAGCCGCGTCGACAGCCGCACCTCCTTGACGTCCTCCTCCAACTGCCCCCGCATCCAGCCGAGCAGGCCCGCGTACGCCTCCGCCTGCTTCTCCCGCTCGTCCTCGCCGCGGTCGTCCTCCCGGGCGGCGAGGTCGATCTCGCCCTTGGCGACCGACCGCAGCCGCTTGCCCTCGAACTCGCCCACCGCGTCGGCCCACACCTCGTCGACCGGGTCGGTGAGCAGCAGCACCTCGATACCGCGCTCCCGGAAGGCCTCCATGTGCGGGGAGCTGTCGACGCTCTCCCGGGACTCGCCGGTGATGTAGTAGATGTCGTCCTGCCCGTCCGGCATCCGCTCCACGTACTGCTTCAGCGTGACCGTCCCCCCGTCCCCGTGGGTGGTCTCGAACGACGCCACCGCGAGCAGCGCGTCACGGTTGTCGGGGTCGGTGACCAGCCCTTCCTTCAGCACCGGGCCGAACTCCCGCCAGAACGTGGCGTACCGCTCGGCGTCACCGGTCAGCATGCTCTTGACCGACGCCAGCACCTTCTTCGTCAGCCGGCGCTGCATCATCCGGATGTGCCGGTCCTGCTGGAGGATCTCGCGGGACACGTTCAGCGAGAGGTCCTGGGCGTCGACCACTCCCTTGACGAAGCGCAGGTACGGCGGCAGCAGCGCCTCGCAGTCGTCCATGATGAACACGCGCTTCACGTACAGCTGCAGCCCGTGCCGGAAGTTCTGGTGGAACAGGTCGTGCGGGGCGTGCGAGGGCAGGAACAGCAGGGCCTGGTACTCGAAGGTGCCCTCGGCCTGCAGCTGGATGGTCTCCAGGGGTTCGCGCCAGTCGTGGCCGATGTGCTTGTACAGCTCGTGGTACTCCTCCTCGGACACCTCCTCGCGAGAGCGCGCCCACAGCGCCTTCATCGAGTTCAGCGTCTCGGGCTCCGCCGCACCGCCGTCCTCGTCCTTCTCGCCGACCAGCTTCACCGGCCAGGTGATGAAGTCCGAGTAGCGCTTGACGATCTCCTTGACCTTCCACACCGAGGTGTAGTCGTGGAGCTGGTTGTCGGGGTCGGCCGGCTTGAGGTGCAGGACGACCGAGGTGCCCTGCGGCGCGTCGTCGACCCGTTCCAGGGTGTACGTGCCCTCACCGCGGGACGTCCAGCGGGTGCCCTGCGGCTCCCCGGCCCGGCGGGTGAGCAGGGTGACCTCGTCCGCGACCATGAAGCCCGAGTAGAAACCGACGCCGAACTGGCCGATCAGTCCCTCCGCCCCGGCCGCGTCCTGCGCCTCCTTCAGCTCCCGCAGGAACTCGGCGGTGCCCGAGTTGGCGATGGTGCCGATGAGCTGCCCGACCTCGTCGTACGACATCCCGATGCCGTTGTCCCGCACGGTGAGGGTGCGGGCGTCCCGGTCGATCTCGAGCTCGATGTGCAGGTCGGAGACGTCGGCGTCGAGCGAGTCGTCCCGCAGCGCGGCCAGACGCAGCTTGTCGAGCGCGTCGGAGGCGTTGGAGACGAGTTCACGCAGGAAGACGTCCTTGTTCGAGTAGACCGAGTGGATCATCAGCTGGAGCAGCTGACGGGCCTCTACCTGGAACTCAAACGTTTCGGTCGGCATGGTTCGCGATTACCTCACTGGTCCATGAATCGCCGGATACGGGCGCGCCCACTCTAATCAACGCGCCGTTCCCTTCCGGCTGGACGTCCCGGCTCGCGCTCACGAACCGGGCTCATGAGCGCGCCGAGGGGAGCGGCGCGCCCGGCGGGCGACGCCCCGGTCCGTCGGGGCCCGGGCAGCCTGCGCGTCCCCTGCCGGTCCGTCTCCGCGAACACCCCGCCGGGCGCCGGCCCGGGCAGCGCGGCCAGGAAGGATCACTGGCGCGGCGTGCGAGCATGGGCGGATGAGCATCCACCGCAGGAACAACATCCGCGTGACCGGGCGCACGTCCGGCCGCACGGTGGTGCTGGTGCACGGCTTCGGCTGCGACCAGAACATGTGGCGCCTCGTGGAGCCGGCCCTGGCCGAGGACTATCGCGTGGTCCTCTTCGACTACGTGGGCGCGGGCGGCTCCGACGCGTCGGCCTGGCGGGAGGAGCGCTACTCGGCCCTGGACGGCTACGCCCGTGATTTGGTGGAGGTGTGCGAGGAACTCGACCTGCGCGACGCCGTCGTGGTCGGGCACTCCGTGAGCGCGATGGCCGGTGTGCTGGCCCTGGCCATGGCCCCGGACCGCATCGGCTCCCTGGTCATGGTGTGCCCCTCACCGTGCTACATCGACGAGGCCGGTTACCGCGGCGGCTTCACCGCGGAGGACATCGACGAACTCCTCGAGTCGCTCGAATCCAACTACCTGGGCTGGTCGGCGGCCATGGCTCCGGTGATCATGGGCAACCCGGACCGGCCCGAGCTGGGCGAGGAGCTCACCAACAGCTTCTGCGCCACCGACCCCCGGATCGCCCGGGTCTTCGCGCGCACCACGTTCCTGTCCGACAGCCGCGAGGACCTCGGCGACGTCACCGTCCCGACGCTGATCCTGGACTGCGAGCAGGACGTCATCGCACCGCCGGAGGTCGGCGCCTACGTCCACGCCGCGATACCCGGCAGCGAGCTGGTCACCCTGCCCGCCACCGGCCACTGCCCTCAGCTCAGCGCCCCGGAGGCCACCGCGGCCGCGATCCGGTCGTTCGTGTCGGCCCTGGGACGATGAACCGCACCGGGAGCGGGCCGGAGGAGCCCGGCGCGGGCGTCCCCGGCACGCACGCCGCCTTCAGCGCCCTACTGGAGGACTCGGTGGAAGAGCTCTACGACTCGGCTCCGTGCGGCTACCTGTCCACCCTGCTGGACGGCACCATCGCCAAGATCAACGCGACCCTGCTGGACTGGCTCGGCCTCACCCGCGGCGAGGTGGTGGGCCGGATGCGCTTCAGCGATCTGCTCACCGTCGGCGGCAAGCTCTACCACGAGACGCACTTCGCCCCCCTGCTGCGCATGCAGGGACACCTCAACGGCGTCGCGCTGGAGCTGAAGACCGCGACCGGCTCCCGGCTGCCGGTACTCCTCACCTCGACCCTCAAGAAGAGCCACGACGGCGAGCCGCTGCTGATCCGCACCACCGTCTTCGACGCCACGGACCGGCGCGCCTACGAGCAGGAACTGCTACGGGCCCGCCGCGCCGCCGAAGAGGCGCACCGGCAGGCGGAGGCCGACCGCGAGCGGCTGTGCGAAGCGCTGGCCGTGCTGCAGCACAGTCTGCTGCCCGAGACCCTGCCCGACATACCCGGCGTGCTGGCCGCCTGCCACTACCACACGGCCTCCACCCTGCAGCTGGGCGGCGACTTCTACGACCTCTTCGCGCTCGACGACACACGGACCGCCTTCTTCCTCGGCGACGTCTGCGGCAAGGGACCGCAGGCCGCCGCAGTGACCTCCCTCACCCGCTACACCCTGCGGACCGCCCTGCTCCACGACGTCGATCCCGTCGCCAACCTGAACGTGCTGAACACGGTCCTGCTCGACCGGTACACCGGCGACGACCCCCGCTACTGCACCGCCGTGGTCGGTGTCATGGACCGCGTCGGCGACACGCTGGAGGTCCGCCTGGCCTCCGGCGGCCACCCTCCCGCACTGGTGCTGCGCGCGGACGGCCGGGTGGAGACCCTCGCCACCCGCGGCGGCATGCTCGTCGGCGCCTTCCCCACGGCGCACTTCGTCCCGGCCCGCACCACCCTGCGACCGGGTGACACCCTGCTGCTGTACACCGACGGCCTCACCGAGGCCCGCGTCGGCCCCCACCAGGAGCTGTACGGTGACGAGGCCCTGGAGTCCTTCGCCGCAGGGCTCGCTCCCACCGGCCCGCACCACCTGGTCGACGCCCTCGAGGACCTGCTGCGGGGATTCGGGGACGGACTGGACGACGACACCGCGCTCCTCGCCCTCGGCCTCCCCGCCCGCACCGACACCGGATCCAGAAGCACGAGATGACACCCCTGACGATCACAGAGTCACCGACGTCCGCCGGCCTCGACCTGGAGGTCGCCGGCGACCTCGATCACACCAGCGCCCCACGGCTGCGCCAGGCCGCGCACACCGTGGCCCTGTCCGCCGGACGGCGGCTGACCGTGGACCTCGGCAGGCTGGAGTTCTGCGACTCCAGCGGCATCACCGCGCTGATCGCCGTGCGCAACCACGCCGTCTCGGCCGGTGCCGAGGTCGTCCTGGTCGCCGTTCCCGCCCATCTCCGGCGCCTGCTGACCCTCACGGGACTTGACCAGGTGTTCGACATGCGCGACCGCCTCTAGGCAGGCCCCGGACGGCCCTGCCGCCCCGAGCGGCGCGCGGGCTGCGCCCCGCTCATCCGAGCGGGAGAGGGCCGTCACCCGATTGCGCCCGCCGCTATCGGGGCACCCGGGACGTGCCGCATCCACCGCCGGTGACCTCGGGGCCCGAGCGGGGACGGCTCGGACTACGGGCAAGGGGACCAGCAGTGACGGTGCGCATCGGAGCAGAGGAAGAATTCCACGTGGTGGACGTGGAGAGCGGCCGGCTCGTACCGCGGGCCGACACGCTGCTCGGACGGCTCGAGGGATCAGGGTTCAGCCGTGAGCTGCAGCAGACGACCGTCGAGACCAACAGCGGCGTCCACGACACCCTGGACGCCCTCTTCACGGACCTGTCCGCCACCCGGCGCCGGCTGGACGCCGCCGCCTCCTCGGCCGGCCTGGCCGTCGTGGCCGCCGGTACCGTCCCGCTGGCCCGTGTCACCTCCCACGACGTCACCGCGGACTCCCGTTTCCGGCGCATGGCCGACGACTACCGCCGGCTCGCCGACGAACAGCTGATCTGCAGCGCACAGATACACGTCGACATACCCGACCGGGACACCGCGGTGCGCGCCATGTGCCTGGTCTCGCCCTGGCTGCCGCCGCTGCTCGCCCTGTCGGCCAGCTCACCGTTCTGGCTCGGCTCCGACACCGGCTACGCCAGCTGGCGCACCATGCTGTGGCAGCGGTGGCCGACCGCCGGACCCGCCGGCTGCTACCGGAACGCCGCCGAGTACGACGCCGCCATGGAGGAGCTGATCGGCGCGGGCGTCATCAGCGACCCCGGAATGCTCTACCAGGACGTACGGCCGTCGGCCCACCAGCCCACGCTGGAACTGCGCGTCTGCGACGCCTGCCCGCGCACCGAGACCGTCGCGCTGGTCGCCGGACTCTTCCGCGCCCTGGTGATCGACGCCCTGCACCGTCTGGAGAGCGGGGAGTACACCGGATGCGACGGACACCACGAGTGGCTGCGCGCCGCCACCTGGCGGGCCGCGCGCTCCGGCCTCGAAGGCCCGCTCGTCGACCCGGCCACCCGGCGCGCGGCCCCCGCCCCCGCGGTGCTGCGCGCCATGCTGCGCAGGCTGCGCCCCGCCCTGGAGCAGTCCGGCGACTTCGCCACCGTGCGCGCCCTCCTCGAAGAGGCCCTCGCGGCCGGCAGCGCGGCGCACCGGCTGCGCCGGACGGCGGAGGACGAGGACCTGCTCGCCGGCGTCGACCTGCTGGTCGCCGAGACCCGCGGCGACCCCCTCACGGCCGGCACCCCTGGCGGCCGCCGCCGGCGGCGCCCGGCCGGCCGGCGCGGCACGGGCCGGACTCCGGCCCACGTCCACTCGGCCCCGGTCCCGGGCGCCCCCGGCTGATCCGGACGGGCCACCCGACCCCGGGTTCACCCTCATGCACGACCACACCACCCCTGACCAAGGAGAGTGTCACAGCGCCATGCCCAGGAGCACGCACGCTTCCCCGCCCCGGGAGCGGAACCAGGACCAGGACCGGGACCACGACAAGGGCCTTGATCCGGCCCCGAGGGACAGGAGGACCCACTGATGTGCGGCCTCAGCGGGGAGATACGGTTCGACGGCGGGCGGCCGGACATCGCGGCGGTGGAGCGCATGACCGACCGGCTCGCGGCCCGCGGTCCTGACGGACGCGGCCTGTGGTCCCAGGGGCCGGCGGCCCTGGGACACCGCCGGCTCAAGATCATCGACCTGTCGGAGAGCGGCGCCCAGCCCATGACCGACCCCGGGGCCCGCCTCGCCGGAGTCTTCAACGGCTGTGTCTACAACTACCGCGAGCTGCGCGACGAACTGCACGCCCTCGGCCACCGCTTCTTCTCGCACTCCGACACCGAGGTGGTGCTCAGGGCCTACCAGCAGTGGGGCACGGCCTGTGTCGAGCACTTCCACGGCATGTTCGCCTTCGTGATCGTCGAGCAGGACACCGGCCGCGTGGTCCTGGCCCGCGACCGGCTCGGCATCAAGCCGCTCTACCTCTCCGCCACGCCCGAACGCCTCAGGTTCGCCTCCTCCCTGCCCGCGCTGCTCGCGGCCGGCGGCGTCGACACCTCGCTGGACCCCGTGGCGCTGCACCAGTACTTCTCCTGGCACGCCACCGTCGCCGCGCCCCGTACCGTCCTCAGCGGCGTGCGCAAGCTGCCCCCGGCCACCGTGCGGGTCGTCCAGCCCGACGGCAGCCACCACGACCGCCTCTACTGGAACCCCGTCCACACCCGCCGCCCCGAGTACGCCGGCCTCGGCGCCGACGACTGGACCGACGCCGTCCTCGACGCCCTGCGCACCGCCGTACGCCGCCGCATGGTCGCCGACGTGCCGGTCGGCGTGCTGCTCTCGGGCGGCCTCGACTCCAGCCTGATCGTGGCGCTGCTGGCCGAGCAGGGCCAGGACGACCTCGCGACGTTCAGCGTCGGATTCGAGTCGGAGGGGGACGAGGAGGGCGACGAGTTCCACTACTCCGACCTCGTCGCCCGGCACTTCGACACCCGCCACCACCAGCTGATGGTCCCCTCCGACCGGGTCGCCGGGGCCCTCGACGGGGCGGTCCGCGCCATGAGCGAGCCGATGATGAGCCACGACGTGGTGGCCTTCCACCTGCTGTCGGAACAGGTGGCGAAGGAGGTCAAGGTCGTGCAGAGCGGCCAGGGTGCCGACGAGGTGTTCGCCGGGTACGACTGGTATCCGCGGATGGCCGACGCGCCGCGCTCCCGCGCCGCCGAGGCGTACATCGACACCTACTTCGACCGCTCGCACGCCGACCTCGCGGCCATGCTCCACCCGGACCTGCTGCCCGCCCGGGACACCTCCGCCGACTTCGTGCGCACGCACATGGCGGCCGAGGGCGCCGAGACGGCACTCGACGCCGATCTCCGACTCGACACGCTCGTGATGATGGTCGACGACCCGGTCAAGCGGGTCGACAACATGACGATGGACTGGGGCCTGGAGGCCAGGGTGCCGTTCCTCGACCACGAACTCGTCGAACTGGCCGCCGCCTGCCCGCCCGAGCTGAAGCTCGCGGACGACGGCAAGGGCGTCCTGAAGGCCGCAGGCCGCCGGGTCCTGCCGCGCCAGGTCGTCGACCGGCCCAAGGGTTACTTCCCCGTCCCCGCGATCAAGCACATGGCCGGCCCCGTCCTCCAGCGGGTCCGCGAGACCCTGACCGCCCCCGAGGCCAGGGCCCGGGGCGTCTTCCGCGAGGAGTTCGTCGACGCACTCCTCGCCGCGCCCAACGAGCACCGCACCAGGCGAGGAGCGAACACCCTGTGGCAGACCGCGCTGCTGGAGACATGGCTGCAGGCGCACGGGATCCGCTGACGGTGAGGGAGACCCGTACCGACGCCACCACACGGGCGCTGCCCGCACCGGAACCCGTACCACTCGCCGACACCTCCACGCCGTACGACGTCCCGCCCCCCGCCGTCCACGGCTGCTGGTACCCCTCCGCCGACCCCGAAGGACGACACGTCGCCTTCATCTGCGACCGGGCCGGGGTGCCGCAGCTGTGGACCGCCCCGGTGGCAGGCGAGGAGGTGCGCCTGCTCGACGCCGGGCCCGATCCGGTCACGGAGGTGTCCTGGTCCCCGGACGGCCGCTGGATCGCCTACACCGTGGCGCCGGACGGCGGCGAACTCACCAGCGTCCTGTGCGTACGCCCCGACGGCACGGGACGGCATCTGCTGGCCGGCGGTGAACCGGGCACCTCCGCGCGCCTGGGCTGCTGGCAGCACGACGGTTCGGCGGTCGCGGTGACCGTCACCGACTCCGCCCCGGCCGGGCAGCCGTTCACCCCGCACCCCGGGGCGAACGGCGCCTCCCACCCCGCCCGCGCGGGGTGGGACCCCCGGGCCGTGCTGCTGGAACCCGGCGCGGCGAGGCCGGGCCGGGGAGCGGAAGCCGACGGAGACCTGACGCTGTCCGCCGAGGAGCCGGAAGCCAGGGCCCTGTCCGCCTACCTGGTCGACCCCGAGGGCATGGCGGCGCCCGTGCTGCTGGCGAGCGAACGCGGCGCGGCCAACCAGCGCGTCTGCGACCTCAGCCGGGACGGCGGGCTGGCCCTGGTGTACCGGGGCCCCCGCGGACACCGCGAGGCCCTCGTCGTCCGCACCGGCGACCGGGTGGTGACCTGCGCGCTGCCGGTGGCCGACGGCGACCCCTGGATCGGCGGCTTCTCACCGGACGCCGGCACGGTGTGGCTGCGCAGCGACGGCGGCCGCGAGCACGCCGCCCTTCTCGCCGCGCGCCTCGATCCGCTGGGACACCTGCTCGACACCACGGTGGTCGCCGAGCGCCCCGACTGCGGCCTGGAACTGCTGGCCCTGGGCCGGGACGGGCGGAGCGCGGTCCTGGCGTGGAACGTGCGCGGAGTCAGTGAGCTGGAGGTGACCGAGCTGACCGCGGCCCGGTCGCCCCGCCTGTCGGCCGGACTCGCGTCGTCCCGGCCCGCCTCCGCCGGCCCCGCACGGACCGTCGACCTGCCCCACGAGGTGGTCACGCGCATCGCGCCGACCCCTGATCCCGACATCACCGTCGTCGCGCTGTCCGGCTCCCGGCGGCATCCAGGTGTGTGGTGGCTGCCGCACGGTCTGCCCCTGCTCACCCCCTGGTCCTCACGCGACGAGGACGCCCTCCCGGCCGGCCTCACGCCCGTACGGCCGATGCCCATGAGCCCCAGGGCCCGCGACGGACTCACCCTCGGCGGCTGGTACTACCGGGCGCCGGGCCGCTCACCCGGTGAACCGGCACCGTGCGTCCTGCACCTGCACGGCGGACCGGAGGAACAGGAACGTCCGGTGCTCGAACCGCTCTACCTCGAACTGCTCGGCAGGGGACTGGACGTGTTCGCGCCCGACGTGCGCGGGTCGTCCGGGCACGGCCGTTCCTTCGTCGACGCCGACCTGGGCACGGGACGTTTCGACGCCATCAACGACGTCGCCGACTGCGCGGCGCACGTGATGGTGCGCGGCCTGGCGGATCCGCGCCGGATGGCGGTGATGGGCCGCTCGTACGGCGGCTACCTGGTGATGGCGTCCCTGGTGTGGCACCCGGACCTGTTCCGCACCGGTGTGGCGGTCTGCGGCATGTCGGACTTCGCCACCTTCTTCGCCGGGACCGAACCGTGGATCGCGCAGTCCGCCGCCCACAAGTACGGGCACCCGGACCACGACCGGGAACTGCTGCGCTCGCTGTCGCCGATGAGCCGCATCGACGCTCTTCGCGCCCCGGTCCTCGCCGTGCACGGCGAGCATGACAGCAACGTGCCGCCGGGCGAGTCCGAGCAGTTCGTGCGGGCCGCGAGAGAGCGCGGACTGGAGGCCGAACTGCTCCTGCTGCGTCACGAGGGCCACGACTTCCGGCGCGCCGACAACCGCCGCCGGTTCCGCCGGACCGCCGCCGACTGGATGGAACGGCACCTGGCCGGCTGAGTTGTCCGAGGTACCTGTCACACTTCTGTGGCGTGCGGGGGAGCGATGCGGGTAGTCGCGCGGTGTGATCGGTGAGTAAAGGCGGACCGGATGGAACCAGTTCCTGTCGACGAGGGGGGCACGGTGCCCCGGGCACCCGGGAGGCGGGCTTCCTACGCCCTGGAGGGGGACGGCGCCTGGATAGCCCAGGCCCGCCATCTCGCGGCCGCGTTCCTCACCCGGGCCCGGGCGGAGGACGGCCTGCCGGTGTCGACCCGGGCGGTCGAGATCACCCAGCTCGTCGTGAGCGAGTTGGTCACCAACGCCCGCAAGTACGCGCCGGGCCCCGTCGGACTGGACCTGCGGCTCTCCGACGACGCCGTCGAGGTGGTCGTCCACGACGGCAACCCCGAGGCGCCCGTGGCGCGCCGCGCCGATCCCGACCGGGTGGGCCAGCACGGACTGGAGATCGTGATGGCCGTCGCCCAGGCCCTGGACGTACGCCAGGGAGAAGCCGGCAAGAGCATCACCGCCCGCATCTCCCTCCTCGCGTGATCCCTCCTCCGGAGCGGGCCCCGCGCGTTCAGCCGTACCGTTCGAGCAGGGCCTCCAGGTAGTCCTCCAGCCGCTGCGTCAGGACGCCGGGCGTCAGATCGGTGCGGCCCAGTTCCCGCCAGGCAGCGGCGACCTTCTCCGCGTCGGGAGCGAAGGCCAGGGCGTCGAGCAGCCGCCAGTGGAGGTGCGCGCCGGGATCCTCCTCCAGCGTGCCGCCCCCGGCGGCGTACAGGTCCGCGAAACGCATGCCCTCGGGGACTCCGTGCAGCAGCGCGAGGGCCGTGGCACAGTGGGCGACGTCCAGGTCGGCCGGTCCCCAGGAGGTCTCCACCCAGTCGACGACCCCGCTGATCCGCGGCCCCGCGCCGTCCCCGGAGAACAGCACGTTGCCGGGGTGGAAGTCACGGTGCAGGAAACACCCCCGGTACGGCGGCGGCTCCCGGCGGATGACGTCGACGGCGCGCCGCCACAGCTCCGGGCGCCGGGTGTTCACCGGCGGACTCACCCGCTCGGGGGAGGTCCAGGCCTGGTAGGCGCGGGGCCGGCGCCGTTCGGGCACGGGTACGCGGTGGATGCGCGTCAACTGCCGGGCGAGCAGTGCGGCACGTGCACCGGCGGCCTGGTCGTCCACCCGTACCGTCCCGGGCAGCAGCGACATCAGCAGCGAGGGCCGGTCGCAGTGCCGGGCGGTCGCGTCCACCGCGACGAGCGCGGCGGCGGGCACGTCCGTGTCCCCGAGCAGGGTCAGTACGGCGGCCTCACGGTTCAGCAGCCCCTCCGCATGCCGTACGAAGAACGGCTTGACGAACGACCGCAGCACCAGCGACCGCCGCCCCGCGGGCCCGCGCAGATCCAGTCTGCGCATCTCCGACGTCCAGCCCCCGCGCAGCGGTACCACCCCCTCCACGCGTTCACCCGTCGACAGCTGCCTCTCCACCCAGGTCCGCGTGTTGGTCAGCACGGGGGCAGAGTAGCCAGCCCGCCCCACGGCCGTCCGCGGAAGCCCGGAACAATGGGGCCGACGACGGGGTTCCCACTGAGGAACGTCGCAGGACACCTGGGAGAAGGGCGGGACGAGATGACGAGGACCGAGGAGAGGGCACTGCTCGCGGGCGGCTGCTTCTGGGGCATGCAGGAGCTGATCCGCACCTTCCCCGGCGTGCTGAGCACGCGCGTCGGATACAGCGGCGGTGACGTGCCCGACGCGACCTACCGCAACCACGGCACCCACGCCGAGTCGATCGAGATCACCTTCGACCCGGCGGTGACCGACTACCGCAGGATCCTGGAGTACTTCTTCCAGATCCACGACCCGAGCACCAGGAACCGCCAGGGCAACGACATCGGCACGAGCTACCGCTCCGCCATCTTCTACTTCGACGACGAGCAGAAGCGCGTGGCCGAGGAAACGATCGCCGACGTCGACGCCTCGGGGCTGTGGCCGGGCAAGGTGGTGACCGAGGTCGCGGCGGCCGGGCCCTTCTGGGAGGCCGAGCCGGAGCACCAGGACTACCTGCAGCGCTACCCCGAGGGGTACACCTGCCACTTCGTACGCCCGGACTGGCGTCTGCCCAAGCGCGCGGAGTCCTGAGCCGGCGGCACGGACCACAAGGGGCGCACTCGCCGAGTGCGCCCCTTCGTCATGGGCGGGCGTCGTCTCAGCCGAACTGGCCGGGCCGGTAGTCGCCGGCCGGCTGCCGGTTGATGACGTTGATGCGGTTGTAGGCGTTGATGACGGCGATCAGTGAGATCAGCGCGGCGAGCTGGTCCTCGTCGTAGTGCTGGGCGGCGTTCGCCCACGCCTCGTCCGTGACACCGCCGGCGGCGTCCGCGATGCGGGTGCCCTGCTCGGCGAGCTCCAGTGCCGCGCGCTCGGCGTCGGTGAACACCGTGGCCTCGCGCCACGCCGCCACCAGATTGAGGCGCAGGGGAGTCTCCCCGGCCGCGGTGGCGTCCTTGGTGTGCATGTCGGTGCAGAATCCGCATCCGTTGATCTGGCTGGCGCGGATCTTCACCAGTTCCTGGGTGGCGTGCGGCAGACCGGAGTCCGTCACCGCCCTGCCCGCCGAGTTGATGTGCCGCAGCACCTTGGCGGCGAGGGAGTTGCCGAAGAAGTCGAGGCGCGGGTCCATGAGGTCTCCTGTGTCGAACGCGTGGTTGCACCCCACTGACGGACCGGGTCCCGGTGGTGTGACGGAACGCGGATGTGACCTGCGTCTCTTGATCGCGCGTCACCGTGCGGCTCCTCGTCCGCGGGGCACCGTACGGCCGATAGCCTGGCCGGGTGGACGGGGAGCGGAGCGCCGGTGAGTGAGCGTCGGGAACGCGACTGGACGGACATGACGCCCGGGGACTTCGACCGCGACGCCCCCCTGTGCCTCAACGTGGGCACGGGGCCCGTCGTGGTACCGGCCGAGCCCGACGAGTACGGCACCGAGCCGCTGTTCGGTGAACAGGCCCCGGTGCGGCAGCCCGCCCCGCCCCGCCCGCAGCGCCGCGCCACCCCCGCCGAGCAGGGGCACCTTTTCTGACCCTCCGGCGGACGCCGCGCCGAATCTCCATGCCTTGACTCCGCGCCCAGGGGTACGCGGGCTGGGCGGTCGATCCGGTGGAGAAGGGGGAGGGCCCGGGGTGCGGGTGGTGCGGGCGGGGGTTCACTCCGTCGCTCCGCGCCCGCTGCGGGGTGCACCTCACCGTGAGAGGTTGACGGAACCCGATGCCCTTTTCGAGTGCTTTGCGCCGTCGGATCGCCCGCAATCGGCAACCGAACACACGGCCACCGTCCTTCCGTGGCCGGTCCCGAGCGGAGGAGTGTCACCCCCCATGAGCGAGGCCAACCCCGTCAAGCGGGCAGCGAAGAAGATTACCGAGACCCTTCAGGGCGACGCCTCGGCCCCGGCCGACGGGATCCCCGGCCGGCCGAACTCCGAGCCGCCCACCGTGGCCGAACCGACCGAGCCCCGCGAGCCGCTGCCGCCGAAGCCCGACCAGAGCGGCCCGGACACGGTGTCGCCCACCGGCTCGCCGACCGGGGCCGACCAGGCCAGGATGGCCCAGTCCGGCAGCTACCTGACGAACGCGCAGGGCACACGGCTGTACGACACCGACCACTCGCTCAAGGCGGGCCCGCGCGGCCCCGTCCTGCTCCAGGACCACCACCTGCGCGAGAAGATCATGCACTTCGACCACGAGCGCATCCCCGAGCGCGTGGTCCACGCCCGCGGCGCGGGCGCGCACGGCGTCTTCCAGAGCTACGGCACCGCGGCCTCCGTCACCAAGGCGGGCTTCCTCGCGCCCGACGTCGAAACACCGGTGTTCGTCCGGTTCTCCACGGTGGTCGGCTCGCGCGGCTCCGCCGACACGGTGCGCGACACCCGGGGGTTCGCGACGAAGTTCTACACCAGCGAGGGCGTCTTCGACCTGGTCGGCAACAACATCCCGGTCTTCTTCATCCAGGACGCCATCAAGTTCCCCGACGTGGTGCACGCCGCCAAGCCGCACCCCGACCGGGAGATCCCGCAGGCGCAGAGCGCGCACGACACCTTCTGGGACTTCGTCTCGCTGCACACCGAGGCCACCCACCACACCCTCTTCTTCATGGGCGACCGCGGCATCCCGCGTTCCTACCGGATGATGGAGGGCTTCGGCGTCCACACCTTCCGCCTGGTGAACGCCGAGGGCGGCACGACCCTGGTGAAGTTCCACTGGAAGCCCAAGCTGGGCGTGCACTCCCTGGTGTGGGACGAGGCCCAGCTCATCAACGGCAACGACCCCGACTTCCACCGCCGGGACCTCGCCGACGCCATCGAGACGGGCGCGTACCCGCAGTGGGAACTGGGCATCCAGACCTTCCCCGACACCCCCGACCAGACCTTCGAGGGCATCGACCTGCTGGACCCGACGAACATCGTCCCGGAAGAGCTCGCGCCGGTGCAGCCCATCGGGCTGATGACCCTCAACCGCAACCCCTCCAACTTCTTCGCCGAGACCGAGCAGGTCGCCTTCCACGTCGGGCACCTCGTGCCGGGCATCGACGTCACCGACGACCCGCTGCTCGCCGGCCGGCTCTTCTCGTACCTGGACACCCAGATCACCCGCCTCGGCGGCCCCAACTTCCCGCAGCTGCCCATCAACCGCCCCCACGCGCCGGTGAACGACATGCTGCGCGACGGCATGCACCAGACCGCCGTGCACCGGGGGGTGGCCCCGTACCGGCCCAACTCCCTCGACGGCGGATGCCCGTTCACCGCGGGCGCGGACATGAGCGCCTTCATCGAGACGCCGGTGACCGTCCCGGAGGGGCGGAAGGTGCGCGAGGCGCCGGAGTCCTTCGCCGACCACTTCAGCCAGCCCCGCCGGTTCTGGCTGAGCATGAGCCCGGTGGAGCGCGAACACATCATCGGCGCCTACACCTTCGAACTGGGCAAGTGCTACGAGGAAGCCATCAGGGTCCGGACCCTGCAGGTCCTGGCCAACATCGACCCCGAGCTGTGCGCCGGCGTCGCCGAGGGGCTCGGGCTGCCGGCGCCGGAACCCACCGTGCCGCTCGCCGACGTCGAGCCGAGCCCGGCGCTCTCGCAGATCGGACGGACCTGGCCGCTGGACGGCCGCGTCATCGGCATCCTCACCGCCCCGGACGGCGACCTCGACGGGGTGCACGCGGTGCGCGACGCGGTGCTCGAGGCCGGCATGGTTCCGCTGGTCGTCGCGCCGAACGGCGGCACGCTGGGAACGGGCGACGGCACGCTCACGGCCCAGCGCAGCTACGTCACCGCGCGCTCCATCGAGTTCGACGCCGTCCTGGTGGCGGGCCCGCCGGCCGTCAGCGGCGACGCGCCCGGCGTGCGCGACGGCAAGGGCGCGCCCGCAACGCCCCGGCCGTCGAGCGACCCGCGGGTCGACCAGTTGCTGGCGGAGGCGTTCCGGCACGGCAAGGCGATCGGCGCGTGGGCGGGCGGTGAGACGGCCCTCACCGCGGCCGGCGTCCCCGCCGACGCCCCCGGCGTCGTCGTCGCCGACTCCGGTGCCACCGTCCTCGCTCAGGTCCGTGAGCTGCTGGGCTCGCACCGCGTCTGGGAGCGCTTCACCACCGGGGGCTGACCTCCCCGGTCCCTGCGGGGACGGGACGCGGACGAACGGCCGCCGGTGCCCCCGGCGGCCGTTCGGCGTGGACGGCGACGGGCAGGCGCCGCGCGGGCGCGGATGCCGCCGGCGACGCACGGCGGACCGACCTCCGCCGGCAGGGCGGCCCGGCCCCCCCCGGCGCGTCCAGGACGGACGTTGACCGGTCCACGCGCCCGTGGCGGCCCCGCACCGTGGATCGCCGGCCACCCGGGCCGCACCCCGCCACGCGGTGACGTGGGCGCCGGTCGCGCGGCCTGTCACCCGCCCCGGTCGCATGACCATGTACGCGCCGGTCGCACGGCCCTTCACCCGCCCGCCCGGGGGGAGTCGCGAGCGGCCGGTCGAGCCGGTGACGGCGGGAAGCCGGGCGACGGGCCCCGCCCGGTGGGCGCACGGACCGCCGTCACCCCGGTGACCTGCGGTGCCGTCGGCGGCGCCGGGTGGCCCGGCGCCGTACAGTGGGCAGGGAGACCGGGTTCCACCCGGCGGCGGACACTCCGTACCGTCACCCCGTCCGAGCAGCCGGTCAGGACATGAGCCACCACTCCTCCTCCTCCTCCTCCCACGGCCCCCAGGAGCCGCTCTTCGGACTCGACGAGCTGGCTCCGGGGCCCGCGACCGGTCAGGAAGAACCCACCACCCCCGCCTTCCGGGACTCCGCGCAGGCGCGCCGACTCCTGGCGATCCGGGAGATCCACGCCGAACCGGCCGCCGCCGTCTCACCCCGCGGCCGGGAGATCCTCGCCCGGTTCCCCCGGGCCCGGCTGATCGAGGTGGCTTCCCACTGGCGCATCCCCGAACTGCACGGCAACGAGGGAAGCGCGGACCGCTGGATGCGGATCAAACGCGAGACCCTCGTGCTGGGCGTGAAGAAGACCCTCACCACACGCCCCAACGGCCGCTCCGCCGACTGGATCGCCCCCGGCCCCTCCAACGGCTGCGCGCTGTCCTGCGTGTACTGCTACGTGCCCCGCCGCAAGGGCTTCGCCAATCCGATCACCCTCTTCACCAACATCGACCGGATCATCGCCCACCTCGGACGCCATGTCGCCGCGCAGGGCCCCAAACCGGAACCCAACCAGTGCGACCCCGAGGCGTGGGTGTACGACATCGGGGAGAACGGCGACTGCTCCGTCGACGCCCTCGTCTGCGACAACACCGCCGACCTGGTGCGTGCCTTCCGCGACTGGCCCACCGCCAAGGCGTCCTTCGCGACGAAGTTCGTCAACCCCGACCTGCTGGACCTCGACCCGCGCGGCCGTACCCGTATCCGCTTCTCGGTGATGCCGGCGGGGGACTCCCGCCTGCTGGACCTGCGCACCAGCCCGGTGGACCGGCGGATCGCCGCCGCCGCGGACTTCCTCGACGCCGGCTACGAGGTGCACTTCAACCTCTCGCCCGTCGTCGTCCGCCCCGGCTGGCAGGAGTCCTGGGCGGAGCTGCTGCGGCACATGGACGACGTACTGCCGCAGCGCGTCAAACGGCAGGCGCTCGCCGAGGTCATCATGCTCACCCACAACGCGGACCTGCACGAGGTCAACCTCCGCTGGCACCCGCGCGGCGAGGACCTGCTGTGGCGGCCCGCCGAGCAGGAGACCAAACGCTCGCAGAACGGCGCCCTCAACCTCCGCTACCGCGCGGACATCAAACGCCGCGCCCTCGCGGACCTGCGTGAACTCCTCGCCCGCCACGCGCCGTGGCTCGGTGTGCGCTACGCCTTCTGACAGCCCGCCATCACCGCCCGGCCCCGGCGCGGGTCACCCCGCGATCACGTTAGTTAAGGGTAGGCTAACCTTGGTTCGTGATTCCTGGTGAAGAGGCGGCCCTGGGCCCGCGTGGTCACGAACTGTCGGCCACCGATGTGACCGTCGCGTACGACGGCACGGACGTCGTGCACGACGCGGCGCTGACCCTGCGGCCCGGCGAAGTGACAGCCCTGGTGGGCCCGAACGGCAGCGGCAAGTCGACCCTGCTGCGCACGGTCGCCCGGCTGCAGCGGCCCCGCAGCGCCGCGCTCACGCTCGACACCGCCACCGACGCACTCGCCCTCAGCCCGCGGGAGTTCTCCCGCCGCGTCGCCCTGCTGCTGCAGGGACGCCCCACCCCCAGCGGACTGACCGTGCGCGACGTCGTCGAGTTCGGCCGCTATCCGCACCGCGGCCGGTGGGGCGGCACGGACCCCGGCGGACGCGCGGCCGTGGACCGGGCACTCGCCCTGACCGGCGTCTCGGAACTCGCCGGGCGCGGAGCCGAACACCTCTCCGGAGGACAGCTCCAGCGCGTGTGGCTGGCCGGCTGCCTCGCCCAGGAGACCGGCGTCCTCCTCCTCGACGAACCCACCACCTACCTCGACCTGCGCTACCAGGTCGAACTCCTCGACCTCATGCGCGACCTCGCCGAGGACCACGGCATCGCGGTCGGTGTCGTCCTGCACGACCTCGACCAGGCGGCCTCCGTCGCCGACCGGATCGTGCTGCTCGCCTCTGGCCGCGTCGTCGCCGAGGGACTGCCCGAGGAGGTCCTCACCCCGGAGCGCCTGACCGAGGTCTACGGCATCCGGATCGACGTCGACACCGACCCCCTGACCGGCCGGCTGCGCACCCGCGCCATCGGCCGCCACCACACCCGAAGCGAAAGGCTCCGTACCACCTCATGAGACGCCTCCTGCGCACCGCGCCCCTGGCCGCCGCCGCCCTCCTGCTCGCCGCCTGCGGGACCACCGAACCCGCCGCCGACGACGCCAAGGAGTCCACCGAGGCGATCACCCTCACCGACGCCTCCGGCGCGAAGGTCGCACTGGACGGCCCCGCCAAGAAGGTCGTCGGCACCGAGTGGAACGTGGTCGAGCACCTGGTCTCGCTCGGTGTCGACCCGGTCGGCGTGGCCGACGTCAAGGGTTACCAGGCCTGGGACTCCGCCGTCCCGCTCAAGAACGAGCCCAAGGACATCGGCACCCGCGGCGAACCCAGCATGGACACCATCGCCTCCCTCGAGCCCGACCTCATCGTCGCCACCAGCGACCTCCAGCCGGCCGCGGTCGAGCAGCTGCGCAAGGTCGCCCCGGTCGTCACCGTGAAGTCCGCCGACGCCGCCGACCCCATCGGGCAGATGCTGAAGAACCTCGACCTCATCGCCGAGGCCACCGGCACCACCGAGCGCGCCGCGACGATCAAGAAGGACTTCGACGCCAAGCTCGCCGAGGGCAAGAAGGCCCTCGCCGACGCCGGACTGAACGGCGCGGAGATCGCCTTCGCCGACGGCTACGTCACCTCCAACCAGGTCTCCGTCCGCCCCTACACCTCCGGTTCGCTCGTCGGCGGGGTCAACGAGCGTCTCGGACTGAAGAACGCCTGGAAGCTGAAGGGCGACGAGGCCTACGGCCTGGCCGCCACCGACGTGGAGGGCCTGACCGGCCTCGGCGAGGTGCAGTTCGTCTACATCGGCAACGAGGGCGACGCCAACAGCGACCCCTTCGGCAAGGAACTCGCCGGCAACTCCGTATGGAAGTCCCTGCCGTTCGTGAAGTCCGGTGACGTGCACCGGCTGTCCGACGGCATCTGGATGTTCGGCGGCACCGGCTCGATGGAGGCGTACACCGACGCCCTCGTCGCCTCGCTGACGAAGTAGCGCGATGGCCGTCACCGCCACCCCTCCCACCGCCCGTCCGGCGACGGCGTCGTCCCGGACGGGCGCGGCCGCGGTGACGACCGCGCTCGTGCTCCTGGTCGCCGCGCTCGCCGTCGTCGACATCACCCAGGGCACGGCCGCGGTCGGCCCGGCCGAGGTCCTCAAGGCCCTCACCGGCCGGGCCGACCCGGCCGACGCGTCCGTCGTCATCGCCTCGCGGCTGCCCAGGATGACCGCCGGGCTCCTCGTCGGCGCGGCCCTCGGCATGGCCGGCGTCGCCCTGCAGGCCGTCAGCCGCAACGTCCTGGCCTCACCGGACACCCTCGCCGTCAACGCCGGCTCCTACCTCGCCCTCGGCATCGCAGCCGTCACCGGCGTGTCGCTGCCGCTGGTCGCCTCCTCCGGCATCGCCTTCGCCGGCGGGCTCGCGGCGGCCGCCGTCGTCCTCGGACTGTCGGGCCTCGGCGCGGGCACCGTACGCCTCGTCCTCGCCGGGACCGCGCTCGCCCTCGGACTGACCGCCGTCACCGAGGGGCTGCTCCTGCTGTTCCCGGAGGAGACCGAGGGCCTCTACCAGTGGAACCAGGGCAGCATCGGCCAGAACGGCTTCGACGGCGTGCTGCGGATGCTGCCCGTCGCCGTCGTCGGCTTCGCCGGACTGATGCTCATCGCCCGTCGGGTCGACGCACTGGCGCTCGGTGACGACTCCGCCCGCGGGCTCGGCGTCCCGGTGCGGGCCACCCGGATCACCGCCGTGGTGCTCGCCACGCTGCTCTCGGCGGCGGCCGTCACCCTCGCCGGACCCATCGGCTTCGTCGGCCTGTGCGCCCCGGCCCTCGTCCGCCCGCTCGCCCGCTGGGTCCGGGGAATCACCAAGTTGCGGACCGGGGTGCCGCTCGCGGGCCTGGTCGGCGCCGCGCTGGTCCTCGGGGCGGACGTGCTGCTGCGCGCGCTCATCGACTCCGACACCGCGGTGGCCGTCCCGACCGGAGTGGTCACCAGCCTCGTCGGCGCGGTGTTCCTGGTCGTGATGGCGGCCCGGCTCCGAGACGGCGCCCAAGCCGCCGCGCCGGACCGGCTGCGCATCCGCAGCCGCGCCGTGTTCGTCACCACCCTCACCGTGCTCTCGCTCGCCCTGGTCGGCATCACCGTCGCCGCCGTCCTCGTCGGCGACAGCAAACTGCTGCTCGGCGACGTGGCCAACTGGCTGCAGGGCAGGGCCGGCCGCACCGTCTCCTTCGTGCTGGAGACCCGCACTCCCCGGGTGTTCGCCGCGCTCCTCGCCGGTGCCGCGCTCGCGCTGGCCGGCACCCTGGTGCAGGCCGTCACCCGCAACCCGCTGGCGGAACCCGCCGTCCTGGGAGTGTCCGGCGGCGGCGCGCTCGGCGCCGTGATCCTCGTCACCAGCGTCCCCGTCGCCGGCGCGTGGGGCGTCGCAGGGGCTGCCTTCGCGGGGTCCGCCGTCACCGCGGTCGTGGTGTTCGGCCTCGCCGCGCGCGGAGGCTTCCAGCAGAACCGGCTGGTGCTCGTCGGTGTCGGTGCGGCGGCCGGTACGACGGCCCTGATCAGCCTGCTGATCGTGCTCACCGACCCGTTCAACGCCACCAAGGCCCTCACCTGGCTCTCCGGTTCCACCTACGGCCGGACCCTCCCCGACGTCCTGCCGCTGGCCGGGGTGCTCGCCGCCGCCGTCGTGGTGGCCGGCGTGAGGCACCGGGAACTCGACCTCGTCTCCCTCGACGAGGACACCCCCCGGCTCCTCGGACTCGACCTGACGCGGGGCAGGCTGGGCTTCCTGGTGGTCAGCGTGCTGCTCACCGCCACCGCCGTGGCCGCGGCCGGCACCATCGGCTTCGTCGGCCTGGTCGCCCCGCACGCGGCACGCGCCCTCGTCGGACGACGGCACACCCGGGTCCTCCCGGTCGCGCTGCTGCTGGGCGCCGTACTGGTGTGCACGGCGGACCTGCTGGGCCGCACCGTCATCGCCCCCGCCCAGCTGGGCGCCGGCCTCATGACGGCCGTGATCGGAACCCCGTACTTCCTGTACGTGCTGGTCCGCAGCCGCCGCTGACGGACCGGCCCGACCAGCCGCGGGCCCCGCCGCGAGAGCCACCACCGCTCCGCCGCGCGGCCCGCGGCGCTGTGGTGAAGGACACACACCGGTGCGCCCCGGCGCCCTGCCCCGCCGGCCCCGGGAGCGGCCCGGGCGAGGCATCCCGTTGTACGGGTCCGAACGCCCCGTGCTACTGTCGATCTCGGTTGTAGTCGTGGTGATCATCGCAGTCGCGGTGATCGGAAAGCCGCAGGCCGGAAACACCGCCCGTGCGCCCTACCGACGTCTACGTCGCAACTGGGGCCGGCACCAGAAGGTGCGGGTTCCGGTTCGCTTTTCAGGGGTCTCGTCTCATGAACCGGGCGGAACAGCCGACGTGACCACTTCGATCCGGCTCGTTCTTGCAATTCCCTGCATTGTTCCACTGCGGCGGACATTCCTTGATACGTGCCACATCAGGGAAGGTTCCACTTGACACAGGCTCGTGCGAACAATCGAACGACCCGCGCCCGCTCCGGCGGACAGGGATTCACCAAGGGAGGCCGCCGCACGGGAGCCGCGGCCGACCGCGTCGGCGCGCAGCGGCGCCCCAAGGGCTCCGGCGGCCGGCGCACCCCGGTGACGGGCGAGTTCGCCCTCCCGGTGACGACCACCCCCGCGCTCCCCGCGGTGGACGCCTTCGCCGAACTGCCCCTGCCCGCCGAGATCCTGGCCACCCTCGGTCAGGAGGGTGTGACGCTGCCGTTCCCCATCCAGGCGGCCACGCTGCCGAACTCCCTGGCCGGCCGGGACGTGCTCGGCCGCGGCCGCACGGGTTCGGGCAAGACCCTCGCCTTCGGCCTGGCGCTGCTGGCCCGTACGGCGGGCCGGCGTGCCGAACCCCGCACGCCGCTCGCCCTGGTCCTCGTCCCCACCCGCGAACTGGCCGGGCAGGTCACCGACGCGCTGACGCCCTACGCCCGCTCGGTGCGGCTCCGGCTGGCCACCGTGGTCGGCGGGCTGTCGATCGGCAAGCAGGCGTCCGCGCTGCGGGCCGGCGCCGAGGTCGTCGTGGCGACGCCCGGGCGGCTCAAGGACCTGATCGAGCGCGGGGACTGCGTCCTCGACGAGGTCGGCATCACCGTCCTCGACGAGGCCGACCAGATGGCCGACATGGGCTTCATGCCGCAGGTCACCAGGCTCCTCGACCAGGTGCGTGCCGACGGCCAGCGGATGCTCTTCTCGGCCACCCTCGACCGCAACGTCGACCAGCTGGTACGGCGTTACCTGACCGACCCGGTGGTCCACTCCGTCGACCCGTCCGCGGGCGCGGTCACCACGATGGAACACCACGTCCTCCACGTCGACGACACGGACAAGCGCCGGACGACGACCGAGATCGCGGCGCGCGACGGCCGGGTGATCATGTTCCTGGACACCAAGCACGCGGTGGACCGGCTCACCAAGCACCTGCTGAACAACGGCGTGCGCGCGGCCGCGCTGCACGGCGGGAAGTCCCAGCCCCAGCGCACCCGGACCCTCACCCAGTTCAAGGACGGACAGGTGACGGTGCTGGTGGCGACGAACGTCGCGGCCCGGGGCATCCACGTCGACAACCTCGACCTGGTCGTCAACGTCGACCCGCCCAGCGACCCCAAGGACTATCTGCACCGTGGCGGACGCACCGCCCGCGCCGGCGAGTCCGGCAGCGTCATCACCCTGGTGACCCGCGACCAGCGGCGCGAATTCAGCCGGCTGATGACCCAGGCCGGCATCACACCGAGCATCACCGAGGTGCGGTCGGGCGACGCGGAACTGAACCGGATCACCGGCGCCCAGGCCCCCTCCGGTGTTCCCGTCGTCATCGCGGCGCCGGTCGTGGAGCGCCCCCGCCGTGCCGCGGCCTCCTCGTCCCGCAACCGCCGGGGCGGGCGCACCGCCCAGGGCCGTTCCGGGCAGGGCCGCAACACGCAGGCCCGCACGGCCGAGGGCCGCACCACCGACGGCCGCACTTCCGAGGAACGCCCGGCACAGGGCCGCAGGACACAGGCCGGCCGTACGGCACAGGACCGCCAGGAGCAGGGCCGCAACACCTCCGGGCGGCGCACGGGTGAGGCACCCCGCCGCAAGCCGCGGACGAAGCCGTCAGGGGAGCGCGCGGCCTAGCACGGCACCGCGTCCCACGACGTCATGACGACAAGGCGACATGACGACATGGCGGTACGGCCCCGCTCGTCATGTCGCCCCGCCGTCTCCTCCCCGACTCCAGCCCGCCGCCGGCCCCCGTCCACCCGGGGCCGGCCCGCTCCCTTCTCCCCATGTGAGGCACCATGCGCTGTGTCATCGCCCGCTACCCGTTCGACCTGACCAAGGCCGGCGTCCTGGAATCGATGAAGGGCATCACCCCCGAACCGGTCACGGGGGAGTCCGTGACCGTCGGCCGCCGCCGCTACCCCGTCAAGCAGGTGGGACAGGTCATCACCCGGCAGGACCGCCGAGACTTCACCAGCGGCGAGGTCGTCCGGGCCATGACCCGCCTCGGCTTCACCTGCCATCCGCACCCGGAGGCCGCGCCGCCCGCGCCCGCTCTCTCCCCGCTCGAAGCCGCGTCGGAACTGCTCGGCGGCCAGGTGACCCCGGCCGGCCAGGTCACCCCCGTCGGCCCGGCCGGCCCGCTGGCCTGAAGCACGCCACGGGCGCTCGCCGGAGCCCACCCTTCGGCAGCCGCCGAAGGGTCCACGGGCTAGCGTCCTCCCATGAACGCTTCCCCGCGCTCCCCCCGCCGCCCCCACGCATCACCGGACGGTGACCGGGCGACGGGGGGCGCGGCATGACGCCGGTGGAGATGCTCGGCGTCTTCGCGGCGGGTGCCGGCGCCGGCGCCCTGAACGCGGTCGTCGGCTCGGGGACCCTCGTGACCTTCCCCGTCCTGCTCGCCACCGGACTGTCACCCCTCACCGCCACCGTCTCCAACGCCCTCGGCCTCATTCCCGGCGCCGTCAGCGGAGCCATCGGCTACCGGCGGGAGCTCGCCGGCCAGGCCCGCCGCGTCCGCAGGCTCGGCATCGGTTCGGCCCTGGGCGGCATCGCGGGGGCGACCCTCCTGCTGGCCCTGCCCGCAGAGGCGTTCGAAACCATCGTCCCTACCCTCGTCGGACTCGCCCTCGTCCTCGTCGCGCTCCAGCCCCTCATCGGCAAGAAGGTGCGTCAGCGGCGCCGGCCGCAGGGCCGGCCGGACCGGCCCGACGGCGGATGGCCGCTCTTCACCGGCCTCACCCTGGCCAGTGTCTACGGCGGCTACTTCGCCGCCGCGCAGGGCATCGTCTACGTGTCCCTCATGGGCCTGCTCCTCGACGAGCCCCTGCAACGCCTCAACGCCGTCAAGAACGTGCTCGTCGCGATCGTCAACACCGTGGCCGCGACCTTCTTCCTCTTCGTCGCCGACTTCGACTGGACGGCCGTCGCGCTCATCGCAGCCGGCTCCGCCCTGGGCGGCCGGCTCGGCGCGGCGACCGGCCGCAGGTTCAGCCCCGCGGTGCTGCGCGCCGTCATCGTCGTCATCGGCACGGTCGCTCTCGCGCAGTTGCTGCTCCGCTGAAACGGGTGACGAGCGCGCTTGTCGTGCACCTTGCCATCCCGGGCGGGCTCTGGTTCCGTCAGGACAGGAAACTTTCCTAACCATCCCGTCCGGACGGAGCCCCCATGACACCGGCACGTCTCCCGTTACGTCCCGCCGTGGCCGCCGCGGCGCTCGCCAGTGCCCTCCTCCTCACCCTGACCACGGCCCCCGCAGCCCTCGCCGCGCCACCCCCCACGAGCGCGGACACCGCACGGGCGGACGCCCGGCTCACCGCCGAGATCACCCGCACCACCACCTGGGACACCGGATACGGCGCCGACGTGTCGATCACCAACGACGGTGACACCCCGGCCGACGGCTGGACCGTCGAGTTCGACCTGCCCGCCGGAACGACGGTCGGCAGTCACTGGTCCGCCACGAAGACCCAGCAGGGGCAGCACTACCGCTTCACCGACGTCTCGTACAACGCCACCGTCGCCCCCGGTGGCCGGCAGAGCTTCGGATTCAACGCCATCGGCACCGGAGCACCCCTCAACTGCAAGATCAACGGCGTCCCCTGCGAAGGTGGCGGCACCCCGGCCGACCCGCCCCCGGCCGGCACCCCCGTGGACGTCAACGGCCGACTCGAGGTCTGCGGCACCGCACTCTGCAACGAGGACGGCCACCCGGTCCAGCTGCGCGGCATGAGCACCCACGGCACCCAGTGGTACTCCCAGTGCCTGACCGGCGGATCGCTCGACGCCCTGGCCGAGGACTGGGGGGCCGACGTGCTGCGCGTGTCCACCTACGTCCAGGAGGGCGGATACGAGACCGACCCCGCGCACTTCACCGACCTTGCCGACTCCCTGATCCGGCAGGCGAGCGAGCGCGGCATGTACGTGATCGTCGACTGGCACATGCTCGACCCCGGCGACCCGATGGCGAACCTCGACGACGCGCGGACCTTCTTCACCGAGATCGCCCACCGCAACAAGGGCCGCGACAACATCCTCTACGAGATCGCCAACGAGCCCAGCGGCGTGAGCTGGTCGCGGATCAAGAGCTACGCCGAGCAGCTCATCCCCGTCATCCGCGCCGTCGACGCTGACGCCCCCATCCTCGTCGGCACCCGCGCCTGGTCCTCGTTCGGTGTGTCCGAGGGCGCCGACGAGTCGGAGGTCGTGAACGACCCGGTCGACGCCTCCAACATCATGTACACCTTCCACTTCTACGCCGACTCGCACCGCGACGCCTACCTGGCCACCCTCTCCCGTGCCGCCGACCGCATCCCGGTGTTCGTCACCGAGTTCGGCACCCAGAACTACTCCGGCGAGGGCGCGAACGACTTCACCATGTCGCAGCGCTACCTCGACCTGATGGCGGACAAGAAGATCAGCTGGGTCAACTGGAACTTCTCCGACGACCACCGCTCCGGTGCCGTCTTCCGCACCGGCACGTGCGACAACGGCGGCCCCTGGACCGGCACGTCGTCGCTGAAGCCCGCCGGCGTCTGGATCCGCGACCGGGTCAGGACCCCGGACACCTTCCCCGCCGGCTGACCCGCCCCGTCCCCGCCCGTCCGGTGCCCGCGCCGGACGGGCTGGGACGGCGGCACCTCCGCTCCCTCAGGGCAGGATCGAGTCGACGTAGCCGCCGTCCACGCGCAGCGCCCCGCCCGTCGTGGCGGACGCCTGGTCGGAACTGAGATAGACGACCATGTTCGCGATCTCCTCGGGCTCGATCAGCCGCTGCAGCAGCGACTGCGGCCGGTGCTCGCGCATGAAGGCGCGCTGCGCCTCCTCCCACGGGAGGTTCCGGTCCACCAGTTCGTGGACGAAGTCCTCCACCCCGCCGGTGTGCGTGGGCCCGGCGACGACCGAGTTCACCGTGACGCCCGTCCCCGCCGCCTGCTTGGCGAACCCCCGGCTCACCGCGAGCAGTGCCGTCTTGGACATCCCGTAGTGGATCATCTCCGCCGGAGTGACGATCGCCGAGTCGCTGGTGATGTACTGCACGCGCCCCCAGCCGCGCTCCGTCATGCCCGGCAGGAAGAGCCGCGTCAGCCGCACCGCGGCCAGGACGTTCACCTCGAAGTAGCGCCGCCACTCCTCGTCGGTGATCTCCAGCGGGTCGGCGGACCCGAAGACGCCCAGGTTGTTGACGAGGATGTCCACCCGCCGCCCCAGGGCCTCGGCCACCTGCTCGGCGCCCGCCTCGGTGGTCACGTCCGCGGCGACCGGCACCACATCGGCGCCGGGCACCTCGTGCTCGATCGCGGCGGCGCTCCTGCGCACGCGTCCGGTGGAGCGCCCGTTGACCGCGACCCGGGCGCCCGACCGGGCGAGCCCGACGGCGATCGCCGCCCCGATGCCCTGGGTGGAACCGGTGACCAGCGCCGTACGGCCCTTCAGATCGATCTGCACGTCCTGCGTCCCCTTTGCCCTGATCGCGGAGGAAGGCACTGCTCGCCCGTCGGCTGTCTACGCAACGTACCCGTCCGGGGACACTGCCGCTCCCGGGGCAAGTCCTCGGATTACCGCACCTGGTCTGCGGACATACGCTTGCCGTAGAGAACCGGAAGAGGCGGGAGACGACGTGACGGCCGAACACGCGGACACGCCGGAGGGCCGTACGGAAGCCGGGACACCGTCCGGCACGAGCGGCGACGATCTGCTCGAAGGGCTGGAGGTGGACACCCGGCGCCCGGAGCGCCCCGTGCTCCTCGACGCCGACGGCACCCCGATCGAGACCTGGCGGGAGAACCACCCCTACGACCGCAAGGTCCGCCGGGCGGAGTACGACCGGACGAAGCGCATCCTGCAGGTCGAGCTGCTGAAGATGCAGCGCTGGGTGAAGGACACCGGCCAGCGGATCGTGGTGGTCTGCGAGGGACGGGACGCGGCCGGCAAGGGCGGCACCATCCAGCGGTTCATCGAGCGCCTCAACCCCCGTGGCGCCCGCGTGGTCGCCCTGGAGAAGCCGACCGAGAGGGAGGCCGGGCAGTGGTACTTCCAGCGTTACGTGGCCCACCTTCCGGCCCGGGGCGAGATCGTCTTCTTCGACCGCTCCTGGTACAATCGTGCCGGGGTCGAGCGCGTCATGGGGTTCTGCTCGGACGAGGAGTACCACCAGTTCCTCCAGCAGACCCCGATGTTCGAGCAGCTGCTCACCGACGACGGCATCATGCTGGTGAAGTTCTGGTTCTCCGTGTCCCGGGCCGAGCAGCGGACCCGGTTCGCGATCCGCCAGGTCGATCCGCTGCGGCGCTGGAAACTGTCCCCGATGGACCTCGCCTCACTGGACCTGTGGGACGACTACACCAAGGCCAAGGTCGAGATGTTCCGGGCCACGGACACCACCCACGCGCCCTGGACCGTGGTGAAGAACAACGACAAGCGCCGGGGCCGGCTCGAGGCCATGCGCAGTCTCCTCGACCGCTGCGACTACCCCTCCAAGGACCACGGGGCGCTGGGCAAGCCCGACCCGCTGATCGTGGGCGCGGCGGACACCCTGCTGGAGGCCGGTGAGGAACCCGCGGTCCTCTCACCGACCCCCCTCGCCGGCCCCGGCCACGGCCCCGGCAGCCACCCGGGGGCCTGACCCGGTCAGCCCAGGGGCACCGTCACCTCGCCCGTGCCCCTCGCCTCGGCCCCGCCGGCGACCCGCACCGTGAACGGGCGGTCGGTCCCCGAGGCCGTGACCCGAAGGACGTCGTCGTCCCACCGGGCCCGGAACGTCGCGGCGGGCAGCCCCGCCCTGTCCGGCACGATCACCTCGGTCGTGCGGCCGGGCTCGGCCGGCGGGTGCGCGAGCAGCACCGGCTCGTCCAGCCAGTCGCCGTCCGGCCGGGAGTCGTCGGCGGCCAGGGGCAGCACGGCGCCCTCGCGGACGTACAGGGGGAGGCTGTCGCAGCCGTGCCGTTCGGTGCGCCAGCACGGGCCGGTGACCCGATCGCCGCTCAGCAGATGGGTCCAGGTCCCGTCCGGCAGGTACACCTCGACCTCGCCGTCCTCGCTGAACACCGGTGCGACCAGGAGGTCCGGGCCCAGCATGTACTGGCGGTCGAGGGGACGGCACGCCGGGTCGTGGGGGAACTCCAGCACCATCGGCCGCATCATCGGCACGCCCGTGCGGTGGGTCTCGGCCGCCGCCCCGTACAGGTAGGGCATCAGGCGGTGCTTGAGCCGGGTGAACCGGCGGGCGACCTCGACGGCCTCGTCACCGAACTCCCACGGCACCCGGTACGACGTGGAGCCGTGCAGCCGGCTGTGCGAGGACAGCAGACCGAACGCGAGCCAGCGCTTGAACACCTCGGGACTGGGCGTGCCCTCGAAGCCGCCGATGTCGTGGCTCCAGAAACCGAAGCCGCTCAGCGAGAGCGACAGGCCGCCCCGCAGCGATTCGGCCATCGCCTCGAAGGACGACCAGCAGTCGCCGCCCCAGTGCACCGGGTACTGCTGTCCGCCCGCCGTCGCGGAGCGGGCGAAGAGCACGGCCTCACCCTGTCCCCGCTCCTTCTCCAGCAGCTCGAAGACGGTCCGGTTGTACAGGTGCGTGTAGTAGTTGTGCATCCGCTCCGGGTCGGAGCCGTCCTGCCAGACGACGTCGGTCGGGATGCGCTCGCCGAAGTCGGTCTTGAAGCAGTCCACGCCCTGGTCGAGCAGCGGCCGGAGTTTCGACTGGAACCAGGCGCGGGCGTCCGGGCTGGTGAAGTCGACCAGGCCCATGCCGGCCTGCCACAGGTCCCACTGCCACACGTCGCCGTTCGCCCGGCGCACCAGGTGCCCGAGGGCGGCGGCCTCGTCGAACAGCGGGGACTTCTGCGCGATGTACGGGTTGATCCAGGCGCTGATGCGCAGGCCCCTGTCCTTGAGTCGGGCCAGCATGCCGTCCGGGTCGGGGAAGACGTCAGGGTCCCACTGGAAGTCGCACCACTGGTACTCGCGCATCCAGAAGCAGTCGAAGTGGAACACGGACAGCGGGATGCCGCGCTCGGCCATGCCGTCGACGAACGACGTCACCGTGGCCTCGTCGTAGGAGGTGGTGAAGGAGGTGCTGAGCCACAGGCCGAAGGACCAGGCGGGGGGCAGGGCCGGGCGCCCGGTGAGGGCGGTGTAGCGGCCGAGGACCTCCTTGGGCGTCGGCCCCGCGACGACGTAGTACTCCAGCGACTGGTCCTCGACGCTGAACTGCACCTCGCCGACGGACTCGGAACCGATCTCGAAGGAGACGGCACCCGGGTGGTTGACGAAGACGCCGTAGCCGCGTGAGGAGAGGTAGAACGGGATGTTCTTGTAGGCCTGTTCGCTGCTCGTGCCGCCGTCGGCCTGCCAGACGTCGACGGTCTGGCCGTTCTTGACGAACGGCGTGAAGCGTTCGCCCAGTCCGTAGACCTGCTCGCCGACGCCGAGCGACAGCCGGCTCAGCACGTGGTGCGCTCCCTCGCCGGTCGTGGCGAAGGCCGTGCTCTTGGGGCCGGAGCGGGTCACCTCCCGTCCGTCCGCGTCGAGGAACGTCAGCCCGAAGGGGCCGGCGCCGTCGAGCCGCACGGTCAGGGGACCACTGGTCAGCTCGGTGACCGTGCCGGCCCGGCGTACCGCACCCGCCCCGCCCGGCTCACCGGCCAGCGCGAAGTCGGGCCCCGGCCGGTGCTTGCCCGCGTGATGGGTGACCCGGACACCGATGACGCCCTCGGCGGGGGAGAAGCACTCGACCGTGATCAGCGGGGCGTTGAGGGTGTCGCCCCTGCGTGTCACCTTCTTCACGGAGGCGTATCCGGTGAAGCGCTTCGATTCGGAGCGCACGTCACGCACTTCGGTGGCATAGGTGATCTGGACGCCGTCGCGGATGCGCCAGAAGCCGTCAGTGAATTTCATGGTCTTCCTCGGAGGGTGAGGGCGGCGGAGGGGCGAGTGTCAGCCTCTGACCAGCAACTATGACAGGCGCTGTGGAGCCTGTCACGCCTTGGTGCGACCAGATCGTGCCGCCGGGGGGCTAGCGCGACCGGCTGCCGCTGGCGTATTAGTAATCAGGCCAAACAAATTACACCCGGTGCAGCGCCGAGCAACACCTCGGCGCGATCCGCTTCTCGTCGAAGCGCTTCACCAGACTCCCTGAAAGAGCCACCGGCTCGGCACCGCCGAACCGGTCCCACACAAGGGCCCCACCGTGACAGCACACCTCCCGGTTGCCGCACCCCACCTGCGCGAACGCCCGCGCGGCGCCGCCACCTCGCTGGCAGCCGTCTCCGTCCTCGTCCTCGGAGCCGCGCTGACCGGCTGCGCACAGCAGCGCGACGGCGACGTCTACACCGTGATGAACTCCTCGACCGACGAGACCTACCACCGCTGGGACGCCGAGGCGATGGCCCGCTGCGGCGAGCGGCTGGGGGTCACCATCGAGCAGCAGAGCGTCCCCGCGTCCCAGGTGATGACGAAGGCACTGCGCATGGCCTCCTCCAAGTCCCTGCCGGACATCGTGCAGTTCGACGCCTCCGAGATGCCGACCTTCGCCGAGGCCGGTGGACTGGTCGACCTGCGCTCCCTGGGTCTGGGAACGGAGGGCATCCCCGAGGGCATCGTCGACTTCGGCTCGTACAAAGGCACTTACTACGGCGCGGCCCGTTCCGTGAACACCCTCGCGCTCTTCTACGACAAGGATGTCCTGGACGAGGCGGGCGTCGACGTGCCGACCACCTGGGACGAGTTGCGGCAGACGGCGAAGGAGCTGACCCGGGGCAAGCGGTACGGCCTGGCCCTCAGCGCGGGCGGCGCGGAGGACGGCGTCTTCCAGTTCACCCCCTTCATGTGGTCCAACGGCGGGGACGAGAGGGACCTCGACAGCCCGGAGGTGGTCGAGGCGCTCGACTACTGGAAGACGCTGCTCGAGGACGGGTCCCTCTCCAAGTCCACGGTCAACTGGACCCAGGCCGACGTGAACGACCAGTTCATGGCGGGCAACGCGGCCATGATGATCAACGGACCGTGGCAGGTGGAGACCCTCAACACCAAGAAGTCGCTGAACTGGGAGATCGCACGGATCCCCGTCCCCGAGCCGGGCGCCGACTCGGTGGGACCCCTCGGCGGCGCCGTGCTCACCGTGCCGGACACCGGCGACCCCGAGCGCCAGAAGACGGCCGGCCGCATCGTCGCCTGCCTGGCGGGCGAGGACGAACAGCTCACCTACGCACTGAACAGCTGGATGGTCCCTGCCCACGGGAAGGCCGCCGCCGCATGGCGCGCGCAGGTGCCCGAACTGGACGCGCTGGCCGACCAGGTCGCCGCCGCACGCTCCCGCACCGCCAAGCTCGGCGCCGGCTGGTCGGGCGTCTCGCTCGCCCTGCAGAGCGCCTTCCAGTCCGCCCTGACCGGCCAGTCCAGCGAGGCCGCCCTGCGACGCGCCCAGCAGCGCGCCACGAGCGGGAACTGAGGTACGCCCCCATGACCACCTCCACCGCCACCGCTCCGGCGTCCGCTAAGACGTCCCGCAAGGCCGCGGCGCCCGACCCGGCCCGCACCCGCCGGCGCCGCAGGCTCGCCCAGTGGGGCTTCGTCGCGCCCGCCGTCGTCTTCATGCTGCTGTTCTTCGGCTACCCGCTCGTCCGCAACGTCGTGATGAGCTTCCAGCACTACACCCCGAAGACGTTCTTCACCGGCGAGGCCCCGTTCAACGGCACCGACAACTGGGCGTCCGTCCTCCAGGACGTCCTCTTCGGCAAGGCGCTGTGGCACACCCTGGTCTTCACCGCCGGCTCCCTGCTCGGCCAGTTCTGCATCGGCCTCGCCCTCGCCGTCTTCTTCAACCGCAGGTTCCCCCTCGGCGGTGTCCTGCGGTCGCTGATCCTGCTGCCCTGGCTCGTGCCCATGGTGGTGTCCGGCATCGTCTGGCGACGCATCCTCGACCAGGACACCGGCGTACTGAACACCTTCCTCGACACCCTCGGCCTCGGCGGGAACACCCCGTGGCTGACCAGCCCCGACATGGCCCTGCTCTCGGTGATCCTGGTCAACATCTGGATCGGCATCCCGTTCAACATGGTCATCCTCTACGGCGGCCTCCAGGAGATCCCCAGGGAGCTGTACGAGGCGGCCTCCCTGGACGGCGCCTCCGCCTGGCGGACCTTCCGCTCCGTCACCCTGCCGATGCTCAAGCCCGTGATCACGGTCGTCCTCGTGCTGGGCTTCATGTCGACGGTCAAGATCCTCGACCTGATCCTCGCGCTCACCGACGGCGGCCCCGCCGACGCCACCCAGACCCTGGGCACGCTCACCTACCAGAACTCCTTCGTAGAGCTGGACTTCGGTGCCGGAGCGGTCGTCGGCAACGTACTCATCCTGATCTCCGCGGTGTTCGCGGTGTTCTACCTGCGGGCCAACCGCACCGAGGGGAAGTGACCGACATGGCCGCTCACGCACCCACCGCGTCCCGCCGCCGCTGGGGATCCACCGTCGCGGGGCTGCTCGTCCTCGCCGTGATGCTGTTCCCGCTGTACTGGATGCTCAACACCGCGCTCCAGCCGGACTCCGGCCTGCTCCAGGTCGATCCGGTGCCCGCCGGCCTCGACCTATCCGGGTTCTCCAAGGCCCTCGGCGACCAGGGCGGTCACCTGCTGACCTCGCTGGTCGTCTCGTTCGGCGCCGTCGCCATCTGCCTGGCCGTCTCCGCCCCGGCGGCGTACGGACTGGCCCGCTTCGGCCTGCGCGGGTCACGCACCATCGTCTTCGGCACCCTCATCACGCAGATGGTGCCGGGCATCGTCATCGCCAACGCCCTCTACAGCTCCTACGTCGACCTGGGCCTGGTCAACTCCTACTTCGGCCTGATGCTGGCGGACGCCTCGCTCGGCATCCCGTTCGCCATCGTGCTGATGCGCTCCTTCATGGTGTCCATCCCGGGCGAGGTCGTCGAGGCCGCCGAGATCGACGGAGCCGGGCCGGTACGGGTCTTCCTGCGCGTGGTGCTCCCGATGAGCCGCAACGCGCTGATCACCTCCGGCCTGTTCGCGTTCCTGTTCGCGTGGAGCGACTTCATGTTCGCCCTCACCCTGAACACCACCGACGACGTCAAGCCGATCACGCTGGGCATCTACCAGTACATCGGGGCCCACGTCGGCGACTGGGGCTCGGTGATGGCCGCGTCCGTGCTCTCCGCCGTACCGGCCGCGATCCTGCTCGTCCTCGCCCAGAAGTACATCGCCGCCGGCATCACCGGCGGCTCCGTCAAGTGACCACCGCACACCCCGGGATGGACCCGAACCGCATGAGCGCATTCCCCCTTTTCCCGTCCGGCTTCGTCTTCGGCGCCGCGACCGCCTCGTACCAGATCGAGGGCGCGGCCCGCGAGGACGGCCGGGGCCCGTCGATCTGGGACACCTACAGCCACACCCCCGGCCAGGTCGCGAACGGCGACACCGGCGACGTGGCCTGCGACCACTACCACCGCTACCCCGAGGACGTGGCCCTGCTCCGCGACCTCGGCGTCGGCTCGTACCGCTTCTCGATCGCCTGGCCGCGCATCGTGCCCGACGGCTCCGGCCCGGTGAACCCCAAGGGCCTGGACTTCTACTCCCGTCTGGTCGACGAGCTGCTCGACGCCGGCATCGAGCCCGCCGCCACCCTCTACCACTGGGACCTCCCGCAGGCGCTCGAGGACCGCGGCGGCTGGCGGGTGCGGGAGACCGCCGAACGGTTCGCCGAGTACACGGCCGTCGTCGCCGGCCACCTGGCCGACCGGGTGCCGCGCTGGATCACCCTCAACGAACCCTGGTGCAGCGCCTTCCTCGGCTACTCCGTGGGACGCCACGCCCCGGGAGCCCGCGAGGGGCGGGGCGCCCTGGCCGCCGCCCACCACCTGCTGGTCGGTCACGGACTGGCCGTCCGGGCGCTCCGGGCCGCCGGGGTCCGCGAGGCCGGCATCACCCTCAACCTCGACCACCACCTCCCCGCCACCGACTCCGCCGCCGACCGGGAAGCCGTCGTACGCGCCGACACCCTGCACAACCTGGTGTGGACGGAGCCGATCCTCGCCGGGCGCTACCCGGACACCGAGGAGGACACCTGGGGTGAGCTGATCACCGCGCAGGACTTCCGCCGCGACGGCGACCTGGAGCTGATCGCGCAGCCGCTGGACTTCCTCGGCGTCAACTACTACCGGCCGATCGTCGTCGCCGACGCCCCGTACCGGGAGAGCGATCCCGCCCTGCGGGTGGCGACCGACAACCGCTACACCGAGACACCGATGCCGGGGGTCCGCCGCACCGCGATGGGCTGGCCGGTGGCCCCGGACACCCTCACCGGCCTCCTGGTGGACCTGAAGGAGCAGTACGGCGACGCCCTGCCGCCGGTCCACATCACCGAGAACGGCTCCGCCGAGGACGACGAGGCGGGCCCCGACGGCGCCGTGCACGACGCCGACCGCGTGACCTACCTGCGCGACCACCTCACCGCACTGAGGGCCGCCATCGACGCGGGGGTCGACGTGCGCGGGTACTACGTGTGGTCACTGCTCGACAACTTCGAATGGGCCTTCGGCTACGACAAGCGCTTCGGCATCGTCCGGGTCGACTACGGGACCCAGAAGCGCACCCCCAAGGACAGCTACCACTGGTACCGCCGCATGATCACCGCTCAGCGCAGCTGACGCGGGCCGCGCGTCAGGCCGCGCCCTCACGTTCGCCGGCGGCAGGCGTGGCACCGTGGGGGCGCGCCCCGGCGCCCGCGGGCCCCGCGCCCGCGGTCCCGGCGGCGAGCGGCTTGCGCGGCAGGAGCAGCGCCGCGTCGTCGTGCAGCCGGCCCCCCACGTGGTCCAGCAGCTCCCGGTGCACCGCGGCGAGCCGCGGGCCGGCTCGTCGCACAGATGCCGGGCGAGGCCCTCGGCCAGGGGGGAGAACTCTCGGCCGGCGTCGCGGGCCTCCGTGACCCCGTCGGTGTAGGGCAGCAGCTGGTCCCCCTCGCCGAATCGCCGCCTCCAGCAGCCGGAAGGCACGCTGCACGCAGGAGGTCAGCGTCGGGCTCGCACCCATGGGACCAGCCTGCGCCGCTCCTCCGCGCCAGGCCAGGGCTGCCCGCGCCGGGATCGTGTCCTTCCCCCGGCTGGTGGGCCGGGGGAGTGGCGCGGGCAGCGCGCCGGTCCGCGTCAGGGGGCGGGTACCTCGTCCACGAAGGACGTCCCGGCGCCGCGCAGCGCCTGGACCCTCGCGGCGACCTGGGCCGGCGTGAGCACCTGGTCCTTGACGTGCAGGACGTAGTCGACCTGCTGGTCGTAGGCGCGGGGCGTGGTCGACGTCTGGCCGTCGAGGTCGATCAGCCACTGGTTGAAGTTGATCGACATGGGACGCTCGGGCAGGTACGCGGCGTCGTGGGTGCCGAAGTGCCGTCCGTCGACGTAGTAGGTGATGGCGCTGTCGTCGATGGTGACGACGAGGTCGTGCCAGCCGGCGAAGCTCTGCCGGCTCTTGCTGTGCTGGTTGACCGCCTGCCAGGGGTCGGGGTCGTAGGTCTCCCAGGAGGTCGTGTACAGGATGTTGGACGGCTCGCCCCAGCCTCCGTTGGGCAGGTACTCGAAGTCGTACTCGGCGTAGTCGTCGGCCATGGGCGCCTTGAGGTCGTTGATGGTGAAGAAGGTCTGGACGACCCGGTCGCCGTCGGGCCCGTACGCGGGGGCGTCGGAGAACCGGACGCGGGCGGCGTAGGTGCCGTTCTTGAACTTCGTCGCGCGGGTGAGGACTTCGGTGTGGGTGGTGGAGGCGCCGGTACCGGCGGTGGAGGTCCGCAGGTTCATCACCGAGGTGCCGCCCGGGGAGGCGAAGGTGACCTGCGACGGGTCCCAGGTGGCGCCGGGCACTCCGGGACCACCGGAGTCGGCGCGCACGCTCCAGCCGTGCGCGGAGAGGGCCGGGTCGGTGTGCGAGGCGTAGGCGAAGTCGTCGAACAGGGTCTGGCCGCCCTCGCCCGGCGGATCGGTCGGGTCCGTGGGATCGGTGGGGTCGTCGCCCTCGGGGGCGGTGCCCCACACCGTGGCGCCGGCGAGCTGTGCGGTGACCTTGTGCCAGTCGGTGTACGAGGTCCGGTCGCCGCCGAAGGAGTAGTCGTCGCTCTGCCGGAGCGTCTGCCAGTCGGAGCGGTGGAAGCGCAGTTGCATGTCCCCGGTGTCGGTGCCCGGGGCCAGCGAACCGGCGGCCGGGGTGAAGCCGATCTCCAGATAGCGGTCGGCCGTGGCGGTGGGGTGGGCGAGCGTTCCGAAGGTGCCGGTGACGGAGGAACAGCCCCTGACCGCCCAGGAGCAGGCGAAGCGGTACGAGACACCCGGGGCGTCGGCCGTGAAGTAGTAGCGGATCTTCACCTGGCTCAGCTGCACGGGCGAGGAACCGGTGTTGCGGACCTTGAACCAGGGCTCGCTCTGATCGGCGGTGGCTCCGCCGGAGCCGGTGCGGTACTGCACGGTGACGGCGCCCTCGGCAGCGGCGGCGGGGGCCGCGGGAAGGCCGGCCAGAGCGGCGCTGCCCAGCAGGGCGGCCAGCGCGAGTGCCGCGCGGGTGCGGCGACCGGTGGGACGAGTACTCATCCGTGGTCCTTTCACGGTGGGGGTGGCGCACGGTGGGACGTCGGTGCGGCGCGCGTGGGGGCTGCCGTACGACGGGGAGTGCTGGGTGGCGGCCCGGCCCTCCGGATTGACCAGTTGGCCGCCGAGGCTTTACCAGTCGATGTCGAGAGAAGGTGGCATAGACCAATGGGGCCGTCAACCCTTGTGTCAAAGAGGGGAGTTGAGCAGCGCGTGGCTCCTCTCTCCGGCCACCGGACCAGTTATGGTCGGAGCCGTACCAGTGGCCCGACGGCCCGCCCGCGTCCGCCGACGAACGGGAGTCCCGCATGGAGATCGACCCCGCCGCCTCAGGCGCCGTGCTCAAGCGTGAACGGGTCCGCGACGCGATCCTGGAGCTCGTCGAGGCACGGCGCCCGGGCGACGCCATCCCCTCGGAGCGAGCCCTGTGTGCGCGACTGGGCGTGTCCCGCCCGACCTTGCGTGCCGCGGTGGACGAACTCGTGGTCGCGGGGCTGCTGGTGCGCGAGCACGGACGCGGCATGTTCGTGGCGGCCGAGAAGATCACCCAGGAACTGGTCTCCGAGCGGGACTCCCTCACGCTGCCCCGGGCCGGCGGGGTGTGGGCCGGCAGGATCCTGGAGTTCCGCACCCTGCCCGCGGGTGCCAGGGTGGGCCGGAGACTGCGCGTGTCGCCCGCGGCGCGCGTCCGTTATGTGGCGCGGCTCCGGCTGGTCGACGGCTCGCCCATGGCCATCGAGCACCTGCACGTCCCGGCGGACCTGGTGCCCGGTCTCACCCGGCAGGAGCTGGAACAGGGCGACCTGTACGAGCACTTCCGGGACCGGCACGGTGTGCGGGTCGGTGAGGCGGTGCAGTCCATCGAGCCCACCGTGGTGACCCGTGCCGAGGCGGACCTGCTCGACGTGCCCGAACTGTCGCCCGCCCTGCTGTTCGAGCGGCTCACCACCGACACCGGCGGGCGCCCGGTCGAGTACGCCCACTCCCTCTACCGCGGCGACCGCTACCGCATCGTGTCCCGGCTCGCACTCGGATCCGCCGCCGACGGGCCGGATCTGCCGGAGCCGCCGGAGGGGCATCATCCGGGCATCCCGCCGGGCGACTTCGCCGCCGGGGCCCCGGTGACCTCCTCGACCCGGGGCGTGGTGCAGGGCGACAGCTGATCCGGCCTCCGCCGTCCACACGCAGACCCGGAACCTCCGACTCCCGACTGTTGACAGGTTCATACCAGGGCGGGACGCTGCTGAGAGCGCTCTCAGGACGGTTCCCGGCCACGGTCGAACGGAGATGGAGCATGCTGCGCACACTCAAACGCCAGCTCATGGCGGTGGGATTGAGCATCGCCACGGCGCTCGGCGGATCATTGCTCGCCACCGGGGCGTCGTCTCCCGCCCACGCCGCGGTCCCCGACACCATCCCCTTGACGATCACCAACAACTCGGGCCGCGGCGAGCAGGTGTACCTCTACAACCTCGGCACCCAGCTGTCGACCGGCCGGCAGGGCTGGGCCGACGCCGACGGCACGTTCCACCCCTGGCCCGCCGGCGGCAACCCGCCCATCCCCGCACCCGACGCCTCGATCCCGGGCCCGGCGGCGGGGCAGACCAAGACCATCCGCGTCCCGAAGTTCTCCGGCCGCATCTACTTCTCCTACGGGCAGAAGATGGTCTTCAGGCTGACCACGGGCGGCCTGGTGCAGCCGGCCGTCCAGAACCCCACCGACCCCCACCGGAACATCCTCTTCAACTGGTCGGAGTACACGCTCAACAACGACGGTCTGTGGCTCAACAGCACCCAGGTCGACATGTTCTCCGCGCCCTACACGGTGGGCGTCCAGCGCGCGGACGGCAGCACGGTGACCGCCGGGCGGCTCAGGTCCGGCGGCTACAACGGAGTCTTCAACGCCCTCAGGAGCCAGCCCGGAGGCTGGGCCAACCTGATCCAGACCCGGCCCGACGGCACCGTACTGCGCGCGCTGTCCCCGCTGTACGGAGTGGAGACGGGCGCCCTGCCGGCGTCGATCATGGACGACTACATCAACCGGGTCTGGCAGAAGTACTCCGGCTCCACCCTGACCGTCACGCCCTTCGCCGACCGGCCCGACATCAGGTACCACGGCCGGGTCTCCGGCGGCGTCATGCGGTTCACCGACAGTTCGGGCGCCGTCGTCACCAGCTTCCACAAGCCCGACGCCTCGTCCGTCTTCGGGTGCCACCGCCTCCTCGACGCACCGAACGACCAGGTGCGCGGACCGATCTCACGCACCCTGTGCGCGGGGTTCCACCGCACCACCCTCCTCGCCAACCCCGACCAGCCCGACTCCGGCGCTGCCGGCTTCTACCGGGAGCCCGTCACCAACCACTACTCCCGGATCATCCACGCGCACATGGCCGACGGAAAGGCCTACGGCTTCGCCTTCGACGACGTCGGCCACCACGAGTCCCTCGTCCACGACGGCAACCCGCACCAGGCGTCCTTCACGCTCGACCCGTTCGACTGATCCCCCTCCGAGGCGGCCGCAGCACCGCCGGTCCGACCGGATCGGCGGTGCTGGCGATGCCGGTGCCAGTGCCTTACAGCTCCTGGAGTTCGTTGCCGATGATGTACGTGGCCACGTCACGTCCCAGCTTGAGTCCGTCGACGGCGTCCCAGCGGTAGTGGACGCCCAGGTACAGGCGGCTGAGCGCGTTTTCCTCGGCCGCGGCACTGAAGCTGTTGAACGTCCGGTTCCTGACCGGCGACTTGGGCTCGTCGGTGGTGGCGGTGAAGGAGATCTGGTCGGAGCCCAACGCCTCCCTCATCACGGTCTCCCACGCTCCGGCGAAGGTCGCGTGACCGGACGCCCAGGCGGGGAAACAGGGGGTGGACCCCAGCGGCTGCCAGGTCGGGTCGTTCAGGCCCACCTGAATCGCGGAGACGGGCCGCCAGAGGTCGATCGGCGTCTTGTACTTGACATCCCACTCGGCGATCGCACCGTCCGCCATCGCCAGCGACAGCAGCGCGAAGAGCCGTGCCGTCCGGTAGGTCTGCAGGTTCTGCTGGTCGGCGACGGTCGTGGTGATGGCAAGCAGCTGTCCCGGCGGCTTGTAGGTGCCGTCCGCGTCGTTGGCCCAGAACCAGGCCGCGGCCGCCTGGTCGGTGGTGCGCGCCGTCGAGGTCGCCGAGCCGAGCCTGCGCACCTCGTCCACCTGCGCCTGGTACGCCTGGCTCGCCAGGAGCACCTCGTACGTGCCGTAGGTCTCGGGCGTCGCGGGCCGGAACTGCGCTCCCGAGGACAGGACGAACGGCCGTACGAGCCCCCAGTCCGGGTCCACGGCGTCGCTCTCCAGGGCGCAGGTGCCGCCGGTCGGACGCCAGGCGCCCGGCTTGTCCTCCACGGTGTACGACTCGCCTTCGCTGGAGCCGTCGTCGTAACGGGCGTTCCAGATCCGGTCGGCGACCGGCTCGGCCACCAGCGGCTTGAGGACGTCGAAGCTGGTCCACTCGTTGCCGAAGCGCTCCTTGAAGCGGGTGTTGATGAACGTCGTCTGGGCGGGGAAGAGCCGGACCAGGAGGTTGCGCGCGGTGTGGCCGATGACGCGCTCTTCCTCGTCGGGTCCCTCCAGGAAGGGGGCCCCGGAGTACTTGGGCGCCTCCAGGAAGGGTTCGTACTTCAGGGAGTGCCAGGTCCGCTGGTAGGCGCTCTCCGCGTCGTAGATACCCGCGTTCATGATCGCCGCGGCCCTGGCGAGCGGGCCGGGGCCCACGTCCGTCTGCCGCCTGAAGACATCGATCAGTACGGAGTTCCAGAACTGCACCGGCCTGCCGTCGAACGCGGCCGCCTGGGCGGAGCCGGCCGCGGAGGAGGGTGCCGCGGTCGACGCGGTGGCGGTGGTGAGCGGCGCGAGAAGCGCCGCGAGTACGACGAACAGCACGAGCCCGGTTCTTCGGCTCGTGCCTCGCCACGGAATCGGTAGCCGTCTTGAGGGCGGTGAGGCCATGTGCCATCCCCTGTTCCACTGAACCGGCACCCGCTGCACCGGCGCGCGCTCAAGCTAGCGAGTGCCTGCGGCCCCCGGCGTCCCACAGGAGATGGATCGCCGGGTAAACCGGTGTGGTAGTCGGCACCGGTCGCTGCGACCCAGGCGGTAGTGATCCATGGATCGTCCGGTCGTCTCCGGAGGCGGGCAGGCGGCCGAGTTCCGTGATGACGCGGGGAAGGGTCCGGCCACCGACCGTCGAGTCACCCCGCTCGGGCGGGCTTCATGGGACGAACGGAGAGGCCAGGGCGCCTCAAGTGGTGGGGCGGGTGCCGGGGGTGTGGCCGAAGGTGCGGCGGAAGACGTCGATGAAGGGGCTGGCGGATGACCAGCCGCAGTGGTGGGCGACTGCGGTGACGGGGGTGTCGCCGGCCAGGAGGATCAGGGCATGGTGGAGCCTGATCCGGGTGCGCCACTGCGCAGCACGCGTAGGGCCGCCGGACGGACGAGGACGTGCCGAGCATGGTTCCTGCCGCCCGCCGGGGCGAGCCGGGGATACGGCGTGGGATCGGATGGCGCCCTCAGCGGACAGGCACGGCTGCACCTTCCTCGACACCGGCAGGCAGACCAGGCAGCGTGCCGGGCGGTGGCCCGGGCAGGCTCCCGGGTGATCACAGCGGCCCCGGGGCACCGTAAGGTGCCTCCATGTCTGCGACGTTGAACGCGGGGAAGACCCGTTCCGCACTGCGCACCTCGGCGCGCGTCTCCGGTGAACTGCTGCTGGTCCTGGTGGCCGTCGCGGTGGTGCTGTGGATGCTGGGCCGGATGTGGTCGGTGGTCTGGCCCCTCGTGGTCGGTCTGCTCCTCACCACGCTGACCTGGCCCCCGGCCCGCTACCTGCGCCGGCGGGGCATGCCCTCCGCGCTCGCCGCGTCCCTGGTGACCGTGCTGTTCCTGCTGGTGGCCGCGGGCACCGTGGCGCTGATCGCGGTACCCGTGGCGTCGGAGTCCGGCAAGCTGGGCGAGGGCGTCGTCGAAGGCGTCCAGAGGCTGCGGGAATGGGCCGCGGGACCGCCGCTGAACATCGACGACGCTCAGATCTCGGACGCGTTCGACGCCGCGACCGCCCGCATCCAGGACAGCGCCGGTTCCATCGCCACCACCGCCGTCACCGGTGTGAGCACCGTGGTCAGCGGTGTGGTCACGGCCGTACTGGCGCTCTTCCTGATGTTCTTCTTCCTCAAGGACGGCCCGCGCTTCCTGCCGTGGCTGCGCCGCCAGCTCCCCGGCCGCCTCGCGACCGACGTCCCGATCGTGATCGAGCGGTGCTGGCTCACCCTGGGCTCGTTCGTGCGGTCCCAGGCGCTCGTCGGCCTGTTCGACGCCGTCCTCATCGGCCTGGGCCTGTGGATCCTCGACGTACCGCTGGTGCTTCCGCTGGCGGTGCTCACGTTCGTGTCGGCGTTCGTGCCCATCATCGGCGCCCTGTTCGCCGGTCTGGTCGCGGTACTGATCGCGCTGGTGTCCAACGGACTGACGGACGCGCTGCTGGTGCTGGCGATCATCATCGTGGTGCAGCAACTCGAGGGCAACGTGTTCCAGCCCGTGATCCAGAGCCGCGGTCTCGGGCTGCACGCCGCCGTCGTGCTGCTGGCGGTCACCCTGGGCGGCAGCCTCGCCGGCATCGTCGGCAGCCTGCTCGCGGTACCCGTCGCCGCTCTGATCGCGGTCGTCTGGAACTATCTGCGCGAGCAGCTCACCGACCCGCCGCGGGAACCGGCGGCCGACGGCTCACCCAGCTGACCGGCACTCCGCCCGCACCGAGAGGAAGCCCCACGTGACGTACGACCTCACCGCCCTGCGCGCCCAGGTGCCCGCGCTGGCCGCCGGCACCGCGCACTTCGACGGCCCCGGCGGCACCCAGACGCCGCGGCCCGTCATCGACGCCATCAGCGCCGCGCTCTCCGGGCCCCTCTCCAACCGCGGCGGACTCCTGCCCGGCGAGCGCAACGCCGACACGGTGGTCACCGAGGCCCGCCGCGCCATGGCCGACCTGCTCGGCGCCGACCCGGCGGGCATCGTCTTCGGCCGCAGTGCCACCCAGCTCACCTACGACTTCTCCCGCACCCTCGCCGCCGGATGGTCACCCGGCGACGAGGTGGTCGTCACGCGGCTGGACCACGATTCCAACATCCGCCCCTGGGTCCAGGCGGCGGACCGTGCCGGCGTCACGGTCCGCCACGCCGACTTCGACCCGGACACCGGGGAGCTCACCGCCGACGACATCCGGGACCGGCTCTCCGGACGGACCCGGCTCGTCGCCGTGACGGCCGCCTCGAACCTCATCGGCACGATTCCCCCGATCGCCGAGATCGCACGGGCCGTCCACGAGGCGGGCGCCCTGCTGTACGTCGACGGCGTGCACTACGCCGCGCACGCCCTGGTCGACGTCGGGGCGCTCGGCGCGGACTTCTTCGTCTGCTCCCCCTACAAGTTCCTCGGCCCGCACCACGGAGTCCTGGCCGCCCGCCCGGAACGGCTGGAGACCCTCCACCCGGACAAGCTGCTGCCTTCCACGGACACCGTGCCCGAGCGTTTCGAACTGGGCACCCTGCCCTACGAGTTCCTCGCGGGAACCCGAGCGGCCGTCGACTTCCTGGCCGGCCTCTCCGGGCAGCCGGGCGGCGACCGCCGGGCACGGCTCACCCGGACCTACGAGCTGCTCGAGGAGCACGAGACCGTCCTGAGGGACCGGCTCGAGAAGGGCCTGGCGGCCCTCTCCGGGGTCACCGTGCGCTCCCGTGCCGCCCGGCGCACCCCCACTCTGCTGATCACCTTCGACGGCCACCGCACCGAGGACGCCTACCGCTTCCTCGCGCAGCGCGGCGTCCACGCGCCCTCCGGCAGCTTCTACGCCCTGGAGGCCTCCCGCCACCTCGGCCTCGGGGACACCGGTGGACTCCGCGTCGGCCTGGCCCCGTACACCGACGTCGACGACATCGACCGGCTCCTGGCCGGACTGGAGGCCTTCCTGGAGCGGCCGGCGCATGGGTGACGGCACCGGCCTGAGCTACCCGGCCCGCGGTGCCACCGCCCCGGGCAGCCCGCGCTGGCCCGGGTCCCCGGCCGGGTTCCGCCGGTACGAGAGGACCGTGACGGTCGGGCACGGGGACGACACCTGGGCGGCGGCCAGGGACGCCGTGCTGCGCTGGGAGGTCAAACGCCGCAGCGGCTTCTCCGTCGCCCCGACCGACGGAGGCGGCCTGCGGGTGCGGGAGAGAGGGCGGTACACCATCACGGCCGGACCCGGCCGGTTCGCCGTCCGCGAGCCGGTCGAGGTCGTCGCCGTGGTGGACACCGCGAGCCGGTGCGGCTTCGCCTACGGCACCCGCTGGGGCCACCCGGTCAGCGGGGAGGAGGCCTTCGTCGTGCACCGGGGCGGCGACGGCCGGGTCCTGCTGACGCTGCGCTCGCTGACCCGGGCGGCGCCCGCGGGCCCCTGGCGGTTGCTCTTCCCCGTCCTGCTTCTCGTCCAACTCGGTGTCCGCGCCCGCTACCTCCGCGCGCTGCGGTGAACCCCGCCGGGCACGGCGCCGCCCGGTGAGGCGTGACATCGTGGACGCATGACCATCGAAGTCCGCCCCGTCTCCGTCTTCGAGGACGTCCGCGCCGTGCTCGGTCCCAAGTCGCCCGGGGCGAACGTGTGCTGGTGCCTGAGCTACCGCCTCCCCTCGGGGCTCAACAACGAGCTGCGCGGACCGGCCAGGGGCGAGTACGTCGCCGGTCTGTGCCGGACCGGCACACCCATCGGGGTGCTCGCCTACGACGGCGACGAGCCCGTCGGCTGGGCCGCCGTCGCACCGCGCGCGGACACCTCCTTCGCCCGCAACCGCAAGATCCCGCACGTCGACGACCTGCCCGTCTGGTCCCTGTGGTGCATCCGGGTGCGCCCCGGCCACCGCAGGCAGGGCATCTCGCACGCCCTCATCACCGGCGCGGTCGAGTTCGCCCGCGCCCACGGCGCCCCGGTGATCGAGGCGTACCCCCTCGACAACGGCGACGCCCGCGTCGACCTGACGATGGCGTACGCCGGGATCCGGAAGAACTTCGAGCGGGCCGGTTTCGCCCACGCCGCCGACACGACCTCGGTACTGTCCGGCCACCCCCGCGTCCTGATGCGTCTCGACCTGCGCTGACGGGACGCGGAGGGACCGGCGCGGTCAGGAGTACAGCGCCGCGATCTCCGCCGCGTACGCCTGCTGGGCCGCCTGCCGCTTGACCTTGAGGGAGGGGGTCAGCAGCCCGTTCTCCTCGGTGAACTCGCCCTCCACCAGCGTGAAGGCACGGATGGACTCGGCGCGGGACACGGCCTCGTTGGCGTAGTCCACGGCCTTCTGCACATCGGCGCGCATCCGCGGGTCGCGGATCACCTCGGACATCGGGGTGCCGGCGGGCAGCCTGCGCACCGACAGCCAGTGCGCGACCGTCTCGGGGTCGAGGGTGATCAGCGCGCCCACGAAGGGCCGGTTGTCGCCGACGACGAGGCACTGTCCGACGGGCGGACGGCTGCGCAGCCTGTCCTCCAGCACGGCGGGGGAGACGTTCTTGCCGCCGGAGGTGACGATGATGTCCTTCTTGCGCCCGGTGATGGTCAGATAGCCGTCCTCGTCGAGGGAGCCGAGGTCACCGGTGGTGAACCAGCCGTCGTCGAGCACCTCGTCGGTGGCGGCCGCGTTGTTGCGGTACGAGCCGAAGACGATGCCGCCCTTGACGCACACCTCGCCGTCGTCGGCGATCCGGATCGCGGTGCCGGGCACGGGGAGGCCGACCGTGCCGGGCCGGGGACCGAGCGGTGGGACGATGGTCGCGGCGGCGGTGGTCTCGGTCAGGCCGTAGCCCTCGTAGACCATGATGCCGGCGGCGTAGAAGAACAGGTTGAGGTCTCGCTCCAGCGGGGAGCCGCCGCTGATGGCGTACCGCACGCGCCCGCCGAGTTCCTTGCGCACCCGGCGGTAGACCAGCAGGTCGTACAGGGCCCAGGCGGCGTACAGGCCGGGGCCGGGGCCCTTGCCGCGGCCGAGGAACTTGTTCAGGTGGGCCTCGCCGAATCGGACGGCGACGCGGTGGGCCCGCTCGAAGGAGGCACCGCGGCCCAGCTTCTCGGCGGTGGCCCGGCCGGTGTCGTGGATCTTCTCGAACAGGTAGGGGACACCGACCAGGAACGTCGGGCGGAACGCCCTGAACTTGGGCCGCAGTTCGTCCGGTTTGATGCTCGGGCAGTGGCCGATCTCGATGCGGGCCATCAGACAGGAGATCTGCAGGGTACGGCCGAGGATGTGGGCGAGCGGGAGGAACAGCAGGGTCGAGGCCACCTGGTCGGTGACCTCCTTGAAGACCGGGTGCAGCAGCTCGATGGTGTTGGCCGCCTCCGCGTGCAGGTTGGCGTGGGTGAGGACGCAGCCCTTGGGACGTCCGGTGGTGCCGGAGGTGTAGCAGACGGTGGCGACGGTGTCGGGCGTGAGGGCCGCACGCCGCTCGGTGACCACCTCCTCGGGCACGCCCTCGCCGAGGGCGCTCAGGTCGGCGAGGGCGCCCGCGTCGAGCTCCCACAGCCGCGGGGGCTCGGCATGGGCGGCAGTGCCCGTGCGGACCGTGGCCGTGTTCTCCGCGGTCTCCGTGACGGCGTACCGGGCACCGGAGTCAGCGATGATCCACTCCACCTGGTCGGCGGAGGAGGTCGGGTAGACCGGCACGGTCCGGCCGCCGGCGGACCAGATGGCGAAGTCCAGCACCGCCCACTCGTAACGGGTGCGGGACATCACCGCGACGCGGTCGCCCGGCTCCAGCCCCGCAGCGATCAGGCCCTTGGCCACGGCGGTGACCTCGCGGGCGAAGGCCGCCGCCGTGACCGGACGCCACTCGCCCCGCTCCTCCCGGCGCAGCACCACCGCGTCGGGCGCCTCGGCCGCGTTGGTGAAGGGGATGTCGGCGGGGGTGCCGGTCGTCGGCCGTGCGGCGAGGGCCGCCGTACGGACCTCACGGACGACGCCCCGCTCGTCCCTGGTGATCTCGACTGCGGTCCGCCCCACCAGACCGGTGCGTCGTTTCGCCCTTTTCAGATCCTTGCGTACACCCATGACGGCTCCCGGTCGCGGCTGATGCGGTCGTGCTGGTTGCTGCCGTTCTTACTTACTCGGGAGTCAACTTACCGGTGCGTAAAGCCGAGGCGAAGGGCCGGGGGTCACTCCAGACGGTCCGCCCGGCGGATCGCCCCGGCCAGCTCGCGGACGTCGTCGTCCTCGGTCCGCTCCGCCAGGGAACCGGCGCGCTCCGCGAGTTCACCGAGCCCGGGGGCTCCGGGCAGGGCGCTGTAGCGGTGGTCGGGGGAGCGCAGCGCGTCGGCGAAGTAGGCGGCGGTGGCGGAGACCGCCAGACCGCCCGGCGCGCGCCATACGGAGTCCGCGAGACCGCCGGTCTCCACGTCGCCGGTCTCCTCGTGCGGGGTGCGGCTGTCCGGGTCCAGCCAGCGCACGGTCGCCGTCGCCAGATGACCCTCGGCACCCGGCCGGGTGCGCACGGCGTACAGGGCCGTCACGGTGTGCCCGGGTCCGACCTCGCCGCCGTCGACGCCGTCGTCGCGGAAGTCCTCGTCGGCGACCCGGCGGTTGTCGTAGCCGACCAGGCGGAACTCGGCGACCGTCCCCGGATCGAAGGCGACCTGCGCCTTGGCGTCCCGTGCCGTCAACTCGATGTTGCGCGGGAGCTGTTCGCAGAACACCTCCCGTGCGTCCTGCTCGTCGGACACGTACACCGTGTGGCCGTCGCCCCGGTCCGCCAGCTTCTCCATGAGCGCGTCGCCGTAATCGCTGCCGACGCCCACGCCGAACAGGGTGACGCCGTGCTCGCGGCGGGAGTCGGCGATGCGTTCCAGGATGGTGTCGGCCTCCGTCTCCCCGGTGTTGGCGAGCGCGTCCGAGACCAGGACCACCCGGTTGGTGGCGCCCTCGCGCAGCCCTTCGACGGCCGTCTCGTAGCCGGTCTCGACGCCCGCGCCGAGGTTGGTGGAGTCGGCGGGCTCCAGACCGCCGATCGCGTCATGGACCTCGCCCCGGTTGCCGCCGAGCCGGGTCATCGGCAGCACGGCCTCGGCCTCGTCGCTGAAGGTGACGAGGGCGACCGAGTCGTCGTCGCGCAACTGGTCCGCCATCGTCCCGAGGGACTCCTTCGCCAGATCGAGACGGCCCGGCTCGGCCATCGACCCCGAGACGTCGATGACGAACGTCAGCGCGGCGGGCGGCCGTTCGCCGCTGTGCCCGGCGGGCCGGGTGGCCAGGCCCACCCGGACCAGGGACCAGTCCCGCTCCCCGGTACGGGCCCCGTCCACGGTGACCGTGAAACCGTCGCCGCCGGGGCGGGCGTAGTCCTGCCGGAAGCTGTTGACGAACTCCTCGGGACGGACGGTCGACGGGTCGGGCAGCCTGCCCTCGGCGAGGGTGCGGCGGGCATAGCCGTACGAGGCCGTATCGACGTCGAGCGCGAAGGTGGACAGGTGGTCGGGGGCCGGGGCGACGTCGCGCGCGTCCTGCTCCCCCTCCCGCCGGTCACCGTCGTAGGGCCCGCCCGGACCCCGGGGAGCCTGCGGAGCGGGCAGCGGCCCCGGACCACCGCCCCCGCGCCCGTAGGACGAGTCGCCCGCCTTGGACCCCTCGTCGCTCCCTCCGCCGCATCCGCTCACCAGCAGTCCGCCCGCCGCCGTGAGCGCGACCAGCACTCCGGCCGGCCGACGTGCCCCAAACCGCCTCATCGTCCGTACCCCTTCGGTTGGTTGATGCCGCCTTCCCCGACTGTGACGGCGGGGCGGGCAGGAACGTGCGGTACGGGGCGTTGCGGGTGCGTCTCGAAGTGGCCACGGACGGGGCTCACCGAGACCGGTAGGTGATCCTCCGGTGACCGGTCCGCGCGCCTCTCGTACTGCCGTGTCTCCGGATCACGACGTACGCCGCGCACTCCCGCCCGAGGGACCGGTCAGTGGCTGGGCCGGCCACCGCGGCGCGACGGCTGTCCCGCGGGGCGGGCGAGGCCGCCGGGTGGTGCGCCGCACCGGACTCCCGCACCGTGTACCTCCGAACCGCGGCCCGGGCGCCGTAAGATCGGGTGGTCTCGTGGGGGTGGTCATGGTCAGGCAGCGTCCCGGCACACCGACGCTCGAGGAGGTCGCCGCGCTCGCCGGAGTGGGGCGGGGCACCGTCTCCCGCGTCATCAACGACGCGGCGGGCGTGAAGGAATCGACGCGCCGCACCGTGCAGCGGGCCATCGCGGAACTGGGATACGTCCCCAACCTCGCCGCCCGCTCTCTGGCGGGCCGGCGCGCCGACGCGGTCGCGCTGGTCATGACGGAGCCGGACTGGCGGATGTTCGGGGAACCCTTCTTCTCGGAGATCGTCCGCTCCGTCGGCGACGCGCTGACCGACACCAAGGTGCAACTGCTGCTCACCCTCGTCCGGACGGACGCCGAACGCCGCCGCTTCGTGGAGTACGCGCGAGGCGGACGGGTGGACGGCGTCATGCTGATGTCCGTGCACGCCGAGGACGCGCTGCCCGACATGCTCGCCGAAGTGGGGCTGCCCACCGTGCTGCTGGGCAGGCGCTCGGGCGACGAGGGAGTGACCTACGTCGACGCGGACAACGCCGGAGGCGCCCGCAGCGCGGTGACGCATCTGCTGAAGACCGGCCGCCGCTCGGTCGCGACCGTCACCGGTCCGCTCGACATGTACGTGGCCCAGTGCCGACTGCGTGGATACCGCGAGGCGTTGCAGCGGGCGGGGGCCGAGAGCCGGCCGTCGTGGATCGTCGAGGGTGACTTCTCCGAGGACAGCGGGCGCCGGGCGACCGCCGAACTCCTCGAGCGGGCCCCGGAGATCGACGCGGTGTTCGCCGCCTCGGACACCATGGCCGCCGGAGCGCTGTACGCCCTGCGCGCGACGGGCCGACGGGTGCCCGAGGACGTCGCGGTGATCGGTTTCGACGACTTCCCTCTCGCCCAGCACACCGACCCGAAGCTGACCACGGTGCGGCAGCCGCTGGAGGACATCGGCCGGACCATGGTGCGGCTGCTGCTGGAGGAGATGGAGGACTCCGCGCCGGCCTGGCGGCACGTCATCCTCCGCACGGAGCTGGTGCTCCGGGGCTCCGCCTGACGCACCGTGCCCGCCCGTGGCGAAAGTTTCGGGAGCGCTCCCGGCGCCCACCCCTTCCTGAAGCACGTCGCTGACCTGCGGATTCGAAATGGATTCGACACGCTCGTGCGCACACTCTTGTCAGGGACATGTGAGCCTTCTACAGTCCGGTTCCGAACCATTCTTGGGAGCGCTCCCATCACATGGGGAGACGGGAGCGCTCCCGCCGGTCGCCCACGCACCCTCCCGGAGAGGCCCCCGCATGCGACGGTTACCGCACCGAACCCGCGCCCCGCGCCGCCTGTTCGCGACACTCCTCACCGCCCTCGCCGTGGCCGTGGGGATGATCACCGCGACGGCTCCCGCCCAGGCCGACACCACGATCTGCGAACAGTACGGATCGACCACCATCCAGGGCCGTTACGTCGTCCAGAACAACCGCTGGGGCACCAGCGCCACCCAGTGCGTCACCGCCACGGACAACGGCTTCCGTCTCACCCAGGCCGACGGCTCGGTGCCCACCAACGGCGCCCCGAAGTCGTACCCGTCGGTCTTCAACGGCTGCCACTACACCAACTGTTCGCCCGGCACCGCGCTCCCGGCCCGGATCAGCGGCATCTCCGGCGCCCCCACCAGCATCTCCTACGGCTACGTCGGCGACGCCGTGTACAACGCCTCGTACGACATCTGGCTGGACCCCACGCCCCGCACCGACGGCGTGAACCGGACCGAGATCATGATCTGGTTCAACAAGGTGGGCCCGGTCCAGCCGATCGGTTCCCAGGTCGGCACGGCCACCGTCGGCGGACGCACCTGGCAGGTGTGGTCGGGCGGCAACGGGACCAACGACGTGCTGTCCTTCGTCGCACCGTCGGCGATCAGCAGCTGGAGCTTCGACGTCATGGACTTCGTCCGGGAGACCGTCGCACGCGGAATGGCCCGGAACGACTGGTACCTGACGAGCATTCAGGCGGGCTTCGAGCCGTGGCAGAACGGAGCGGGGCTCGCGGTGAACTCCTTCTCCTCCACCATCGAGACCGGCGGCAACCCCGGTGAACCCGGCGGCCCCGCGGCGTGCTCGGTGTCGTACGCCACCAACGTGTGGCCGGGCGGCTTCACCGCGAACGTCACGGTGCGCAACACCGGTTCGACCCCCGTCGACGGCTGGACGCTCGCCTTCACCCTGCCCTCGGGGCAGAGCGTCACCCATGCGTGGAACGCGTCCGTCACCCCCTCCTCGGGTGCCGTCACGGCCAGGGCGACCGACGCGGGCGCCCGCATCGCGCCCGGCGGGAGCCAGAGCTTCGGGTTCCAGGGAAGCTACAGCGGCTCCTTCGCCCAGCCGAACGGCTTCAGTCTGAACGGCACCGCCTGCACGACCGCCTGACACGTCCCCAGGGCCGCGCGCCCACCGTGTCCCGCGGTTCCGGGGCCCGCTCTTCCTCCCTGCGCCGGCAGGACGGGCCCCGGACCCCGCCCCAGAGCCCCCTGCCCGGTCCGGTCGACGCCCCTCCCGGGACGGGCAGGGGTTCCACTTCATCACCACACCCCGGCCGCCCCTCACGCTTCGCCACCCCCTCGTCCCGGCGCAGCCGGATCACCGATTCACCCACCCGCCACCCGCACAGGAGATCCCATGGCTTTACGGAACAGATTCATGGCCCTCGCAGCGGTGCTGGCCACCCTCCTCGGAGGGCTCGGCCTGAGCTTCCTCTGGCAGAACAACGCGCAGGCGCACGGTGTGGCGATGATGCCCGGTTCGCGCACCTACCTCTGCCAGCTGGACGCCGTCACCGGCACCGGAGGACTGGACCCGTCCAACCCCGCGTGCCGCGACGCGCTGAACCAGAGCGGTGCCTCGGCGCTGTACAACTGGTTCGCCGTGCTCGACTCCAACGCAGGCGGACGGGGCGCCGGTTACGTCCCGGACGGCACGCTCTGCAGCGCCGGGGACCGGTCCCCCTACGACTTCTCCGCCTACAACGCGGCCCGCTCCGACTGGCCCCGGACGCATCTGACGTCCGGTTCCACGATCAAGGTGAAGTACAGCAACTGGGCAGCCCACCCGGGTGACTTCCGGGTGTACCTCACCAAGCCCGGCTGGTCGCCCACCTCCCAGCTGCGCTGGGCGGACCTGGAGCTGATCCAGACCGTCACCGACCCGCCCCAGCAGGGCTCGGCGGGCACCAACGGCGGTCACTACAACTGGAACCTGAACCTGCCTTCCGGCCGCTCCGGGGACGCGCTGATCTTCATGCAGTGGGTGCGTTCGGACAGTCAGGAGAACTTCTTCTCCTGCTCCGACATCGTCTTCGACGGCGGCAACGGCGAGGTCACCGGCATCGGAGACTCGGCGCCCGACCCGGACCCGACTCCCACCGACCCCACGGACCCGCCTCCGCACACCGGCTCCTGCATGGCCGTGTACAACGTGGTGAACTCCTGGAACGGCGGCTTCCAGGCCTCGGTCGAGGTCATGAACCACGGGACCTCACCGCGCAGCGGCTGGGCGGTGCAGTGGAAGCCCGGTGACGGGACCCGGATCGCCAGCGCGTGGAACGGTACGCTGTCCACCGGTTCCGACGGCACGGTGACGGTCAGGAACGTCGACCACAACCGTGTGATACCGGCCGACGGGAGCGTCACGTTCGGCTTCACGGCCACCTCGTCGGGCAACGACTTCCCGGTGGGAACGATCGGCTGCGTGACTCCGTAGCCTCCGCCCGGGGCTCGGTCGCCGACGAGCCCTGAGCACAGGGCCCCGTACCGCCGCGCGGTACGGGGCCCCTCGGGCGTTCGATCAGGTGTCCGGTCAGACGCCCGCCACGGACCGGATCCAGGAGCGGTACGCCGTCACGTTGGTGTACGCGGTGGTCGTCTGGCGGTCACTGGTGGAGGCCACACCGACCTGGACACCGTTCGCCATCATCGGACCGCCCGAGTCCCCGCCGGCGGTGATGCCGTCACCCCTGCGGGCACAGATGGCGGAGCCGCCGTAGGCGTCACCGCACCCACCGGTGACCGTGACGTTCGCGACCTTCAGGTAGCGGGACTGGCAGGTGGCCTCGGATCCGCACCGGGAGGTGGCGCCCCAGCCGTACACCTGCACGCTCTGCCCGACACGCACGGTGCCCGGCTGACCCAGGCTCGCGTAGGTCGCCGGGACGGAACGGTCGAGGCGGACGAGCGCCAGATCCGAGCTGTGGGTGTAGGTCTGGACACCGCCTGCGAGGGTTCCGCCGCTGTGCTGGTCCAGGCTGCCGATGCGGAAGGACAGGCCGCCGCCGCTGACGCAGTGCTTGGCGGTGAGGATCCAGGTCGGGGCGATGATCGTCGCCGAGCAGGTCTCCCTGCCGTTGGAGAACAGCCGGGCGGCCCACGGGCCGCTGCCCGCGTGACCGCCGCCGATGATGGGCTGCGGGCCCTTGCTGACCGGAGGTGCCGGGGACTCGGCCGCGGCGGCGTTGGGGGCGAGAAGCGCGAGGACGGAGACCGCTGCGGCGGCGAGGGCGGGAATGAGCCTTGATATGCGCAAGGTTCCTCGATTCCGGAGGCACGCCCGGTGGGCGCGCGGGTGTGGGGGTCGACGGCCCCGAGGGCCGTGCCCGGGTGAACTCCCCCGTCAGGTGATGGAGTTCGCCCGGGCAGCGCCCAGAATCCCGGAGAATCGTTGAACGGTGGTACTCACACTTGGTGATAGCGCGGCGCTATACCCGGCGGGTGGGGGAGAGCGGTCCGACGAGACGGCCTGACTACAGGCGGACGATGATCAGGGCGATGTCGTCCGGTCCGCCGTCGGCCACGCCCAGGCACGCGAGCAGGGTGTCCGCCAAGTCCTCGGGTCCCAGCCGGGCGTGCTGTGTGACGGCATCGGTGAGGCGGAGCAGCCCCGTGTCGATGTCCTCGCCACGGCGCTCGACGAGTCCGTCGGTGTACAGCACGAGGGTGTCGCCCGGCGCGTACGACACCGTCGCCTGCGGGCGTGGTGCCTGGTCGGTCAGGACGCCCAGGGGCGGGTCGGTCGCCTTGTCGAGCATTTCGGTGGTGCCGTCCGGGTGGGACAGGACCGGCGGGAGGTGCCCGGCGCTGGTGTAGGTGATCCGGTGGTTGCGCCGGTCGACGACCGCCTTGGCCGCGGTCGTCGCGAGCGCGCTGTCGAACGTACGGGCGTATCCGCTGAGGACGTCCATGGCCTTGCCGGGCTCGGGGATGGCCCGGACGGCCGCGGAGAGGGCGCTGCGGAGCATGCCCATCACGGCGGCGGCTTCCAGACCGTGGCCGACCACGTCGCCGACCGCGACGGTGAACTTGTCATCGGGGAGGTCGACCACGTCGTACCAGTCGCCGCAGACGTTGAGGGACCGGGTGGCCGGCATGTACCGCACGGCGATCTCACCGTGCCCCGCCAGGTCCGGGGCGTGCAGCATCGCCTTCTGCAGGGTGAGGGCGGTCAGGCGTTCCCAGTCGTGGGCGTCGCGCAGCTCCTCGTTGACGAGCATGAGGTCCCGCGCGCGGGTGAACAGTTCCAGCTCGACGCCCTCTTGATCCCCGCGGACGTCCCCCGGCCCGCCCCGCAGGGGACGGGACAGCATGTACTCCGTCAGGTCCTCCACCCGGTGGATGATCCACCGGACCTCTCCGTCCGGCCCCAGAACGGGGGTGTTCACCGGGGACCACCACCTCGTCCGGAACACCCCGGGGCGCCCGGCGACGGCGAGGTCGTACCGCTGTACCGCCATGGTGTCCGGCCGCTTGGAACGCAGAACCCGTTCCAGTGAGGCGGTCAGGTTGCGCACTCCGTCGGCGGTCGGATCATCCGGATTGTCGGGGTGGGCCTCGAAGAGCCGACGGCCGACGAGCTCGTCCCTCGTCCGGCCGGTGACACGGAGATACGCTTCGTTGACCTCGACGATCACCAGATCGGGGGAAAGCACCAGGTAAGGGCTGGGCGTCGCGGCGAACAACGCCGGGTAGTCGATTCGCGGTGTGCTCACGTGCGCTCTCCCCGTCCGTCCGAGGGCCCTTGTACGCCCTCTGCCTCCATTCGACCACGCGACCGGCGCGGGGCGGGGGACAGCCGGCTCGCCGCGGACACCGACCGGACGCGTCCGTCGCGGGCGGCCGGCGCGGCATCCCGCTCAGCGGAGGCTGTTGCGCAGGCGTGCGACGGCGGCCTGCAGCGCGTCGAAAGCGCGCTGCTCCTGGCGTGGAGTCGGCCGCGCCGTCGGGAACAGGCTGTCGCGCGCTGTCCTGGCCCGGGCGTAGGCGTCGAAGCGGACGACGACCTCGTCGATCAGGTCCTGTGGTCGGGGAAGCGGCTCACGGGAATCGTCTCGGCGTGGCATGGCGGTCATTTCGGGAGGGGGAGAGGGGCGGTGTGCGCCGCGCGGTGCAGGACGCGGCGTCCCGTCGGGCGACCGGTCCGCGGGTTCTCCGTCTGCTTCCCGGCGGGACCGGACGCCGACCGGGATTCCCGGCGCACAGGGATGAACCATAAACAGTCTCCCGTGCCCGGACCGGTCGGCAGGTCGGCAACCTTCCGGGCCGTCCGATTGCCGGGAGCAGGCAGGCTGGGGGCGAGCCCGGCCGTTCGGCCTCCAGGGGTGTCTCCCCGGGCCGGTGCGGCCCACTCGTCCCGTGCTGGGATCGCGGCCCGTCCCGGGGCCCGTCACTTCCTCCGGGCCCAGGACCTCCGCCCGGGCCCAGGACCTCCGCCCGGGCCCAGGACCTCCGCCCGGGCCCAGGACCTCCGCCCGGGACAGAGGGACCGGGTCCCCGACCGCAGGCCGTCACCGCCTCGTCAGGGGACTCCAGTGACCCTTGTGACCCCAGTGATCGAGCCGTCCCCGGCGCGACGAAGAAGCCGGGCACGCTCCCCACGAGGACGGGACCGGAGAGAAGCCGTGGAGCCGGCGCACGCGATGCCCCGGCACCCTCCTGCCGGGAGTGTCCGGGAGCCCCGACGATGGCGGCATCGGTGCCGCGGTGCGGGGAGCAGCCGGTATCCGCACTCGCCCCCCATGGTTCCGCCGACGGGTTCCGCGCCCGCGACCGGGGTTCGGCGCCCCCGGTGGCGCGGGGCCGGTGACCGGCTCCGCGCCACCGGGGGCGGGCGCGGTACCGGTGCCGGACGCGCGGCGGCACCCGACAACCGGGGACACCGCGGGACTGCCGCCCGCCTCATGACGACTCGCGCACCACCAGTTCCGTCGGCAGTGTCAGCTGCTGCCGGGGCGCGCCGTGCCGGGTGATGTCGGTCAGGATGCGGGCCATGGTGCGGCCCAGTTCCTCCACCGGCTGACGCACCGTCGTCAGGGGCGGGTTGGTGTGCCGCGCGAGGACGGAGTCCTCGAAGCCCACCACGGCGACATCGCCGGGCACCTGCCGCTTCTGACGCCGCAATTCGGCCAGTGCGCCGACCGCCATCAGGTCGGACGCGGCGAAGACGGCGTCCAGATCCGGTGCGCGTTCAAGAAGCAAACGCATGGCGCGGCCGCCGCTCTCCTCGCTGAAGTCGCCGCTCTCGACCAGCAGTTCGCTCGCGGGTACGCCGGCCTGTTCGTGTGCGGCGCGCCACCCGGCCAGCCGGCTGCGGCCGACGTCCATGTCCTGGGGCCCGGCGATCGTGGCGATCCGCTTCCGACCGTTGCCCAGCAGGTGCCGGACGGCCTCGGCGGCCCCGCCGGCGTTGTCGGAGTTGACGTAGCTCAGCTGCTCGCCCGCGTCACGCCGGCCGGCCAGCACGGTGGGCAGGCCCATCTCCTCCAGCATGCCGGGCAGTCGGTCCTCGGCGTGGACGGAGACCAGCAGGACGCCGTCGACACGGCGTGTCGCCACCGACTCGGTGAGCTGGTCCCGTTCGGCCTGGTCGCGCACCAGCATGAGCTGCAACTGGGTGCGGCTCTCGGCGAGGGCGCCGCTGACACCGCGGATCAGTGCGGCGAAGAACGGTTCCGAGCCGAGCCGGCTCTCCGACTCCGGGATCACCAGGGCCACGGCGTCGGTGCGGTTGGTCACCAGACCCCGGGCGACCGAGTTGGGCACGTAGTTGAGCTCCTTGATCGCCGCCAGGACCCTGGCCCGCGCGTCGGCGCTGACCAGGTCGGAGCCGTTCACGACGCGGGAGACCGTGGTGCGGCCCACGCCGGCGCGGGCGGCGACCGTTTTGATCGTGGGACGGCGGTTGCTGCTCATGTGCTCCCCCTCGGCGGCCGCGGCGGCGACGCCTGCCGCGGAGGTGACCTGCGGCAATTCTTGCAGACCCGGTCCCCGGCGGAGCACCCGCAGGGGACCTGGAGGTGAACACCGAGCCGGCCCCCCGCCCACGGAGTTGCTTTCAAGTTATTGACAGATCGGCCCGCTGCCAGGAGTCTTCCAAACGCGATGGGAACGTGCCCACCCCGAGTTGGGCACGTTCCCACTTCGATCAGAGCCGCTGTAGTCATCGCAGAACACGCCACTCCGATGTGTCAGCGCCGTCGCTAGGAGGAGACCCATGGGAACTCTCGGTTCACTGCGCACGAGGGCGGTGGCGACCGTCGCCGCCGTCGGTGCGCTGGCACTCGTCGTCGGCTGCAGCGGCGGTGGTGACTCGGTCACCGGCGGTGGGAAGAAGGACGGCAAGGTCACCATCACGATGGGCCTGTTCGGCGTGATGGGCATCAAGGAAACGGGACTCCTGGAGAAGTACGAGAAGGAGAACCCCGGTGTCGACATCAAGGCCGAGATCGCCGGCGACGAGCAGACGTACTACACCGCGCTGCAGACCAGGCTCGCCGCGGGCAACGGTCTGAAGGACATCCAGGGCATAGAGATCGGCCGGGCCAAGGAGATCACCGAGACCCAGTCCGACAAGTTCGCCGACTTCGCCGAAACCGCGGGCACGGACCACTTCCTGCCCTGGAAGCAGTCCCAGATCAGCACCGCGGACGGCAAGGTGCTGGGCCTGGGTACCGACATCGGCCCGATGGCGGTCTGCTACCGCAAGGACTACTTCGAGAAGGCCGGCCTGCCGACCGACCGGGAAGAGGTCGGCAAGCTGTGGGAGGGCGACTGGAACAAGTACGTCGAGGTCGGCCGCACCTTCAAGAAGGACTTCAAGGGGGGCGACGTGGCGTTCATGGACTCGGCCAGCGGCCTGTTCAACGCCATGGTCTACGGCCACTCCGAGCAGTACTACAACGAGAAGGGCGACCTGATCCACGACACGAACCCGGTCGTCAAGGACGCCTGGGCGCTGTCCTCCGACGCCGGTGAGGAGGGACTGACCGCCAAACTGCGCCAGTTCCAGCCGGGTTGGGACCCCGGCCTGGCCAACGGCACGTTCGCGACCGCGGTGTGCCCGGCCTGGATGCTCAGCCACATCAGTGAGAAGGCCGGTGCGGCGAACAAGGGCAAGTGGGACGTCGCCAGGGCACCCAAGGGCGCCAACTGGGGCGGGGCCTTCCTCAGCGTGGTCGAGAAGAGCCCGGTGAAGGAGGAGGCGCAGAAGCTCGTCGCCTGGCTGACCGCGCCGGAGCAGCAGGCCCACATCTTCACGGAGATCGGCAACATCCCGTCCTCGCAGAAGGCGCTGGAGAGCGACGGGGTGAAGAACGCCAAGTCGGAGTACTTCAGCGACGCCCCGATCGGCCAGATCTTCGGCGCGGCCGCCCAGGAGATCCCCGACAAGCAGGTCCTCGGCCGCAAGGACGGCACCATCAAGGACACCTTCTCGCAGGGCCTGGCCCTGGTCGAGCAGGGGACCGCGCGTGACGAGGCGTGGAACACCACCATGGAGCGCATCGAGAAGGCGGTCGGCTGACCGCTCCTCCCCGCGACGGTCCCGGGCCCGCCGGCATGGCGCCGGCGGGCCCGGGACCCGGTCCACACATCCGCTCTCAGGAAGGAAGTCCGGTGGCCACCTCCACCACCAAGGCCCCGGCGGGCGAGGAGCCGCCGGCCGGGCCGAGCACCCCAGGCGGCCCGGGAACCGCCCGGCGGCGCAGTGCGCTGCTGCACCGACTGGACGTCAAGGGCGCGCCGTTCGCGTTCGTCGCACCGTTCTTCATCGTCTTCGCCGCGTTCAGCTTCTACCCTCTCGTCTACACCTCGTGGATCTCCCTGCACGACGTGGAACTGGCCACCCTCGACGTCATGGAGTGGGTGGCGTTCGACAACTACGTCGAACTCTGGGGCGACGCACGCTTCTGGAACGCGCTGGTCAACACCATCACGATCGGCGTCATCTCCACGGTGCCGCAGCTGCTGATGGCGCTCGGCCTGGCACACCTGCTCAACTACCGCATGCGCGCCTCGCTCTTCTTCCGCGTGGCCTCGCTGGTGCCGTACGCCACCTCGGTCGCCGCCGCGGCCCTCGTCTTCACCATGATCTTCGAGCGCGACTTCGGCATGATCAACTGGGCGCTCGGCGCGTTCGGCATCGACCCGGTGAACTGGGAGGCCGACAAGTGGCCCGCCCAGCTCGCGATCTCGACCATCGTCATCTGGCGCTGGACCGGCTACAACGCGCTGCTCTACCTGGCCGCCATGCAGGCCATCCCCGCCGACCGGTACGAGGCGGCCTCCCTCGACGGTGCCTCCCGGTGGAAGCAGTTCACCCACGTCACGGTCCCGGGCATCCGTTCCACCATCGTCTTCACCATCGTGCTCTCCACGATCGGCGCCACCCAGCTCTTCGGTGAACCGCTGATCTTCGGCCAGGGCCCGAACGGCATCACCGGCGGCGCGGACAACCAGTACCAGACGCTGGGCCTGCTGCTGTACGAGGAGGGCTGGAAGAACTACCAGATGGGCCGCTCGGCGACGGTCGCCTGGGCGATGTTCATGCTGCTCGTCCTCGCCTTCGTGGCACAGCGCCTGATCAAGCGCCTGCGTTCCCGTACGTCCTGACCTGGAGTCGTCATGACCATCCACAGCCTCCCGGCCCCGACGGACGCCCCGGCCCGGACCCCCGACGAGAAACCTGCCCGCCGCGGCGGCCGCCGGTTCCTGCGCGAGCGCGCCGGACGCCAGCACCACGCCGGCCCCCTCGCCTACGTCCTGCTCGTCATCATGGCGGTGCTCTCCATCTTCCCGCTGTACTGGACGATGGTGGCCGCCTCCACCGACAACACACGGGTCAGCCAGACCCCGCCCCCCTTCCTGCCCGGACCGAACCTCTTCAGCAACCTCGCCCGCGCCTGGGACGAGGCGGCCATGGGCAAGGCCATGATCAACAGTCTGATCGTGGCCGGGGTGATCGCCCTGTCCACGGTGATGTTCGCGACGCTGGCCGGATTCGCCTTCGCCAAACTGCGCTTCAAGGGCCGCAACGTCCTGCTGATGCTGGTGATCGGCACGATGATGGTGCCGCCGCAGCTCGGCGTCGTCCCCCTGTTCATGATGATGTCGGAGCTCGGCTGGTCACAGCAGCTGCCCGCCGTCATCTTCCCCACACTGGTGAGCGCGGTCGGTGTGTTCTTCATGCGGCAGTACCTCTCCGAGGCGCTGCCGGACGAACTCGTCGAGGCCGGGCGGGTGGACGGGGCGCACTCGCTGCGCATCTTCTGGAGCATCGTGCTGCCCGTCGCCAGGCCCGCCATGGCGGTCCTGTTCATGATCACGTTCGTGCACGCGTGGAACGACTTCTTCTGGCCGTTCGTGGTGCTCGACATGACCAACCCGACGGTCCCCGTCGCCCTGACCCAGCTCAGCGCCGGCTACGTCCGCGACCAGTCACTGATCATGGCGGGCGCGCTGCTCGGCACGCTGCCGCTGCTGGCGATGTTCATCGTGTTCGGCCGTCAGATCGTCAGCGGCATCATGGCCGGCGCCGTCAAGGGCTGAGCCCTCACACCCCTCGGTCCGCCCCGCCCCTCCGCCTGCCCAACACCCCTCTCCCGAAAGGACTTACGTGGTCACCGCAGCACAGCAGACCGCGTCCGCCCCGGACGCCGCCCGTACCTTCCCCAAGGGCTTCCTCTGGGGCTCGGCCACCGCCTCCTACCAGATCGAGGGGGCGGCGGCCGAGGACGGCCGTACGCCGTCCATCTGGGACACCTACGCCCGTACCCCCGGCCGGGTCCGCAACGGCGACACCGGTGACACGGCCACCGACCACTACCACCGCTGGCGCGAGGACGTCGCCCTGATGGCCGAACTGGGCCTGGGAGCCTACCGGTTCTCCCTCGCCTGGCCCCGGATCCAGCCCACCGGCCGCGGCCCCGCCGTCCAGAAGGGCCTCGACTTCTACCGGCGTCTCGTCGACGACCTGCTGGACAAGGGGATCCAGCCCGTCGCCACCCTCTACCACTGGGACCTGCCCCAGGAGCTGGAGGACGCCGGAGGGTGGCCCGAACGGGTCACGGCCGAGCGGTTCGCCGAGTACGCGGCCCTCGCCGCGGACGCGCTCGGCGACCGGGTGAGGACCTGGACCACCCTCAACGAGCCCTGGTGCAGCGCCTTCCTCGGCTACGGCTCCGGTGTCCACGCGCCCGGCCGCACCGACCCGGTCGCCGCCCTGCGCGCCGCCCACCACCTCAACCTCGCCCACGGTCTCGCCGTGCGGGCACTGCGCGACCGCCTCCCCGCCGCCGCCCAGTGCTCGGTCACCCTCAACATCCACCACGTACGGCCGCTCACCGGCAGCGACGCGGACGCGGACGCGGCCCGCCGCATCGACGCGCTCGCCAACCGGGTCTTCACCGGCCCGATGCTGCGGGGCGCCTACCCGGAGGACCTCCTCAAGGACACCGCGGAACTGACCGACTGGTCCTTCGTGCGCGACGGCGACCTCCAGCTCATCCACCAGCCGCTGGACTTCCTCGGCGTCAACTACTACACCCCCACCGTCGTGTCCGAGGCCGGCGGCAGCGGCACCCACACCTCGGACGGACACGGCAACAGCACCCACAGCCCCTGGCCGGGCGCCGACAAGGTCGCCTTCCACCAGCCGCCCGGCGACACCACCGCCATGGGCTGGGCCATCGACCCCAGCGGCCTGTACGACCTGCTGCGCAGGCTGTCCGCCGACTTCCCCGAGCTGCCGCTGGTCATCACCGAGAACGGCGCGGCGTTCGACGACTACGCCGACCCCTCCGGCAACGTCAACGACCCCGGCCGCATCGCGTACGTACGGGGCCACCTGGCCGCCGTCCACCAGGCCATCGTCGACGGCTCGGACGTGCGGGGCTACTTCCTCTGGTCGCTGCTGGACAACTTCGAGTGGGCCCACGGATACAGCAAGCGCTTCGGCACGGTCTACGTGGACTACCCGACCGGAACCCGCATCCCCAAGGCCAGCGCACGCTGGTACTCCGAGGTCGCCCGCAGCGGGGTTCTGCCCTGCGCCTGACCCCCACCGGGGCGCCGCCCGCACGTCCGCCCCCGTGCCTCGCGACCCGCAGGGCACGGAGGCGGACTCCTCCCGACAGTGACGGGCGGCCCCTGGGAGCCGTTGCGGGGCTACGGCGAAGACGTCACCACCGGCGCCGGAGTGGGGACGACCCCGCTCCCCGGCGAGACGCCGGGACCGTCCGTCGCGGCCGGCAGGCCGGTCCGCGACTGGGCGGGCTCCGGCGACGCGGACGGACTCGGCACGGGGGAGGACGACTCACGCACGGGGGGCGGGGCCAGCGGCACCGTGGGGGAGACGGGCCGGCCGGCGTCCACCGCGTCGTGCAGCGGCAGGGCGATGAGCGCGGCGACGGCGCACGCCAGGCCGACACCGGCCGCGGCCCGCCACCGCCTGCGCCGCGCCGCCCCCCGACGGATCGCCTCGAACCGCCCCGCGGGCGGGCCGAGGTAGTCGGACGTGGGCCGCAGGATGACGGCGAGGGGATCGTCGGATGCGAACTCCGGGCCCTCGTCAGAGCGTGTGATCAAGGCTTCTCCTCAGGTGGGTGCGGAGCAGCTCCCGGGCCGCGTGGAGGTCGGCCTTGACGGTGCCTTCCTTGCGGCCGGTCACGGCGGACACCTCCCGGACCGGCATGTCAGCGTAGTAGTGCAGCAGGATCGGCACGCGCAGTCGTTCCGGCAGGGACTGCACGAGCAGGCGCACGGACGGATCGGACTCCTCGGTGTGGGGCCGGACGGCGGCTTCGGTTCCGGCCCGGCGCACGGCCCTGCGCTCACGCTCGAGTCTGCGCCAGTGGTCCCGGACCAGGTTGGCCGCGGTGACGTAGAGGAAACCCCGGGGCTCCGCCACGGACGTCCACCGCGACCACAGCCGGGTGAACGCCTCCGAGGCGATCTCGTGGGCCGTCTCGTCGTCGTCGACCAGCCGGCGGCACCAGCCGGCCAGGCGCGGATAGAGGGCGGCGAACAGCTCGGACGCTGCCTGCTCGCGGGACCGTTTCAATGCTCTCCATGGTCGTGGCGGTACCGCTGTCGCGGTACCGCTCGCGGACGGGATCCCGGACCGGCGGCGCACCGCGCGGCCCCGGATCCCGAGGGAAGTTCAGTTCGTCGAGGCGCTCAGCGCGGCGAACACGATCACGTTGTCGCGGTACCCGTCCCCCCGGCGCGGGCCGCCGCAGGTGATGAGCCGCAGCTCCGGACGGCCGACGTCGCCGTAGACCGCTTCGGTCGGGAAGTCGTCCCTGGCGACGGTGCGGACCGAACCGACGGCGAACTCCGCCGTGGTGCCGTTCTCCAGGCGTGCCCTGATCCGGTCGCCCCGGCGCAGCCGCGCCAGGTGACGGAAGACGCCGTCCCCGTGGGCGCCGACCGTGACGTGCCCGAGGATCACCGACGGGCCCCGCTGACCGGGCGCCGGCGAGTGCCGGTACCAGCCGGCCCTGTCGTCGGCCGTGACCGGTGGCACCTCGACACCGCCGTCCGGGGCCAGCCCCAGCCGCATCACCGGGGTGTCGACCCCGATGGCCGGGATCTCGAGCCGGACCGGAACCGAACGCCCGAGGACCCGGGCCGGTGCCTCGGGAGGGCGCGCGGCCGAGGCCGTGCCCCGGGGATGTTCGGTGGCCGGCGGCCGGGTCGGATGAGCGTCGCCGCAGCCGGCGAGGAGGGCCGCCGCGGCTCCGGCGGCGAAGGCACGCCTGGAGAGCGACCTCACTCCCCCCTCGCCCGCCGGCGCACCAGGAAGACGGCCGCGCCCCCGGCGGCCAGGACCGCGGCGGCACCGCCGCCGACGAGGACGCCGTCGCTCGCGGACTCCGGCGCCGGGGCGGCACCGGTGTCGGGCGCGCCGCTTGGCACGACGGTGACCCCGCCCGTGTCCTCCGCCGGGGCCGGCTCGCCGCTCTCGGAGGGGACCGGGCTCGGATCCGTCTCGGCGACGGGGGTCGGCGACGCGCTCGGGGACACCGCGGTGTCAGGGACGGGGGAGGGGTCGTCGGCGAAAGCGGGCATCGCACTCACCAGTACGGCTGTGCAGGCAAGTACCGAGGCGTTCAGGACAGTTCGGCGCATGGGGCACTCTCTTCCCGGTCCGCCCGCACGGGTGACCCGGCGGGCTGGGTCATGGATCGTGCGGAGAGACGAGGCAGCGACGGCCCGGGTTGCAAAGAGAAGGTAAAGCCGGGCCGTCGCCGATGCCGGACTCAGTCGAGGATGGCGGTCGCCTCCACCTCGACCAGCACGTCGGGCTCGAAGAGGTGGTCCACTCCGATCAGCGACGACGGAGGGAGCGGCACCGTCAGCCCGATCTCTTCCGCGACCTGTTCGACGCCCGCCATGAACGCGCCGATCTTCTCGGGCGCCCAGTCGGTGACGTAGAACGTCAGCCGCAGCACGTCGTCGAACGACGCTCCCGCTCCCGCCAGACCCGTCGCGGTGTTCCGCAGGGCGTGGGCGACCTGCCCGGCGAGGTCGCCCGGGGCGACGGGAGACCCGTCCGCCGAGCGGGCGACCTGGCCGCTGACGTGCACGTGACGCGTGCCGGTGCCGACGGCGACGTGCTCGTACGGCGTGGGGTGAAGCATGCCATCGGGGGTGAAACGACGGACGGACAACGAGGTCTCCTCGTGTGGGCCAATCAGGTATACCTTTGCTACCTGGTACACGAAGGACACTTCAAGGAGACCAAGTATCGTGCCGGATACCCCGCAGGACCACGAGGGCCGGTTCGAGATCGCTCACCCTCACCGGGAGCTCCTCGACCAGGTGCTGGACAAGTGGTCGCTCAGCGTCCTCAACGAACTCTGCGAACGGCCCTGCCGCTTCAACGACCTGCGCCGCGCCATTCCCGCGGTGACCCAGAAGTCGCTGACCGCGACGCTGCGGCGGCTCGAACGCAACGGCATCGTCGAGCGCGTGCTCCTCAGTTCCCGCCCCGTCGCCGTCGAGTACCGGATCACCCCCCTGGGCAAGACCATGCGGCCGCCGGTCGAAGTGCTCCTGAACTGGGCCGCCGCCCACATGCCCGAGATCGAACGCGCCCGCCGTGCCTTCGACCTCGACTGACCGGGCGCTCCTCGCAGCGCCACGCCTCTCTGTCGGGCGTTCGTCCACGGCGCGGCAAGTACGCCCGCTGCCAACGCTGTTCAGAGGTCCGGCCGGTCATCGACTGGCAGAATCGGTTCGTACCGCAGGACCTCGGACGGGAGTGGGCGTATGAGCGCGACGCAGGACGGGACGGCGCGGCCGGCGAAGGCTGCGGTTCCCCCGGGGCGGACCCGGTGGGGGATCGTCGCGCTGATCCTCGGAGCACCCGCCCTGCTCGTGGCCGGCCTGCTGCTCCTCATGCTGCTCTCGGTGCTGCTCGGCTGACCTCCCCCGGGCCCGCGGCACGGCCCGCGCTTGACCTGAACCGAACTTGAGCTTCTACGTTCGTCGCAGGCCGCGGGACCGACCCGGCGGCGCCTTCCGAGGAGGTTCGTCATGGGCGAGCGCACAGCTCCCACCGAGATCCCCGAGCGTTACCGCTATGCCGTGATCCCGCACATCATGGTCGACGACGCCGCGGCGGCGATCGACTTCTACCAGCGGGCCTTCGGCGCCCGTGAGGACTTCCGGATCGACGCCCCGGGCGGCGGGGTCCTGCACGCCGAGATCACCATCGGCCGGTCGGCGCTGATGCTGGGGGACGCCAGTGTCGAGGAGGCGGAGGCCGGCTCCTTCGCCGCACCGGCCTCCCTCGGCGGGGGCACATCCGTCACGCTGCACGTCTTCGTGCCCGACGTGGATGGTCTGGCGAAGCGGGCGGAGGCCGCCGGGGCGGAGATCCTCCAGCCGCCGACGGACATGTTCCACGGGGACCGCACCGTCATCCTCAAGGACCCGCAGGGCCACATGTGGGTCTTCCTGACCCACCTTGAGGACGTGTCGGAGGAGGAACTCCGACGGCGCCTGTCCGCCGCCGGGTGACCGGACCGCACGGGGCCGCGGCTGCGGCCGCCCCGCGGACGACCGGGCGCTCCCGGAGGCCGGTTCCCCTCAGGCCGCCGCCTCGCCCCCGACGGGGACGTCCAGCCGGTCGGCCACCGCGGAGAGTGCGGCACCCAGGGGGAGCGCGATGCGCGTGCGGGCGTGGCGGTCTCCGCGGGTGGGATCCCGGTTGATGATCAGGACCGGCTTGCCGGCGTCGGCGGCCTGGCGGACGAACCGCAGCCCGGACATCACCGTCAGCGACGATCCGAGGACCAGCAGCGACGTCGCCTCCCGGACCAGCGAGCGGCAGTGCTCGACCCGCTGGGGCGGCACGTTCTCACCGAAGAACACGACGTCCGGTTTGAGGATGCCGCCGCACACCGTGCAGGGCACCACACGGAAGTCGCCGACCTGCTCGTCGGTGAGGTCGGCGTCACCGTCGGGATTGATCCCGGCGGCCACCGGGGCGAAGCCCGCGTTGGCCACCTCGAGCCGTGCCGCCAGCTCCGCCCGAGGGCTGACGGCGCCGCAGGACAGGCACACGACCCGGTCCAGGCCCCCGTGCAGCTCCACCACGTTCTCGCTGCCGGCGTCCCGGTGCAGTCCGTCGACGTTCTGGGTGACCACCCCCGACAGCAGACCGTGCCGCCCGAACGCGGCCACGGTCCGGTGTCCGGCATTCGGCCGGGCCCGGCCGAAGGTGCGCCAGCCGAGGTGGCTGCGCGCCCAGTACCGGCGGCGCGCCTGAGCACTGCCGGTGAAGTCCTGGTAGGTCATCGGCGTGTGCCGGCTCAGGCTCCCACCCTCGCCGCGGTAGTCGGGGATGCCCGACTCCGTGGAGATGCCCGCCCCGCTGAGCACCAGCACACCACCGGCACCCAGCGCGTCGGCGACCGGCGTCAGGTCCGTGGTGCCCGGTGGCAGGTCATCGGCCGGGGTCCAGCTCAGAGTGGGACGCATGCGCATGCCGCAAGGGTACGGAACCGGCGGCGGCGGGACGGCGCGGTCGTGCCGGCCCGGCGGGCGTACAAGGCCGAGCGGGGCCGCCCCTGGTTCCAGCACAAACGCGCTTCACGAACCAGCGTTGGGTGCCGAGTCCGCAGCCGTGTTCGGTGCTCCGGCGGGCGATCAGCGGTTTCACACGGAGGCCCCGGACGAGCCGGCGGTACTTGTCGTGGTCGTAGCCGCGGTCACCGAGCACCGCGTCCGGTCGGCTTCGTGGTCGGCCTCGCTTGCCCCGCACGGGCGGCACGGCCTGGAGGAGGGGGGCAGCTGGGTGACGTCGTTGCGGTTGCCGCCGGTCAGGGGGACGGCGAGCGGGATGCCGGTGGCGTCGCTGATCAGGTGATGCTTGCTGCCCGTCCTGCCCCGGTCGACGGGGCTTTGTCCTGTCTTGGCTGCCCCTTTAGCGCTCGGATGTGGGAGCCGTCGACCGCCGCCAGACAGAAGTCCAGGGCGTTCGCGCTGCGGAGTTCGGCGAGGATGACCTCAAGCAGCCGGGGCCACACGCCGGCCTCGGTCCACTCGGCCAGGCGACGCCGGCAGGTCATGCCCGAGCCGAAGCCGAGTTCCTGTGGAAGGTGTTCCCAGGAGATCCCGGTGCGCAGCGCGAACAGGATGCCCTGGAACGTCAGCCGGTCCGGACACCGTTTACGTCCCGGATGCCGGGTCCGACGCTCAACCTTGGGCAACAGCGGCTCGTGCACCCGCTCACAACTCGTCATCGACTTCCCACGGCTTCGGCCGAGCCACTCCGCACCGGATCAACGCTCCCGGAGTGATCCAACCACCTCGAAGATCATTTCGTTAGGAGTTCTACGTCGTACGCCGGGTGCGGGCGAGACTCGTACACCCGCTCACCGTAGGCCGCGCGCTCTGCACCGCCCCCGCACGCGCCCGTCGGAAGGGTGAACCAGAGGGAGGCTGCGTTTCACCCGACGGTCCCGTCTGCATACCTTCCGTGATCGTCCCCGACGGAGAAGGAGGGCACGCCGTGCCCGCGCTCAAGAACACCCTCGTCTTCGCACTGTCCGTGGCTGTGCTCGCATCCGGGTTGGCGCTCAGTGCAGCCAGCCCGGCCAGCGCTGCCACCTGTCCCTCCGAGGCGTCGCCCGTCGCCCGCGGTGGTGCAGCCCACTGGAAGCTCGCCTGCACCAACGGCGGGGTGAAGGTCTACGGCTGGGTGCAGGACACGGCCACGGACGGCCGCTGTGCGACGGTCACCGCCTGGTCCGACGGCGGCCCCGGATGGATCGACATGGTCGAGGCGTGCGGCTCCGGTGTCCGCAAGAACTTCGACTGGTTCATCCCTGGCACTCGGTCGGCCGAAGTCATTCTGCGCATCCACGACACGGACTGAAATCTGCGGCCCGGTCCGCCTGCTCGGCAGTCGAAGCAGGAGGACCGGGGCCGCTTCGTCTTGCGTCTGCGCCGCCGTGGTGCACCAGGTGCTGCGACTACGGCAGGGGAACCAGAACATGCGGCTGGCGGCGAGCGGTGCAAGGCGGATGGTCGGACGTTCCGCAGGTGCCGGTGAGCGCCTGCGGGACGCTGTCCGGGGCTATCTGCTCGGTCCTGGGCGTTGCTCGGGTCCGGGCGGCTGGCAGCCCTCGGTCGGCGGCCGTTCTGATGGCTTCGTCCCTCCGGAAGTCGACGACCGCCTGCCCGTGGTGGTGCTGCGGGAGCGTGCAGACGCCGACGACGGCCTGGCCGGCCCGAGCCGGGCGCCGGCTGCAGGGGTCAGCAGCGGTCGGGCCTGGGCTTCGATCGTGGTGGGACGGGCGGGCCATTCGCTACCGAGACCGCGGCTTGCCTCGCGCAACCGCAGCTGCGTGGTGACGCAGCCGGTGCTTTCGGCGTCGGTCCAGGGGCGGGCGCGTTCGCTTTCGAGGCTCTGCCGCAGAGTTGGAGGGTTCCTCCAGGCCCTCGTCTCGTCCAGGGTATTGCTGTAGCGGGGTTGGGCCTCGCCGCGTCGGTAGACGCCGGCCAGGTCGACCAGCGTGCCTGTGTCGACGCGGTCGGCCAGTTCCAGGATGCCGCGGTAGGACTCGTCGGCGTTGGCCTTCACGGTGAGCCGTCCCTGGCCGCGGTCGGCGAGCTGCGCGAAGTGCCGGGCGACGGTGCCCTGATGGAAAGTGTCGCTACGGGCGGCCACCTGTTGACTGGCCGGCATCGACACCGCGCAGGGTGAGAACGATCAGTAGCGCGAAGGCTGCGAATGCGGCGCCTGTGCGTGCGTAGTTGAACGCCTCCCAGCGAGCCAGGATTTCGGCGTGATCGGCGGGTGCCGAGGTGGCCGCCCACTGTTTGATGCGTCCGTTGATGGGGACGTTGCCGAGACGGGTGATCAGGAAGGACGCCAGGGCAAGGAGCCCCGCTCCTCCGGCCAGCCGCCGTGAGGCACCATGCGTCATGACGGCCAGCGCGAGGGCGGTGAGCGCCGACATGCCCATGGCGCCCTGCATGGTGATGCCGTTCATCTGCATCAACTGGGTGTGGAAGGCCAGCCTCATGTCGAGCGGTACGGCGTCGAAGGTGGGGACGAGGTTGGCCGCTCCGTAGCCGAATGCGCCGGCAAGGGCACCTGTGGACAGCAGGGCGAGGCCCTGGACGAGCCGGACGCGCATGCGGATCACTCCCGGCCCCTCGGTTCGACGGGGGCGACGGCTCGCGTGAGCTGCTCGGCTCGTCGCAACAGGCCGTCGGGGGTGAACTCCGCGAACATGTGGACTCGTGTGGAAACCGGTCCCCCCTTGCGTATCCGGGCGTGAGTCGTGAAGCGGGTCGCGCTCCAGTCTGCGTCCGCGTACGCCTCGTGCACCTCGAACCGGAACTCGTGCTGGTTCTTGCGCACCGGGCGGAGGTGAGCGGCGAGGCGGTCCCAGTCGAGGGGTACGCCGTCGGCGACTTGAACGACGTCACGGGTGCAGTACCTGGACATCAGGTCGGAGGCGTCTTCCGGGCCATGGACGACGGCGTTGGTGAAGGTCGTGAAGAAGTCGGCGATGAACTGCTCGGGAGGCTTCGTACGCAGAGGGTTCACCATGCTCCTGCCATGCGTGCGGGGCTACGCCCCCGCAGTGATCTCTTACACGCCTGTAAGATATAGCGAGGCGTTCATATCTGACAAGGGTGTAAGAGTTGACTGCTTTCGAGACCCCGGGCGACTCACCGCGGGTTCGGCCCCGCCGTCGCGCTGACGCCGAGCGCAGCAGGGCCGCAGTGCTGGACGCCGCGGTCCGGCTGCTGGCTGAGCGACCCGACGCCGGTATGGCCGCCATCGCCGCCGCGGCCGACGTCACCCGCCAGACCGTGTACGCGCACTTCGGGACCCGTGACGCGCTGCTGGACGCTGTCGCCGACCGGATCACGGACCAGGCCATGGCCGCGATGGACGAGGCGGAGGAGAAGAGTGGTTCCGCCCAGGACGCACTACTGCGGCTGCAGGTCATCGGCTGGCGGCTGTTCGAACGTAACCCGGTGCTCCTTCAGCTCGGAAGTACCCGCACTGGAGTCGACGCCGACCTGGCCCGGCATGAGCCCGTCGCAGCCCGGCTCGCCCGGCTGATCGAGAAGGGCCAGGCGTCAGGGGAGTTCGACCCCGCGCCGCCAGCCACCTGGCTGGCGGCCGCAGTCACCGCTCTCGGCCACGCGGCAGGCGACGAAGTCAGGGCGGCCCGCATGTCAGTGGAAGAAGCGGCGACATGGCTACGGACCGCCACACTCGCCCTCCTGAGGTCAGGCTGAGGAACTCGGCACCCTAAGCAGCTCCTCCGCCCAGGGTGCGAAGGGTTTGTGCAGGCGGGCGTCGAGGGTGCTGGTCGACCACGGACCCATTGCCGTCCTCGCGCTGCCGCGACTTTGGTGGACGGTGACCGTGATGCCGCCCCCGGGTGCCCGTGCGCGGTGGTCAGCGTCCGGTCGTTCCGTCGATGAGTTCCCGGAGGACGTCCGCGTGACCTGCGTGGCGTCCGGTCTCCTCGATCATGTGGGTGAGTGCCCAGCGAACGCTCGGTGCGGGGGTGCTCGGCCGACGGTGCGGCAGCGGAGCCGCGAGGTCGGAGCACCCGTCGAGTACGTCGTTGGCCCGCGCCGCCGCCTCCCGGTAGCGGCCGACCACATCGGCCACGCTGTCGTCGGTCGCGGGCCGGAAGGTGCTCTGCCAGTCGGTGACCCGGTCCCCGAGGAACGTCGCCCGCTCGACGAACGTGAGGTGATGGAGCAGCCCCAGCAGGTTCGTGCCCGACGGCACCGAGGCCGTACGGACGTGCGGTTCGGGAGCTCCCTCGACCTTCGCGGAGATCGACTCGCGGAGATAGTCGAGGAAGCCGCGCAGGACCTCGGCCTCACTGCTGCCGGTGCGCGGCGGAGGGGTGTCCCGGCGGCCTCGGCGGCGCGGATTGGCGGACATGGTGCCTCCTCGTGGGGGGATTCCGATTCAGGCGGTGCGGCGGACGATCAGGACGTGGTCGATGACCTCGGCGGACTGCCCGTCCGGCCCGGTCGCCATCCGGCGCGCCGCGTCGGCCCGCTCGACCGTCCACGTGTCCGGGGCCAGTGCCATCTCCGCGGCGACCTCCCGCGGGGACGGATACCGGACATCGGGATCCTGGTCCCACGACCACGGAGCGGTCGATCCGTGGTCGACGACCAGCAGGCGCCCGCCCGGCCTCAGCCCGTGCGCCGCCGAGCGCAGCACGCGTGCCCTGTCCAGGCCGAGGGGAGTGTGCAGGTAGTGGGCGCATACGAGATCGAACGGTCCGGCAGGGACGGAGTCGTGCAGGTCGTGCCGCCGGGCGGTGATCCGGTCGGCCACGCCGTGCGACGCGGCAAGGCCGGTCAGACGTGCGACCGCCACGGACGAGACGTCGACGGCCGTGACCTGCCAGCCGCGGCGCGCAAGCCACAGGGCGTCTCCGCCGGAGCCGCAGCCGAGATCCAGCGCATCGCCGGGCGCCAGACCGCCGACCACTTCGGTCAGACGCACGTTCGGCCGGGGGTCGGCGGGTGCCGGGCGGTTCGCGTGGACGCCGTCCCAGAACGTGACCGCATCGGTGGTGCTCATCGAGGACTCCTTCGGTAGGGATCGGACCTCCGAGTCTTGCCCGGACCTCCGGAATCCGGCACGCGAACTTGCCGGTACGGCAAGACGCCCAAGACGCGCCGGCCCGGCGACCGAGGCGACCGTCACCCGCTGCGCGCACCGCCCCGCGCAGGCGGATGCGGCCGGTGACGGCAGCTCCGGTGTGTGCGTCCTGTTCCGGAGGGCGGCCGGGCCCGGGGTGTCCTCCACCGGCGGCCGGATGGGACCGTCCGGCCTGCTCATCGGGTGCCGTAGGGACCGTCCGGCCTGCCCGGCCTACCCCGGGTTCGCCTACGCTTCCCCTGTGTCAGTTCCCCGCCTGCGTCGCGTCGCCGTCCTCGTCCCCGAAGGCGCCAAGCCACTCGACGTCGGCATTCCCGCACAGGTGTTCACCACGCGGGCGAGCATGCCGTACGAGGTGCGGGTGTGCGGCGCGGCTCCGGGGCCGGTCACCGGCGGGGACGGACTCTCGTACCACGTCGCCCAGGGCCTCGAGGCCCTGGAGTGGGCGGACATCGTCTTCGTCCCCGGCTATCGGTTCCCGGACCGCGAGGATCCGCCGCGGGCCGTCGTCGAGGCCCTGCTCGCCGCCCACCACCGGGGCGCACGGCTCGCGGCCATCTCCACCGGCGCCTTCGCACTGGCCGCCACCGGCCTCCTGGACGGCAGGCGTGCCACGACCCACTGGCACTACACCAAAGCCCTGGCGGCCAAGCACCCGTCGGTCCGCGTGGACGAGAACGTGCTGTTCGTCGACGAAGGCAGTGTGCTGACCTCGGCCGGTGCCGCCTCGGGCATCGACCTGTGCCTGCACATCCTGCGCGGCGACCTGGGGGTGGCCGCGTCCAACCACGCCGCCCGCCGTCTGGTCGCGGCGCCCTACCGCAGTGGCGGCCAGGCCCAGTACGTGCCGCGCAGCGTGCCCGAGCAGCTCGGGGAGCGGTTCGCCGCCACCCGCGAGTGGGCGCTGCGCCGCCTCGGTGAACCCCTCACCCTCGATACGCTCGCCGGGCACGCGGCGGTCTCACCGCGCACGTTCTCGCGCCGGTTCGTCGAGGACACCGGACACACACCCATGCAGTGGGTGATGCGCGCCCGCATCGACGCGGCCCGCGAACTGCTGGAGCGCTCGCAGCTGGGCGTCGAGCAGATCGCCGCCGACGTCGGCCTGGGCACGGGGGCCAATCTGCGCCTGCACTTCCAGCGGATCCTCGGCACCACACCGAGCGAGTACCGGCGGACCTTCGCCCGGGGCGAATAGGCCCCGGGCCGGCCTGGCGCGATCCTTTCGAACCGTGGCGATCATGCCGCTGCCACGGCTCCCTGCCGGGCGCGATGCTGGCAGGGGACGAAGGGACACCACACATGACGCGTATCGCCATCAACGGATTCGGCCGCATCGGACGCAACGTGCTGCGGGCGCTCCTCGAGCGCGACAGCAGCTTGGAGGTCGTGGCCGTCAACGACCTGACGGATCCGGCCACTTCGGCGCGACTGCTCGCCTACGACACGACCGCGGGCCGACTCGGCCGACCGGTCACCGCCGACGGCGACGCCCTCGTCGTGGACGGCCGCCGCATCACGGTCCTCGCCGAGCGCGAGCCGGCCCGGCTGCCGTGGGCCGAACTCGGCGTGGACATCGTGCTGGAGGCCACCGGCCGCTTCACGTCCGCCAAGGCCGCCCGGGCCCACCTCGACGCCGGCGCCACCCGCGTCCTGGTCGGCGCGCCGTCGGACGGCGCCGACGTCACCCTGGCGTACGGCGTGAACAACGACGCCTACGACCCGGAACTGCACACGATCGTCTCCAACGCCTCGTGCACGACGAACGCGCTGGCGCCCCTGGCAGCGGTTCTCGACGGCCTCGCCGGCATCGAGCACGGCTTCATGACGACGGTGCACGCCTACACCCAGGAGCAGAACCTCCAGGACGGCCCGCACCGCGACGCCCGCCGCGCCCGCGCCGCGGCCGTCAACATCGTGCCGACGACCACGGGCGCCGCCAAGGCCATCGGCCTGGTGCTGCCCGGCCTCGACGGCAAGCTGTCGGGTGACTCGATCCGCGTGCCGGTCCCCGTGGGCTCGATCGTCGAACTCAACACCACCGTCACGCGGGACGTGACGCGTGAGCAGGTGCTGGAGGCGTACCGCACCGCCGCGCAGGGGCCGCTCGCGGGAGTGCTCGAGTACGCGGACTTCCCGCTGGTCTCGTCCGACATCGTCGGCAACCCGGCATCGTCGATCTTCGACGCGGACCTCACCCGCGTGGACGGCAGGCACATCAAGGTGGTCGCCTGGTACGACAACGAGTGGGGCTTCTCGAACCGGGTGATCGACACCCTGGAACTGCTCGCCGCCCGCTGAGCCGGCCCTGGACCCGGCCCGGCGACGCGACCGCCCGCGGACCGTCGGCACCTACGCCACGGACGGCGCAGGCGGCCTCGACGCCTCCCCGTCTACCGGGAGCCCGGCGTCCACTCCTCGGCGAGGAGCCCGAGCAGCACCTCGTCGAGGAACTCACCCAGTACCCAGGCCGACGAGCGAAGCACGCCTTCGCGGACGAAGCCGTTGCGCTCGGCGGAGCGCAGCATCGCGGTGTTGTCCGCCAGCGTCTCGATCTGCAGCCGGTGCAGGCCGCGCACGACGAAACCGTAGTGGCAGAGCACCGCGACCACGTCGGTTCCGTAGCCCTTGCCGCGCGACGCCGGCAGCAGTCCGAGCCCGATGTGCGCGGCCCGGCTGTGCGTGTCGATGCCCCACAGCGTCGCGGTGCCGACCAGCGTGCCGCCCTCCAACTCCACCACGGAGAACGGCACGCGCCCCTGCTCGTCGTCGTCCACCACGAGCCGCGGATCGTCCGAGCCGGGCGTGATCGGCCGCCACGGCCTGGCTTCGGCCCGTGATCCGTTGACCACGTCGTCGTAGAGCTCGGAACGCAGGACCGGTATGTCGTCCTCGTGCCGGGCCCTCAGCCCGACCAGATTCCCTGTGAGCATGCGGGCTTCCTATCCGACGAGTTCACCCCGCGGCAAACGATTTCTCGTGCGCGTCCGGTGGGGTGATGGTCCGCTGCCACGGGGCACCCGTATCACCGACCACAGCCATGTGCCAGTCGGGCAGGGCTCGTTGAGGAGATGGGGATGCGGATGCGTCGCAGGGGGATGAAGGCCGGCACGATCACGATCGCCGCCGTCATGGGCAGCGTCGTCCTGACAGGGTGTGGAGGGGACGGCGAGCCGAAGGCCGACGGCGGCGCGTCGTCGGCCGCGAGCGGCAGCGCTCAGGACCAGGAGCGGAGCACGAAGGCGGTGCGAGCGGCGTACGACAAGACGGCCGAAGCCGAGTCGGCACGGATGACGGTCAGGACGCAGCTCGCCGCGGAAGACAGGACGATCACGTCCGAGGGCAAGGGTGTCCTCGATCTGGCCGGGGGCGACAGCGTGATGACGATCACGGCCGAGGGCCAGAGCCTGGAACAGCGGGTGGTCGACGAGGTGCTCTACCAGAAGGCGCCGGGCCAGAAGGCGCCGGAGGGCAAACCGTGGATCAAGATCGACCTGGAGAAGGTCGCCGCTCAGCAGGGTGTCGGCAACCAGCAGTTCGGCGACCCGGCCCAGACCGCGGCCTTCGCCAAGGCGATCACCGACAAGGACGTCACCGAGGTCGGCACCGAGAAGATCGACGGCGTGCACACCACGCACTACCGGGTTTCGGTGGACGTGGCCGAGCTGCCGGGCGGCGACCGGATGCGCGAGCAGCTCGGCCCCACGCTGCCGATGCAGGTGTGGCTCGACGACGACGGCCGGCTCCGCCGCCAGCAGATCGACATGACCGTCAAGAACACGGCTTCCGCCTCCGCGAAGCCCGGTGACGGTTCGGCGCCGCAGCAGCTCAAGATGAGCACGGTCATGCAGTTCTCGGACTTCGGCACCGAGGTCGACACCGAGGCCCCGCCGGCCGGGCAGGTGACGGACGTGACGGACAGGGCCCTGCGGGGCGGCGGGCAGCAGAGCTGAGGGCTGTCCCGCGCAGGGCCGGTGGGGCGAGGGCCGCCTGAAGGCGCCGAGGCGGGCTGGACGGCCGTGAGGTCCTCCCGGCAGACATCGGTGGAGAAGCCGGACATCGGTCCTGGACTTCGCGGTGGGAGGTGTGTGGTCGCGCCCTGACCGCCGCACTCGCCGATCACACTGCCGACTCCGCGGCCCGACACCCCGGCCCGCCTCCCAGCCGGACGAGTGATACGTCCCCTCTCACGGCGTCCGGCCCTGTTCCCGCCTCCACCGCGTCCCGCGGCGGAGCGACGGGGGCGGGTGGCGCATCCCCCGTGAGAGCTACAGGAGCCGTACATGCGCGGGGGATTCGCGGACGTCCGCGGGTTCCTAGCGTGGTCGTCAGGTCACCACGGGTGTGACCATTGCCTGGAGGCCACCATGGGAACGACGTCCGCCACACAGCACGGCACAGATTCCGGTCCGGACCCGGCCCCGGAGCCGGACCGCGGCGGCCGTCCCGGCCGGATCCTGCGTTCTCCGCTCGGCTGGATGCTGACGGGGTCGGCCGGCGTCGGCCTGGTCTCGGCGTCGACGGCGACCGGACCCGGCCCGGTGCCGGTGCTGGGCGCGGCCGCCGCGGTGGCCGTGTACTGGTTGGTCATGCACCGTGTGGCACGACGCTCCACGCCGGAGATCGCCCGGTCCGGAGCCGGGCGGGAGGCGCTGCTGGGCGGCGGAATCGGTCTGGGCTTCATCCTCGTCTCCGCCCTGGTGATCGCGGCGTTCGGGGGCTGGTCGTTCTCGTGGGCGGGCGACGGCTTCCTGCCGGTCGTCCGGGCCGCGGTCGTCGTGCAGATCGGCGCCGCGGTCACCGAGGAGTTGCTGTTCCGCGGTCTTGCCCTGCAGGCCTTGGAGCGGCTGTGGGGCAGCTGGGCTGCCATCGTGATCACCTCGCTGTTCTTCGGCGCCGTCCACCTGGGTGCCCCGGGAGCGAGTGCGTGGAGCGGACTGGCGATCGCTCTGGAGGCGGGCGTCCTGCTCGGAGCCGCGTTCTTGTGGCGGCGTAGCATCTGGTTCGTCGTGGGTCTGCACTTCGCCTGGAACACCACGGAGCAGCTGCTCGGCATCCCGGTCTCCGGACACACCCCCGAGGGCCTGTTCACCGTCGACGTCCACGGCTCCGCCCTCCTGACCGGCGGCGGCTTCGGCCTGGAGGCGTCGGTCGTGCCCGTCCTCATCGGCGTGGCCCTCGCCGTCCCGATGCTCGTCCTCGCCCGCCGGAACGGCGGGGCCGGGACCCGACGCGCGGGCCGCTGACACGGGCCGACTGGAGGGAACGGAAATGACAAGCCGTCAGGTGCCCCGGAGTCTTCCGCGGCTCCGTGCGCCGCTCGACTGGTGGCAGGAGCGGGATGTCCTCCCCAAGGACGGCGTCCTCGCCCTGACGCTCGCCCTGCTGGCCTTCGTGCCGGCCCTGTCCAACCTCGGTGCGCAGATCGGCGATCTGCCCGAGCGGCCGGCGGACGTGCTGAGCGTCGGGCTGGTCCTGGCGCAGACCCTGCCGCTGGCGGTCCGCCGCAGGTGGCCCGCGGCCTGTCTGGCCGTCGTCGCGGGCGCGTTCGCCGTGCACCAGGCGCTGGGCTTCGCGACGACGTTCGCCAGTGTGGGGCTGTATGCGGCCCTGTACTCCGCCGGGGTCCACCAGATCCGCTTCCGCCGCCCTCTGGCCGTCGCGGCGAGTGCGGGCTACGCCGTGCTGGCCGTCGTCCTGGACCGCCTCGGCTCACCGCTCGCGCCACCGGACTACGTCGCCTTCTGGCTGGCTCCGGCCGCGGTCTGGCTGGTGGGGAGCACGGTGCGCACGCGGCGGACGGAGGAGGTGGAGCGGCGGCGACTGGCTGCCGAGGTGGCCACGGCCGCCGAGCGGGCGCGAATAGCCCGCGAGCTGCACGACGTGGTCACCCACCACGTGACGGCCATGGTGGTGCAAGCCGACGCGGCGCAGTTCCTGCTCACGTCCGCGCCGGAACGCGCCGGCGAGGGGCTGACGGCCGTCAGCGACACCGGCCGTCGGGCGCTGACGGAACTGCGGTCCCTGCTCGGCGTCCTGGAGGCGACCGGCGAGTCGGCGTCCGCGGCCCCAGCGCGCGCGGACCGGACGCCCGCCCTGGGACAGGTGGGGGACCTGGTCGAGCAGGCCCGCAGGTCGGGCCAGCCGGTCGAGTTCCACGAGCAGGGCCAGCGGCGGCCGCGGAGCGTGGATGTGGAGCTGGCCGCGTACCGGGTGGTGCAGGAGGCGCTCACCAATGCCATGAAGTACGCCGCCGGGAAGCCGACACGGGTCCTGCTCCGGCACGGCGGCGAGCACATCGGGATCGAGGTGACCACCCACGGACCGGCCGACGGACCGGCCGACGGACCGGCCGACGGACCGGCCGACGGACCGGCCGACGGACCGGCCACGTGGAAACCGGGCCCCGTGGGTGGACGCGGGCTGGCCGGGCTGCGTGCACGGGTGCGGATGCTCGATGGTGAACTGGTGGCCGGCCCCCGGCCCGAGGGCGGGTTCGAGGTCCGCGCCAGGATCCCGTCCACGTCCGTTCAAGGAGTGACCCCATGAGCGATGCGTCGCCACCCATCCGTGTGCTCGTCTGCGACGACCAGGCGCTGGTGCGGACCGGCTACGTCACCATCTTTTCCGCGCAGCCCGACATAGAGGTCGTCGGGGAGGCCGAAAACGGCCACGAGGCGGTCCAGGCCGCGCGGCGGCTGCGCCCCGACGTGGTCGTCATGGACATCCGCATGCCCCTGCTCGACGGCATCCAGGCGACGCGGCAACTGGCCGGTCCCGACACCGAAGACGCGCCGAAGGTACTGGTCGTCACCACCTTCAACGTCGACGCCTACGTCTACGACGCGTTGCACGCCGGAGCGAGCGGCTTCCTCCTCAAGGACGCGCCTCCGGCGCAACTGGTCAACGGCATCCGCACCGTCGCCCAGGGCGAGGCCCTGCTGGCGCCCGCCGTCACCCGACACCTCATCGGCCACTTCGCCCAGCATCTGCGACCGGCCGACACCTCCCGGCCGGGCAGGCAGCACGTCGTGCGTGCGCTGACTCCCCGCGAGCTGGAAGTGCTCCAGCTGATTGCCGATGGGCTGTCGAACGTGGAGATCGCTGCGGCGATGTTCATCACCCCCGAGACCGTCAAGACCTACGTGTCGCGCATCCTGGCGAAACTCGGCCTGCGCGACCGCGTCCAGGCCGTCGTCCTCGCCTTCCGGGTCGGACTGGTGTCCGGCACGCCGTGAACCTGCACGGCCATATGCCCTCAGCGCCGCCCGACTCCACCCTGCCCGACGTGTTGCCGGGCATACGGATCAGGCCGGTGGAGAGGCTCTCCCCGAGCCGACTGGAGGTTGCTGCCTCGGCACGTTCGACGAACGTGCAGGCCTGGCGGTTCGCGCGGTACATGCCGAACCATGACGGTGCGCGCCTGCGGGCCGCCACGGAGGCGGAACTGGCCGCGCGCTACGACATACCCGACCAGGAGACCGACAAGCCCACGTCACCCGACGGGGCGGACTCCAGGAGCCGCTGGGGCGGCAGCTGGTGAGGGCCCGCCCCCTCCGGGGACAACCCGCCCTCACGGGTCAGCTGAGGGCACCCGAGGTGATCTTGGCCTCGCCCACGGTCTCGCCGACGCTCCTGCCGGAGACCTTGGCCGGTTGCGAGCCCTTGGTGTCGGCGTCACACGCGACCAGTGCGGTTCCCGCCAGGGTGGAAACCAGCAGAGCTGCGGCGATTTGGTGGCCTCTGGGAGAACCGTGCTGCGTGGAACTGCGTGTCGTGATCACGGTGTTGTCCTTCGCTACTGGGCTGGTCGGCCTTGTCCGGCCGTTGTGCTGACGATTCGAGAGTCAACAAGGGACCACCGGTGGCGCGCGTCACCCCGGAGAGGACGGAACAGGTAGCTCGCTCGGGGGATCCTGGGCCGATCCAGAGAACGCAGCGGCCGCCGTGGGGCGTACCGGATGAGCTGTGGGTGGGAGCGAGCCGCTGCTGCCGGCTTGCCGCGCCGCACGGCATCGGCCCGTCAGGCTCGGTTGCCGTCCCCCAGCCAACTCCGCCCGATGGGCCGGACCACCGCCTGGACGCGGTCGCGGAGATCCAGTTCGGTGAGAATGCGGGAGACGTAGGCCCTCACGGCCTCGTGGCTGATGACCAGTTGGGTGCACGATTTTGAGGTTCGACAGGTCCTCGCCTCCGAGGAGGAGGACCTCGTGCTCCCGGGGGTGAGAACCTTGAGGCGCTCGCGCTCGGGGAACGCGGGGGCGGCCGAGGCGCGTACGCGTTCGGCGAAGCGGCCGACGAGGTGCGGACGGACGGCACCCGGACCTCTCGGTCCCGTCGGCTCCTGCGGGAAGCCGTCGGTTACCGTGGTGAGTCACGGTGGGGAGGCGAAGGTGTTCGGACGGGGCACGCGGTTGCTCGCGGGCGCGGTGGTCGTGGCCTGCATGGTGCTCCTCGGACCGAGCGCGCCGATCGGGGCCCTGTCCGCCGGGCCGATGCCCGTCGGCACCGCCCGTGATGTCGTGCCGAACCGTGTGATGACCTGGAACATCTGCAACCCCTGCGGGCAGAGTAACGCCGACCGGGCGGCGGAGATCGCCAGGCTGGCACCTCAGGTCATCGGACTGCAGGAAGCGTGCGAGCGCGATGTCGAGCGCGTCCGGGACCACTTGGAGAACCTCTACGGGCTGGACTACCACGTCGAGTACGGGACGGTGCTGCAGAACTGGGGCCGCTGTGGGGGAGTGCCGTGGAACCCGGGCGGCTACGGCCAGGCGATCCTCTCCGCGGCGCCGATGACCGACCATGTGAACGTCGAATACCCCGACGGTGGTTCCGAGGACCGGGGCTTCATGGCCGTCACCACCGTCGTGGGGGACCGGCCCGTACGGGTCTTCAACACCCACCTCGCGCAACGCCGGCAGGAGTCGGTACGGGCCGAACAGACCGGTGTGCTCGCCGCGGAGATCGCCCGGCACGAACGCGCCATCGTGCTCGGTGACTTCAACGCCGTGCCGGACACCCCGGAACTCACCCCTATCTGGGAGCTGGCCGAGGACACCGACCCCCGGTGCCACCCCGAGCAGGCCGGCACCTGCACGCCCACCACCGACTGGCACAGCAAGTTCGACTACGTCTTCCTGCGCGGCATCGCCCCTCTTGGACACCGGGTGAAGCCCAGCCCGTACTCGGACCACCACGTGCTCCACACCGACGTGTACGTCGCCTGAGGTGGGGCCGGCCCTCTGACGGGGGCCGTCCGCCGGCCCGCACCGGTCGCACGGCGTGACGGATCAGGAAGCGGACGCGCCGGTGCCCGCGGCACCGTCGCGCTGATGGCCGCGTCGGGCGTCGCGGTCGAAGATGCCCAGGATCTCGCAGGGGCCGCCCTCGGCACCGATGGCGTGCGGAAGCATGGTGGGGAACTCGGCGGCCTGGTTCGTCTCCACACGGAAGCGCTTGTGCCCGAGCATGAGCACCGCGGTCCCGGACAGGACGACCAGCCATTCGCGGCCCGGGTGGGCACGCATGCGGGCCGGGTTGTCCGGCGGCGGCGCGGTCATGCGCTGGCGTACGACGGTCATGCCCGGATCGCCCTTCACCGGCCACCGCATCAGCCCGTGGGCGGCGTCGATCATCGGGCTGGTGACGACGTCGTCCGTGGCGGTCTCCACGAGCTGGTCCAACGTCGTGTCCAGGGCTCGGGCGAGAGTGACCAACTGATCCAGCGCGAGACGCCGCTGCCCGTTCTCGATCCGGCTGAGCGTCGACTGGCTGACGTTGGCGCGCGAAGCCAGTTCCTCCAGCGACCAGCCCTGGGCGACCCGCAGGGCACGGATGCGTTTGCGCACGAGGCTGTCCAGCTCCCCATCATTTTGCGTCATGCGCAACATCATATGCCTGCCTGGCAAATCGCGCTTACGTTCCTGCACAGCCCCCGTACCGGTCGGGGCCGCTTCCGAGCCCTCACGCCCGTCCTTCCGCTTCCGCGTTCCCGCAGGAGAACCCATGAGCACGAACCGACCCGCACCCCAGGCCCGCGTCCCTGACACAGGTGCACCGGACGCACGCCGGCTCCGCGCCGTCCTCGTCGCGGTATCGGTGGCCCTGATGGCCGTCATCGCCTCGGTGTCCGGGCTGAACGTCGCCCAGACCCACCTGGCCGTCGAGTTCGACGTGTCGCACGGCACGGTCCTGTGGATCATCAACGTCTACACCCTGACCCTTGCGGCCCTGCTGATGCCGCTCGGCGCGATCGGTGACCGGCTGGGCCGCAAGCCCGTGCTGCTCGCCGGTCTGGCACTCTTCGGTGTCGCCGGCGTCGCGGCCGGACTCGCCCCGACCGCCGAGGTGATGCTGATCGCGCGCGTCGCCAGTGGCATCGGTGCCGCCATGATCATGCCGATCACCCTGGCCGTCATCACCTCCACCTTCCCCGAGGAGCAGCGCGGCAAGGCGATCGGCGTGTGGACCGGTGTGGCCGGGGGCGGCGGCATCCTGGGGATGTTCCTCTCCGCCCTGCTGGTCGATGTCGCGGACTGGCGGTGGCTGTTTCTCCTCCCCGTGGTCCTGGCAGCCGTGGCCCTGGCGATGACCCTGAAGTCGGTCCCCGACTCGCGCGAGGGCTCCGCCCGTCCCTTCGACACCGTCGGTGCGCTGGTCTCCGCCGTCGCTGTGGTCGGTCTCATCTTCGCCCTCCAGGAAAGGCCGGAGAACGGCTGGACCGCCCCGTCGACCCTGGCCGGACTCGCCGGCGGTCTCACCGCCGCCGCCGGCTTCGTCGCCTGGGAACTGCACCGCCGTGACGCATCCCTCCTGGACGTGCGGCTGTTCCGGGAGCGCGGCCTGGCCGACGGTTCGGTCACCCTGCTGGTGGTCTTCGGCGTCCAGGCGGGTATCGCCGTGGTCCTGTTCCCCTTCCTCCAGGCGGTGCTCGGCTGGTCCGGGCTGCTGGCCACGCTGGCCCTGATGCCCATGGCGGTGATGATGATGCTGATGTCCGGCCTGGCGCCCAGGATGGCCGCGGGCATCGGCTCCCGGCCGACGACGCTGGTGGGCGTGGCGCTGGGCGCCGCCGGTCTCGCGCTCATGGCCCTGTTCGTCTCCGCGGACGGCGGTTACCCGACGATCCTGCCCGGCATGCTCCTCATGGGGATCGGCATGGGTCTGTCGATGACCCCTTCCACCGAGGCCATCACCGCGTCCCTGCCGAGCGCGAAGCAGGGCGTGGCGTCCGCGCTCAATGACGTCACCCGCGAGTTCGGCACCGCGCTCGGCGTCGCCCTGCTCGGCGCGCTCCTGTCGGCCGGCTACCGCGACTCCCTCGACGGCAGGCTCGACGGTGTCCCCGCCGACGTGGCGGACGCCGCCCGGGGAGGGATCGCGGGCGCCGTCGAGACGGCACCCGGCAGCGGCTCCCACGCGCCGGAGCTGATCCACGCCGCCCAGCAGTCCTTCGTCGAGGGCTGGCAGCAGGCCATGTGGGTGGGCGTCGCCGTCATGACCGCCCTGTTCGCCTTCATCGCCCTGCGCGGCCCGGGGGCCACCGTGCCGGTGCCGCACGGCGACGGCGGCACGACCGCGGGCCGCTGAGACCCGGTGCCCGCGCACCACGGCACGGCAGCCGGCGCGGGAGCCCGCTCCGTCAGTACTGCTCCAGCACACGGGCCGCCATGAGACGGGCGTGCCGCAGACGACCGCTGTCGCCCTCCAGCCCGGCACGCACCATGGCGCCCTCCAGGAGGAAGGCCAGGTGCTCCGCCGTGTCGCGAGCGGCGTCGGGACGCCCGGGCAGCAACGCGTCGACGTGAGAGGCGAGCAGACGCTCGACCTCCTCCTTGTGCCGGCGCACCCGTGCCCTTCCCTCGTCCCCGACGGGCAGCTCCGCGGCGGCATTGAGCAGTCCGCACCCGCGGAAGGCTCCCTCACGGGACGATTCGGCGCTGTCGATATAGGTGTCGAACACGGCCAGCGCGCCGTCCCGAGGGCCCTCGGCCCCCTCGAGCCGAGCACGGTAGCGCGTCAGCCATTCCTGGTGCCGGACGTCCAGGTAGGACAGGACGAGATCGGCCTTGGAGGAGAAGTTGTTGTACAGGCTCATCTTCGCCACACCGGCCTCGCCGGTGATGGTGTCGATGCCCGTCGCGGTGATCCCGTCGGCGTAGAACCGCAGCGCCGCCGCGGCGAGGACACGCTCCCGGGCCGGCCGCCGCCTTGCGGCGGCCGGTGGCCGCTCTCCTTCACCCATCACACACCCCGAGTCGACTAGGTAGACTGATCTACCTAGTGTAGTGGGGCTACCGCGCCGAACCCGACCGTGTCCTTCCGAGCCGTACCGCACCGCACAGGAGCGCCCATGACCCTCCTCACCGACCACCTCGTCGTCGACGGGGTACGCCTCGCCTACCGGGACCGGGGCGATGGCCCGCCCGTGATCTTCCTTCACGGCACGCCCTCGCACGCCTACGAGTGGCGCGACATCGTGCCCCGCATCGAGGCGGCAGGCTTCCGGACCATCGCCTACGACCTGCTGGGGTACGGCCTCTCCGAGCGGCCGGTGGACCGCGACACGTCGGTCGCCGCCCAGACCGTCCTCCTGGAGCACCTCCTCGACGCGCTGGACATCGACCGGGCCGACATCGTCGCGCACGACATCGGCGGAGCCATCGGCCTGCGCTTCGCCGTGGCCCACCCCGGGCGCGTGCGCGGGCTGTTGCTCATCGACCCGGTGAGCTACGACTCGTGGCCCTCCCCGACCTGGCGGCGGATCATCGACGAGAACCTCGACGACTTCATGAGCGTGTCCCAGGACGCCTTCGACGACATGCTGACCCGCCAGCTCACCATGACCGTCACCGACGCGTCACGCATGACCGGCGACGTCCTCCAGGCGTACCTGGCACCCCACTCCTCTCCCCTCGGGCGGGTCTCCTTCTTCGAGCACCAGGTGCGCCACTACGACGCGAAGTACACCGAGGAGATCAGTGGCCGACTGGAACACCTGACCATGCCCGTGCGCATCCTGTGGGGCGAGAAGGACCAGTGGCAGCCCCTCCACTACGCGAAGCGGCTCAGCGGCGCCATCCCCGACGCGACCCTGGTCACCGTCCCCGACGCCGGTCACTTCCTCATGGAGGACGCCCCCGAACGCGTCGTCGAGGAGATCAGGAACTTCCTCACCGCCCGTGACCCGGACGTGCACCAGCCGGCCTGACGCCGGATCAGGAGACGGCCTCGTCCTCGTCCGACTCGAGGCACAGACCGCTGAGGCACCGCGCGGACGGGGCGCGCCCGCCGACGACATCACCGCCGCCGGCGGGCGCGCCCCGCGTACCGTCCCGGATACCGGGACCGCGCTCAGGACTGCGGCCGCTTCCCGTGGTTCGACGGGTGCTTGCGCCGCGCCTTCTTCTTCCGGCGCCTCTTCGAGGACATGGGCGTCTCCCTTGTGACATCGGCCGCGAGACCACGCATGGCCTGCGGTCGAAGCGGCAATCGGCAGATGCTTCATTGTTCCGTGGGATGCCCGGCACCGCGATTCGTCCGTCTTCCCGCAGGTCAGGCGAATGGAGCAGGCTCCAGGATTGGCCGTTGCCGCCGCGAGTCACAGAACTGGAGTGAGGAACACGGCTCACCCACGCGGTCGGACCCCGATCACCCGGCACGCTGCCGTACCGCTTGCCCCTGTCCGCCCCCGGAGGCCGCAGCGATGCACGACCCCGCCGCCCGTAACCCCCAGCCGGCCACCCCGCGGGCAACGGCCCGAAACCTGCCGGAACCACGACTGCTCAGCGGCGTCTACGGACTCGTCCTGGCCAGTGCGCTGGCAGCCGCCCTCGACTCCCCGGACGAGCAGACCGACCCGGGATCGGACGCGCTATGGGTCCTGTTCACCGCCGTCGCCGCCGCGGCCGCCCACGGCTACGCACACGTCCTCGCCCACCGGATGTCGGCGGACGGAAGCGGTCTCCGGGTGGGACTGCGCGCCATGTTCGCGGAGTGGCCGGTCGTCGCCGCGGCCGTCCCCACCGTCGTGTTCCTGCTGACCGCCGTGCCCTCCTGGTGGACGGAGAGCGACGCCGTGGACGTCGCGCTGCTGTTCAACACCCTGGTTCTCGCGGTCGGCGGAGCATGGACGGCGCGTCGCGCGGGCCGCGGCTGGCCGGCCTCCGTCCGGGCCGGAACCGGAGACATGGTCATCGGTCTGGTCATCATCGGAGCCAATGCTCTGATCAAGTAACCGCGTCGACCGACCCGGCTCAGTGCGCGGCCCGGCGGCACCGTGCTCCGGCGCGGCGCGCGACGCCTTACCGCTCGCGGCCCCCGAACGGCTCACCGCCACCCGTGGCCGCGTTCAGGAACGGGCGGCGTCGCTCCACGTGCCGCCCCGCTCCGGACCAGCCCCGCCATCACGGTCCGCGGCAGCGACGGATCGGCCGCGGCCGCTTCCTCGAAGAGGGAGAGCGGGTTCGCCGCGAGCCCGCACCGTACATGGTCCACGGGACCATACTGACCGGCGCGACCGAACGGCCGGTGGTTCCCGGGCACGACATGCTCCCCTCGGCACGGCGTGCGCACGCATCGCGGAGCGCGGGCAGCGGCATGCGCCGACTGCTGCCCAGCCGACAGCGGCTCGTCTCCCGGGGGCGCGACGGACTCTTCCCCTCACGCGGCCCTCTCGGGGGAGAGCCGCCGACTCCGTTCGAGCCGGCCACGGGGCCCCTGCGTACGCGTGTCACCCGGCGCTAAGGTGGTGGTCACGGACAGCGAGCGGGAAGGGGCTTGTCGTGGAGGGAACCGGCTCCGCGGCTCGGACGACGACCGCGCACGGGCCGCACCCCGCGGAGCAGCGCACCCTCCGTACCGGCGTGACCCGCATCGGTGTCACCGGACACCGGTCGATTCCGGCCGCCGTGGAACCCTCCGTACGCTCCGGCATGCGCCGACTGCTGCGGGACGACGGCATCCTGGAGGCGCTCACCAGTCTCGCTGCCGGTGCCGACCAGTTGTTCGCCGACATCGCGCTGGCCAGCGGCGTCCCGGTGACGGCGGTGATCCCCGGCATGGACTACGAGGCGCACCTCGGCGACGCCACCGCCCGGACCTCCTACCGACGCATCCTGGGGTCCTGCACCGGACGGGTGCAGCTTCCGACCGAGCCGACGCACGAGGAGGCGTACTCCGCGGCGGGCCGCTGGATCGTCGACCACGCCGACCGGCTGGTCGCCGTCTGGGACGGCCGTCCGGCCCGAGGCCCCGGCGGCACCGGGGACGTGGTGGCGTACGCCCGGCGCACCGGCGTGCCCGTGACGGTGCTGTGGGAACCGGGCGTGCCGCGCGACTGACACGGCGTCGACCCGGGCCGGGCGCCGTCAACGGCCGAACGTGCCCAGCCAGTCCGAGTGCTGAGGAGACACCAGCCGCTCCGCCTCGGCCACCGCCTCCGCCCAGCCGTCCTCCGTCACCGTGGTGGTCATCGCGACCCTCAGCGTGTCCAGGTCCTGTTCGACGAGCGAGTGCGCGTACGTGAGCGGCCGGTGCCGCCGCACCTCCTGCCAGGCCACGCCCGTCGCCGCGGCGGTACTGAGCAGACCGGTCAGATCCCAGTCGTCGATCAGACCGGCGGCCCGCAGCACGGCCGCGGCCAGGGCGAGCAGGGTCAGCAGCGCGGTGATGGACGACCAGCGCGCGGCGGCCCGGTGGGCCTGGCCGGCCCGGAGCCTGTACCAGGCCTGCTGCTCCAGGAGCCGGTCGCGGAGGTAGATGTCCCGGCGCACCGTGAAGGGCTTGGCCCGGACCGCCCGCATGGCCGGGGTGATCTGCCGGGCACCCCGGGAGCCGCCCCCGCCCCGGGAGTCCTGCCAGCCGACCTTGCGCAGCTCCCGCAGTCGCGCCTCCAGACGTTCCTCGAACAGCGCTTCGGGGTTGGGTACCCGGGAGTGGAAGGGGCCACCGTGCACCATGTACTGCCAGGCGAGCGATTTCAGCAACTCGGCCACGGCCCGGTGCGCCTGCCAATGACTGCGGGAGCGGCGCCGCGCGATGCGCAGACCCAGGACGATGCTGAGCGCGTACAGCGCCGCGGCTACCGCCGCCGGGATGCGGCTGTCGAGACGTTCGGCCAGCATCGCGGCGGCGGTGGCGGTCAGCAGGACGACCAGTTGTGTGCGCACGGCGCGGAAGGACTCACTCTGACGGGCGATCGCCCATTGATCACTTGACCGGAACAGCGGAGGAAGATCCCGCTCGGTCAATGTGGTGCTGGGACCGGGAACAGCGGCGCTCATCGACCACCCCCGAAGTCGTCGCCCACCTCTGAGGGTTCAGAGTATGACCGCGAACGGCCCGCGAGGCCATCCTGTGGACACATGCCTGGGGTAGGGTCCGCCTTAGCCCGCGCTGTCCCCTTCGCAGCAGTCCGAAACCGCCATGGCACCGGACCTCTGGTCCCCTTTGGACCGGGGACAAGCCGGTGTCCATGGAAGGAGACATCAGCACGATGAACGCACAAATGTTCGCCGAGCGAGGACCGGTCCCCGGACCCGCGCGGCGTCGACGGCTCACCCCGCTCGCGGCGATCGACCCGCGTGACGCCGCCAGAACGGCGGCCCGAGTCGGGGAGGCCGGCGGTCGCCGCCCCGCGAAACCGGTGACGTTCGACTCGGCGCTCTGAGACCCGCGCGGCACTCGGACCGGGCGCTCGGGATCCACACGACGTACGGCGGGTCACGACCGGCAGCCACCGGACGCGACCCGTTCGCCCTCCAACCCGCCGGAAATCCCGTCCCCTCGACATCACGGGGCAGGAGAATCGACGGGAATTGGAGAGAGACTGACGGCTCGCGATAGTCTGTCGTAAATGAGAGACCCCGCGGGCACTCCGCTCCGGCAACTGGTACTCAAAATTCACAGCCGCTGTGATCTGGCGTGCGATCACTGCTACGTATATGAGCACGCGGACCAGAGCTGGAAAGCACGGCCCGTGGTCATCGCCGAGGAAACGGTCGCACAGACCGCCCGAAGGCTCGCGGATTACGCCCGGTTACACGCTCTGGACTCGGTCACCGTGATCCTCCACGGTGGTGAACCCCTGCTCGCGGGCCCTGCCCGGATCCACGCCATCTGCTCCGAACTCAGCGCCACCGTGGGCGCGGTCACCGCGCTGGATCTGCGCATTCACACCAACGGCTTACAACTGGGCAGACGTCACCTGGACGTGTTCAGGGAATTCGACGTCCGGGTGGGCATCTCACTCGACGGCGACCGTGTCGCCAACGACCGGCACCGCCTCGACCGCCGCGGCCGCAGCAGCCACGAGCGGGTCCTGCGCGCCATCGGCCTGCTGCGGACTCCCGCATACCAGCACCTGTTCGGCGGCCTGTTGTGCACCGTGGACGTCGCCAACGACCCCGTAGCCGTCCACGACGCGCTCACCGCGCTGGACCCCCCTCGGATCGACTACCTCCTGCCCCACTCCACCTGGGACAACCCGCCACCCGCCGGCTCGCCCGGCTCCGACTCCCCGGTCCCGTACGCCGACTGGCTGCTGGCGGTCTTCGACCGCTGGCAGGAGCAGGGCCGGAAGGTACCCGTCAGGACCTTCGACTCGGTGCTGAGCACACTGCGCGGCGGCCCCAGCCTGACCGAGGCCATGGGACTGGCGCCCTCCGACCTGGCCGTCGTGGAGACGGACGGCGCCTTCGAGCAGGCCGACTCGCTGAAGGCCGCCTACGACGGCGCCCCCGCCACCGGATACGATGTCTTCCGGCACGGCTTCGACGAGTTCTCCGGCCACCCGGGCGTCCAGGCCCGCAGGCTCGGCCTCCAAGGCGTCGCCGCAGCGTGCAGGCGCTGCCCGGTCGTCACGTCCTGCGGAGGCGGCCTCTACGCGCACCGGTACAGCAGTGAGCGGATGTTCGACAATCCGTCGGTCTTCTGTGCCGATCTGCGTGCCCTGGTCGAGGGCATCGCGGAGCGGATCACCGAACGCGCCCTGTTCCCGGGCGTCAGGGACGCGACCGAGCTGCGCTTCGCCCAGCTCGGACAGGACCGCGAACTGCTCGTCCACACCGGTGAACGGCTGGCCGGACGCACGGACTGGGACGGGGCCTGGCAGGCCCTGCTCCGGCTGGACGCCGACGAGGGGAGCGCCGTCGCCCTCGACCGGGTCATGTCCAACAGCCACCTGCGCGCCTCGCTGAGGCACGCCCCGTCCGACGACGCTCTCATCGCCCGCGTCGCCGCCGCCGCGGTCGCCACCGCCGTTCACGCCCGTGTACCCCTGCGCCTGTCCTGGGACCAGCGGGACACCACACTGCACCTCCCGACGCTCGGCACCCTGTCCCTCACCGCCCCCGGTCACGTCGACGTCACCGTCCACGGACGGCAGTTCACCGTCCGCACGCCCGGCGGCACCGACCTCACGGTGGACGAGGAGCGACACGCACCCCGATGGCGGCCGTCCGCCTTCGTCGACGTGAAGGCCCCCGGGCCGCTGCTCGTCGACGACGCCGACCCCTGGCGCACCCGTTTCGGCGCCGCCGTCACCGATCCGCTGGAGCCGTCCGCCCTGACCGCGTTCGGGGAGCGTCTGCGCACTGCCCACCGGATCCTCGCCGAGCGCGAGCCAGGACGGCCGGGCGACCGCGACGCGCTGCGCGCCGACGCCGTCACCCCCCTCGCCGCCGGCGCCGGAGTGCGGCTCGACACCGATGGATACGGCGCCCTGGGTGTGGCCGTCGATGCTCAACCCGCGCACATCGCCGTCGCGTTGCCGCTGCTCGGCCGACGAGCCCGGCTCGCCGGCCTGCGGCGGGTGACGGACCTCAACGTTCCGGGCACCCCGGCCGGGCACCTGATCACCGAAGCCGTCGAGGCGCTCGACGACACCACCCGGCACGCGAGCGGAACACCCGGGGCGGCAGCGGCCGGGGAGCGGGCGGAGCGGGCCTTCACCGAGCTGTCCGGACCGGCGGCCCGCGACCTGACCGGAACCGGGGCCGCCCTGGTGGCCGAACTGCGCGCCGAGTGGGCCGCACGGAGGGACGGGTGTGGTGCCTGAGGCCGGCGGACTCCACGCGGCCCTCGGCGCACTGGGCATCCGCCGCGGAGGCGTCCTCATGGTGCACGCCTCGCTCCGGGGCACCGGTACGGCCCCCGAGCGGGTGCGTGACGCACTGCTCGGGGCGCTCGGTCCCCACGGCACCCTGATCGTGCCCGCCTTCACCCCGGAGAACTCCAGGACCTCGCGCGCCCACCGAGCCCTCGTGGCGGGCCTGGACGAGGAACAGGCGCGCGCCTTCCGGGAGGACATGCTCCCCTTCAGGCCGGCCACCACCCCCTGCCCGACGATGGGCGCCCTCGCCGAGTGCGTACGGACCACACCCGGTGCCGTCCGCAGCGCCCACCCGCAGACCTCGCTGGCCGGACTGGGGCCCCGGGCGGCGGAACTTCTCGACGGGCACCATCCTCACTGTCACCTCGGCGAGCGCTCCCCACTGGCCCGTCTGTACGAGGCGGACGCACAAGTCCTGCTGCTGCGCGTGGGGTTCGAGGTGTGCAGCGCACTCCACCTCGCCGAGTACCGGATGACACCACCGCCACCCCACCGCACCTACCGGTGCGTCGTCGGGGAACGGGGCAACTGGATCTCGTACGAGGACGCCGCCCTGGACGACAGCGACTTCGCGGAGGTCGGACAGCGGCTTCCGAGTGATCTCCTCGTACGGCGGGAATGGTCGGGACGAACGGTCCTGCTGTTCCGGATGCGGCCCGTCGTCGACGAGGCGACAAGTCAACTGCCCACGATCCGTTCGACGATTGGCGTGAAACACACGGTCCGCACGGGGTGGTCGTCGGGCACATTGTTGACTCCGGTCGGGTGACCGCGCGGGCGCGGGTGCGACAACGGGTGGGGGACGGGTTGGACGTACCCGAAAGGGAACGGGACAGGGCTTCGGACGACCAGCCCTATTTCTTCCTCAGCTACGCCCACACACCGCGCGTGGGCCCGGGCGGCGGCGATCCCGACCACTGGGTGCACGTCCTCTACCGGGACCTGTGCAACCACATCATGGCCCTCACCGACCTGCCCGCCGGGGCGCTCGCCGGATTCATGGACCGGGACATGAGCTCCGGCGACGGCTGGCCGCAGAAGCTCAGCGAGAACCTCGCCCGCTGCCGGGTGTTCGTGCCGCTGCTCTCCCCGCGCTACTTCACCAGCGAGATGTGCGGCAGGGAATGGTATGCCTTCCATGAGCGCCAGGTTCGGGTCAAGGCCGTCGACGGACGGGAGATCTCCGCCATCGTCCCTGCCCTGTGGACGCGCGTCGACTACGCCCAACTGCCCGACTCCGTAAGGCACCTGCACCTCGACCACGCCACCTTCGGCGAGCGGTACGCGACCAACGGAATCTACGGGCTGATCAAACTCAGCCGGTTGCGGGACGAGTACGAGGAGACCGTGCTCAGCCTCGCCCAGCGGATCGTCCAGGTCGCCGAGCAGACCCCGCTGCCGGCCAGCAGACCCCGGGACTACGAGCACACGCCGAGCGCCTTCCGGCCACGCGGCGAAGGACCCCGGCGCATCCACCTCACGGTGGCCGCCCCCACCCGGGACACCATCCCGGAGTACCGGGACACCGGCCCGTACGGTGACGATCCACAGGACTGGAACCCCTACCACTCCGAGTCGACGCGGCCGCTGCCCGCGCTCGCCCGGGAGCTGATCCGCTCGCTGGACTACCGGATCACCGTCTCCTCCTTCGACGACGAGGACACCCACCTTCCGGGAGGGGCCGGGGCGGCCCGGGAGGGCAAGGCGGCGGGCCGTCCCGGCATCCTCCTGGTGGACCGCTGGGCGCTGACCGACGACGGCCGGCGGGACCGTCTCGAGGCGTTCGACCGCGCCTCGCTGCCCTGGATCAGCGCCATCGTGCCGTGGAACCGGGCCGACCTGCAGTGCCACGGCGACGAGGGCAGACGGCTGACCGCCGAACTCGAGCGGACCCTGCCCCAGACCCTCGAACGCGGCAGACGCACCGACACCCGCATCGCGGTCAACGGCGTCCCCACCCTGAAGGCCTTCACCGACGTGCTCCCGGCCGTCGTGGCACACACCACCCGGCAGTACCTCAAACACGCCGAGGCCCACCCGCCACCCGGCCCCCACGTCCCCAGACCCCGGCTGACGGGGCCCCTCCAGCCGCCGGACCCGGCAGGCGGACCCGACGACGAAGGAGAAGAATGACGGCCGCGCGGGATGGACGCATCATCACCTTCTACTCGTACAAGGGCGGCACCGGACGCACCATGGCCCTGGCCAACACGGCCTGGATCCTGGCCGCCGGCGGCAAGCGCGTCCTGGCCGTCGACTGGGATCTCGAAGCCCCCGGCCTGCACCGCTTCTTCCACCCCTTCCTCGACCTCAAGGCCCTGGCGGCCACCCCCGGTGTCATCAACATCATCGAGGACTACGCCTGGGCCGCGACCACCGGCACGCACGAGCGGCCCGACGACTGGCACCTTCCCTACGCCCACGTCGAACAGCACGCCCTGTCCATCCGCCCCGAACGCTTCGACCTGCGCTTCCCGGACGGCGGTTCACTGGACTTCCTCTCCGCGGGCCGCCAGGACCGGGCGTACTCGACGACGGTCACCTCCTTCGAGTGGGACAACTTCTACGAACGTCTGGGCGGCGGCAAGTTCCTCAACGCACTGCGTGCCGACATGAAGGCGACCTACGACTACGTCCTGATCGACAGCCGCACCGGATTATCGGACAACGCGGACATCTGCACCATGCAGATGCCGGACGTACTGGTGGACTGCTTCACACTGAGCGATCAGGCCCTGGAGGGCGCCGCGGCCGTGGCCCGTTCCATCGAGGACGGCTACCGTCCGCGCCGCATCCGGGTGCTGCCGGTGCCCATGCGCATCGACGAGGGCGAGAAGGAGAAGGTCGACGCGGGACGGGCCCTGGCCCGCATGCGGTTCGAGGGACTGCCCAAAGGGCCCGACGGGCAGGAACTGTCCGCCCAGGAGAGCAGCGCCTACTGGGGCAACGTGGAGATTCCCTACCGGCCCTACTACGCCTACGAGGAGACCCTCGCCACGGTCGGTGACGAGAGCGGGATCGCCAACTCCCTGCTGTCCGCCTTCGAACGGCTGACCGCCGTCATCTCCGACCGCGAAGTCACCTCCCTCGCACCGATCCCCGAGGCGGTGCGGCTGCGCTGCCGTGACGCCTACCTCCGGCGTCGGCCGGCGGCCGGCGCCGCCGGCTTCCTGGTGACGTACGCAGCGGAGAACCGCACCTGGGCCGACTGGGTCAGGTACCTGCTCAGGCGGGCCGGCTGCGAGGTCACCCTGCACGACATCTCCACCGGGCCGGCCGAACCCGCGAGCCCCGCCACCCGCACCCTGGTGCTGTTGTCGAAGGTCTTCGAGAAGTCCCGCTACGCCGACTCCGTCTGGCGCACCCTCACCGACCCCTCCGCGCACGCCGCGCACCCCCCGGTGATGGCGCTGCGGGTGGACGAGGTCCAACGCCTCCCGGAGGCGTTCGTCGACCTGCACCGGCTCGACGAGGCGGAATGCGTGACCGTCCTGCTGCGCGCCCTCGAACTGCCCTCGCTCACTGTCGAGTCCACGCCCACCGCGCCCCGCTTCCCCGGCAACACACCGGCGATCTGGAACGCTCCGCAGCGCAACACCACGTTCACCGGACGCAACGTGATCCTGGAACGGATCCGTGACCAGCTCGGCGGCACCCCCGGACCGCCGCAGCCCGAAGCACTGTTCGGACTGGGCGGAGTGGGCAAGTCCCAGCTCGCCATCGAGTACGTGCACCGGTTCATGGCCGACTACGACCTGGTGTGGTGGACGTCCGCCGAGCACATCGACGACGTCGTCGCCTCCCTCGCCGAACTGGGTGCCCGCATCGGCGTGCCCGGCGGCGAGGACATCACGCTGGCCTGCCAGGAGACCGTGCAACGGCTGTCGCGCGGACTGCCCACCAAACGCTGGATCCTGGTCTTCGACAACGCCGACGACCCGGCCGGGCTCGCCCCGTACTTCCCCCGCGGCGGCAGCGGGCACATCCTCGTCACCTCCCGCAACCAGGCCTGGTCGCAGCACGGCGCGTCCGAACAGATCGACGTGTTCCTGCGCGAGGAGAGCGTCGAGCACCTGACCCGGCGCAAGGACGGGGGACTGGCCGCCGAGGACGCCGAGCGGGTGGCGGAGGCCGTCGGCGACCTGCCGCTGGCGGTCGAGCAGGCGGCTGCGTGGCTGGCCGAGACGGCCACCCCGATCGAGGACTACCTGCGGCAGCTGGCCCGGCAGACCACCGAGGTGCTCGCCCTCAACCAGCCCTCCGACTACCCCGAGACGGTCGCCGCCACCTGGAACGTGTCGATCGCCCGGATGGAGGAACGCTCACGCGCCGCGGTCCGGCTGCTCCAGCTGTGCGCCTTCCTCGGCCCGGAGCCGATCTCCGCGAAACTGCTCTACCGCAAAGAGATGATGGAGGCGCTCAAACCCTACGACGCCTCCCTCCAGGAGAGCCTGCTCCTCGGCAAGATCGTGCGCGAGATCGGCCGTTTCGCGCTCGCCAAGGTCGACCAGAAGACCGGCAGCATCCAGGTGCACCGTCTGGTGCAGGCCGTGATCCGTTCCCAGATGTCGGATGAGGAACAACGCGAGGCCCGCAAGGTCGTGCACACCGTCCTGGCGGGTGTACGGCCCGACGGTGACGAACCCATCGACGACCCCGAGACCTGGCCCCGGTTCGCCCTCATCTGGCCGCACCTGGCCGCCTCCGACGCCCGCAGCAGCGAGGCCCCCGAGACCCGCAGGCTGCTCATCGACCGCGTCCGCTACCTGTGGAAGCGCGGCGACTTCCCCGCCGCCAAACGGCTCGCGGAGGACCTGCTCCAGCACTGGCTGCCGACCCTGGGCGAGGACGACATCCAGTACCTCTACCTGCGCTGTCAGCTCGCCAACGTCCTGCGGTCGCAGGGGCGTTACGTGGAGGCGCGGGCCATCGACGAAGAGCTGCTGGAACGGCAGACCAGGGTCCTCGGCCCGTCGCACCCGCACACCTACGTCACCATGTCCTCCCTCGCCAGTGACCTCGCCGCGCTGGGCGAGTACCGCAGGGCGGTGGAGCTCGCCGAGCGGGCGCACGGCGGCTTCGGCCAGATCTTCCACGAGTCGCACCGGCGCACCCTCAGCGCGGCCAACAACCTCGCCCTCGCCCTGCGCATGGTGGGCAAGTACGGCGACGCCCGCAGGATCGACCAGGACACCCTGGACCGGCGCATGGACGTCCTGGGACCCGACCACCCCTACACGCTGGCCTCCGCGGAGCGCCTGGGACGTGACCTGAGGGAGGTGGGCCGGTACGCGGAGTCGGTGACGACGCTGGCGAGGGCCTACGACGCCCACAAGCGCATCCTGGGCAAGGAGTTCCCCGGCACGCTGCGCTGCGCCAAGTCGCTGGCGGTGTCGCTGCGCCGGGACGGCCAGCTGGAGGACGCCCACCGGCTGACCGCGGCCACCCGGACCCAGTACCGGGCGCAGTACGAGGCGCCGACACCGGACTCGCTGGCCTGCGACCTGAACATGGCGGCCGACCTGTTCGCGGCGGACGAGCGGGAGGCCGCGCGCGACGTGGCCCTGGAGGCGCTCGCCGAGTACATGAAGGTGCCGGGCGAGGCCCATCCGTACACCCAGGCCGCGTTGAACAACCTCGGCATCTTCCACTGGGGCTGCGGCGACCTGGAGGAGGCCGAGACCGTGTTCCTCAAGGTGCTGTCGAGGATGACGGACGTGCTCGGGGAGGATCACCCGCACACCCTGTTCGCCGGCGTGAACTACTCCAACGTCCTCTATTCACAAGGCCGTGTGGACGAGGCGCGGGTCCGTGAGGAGCGGGAGCTGGCGGCGCTGCGCGTCGTCCTGGGGCATCATCACCCGGAGAGCCTGGCCGTGGCCGCCAACCACTCCCTCACGCTGCGGTCGCTGGGCCGCGAGGCCGAGGGGCGGCTGCTGCGGGACGAGGCGCTCACCGAGCTGCGGCGGCTGCTCGGCGAGGACAACGGCATCACCCGGCTCGTCGTCCGCGAGCAGCGCATCTACCGGGATCTGGAGCCGCTGGCGGTGTGACGCCGCTCAGTCGGCGAGCAGCCAGGTCAGCACCTCGGGCAGCGCGCGCAGGGCGGCGAAGTGGGCCGCGCCTGTTTCCAGCACGGCTGTGGCGCGCGGGATGCGGTCGGCGAGCCAGGCCGAGTGCGAGGCCGGTGAGAAGACGTCCTGCGCACCGTGCCACAGCAGCACGGGCACCCGGATCGAGGAGGGGTCGAATCCCCACGGCCCGGTGATGGCCAGCGCGTCGTCGATCCAGCCGTAGGGCGACGTGCGCAGCGCCTCACGGTAGTTGCGCATCAGCATGGAGCGGACCGTGTTGTCGGAGACGATCAGACGGTCGTCGGCGGTGAGGTCGTCGCGCAGTTCCTCCAGCAGCCGGGCGGGGTTGTCGCGGATCCGTGCGGAGCGCGGGATGATCCCGGCCGCGAACCGTTCCGGATCGGCCACGGCCGTACGGAACTCGGAGACGTTGGACGGGGCCATGCCTTCGAACCAGTTCAGACCCTGCGCGTTCTGCGGTGCGAGACCGACCAGCGCGGCGGCCCTCGTCACCCGGTCGGGCAGCAGCGCCGCACAGGCCAGGGCGTGCGGGGCGCCACCGGAGCGGCCGGCCACCGCGAACCTCTCCAGCTCCAGGGAGTCGGCGACGACGGCCACGTCCTGGACGACGTCCGCGACCCGGCGGCTTGGCCGCCGGTCCGAACCGCCGTAGCCGGGCCGGTCGTAGCTGATGAGGCGGGCACCGCGCTGGTAGAGGAACATCGACCGGGGTCTGGGCCCCACCCGGCTGCCCGGCATGCCGTGCAGGAGGAAGACCGGGCGCCCGTGTGGATCTCCCGATACATCGACCCGTAATCGCCGTCCGTCCGCCGTCCGCACATGGTCGGGCACCGCAGCGCTCCCCCTCCCCGGAACCCCTGGGCGGGGACCCGGCTGCCGGAAATCTGCCCGGGAGCCACCGCACCGAAACGACGGCGCCCGCCGCGTGGTGTGTGCCGGGGCGGTGATGCGGAGGTGAGCGGGACGCACGGACGGCGTCCCTTCCGTCACCGCCCGTTCCGGGGGCCGTAGGGCTGCAGGAGCTGGTCGACGGGTGCGTAGTCGTCGGTGAGCAGGGGGGCGTCGCCGATCCACGACGTCAGGGCGTCGCCGTCGGCGATGCGCCAGCCGGTGTCCCGGGCGTCCAGCGCTTCCTGGACCGCGCGGAGGTCGATCGCCCGGTCGGAGGCCACCACCACCAGGTTTCCTCCCCTGGCGCCGGAGGCGGGGGCGAGCCCGATGTCGGTGGGCTCGCCGAGGAGCGCGACGTGCTCGAAGACAGTGCTCAGCGTGGCCGCTTCGGCGCGTGCGAAGGCGAGATCGCCGTGGTCGATGAGGTTGGCGACGTAGAGGCCGTCCTCGTCCAGCACCCGCCGTACTTCGGTCATCGCCTCGACCGTGGTGAGGTGCCAGGGGACGCTCACGCCGCCGAAGGCGTCGCCGACGACGAGGTCGCGGCCGCCGGCGTCGAGCCGCCGCAGGCCCAGCCTTCCGTCCTCCGTGCGCACGTCCACGCCCGACTGCGGTTCCAGCCCGAGCCGTTCCCGGTCGATGCGCACCACCCCGCCGTCGATCTCCGACACCAGGCTGCGCGTTCCGGGGCGCGTCGACGCGAGGTAGCGGGGGAGGGTGAGCCCGCCACCGCCGAGGTGGTGGGCGGCCAGTGGCTCACCTGCCGGAAAGGCGGAGTCGGCCACCGACGCGATGGCACGCACGTACGCGAATTCCAGGAAGGCCGGGTCCTCGACGTCGACGTAGGAATGACGCACCCCGTCCAGCACCAGGACGCGGCCGCCGTCCCGGTCCGGGTCGGCGACGACCCGCGCGCAGTGGTACCTGGTTTCCGTGTCGCAGCCCCCGGGCGCGACCGTGGTGGCGAAGCCGCCGGCGACCACCACGAGGGTCAGGGCGGGCGTTCCGCTCCAGCCGCGCGTACGCCACTCCACGAGCGCCGAGCCGAGCAGCAGCAGTGTGCCGAGACCGATCAGGATGCTGCTGACCGGCAGCCTCGACAGGAGGACGAAGCCGGTGAAGACGGTGCCGAAGATCGCCCCGACCGTGCCGACACCGGACAGCCTGCCGACGACCGTGCCGGTTTCGGCGAGGCTGGTGAGCCGTAGCTTGGTCGCGATCGGCGTCACCGCGGACAGCAGCGCGCCCGGCACCAGGATGGTCAGCGCCGCGATCAGCAGGAGCAGCGCCGGCGCCCGTTCCGCGATGGTGCGGAGCACGGCGGGGGTCAGTGCGACGACCGCTCCTGAAATGCCGAGTGAGGGGCCCAGGAGCCGAGTTGGGCTGACCTGGTCCGCCACCCGCCCGCCCAGCCAGGAGCCGAGGGCGATCGCCGTGAGCGCGATGCTGATCACCAGGGTGCTGGTCTCGAGGGTGAGGCCGAGATAGGGCGCCAACAACCGCAGGGCGACGATCTCGACGACCAGGACCGCGGCCGAGGACCCGAACACGAGCACGGCGGCCACACGGGGACCCAAGCCGCGGTCACGAGGCGCGCCCTCGGCAACACGGGGGGAAGACGATCCGGTCACGGGCGTCATCCTCGCACGCGGACCGGTCCGTTCGGCGAGGTACAGGCTCATGGCTCCCGAGGTGGACAACCGGACTACGGACGGGCGGGATCCGGGACCAGCCCGTCCGCGACCAGTCCGGCGAGCACGGCCTCGCCGAGGGCGTGGACGGCGGACCGGGGCCGCACCATGACGGTGAACTCCTTGATCCGGCCGTCGTCGTCGAAGTGCAGCAGGTCGATGCCGTGTATCTCCTTGCCGCCCGCCTCGGCGCGGAAGAGCAGCACCGCGGACGGTGCGGTGGTGGCGTCGGTGCTGGTCTGCGCGGTGCCGGTGTAGTGGCCGATGTAGCGGAAGTGCTCGAAAGTCCGCAGCAGGACCCCGAAGAGTCCCCTCACCGCGTCCTTGCCTTCGAAGGGCGTGAACGTGACGGGGCTGTAGAGGCGGACGTCGTCGGTGAACAGGTCGTCCAGGGCCGCGAGGTCCCCGTCGTCGACGGCTGCGCGGAAACGGTCGGAGGTGTTCACGCGTCACCTTTCCATAGTCATCAACCTGAGTAGTCATTTTAATGACTACCACGTTGGCTTGCCGAGTAACAGAGGCGTGCGGGAAGCGCCGTGCCCCTCGGTGGTGCCCCTCTGCTCCATCCGGCGCAATTCGTCCCTCGGCGGCGTCTCCCGACAGGCCCGTACTCCCCCGGGAGGGTCACGGTGGAGTGCCGGAGCGCCGGCGTCACGAAGGGACATGCGAATGTCGGAATCGAGTCGGCCGTTGAGCCGGCGTGGTCTGCTCATAGCCGGTGGGGCCCTGGCCTCCACAGCCGGCACCACACTGCCTCCCCGGGTGTCCCCTGCCGGGGGAGGGGGCAGGTCCGGCGGGGCCGCAGAGGGGGACGACTCCGGACGAGCGGCGAAGATCGACGTCCACCATCACTTCACCGCCCCGGAATGGGTGGAGTGGGCAGAGCGCGCGGGGGTGGTCCGCAAGGCGGACCTGCTCTGGTGGGCGCGCTGGGACGAGGACGCCACACTCGCTCTCATGGACCGGACGGGAATCGCGACCGCCGTCCTCAACCCCACCATGCAGGACCGGTACCGTTCCGCGGCGCAGGCCAGGGAAGGCCTGTCGGTTCTCTTCGACGCGCTGACCGGCTTGACGCACCGGCACCCGGGCCGTTTCGCCTTCCTCTGCCCGGCCCTCCTGGACCACCCGGACGTCACCACGTGGGCGCTCGAGCGCGCCTACGACGGCCTCGGCGCCGTCGGAGTGAGCGTCAAGGCGAACCACAACGGCGTCTACCTGGGCGACCCCTCGTACGACCGCTTCCTCGCCGAAGTCGACGAACGTTCCGGCGTCCTCTTCACCCACCCGCTCGACCTTCCGGGAAAGCCACCGGGAGTGCCCACCGTCGCCGGGGTCCCGAACTTCATGTGCGACTTCCTGCTGGACACCACGCGCGCGGCGGTGAACCTCATCCGCACGCGGACACTCGACCGGTACCCGCGGCTCTCGGTCGTCCTGCCCCACGCCGGCGGATTCCTCCCGCAGATCGCCACCCGTCTGGAGGCCTTCGGCGACCACTGCGCTCCACCCCTCGACCCGGGCCGGGTGCGGGACGTTCTCCACCGCTTCTACTACGACACCGCCGGCCCGCTCGCCCCGGCGTGCACCCTCGTGGAGACGGCCGGCGCCGACCGGATCCTCTTCGGCACGGACTGGCCCGCCGCCTCCGCGGAGATCATCACCGAGTTCACGGTGCCGGCCGTCGAGGCCGACCACGCGTTCACCGAGCACCAGCGTCGCGGCATCTATCGCGGCAACGCGCGGCGACTCCTGCCTGCCCTCGGCGCCGTCCGCGAGGGGACTTGATAGGCAAGTGAACGCTTGCCTATAGTGGGGTGTGGCCGAAGACCTGTTCAAAGCGTTGGCCGATCCCACTCGCCGCGTCATCCTCGACGAGCTCGTCGAGAAGTCCGGACAGACCCTGTTCGAGATCTGCTCGCGGTTGGCCATGAGGCATCAGCTCGCGATCTCCCGCCAGGGGGTCTCCCAGCACCTCGCCGTGCTGGAGGCCGCGGGGCTGGTCGAGACGCGACGGGAGGGCCGCTACAAGTTCCATGACCCGAACACGGCTCCGCTGCGGCAGATCGCCGAGCGGTGGCCCCTGCCCGACCCGTCCGGTCCCGAGGAGAGCACACCATGAGGATTCATCTGACCAGCGTCTTCGTCGACGACCAGGCGGAGGCCCTCCGCTTCTGCACCGAGGTCCTCGGATTCGCGAAGAAGCACGACGTCCCGGTGGGGGAGAAGGACCGCTGGCTGACCGTCGTGTCGCCCGAACAGCCCGGCGGCACGGAACTCCTCCTGGAGCCCGCGGGCCACCCGGCCGCCAAGGCCTACCGCGACGCGCTCGTCACGGACGGCATCCCGCTCGCCCAGTTCGCCGTCGACGACGTCGCGGCCGAGTACGCGCGCCTGCGCGACCTCGGAGTGCGCTTCACCCAGGAGCCCCTGGAGATGGGGCCCGTGACCACCGCCGTCTTCGACGACACCTGCGGCAATCTGATCCAGATCGTCGCGCAGCCGGGCTAGAAGGCGGATGCGCGTCGGGGGGCCTCCCGGATCCACCGGTCCGGCCGTCTCGCCGGGCCGGTCAGTTCTGCCGGGCATGCACCGGGTTGTTCGCGACCTCCTCCGGGCACTTCTGGTGCGGAGCGCGCGTTCGCCGGTCGCGCCACCAGTCGAGCGAGGCCAGGACCAGCGACGCCAGCATCATGGTGAGGGCGGCGCTCAACGCGATGGCGAGGGCCACCGGGTAGTCGTCGGTCCTGCCGAGCACGAGATAGAAGAGGCCCGGCAGCGCCGCGGTGCCCACCGCGGCGCCGAGGCGCTGACCGGTCTGCAGCGCGCCGCCGGCCGCGCCTGCCATCCGCACCGGTACGTCGCGCAACGTCATGGTGATGTTGGGGGAGACCACGAAGCCGCTGCCGATACCTCCGATGAACAGGGCGGGGGCGGCGATCCAGGGAGCGATGTCCAGCGGCGCGAAGCGCAGCAGCAGAGCGGTCGAGCCCAGGCCGACGATCACGCCCGCGAGACCCCACACGGTGAGCAGGCGGCCGAACCGGTCCACCAGCCGGCCCGAGACCACGGCCGCACCCGCCGATCCCAGGGCGAACGGGGTGACGGCGAGGCCCGACCGGAGGGGCGAGAAGTCCAGACCGTGCTGGTAGAAGAGCGCGAAGACGAGCCAGACGCCGCTGAAACCGAGGAAGTAGAGCGTGCCGACGCCGGCGCCGACCGCGTAGCCGCGCACCGTGGTGAAAAGCCGCGGATCCAGCAGCGGCTGCCGATCCCGGGCGACGAGGCGGCGCTGCCGCCGGACGAAGACGGCGAGGACCGTGACGCCGACCGGGAACATCCACCACAGGCGGCTCAGTCCGCCGGACTCCGCCTGGACCAGGGGGTACATGAACGCGAAGACGCCGAGGCCGAGGAGCAGTACGCCGGGCCCTTCCACATGTCCCCGGCCGGACCGCCGGGTGCGGGGAAGCAGACGGCGTCCGAGCAGCACGGCGAGGATCCCGATGGGGACATTGACGTAGAAGACCCAGCGCCACCCCTGCGGCTCGCCGGCCAGCGCGAGGATCGTGCCGCCGATGACGGGGCCGGAGGCGGAGGAGATGCCGACGGTGGCTCCGAAGTAGCCGAAGGCGCGGCCGCGTTCCGCCCCACGGAACAGCTGCTGGATGAGTGCGGAGTTCTGGGGCGCCATGAAGCCTGCCGCCAGGCCCTGGGCGAGGCGGGCCACGACCAGGAGCGCGATGTCGGGCGCGGCCCCGCAGGCCGCGCTGAAGACCACGAAACCGCAGAGGGCGAGCAGGAAGATGCGGCGCCGGTCCAGGGCGTCGCCCAGCCGGCCGGCGGTGACGAGGGCGAGGGCGAACGTGAGGGAGTAGCCGGACACCACCCACTGCACCTGGGCGGGGGAGGCGTGCAGGTCGTTCTGGATGGTCGGCAGGGCGACCGCCACGATCGTGACGTCCAGCAGGCTCATGAATCCGGCCACCAGGGTGACCCACAGGGCCCGCCACCGGCGCGGGTCGGGCCGGTAGTCGTCCCCGAGGGCGCCGGGCTCCCGGTCGCCCGCCTCTGACGTGGTCACATGGAGTCCTCTCGCAGGCCCGGCCCGGGCGGACAGGTTCCCCGGCCGGGGCGCGAGCACACCCTCCCGCCTGCAAACGGGTCATCCTCGGGACGTGACCGCCGCCCCCGTACCATGGGACAACCGACGGGCCCGTTCGAGGACGGCGCGCAGGACGCTCAGTCGAGACAGAACTCGTTGCCCTCGACGTCCCGCATCACGATGCAGGACTCGTTGTACTCGTCGGCGAGCAGGACTCGCTCCTGTACCGCGCCGAGCGCGACCAGGCGCTCGCTTTCCGCCTCGAGTGCGGCGAGGCGCTCCGCACTCACCAGTCCGGTGCCCACGCGCACGTCGAGGTGCACCCGGTTCTTGACGGCCTTCCCTTCGGGGACGCGCTGGAAGAACAGGCGCGGGCCCACCCCCGAGGGATCGCCGCAGGCGAACGTCGCACCCCGCAGCTCCGGCGGCAGCGAACGATCGAAGTCGCCCCACGAGGCGAACCCCTCCGGCGGGGGCGGTACGACGTACCCCAGCACCTCGCACCAGAAGCGAGCGACACGCTCGGGTTCCGCACAGTCGAAGGTGACCTGAAACTGCTTGATCGCTGACATCGGCGCACCATAGCAGGCAAGCGCCGGGTCCCATGTCCCCCTGCGGTCCCGCGTGTTGGCGTGGTACCTGCCTCCCGCCGCCTGCGCGGCGCGGGGGCGCTCCACGAGGCCGCAGGGGCGCCCGGCACGGCTGACCCGTGTGCGGCCGAGACCTCGGCGTTCCCCACCTGACTGTGCCCCGGGTGGCGCCCCCGGTGTGCGCGACGGGTGCCGTGACGGCATAGTGGTCCCGGAAGGCGCGGGCCGCTGCGGCGGTCTCGTCGCCCGTGCGTTGGTCGTCTAAGGAAAGACGTCCCGCTTCCCGCGGGGAAATGCAGGTGCAAGGCCTGCCCGACGCTCCACCGCGAGCCCCGTTCCCTCCATGGCGGGGACCACGTGATCGGAGCCGGTTCCGGCTCCGGCCGGCCTCCCGCGGGGCCGCACGCCGCCCGCCGGATGCCCCTCGGCCTCAGGGGCCGCTGGGCAGCCGGCGCTTGTGGTCGGTGAGGCGGTAACGGCGGACGATGGTGTCGAAGGCCTGCTGATCCACGGGCTTTCCCTCGAGGAAGTCGTCGATGGCGTCGTAGCTGACGCCGAGCGCGTCCTCGTCGGCCTTGCCCTCGTCGAGGCTCTCCAGATCGGCGGTGGGGATCTTCCACACCAGGCCACCTGGTGCGCCGAGAGCGTCCCCGAGGGCTCGTACCCGGCGTTTGGTCAGGCCGGCCAGCGGAACCAGGTCGGCGGCGCCGTCACCGAATTTGGTGAAGAAGCCGGTGACCGCCTCGGCCGCCTGGTCCGTGCCGACCACCAGCCCGTCGTGCGCGCCGGCCACCGCGTACTGGGCGATCATGCGCTGGCGTGCCTTGATGTTGCCGTGCACGAAATCCTGGTGGCGGGCGTCTCGGAAGTTCACCCCGGCGGCCAGCGTGGCCTCCAGGGCGGCGTCGCAGGCGGGCTTGATGTCCACGGTCAGTACGTGGTCGGGCCGGATGAAGGACAGGGCGAGCTGGGCGTCGTGCTCGTCCGCCTGGACGCCGTAGGGCAGACGCATGGCATAGAAGCGTGCCTCGTGTCCGCCGGCGCGCGCCCGTTCCACGGCGAGCTGGCACAACCGGCCCGCCACAGTGGAGTCCACACCACCGCTGATGCCGAGCACCAGGGCGCGCAGACCGGTGGAAGTGAGCCGCTCGGTGAGGAAGGCCACCCGGCGCTCGATCTCCTGTTCGGCATCGAAGACCTCGTCGACACCCAGGTCCCGGGCGATCTCCTGCTGTAGGGCGATGACCGCCGACTCGTTCACGTCCGCTGCTCCTCGTTCCGCTCCCGACGTGCTGACCAGACTCGCTTACCCGGGAGCCGCCCGGCGAATCCCCAGCACCCGTGTCGCCGCCCGAGGCGACGGGACCTCCGCGCGGCGGCTTGGTCCACGGCTCCGACCAGGTAAGACGGGCAGGTCAGGTGATGCCGCCCGATCTCGGGGAAAAAGATGCGGCACCTGACGGGAGGTTGCGGTGAAGGGTGGAGATGTGGAACTGGGCGAGTTGCTCGCCGCTGCGGAGGCGGCACCGCCCGGCGAGTCCGTCGACGTGGTGGCACACGATCTGCAGAAGCGGTTCGGTGCGGCGCGCGTGTCGTTCCTGTTCGTCGACCTCGTCGGTCAGCGGCTGGTCCGTTTGACCGCGCCCGGCGCTGAAGTCGCGGACTCCGACGAGCCGATCGCTCTGCAGGGCAGTGTCTACGACCGTGTACTGCAGAGCCAGCGCCAGCTCGTCGAGCCGGACGGCCAGGGGGGATGGCGCGTCATCACGCCGGTCACCAACCGGGGCGACTGCATCGGGGTGCTGGAGGTGACCCTCCAGTCCGCCGACGACACCGTCCTGCGGCAGGTCCGCGACGCTGCCCACGCGCTGGCCTACATCATCGTCACGGACCGCCGCTTCACCGACCTCTACCACCTGGGCCGGCGCACCACCGAGACCAGCCTGGCCGCGGAGATCCAGCACCAGCTGCTCCCCTCGGCACCCTGCTGCGAGGCAGCCCAGTTCACCCTCGCCGCCGGGCTGGTCCCGGCGGACGACATCGGCGGTGACACCTACGACTACACCCTCGACCGGGACACCCTGCACCTGTCCGTCACGGACGCCATGGGCCACGACACCAACTCGGCCCTGCTGGCCACCCTGCTGATCGGCGCACTGCGACGGGCACGCCGCAGCGGATGCGACGCCCTGCTGCAGGCCGAGCACGCGCACCAGGCCCTGCTGCGCCACAGCCGTGGCCTGGCCACCGGCCAGTTGTTCTGTATCGACCTGGGGACGGGGCTGTGCGAGCTGGTCAACGCCGGCCATCCCCGTCCCCTGCTGCTGCGTGACGGCACCGTCGAGGAGGTCACGCTCTCCGTCAACCTGCCGTTCGGGGTGGCGGCGCCGACCCCCTACCGTCTGCAGGAGATGCAACTACGGCCGGGAGACCGTCTGGTCCTGCTCACCGACGGAATGCAGGAACGCGGTGCCGCAGCCGTCGACCTGGCCGAACTCGTCCGTGGCAGCCGCTCGCTGCACCCGCGGGAAGCGGTTCGGAGCCTGACCGCCGCGGTGCTCGAGGCCTGTCACGGTCATCTCAGGGATGACGCCACGGTGGTGATACTCGATTGGCACGGTGCAAAGCGAAGACCGGATGAGCGCTGACAGGCATGCGGCTCGTGCGTGCAGCGGCGCGGACGCGCCGGGGGAGGACCGCCGAGTCGCCGGCGCCCCGAGTCGCCGGCGCCCGGGGCGCCGATCAGCTCGACCCCGCGGGTACCGGCTCAGGCATGACGGCGACCGGTCGTCCCGCGTTCGACTCGGCATCGGGGGTCCTCCGCCGGCTTCGCGCCGCCTGCCGCGGCGGTGCGACCTCGCGGTGCGGGAGGCGCTCCTCGTCCTGCGGACGCCTGCCCCCATTCCCGGTGGTCCCCGTGACGGAGGCGTTCCTGGGGGAACACACGAACAGCTCGTGAGCCCCGATCAGAGCGAGCAGGCGTTCGACCGCAGGGCTGTTCGCGCATATGGCGAGGGTCTTGCCCTGACTCAGAGCCCTCTTCCGCGCGTCGAGCAGGAGGTTCAGCCCGGAGCAGTCGCAGAAGGCAACCGCGCTCAGGTCCAGATCGATTCCCTTGGCCGACCCGCGCAGCGCCTCCTGGAGCTCGTACCGGATGTGCTGCGCTCCGAAGTCCAGTTCACCGCGTACCGACATGCGCACCCGGTCCCCGTCCGGCGTGACATCGACCGTGGCCGGGCGCGGCGGCACGGACGGCCGCGCGGAGGGCGCCGGCCCTGGCCGAGTCATCCTCGACTCCACGTGACGGTCCGTCTCCATCGCAGATCGCCTCCCCGCGCCCTACGCCGACTGATACATGAAATGTAATACGTGCTTTTGATTACATGAACAACGGGTCGGTAAAGTCGGAGTATGGATGGAGTGCCCGAGTCACACACCGGATGGACGTTCCTGACCAACCACGCCCGTGTGCTGGCCGTCATCGCCGACAATCAGAGTGCCCGCATCCGGGAGATCGCCGCGCATTGCCGGCTCACCGAACGAGCGGTCCAGAAGATCATCGCCGACCTGGAGCGGGACGGCTACCTGTCCCACACCCGCGAAGGCCGAACCAATACGTACCGGATCGAACCAGGCAGAGTGCTGCGTCATCCCGCGGAAGCCGGACTGACGGTGGCATCGCTGCTGTCCTGGCTCGTGAAGGATGAGACCGACCGTGCCAGGGAGCTCGGCGGCCGGCGCCCACAGGAGCACGGGGCGCGCGAGGACTGAACGCCGGCCGCGGGGCGGCCCATCGCCGTCGTGAGCCCAACTCCCTCGGGATCCCGATCGCTTGGTCTGCCCGACCAGGGGTAGTCGATAGGTCCTCAACGACCGACTGGGCGGAGCCCGAGGGGAGACGGACCATGGAAGTGCGTCAGACGCATCGTGGTGAACAGCTCGGTGATCTCGAACCCGGCACGCGGCAGCGCGCCGCGTTGCGCGCACGCGTCGTCGACATCGCCTCGCTCGCGCTGTGCGTGGTGCTGGCGCTGTGGGCGGTGTGGAGCGTCGTGGGCCTGGCGCGCGGCGTGACCGGCTGGGCGTACAGCGGGGTGGCCTGCACACTGCTGGCTGTCGCTCTGATCGCCCGGACGGTGGGAATTCGACGCCGCAGCCTCCGGTCGGACCGATAGGGGGCCGGCGGAGCGGCGCGTGGCCTTCCCCGGCCACCCCCGGGGCATGACGGCTCGACTACGGGATAGACGGAGCCGTAGGACAGGGCGGTTGTTCACGCGAAGTGGCGCTGCGTCGACGGTGGGCGGGAGTCTGAGCCTCTTCCGGGAACACGCGAGTTGAGGAAGGGGTCAGCGCATGACGGTGGTCGCGCGACAAGGAGGAGGGGGAGGCTCCAGCGGCCTGTACGACGTGCTGGAACTGATCCTCGATCGGGGGCTCGTGATCGACGCCTTCGTGCGGGTGTCTCTGGTCGGTATCGAGATACTCAAGATCGATGTCCGGATCGTGGTGGCCAGCGTCGACACGTATCTGCGTTTCGCGGAGGCGTGCAACCGTCTTGATCTGGAGGCCGGACCGCGCAAGCCGGCCGGACTGACCGAACTCCCCTCGCGGCTCCAGGAGTCCGGGGCGCGCGGCATGACCAAGGGTGTGCTGTCCGGGGCCGCGCAGACGATATCGGACGCCTTTCAGCAGGCCCGGGACGAGACGCGGCACAAGCGCGGGGCACGCAGCGGCTGAGGGCTGTCGACCCGGAGCAGCCCGCACCCGGGGGCGGCGCGACCACCTCGGTCGTGCTGCCCCCGGTGCCTGGCGCTCGAGGGGCGGAGGCCCGCACGGGAGTGATCTCCCGTGCCCGACATCGACGCGGTGCGGAAGTTGGCGTTTTTCCGCTCTGACCGAGTCCGCCACGTACGCCCACAATGGCAGGGGCATGCTCAGAGGAGGCCGCCGTGAGTCCCCTGCGTTCCGAGACGCTCCCGTGGATCGCCGTCCGGGCCGTCGTCGTACTGGCCCTGCTGCTCGGCTGGTCCGCCGCCTTCGCGCCGACTTCTCACGCGGCGGAGCGAGCGGGCCGGCAGGCGGCCGTCGCAGTGCGCGGGGGTGACACCCTCTACAGCAGCGGCATCCGCTGCACCGTGGGCTTCAACGCCCGCTCGGGCTCCGTGCCGTACGCGCTCCTCCCGGGCCGGTGCGCCCAGGGCGTCCACACCTGGTACGCCGACGCCGCCCTGACCGTCCCGGTCGGCGTCACCGTGGGAGTGAGCTTCCCGGGCAACGACTACGCGAGCATCCGGTACACCAACACGGCGGTCGCCTACCCGGGCGAGGTCTCACTGGGTTCGGGTGCCGGGGTCCGCGACATCACCGGCGCGGCGAACCCCGTCGTCGGGCAGTCGATCTGCCACGTCGGCCGGATCTCCGGACACCGCTGCGGGACCGTCCAGGCCGTGAACCTCACGGTCAACTACGGCGGGGGAGCCGTGTACGGACTCTTCCGGTCCACCATCTGTTCCGAGCCCGGAGACGCCGGCGGTCCGGCCTTCGCCGGGAGCACGGCTCTGGGCATCATCGTCGGGAGCGGCGGGAACTGCGGCTCGGGGGGCCACACCTACTACCAGCCGGTGACCAAGTGGCTCGCGGCGTACGGACTGAGCGTCTACTGAGAAGCCCGGGCACCTCGGAAGGAGCCCGACTCGCAGTCGTGTGACGTGCTCGCGCACGGCGGTACGGGCGAGCTTGGTCAGCATCGCCCTCACGCGGCACGAGCGGACGATGACCTGACGGCCCCGCCGGACGGCCCACCGGTGATCCGGCACGTCTCAGGGGGATGGGGGATAGGTCAGGGAGCCGTCGCGGACCTGCGCGTGGGGAGTCAGGACCGCAGGCTTCGCCGACGCGCCCGACATGATGTGCACGACCTCCACGCCGGAGACGAGCAGCGCGTCCGTGATCAGTCGCCGATGGCACCGCCACGGCACCGCCTCGCTGCACATGATCGCGGGCCGTTCGTGCCGAGCCAGTTCACGGAGTTCGGCCAGACCCCCGGCGAACTCGTCGGTGCTCATGTAGTCGGCGTAGTCACGGAACGCTTTGACCTGCCATGCGCCGTTGACACTCGGAGTTCCCTTGGGCGTGTGACGGCGCCCTCCCAGTTCACGGATCCAGCGGTACCCGATGTCGGCCGGCAGGGCGTCGACGACGGCCGGCTGGTTCCACTGCGGGTGTTTCCTGGAGGAGGGGAACGACCGGACGTCGACCAGGCAGGTGACCCTGTTGGCTCGCAGCAGGCCGAGTACCTCGTCGAAAGTGCGTGTCGAGTGTCCGATCGTGAAAACGCGGTCGGTCATTGCGCTGCCTCGGAACGTTACGCCGTCGAAATCCCGTAGTGCACGTCGTGCGTGGGCCGTGTCGACGGGCTTGCCGCCGCCCGTCTCGTCGTGCCGGGTATCCCCGGTCGCTACCTCCAACCGCCGCAGGAGGGCCCGGGCCCGTGACCGCATGCCTCCTGCCTGGTGCGGCTCCGGAAACCGGCACCTGCCCGGTGCGTGGTCATCGATGTGATTAGTCATTTTCATGAGTACGATGGGGTGCCGACAGGGAGAGAGGCATCGAGGAGGCAATCCCATGGCACTACGGCACGCCGTGCTGGCGGCGCTGCTGGACGGTGAGCTCAGCGGCTATCAGCTGGCCAAGGCCTTCGACGTGGGTGTGGCCAACTTCTGGTACGCCCAGCCGCAGCAGCTCTATGCCGAACTGACCCGGCTGGAGAAAGAAGGGCTGGTCGCCGGCCGCGAGGTGGTGCAGGAGAGCCGGCCGAACAAGCGGTTGTTCCACGTGACCGACGCCGGCCTCGCGGAGCTGGAGACCTTCACCGCCGCCGCCGCGAAACCGGCCTTCATCCGGGACGACCTGCTGGTCAAGGTCCAAGCCGCCGAGCGTGTCGACACCGCCGCCCTCGTCGCCCGGCTCACCGAGCGTGCCCAGGTCGCCCAGGCCAAGATCGACCTCTTCGGGTCACTGCTGCGCCGCCTGCGCGGCGACCGTACGGAGGACGAGTTCCTCCGCCACGGCGACCGGATCGGCCCCTACCTGACCTGCCTGCGCGGCGTGGCCTTCGAGCAGGAGAACCACGACTGGTGCGTGCGCACGATCGCCGTCCTCGAAGAGAGGCGGCAGAGCCATGCCCCATACTGACGCCGTGTACGTGCGGTACGTCGCCCTGGGGGACAGCCAGACCGAGGGCCTGGGCGACGGCGACGACATCACCGGCGTGCGTGGCTTCGCCGACCGCCTCGCTGAGCAGCTCGCACGGTACGAGCCATCCCTCCAGTACGCCAACCTGGCCGTCAGGGGCCGCCTCGCCGGACAGATCCACGCCGAACAGCTGGCGCCCGCTCTTGCTCTGCGCCCCGACCTGGCCACTGTGGTCGCCGGCGTCAACGACCTGCTGCGACCCCGGTTCGACGCGGACGAGGTCGCCGGCCATCTGGAGGCCATGTTCGCGGCACTCACCGCACGGGGTGTCCACGTGGCCACGATCACGATCCCGGACCCCGCACGCATCAGCCCGCTCGCACGCCCCCTGGTCCCGCGCGTGACGGCACTGAACGAGCGGATCCGCCAGGCCGCCCGCTGCCACGGGGTCACCGTCGCCGATACCGCCCTCCACCCCGTGGCCGGTGACGTCCGCCTGTGGTCCTCCGACCGCCTCCACGCAGGCCCACTCGGCCACGAGCGCATCGCCGCCGCCCTCGCCCATGCCCTGCGCCTGCCCGGCAGCGACGACACCTGGACCCGACCCCTGCCGCCGGCCCCCTCCCTCACAGGCTGGCACCTCGCCACGACCGAACTCCGCTGGGCCACGGGCTTCCTGGGGCCCTGGCTCGTCCGGCGCCTGACAGGCCGGTCGTCGGGGGACGGGCGCACCGCCAAGCGCCCCGCCCTCCTCCCCGTACGGACGGACGGCAGCCCCCCGTCGAAGGCCGACGCCCACTGACCGCGACGGGAGCGGACGCCTGCGGGGGAGGGTGCCGTGCCCGGGATCATGGAGCCGGCGCCCCGGCACACCGCACGTGTGATGTCGGACGTGTGCGGAGCGAGCCGACCGGCACCCGACCCGACCGGGGGTTCCCCAGGTGGTCCCGTACTCCGAGTCCCGTTCAGATGACCTGTTGCCGCTGCTCGCCCGCCTCGGGGCGGCTCCGCGTGCGGAACGTGCGGCGGTAGGTCTGCGGGGGCAGCCCGACCGCGCGGTTGAAGTGCCGGCGCAGTGTAGTTGCCGTGCCCATCCCGGTGGCCGCCGCGACAGCGTCGACGCTCTCGTCGGTGGTCTCCAGCAACTCCTGGGCGCGTCGTATGCGTTGGACGAGCAGCCACTGCAACGGAGTGGTACCGGTCGCGGCCCTGAAGTGCCGTGCCAGGTGGCGCGAGCTCATCCGCGCCCGGCGGGCCAGGTCCTCCACCGTCAGCGGCTGGTCGAGCCGTTCGAGCACCCAGGGGAGCAGCTCGACGAGGGGATGCCGTTCCGTGACGGGCACCGGGGCGGTGATGAACTGGGCCTGGCCACCGTCCCGGTGCGGCGGCACGACCAGCCGGCGGGCGACCGCGTTGGCGGTGGCCGAGCCCCGGTCGAGGCGGATGAGGTGCAGGCACAGGTCCATGGCGGCGGCCTTGCCGGCGGAGGTGAGCACGCTGCCGTTGTCCACGTAGAGGACGTCCGGGTCCACCTCGACCTTCGGATGGCGGTCGGCCAGGGCCCGTGTGTGCGCCCAGTGCGTGGTCGCACGCAGCCCGTCCAGCAGGCCGGCTGAGGCCAGCACGAAGGCGCCCGTGCACAGGGACACCAGGCGGGCGCCCGCCTCGTGGGCCGCGCGCACCGCGTCGACCAGGTCGGCGGGCGGGGCCTGGTCGATGTCGGCCCAGCCGGGGACGATCACGGTGTCGGCCTGGGGGAGCCAGTCGAGTCCGCGGTCGGGCTCGAGCAGGAACCGCTCGGCCCGCACCGGGCCGGGCGCGCAGACGACCAGGCGGTACCACGGGCCTGCCACGCCGTCCGGAAGCGACCCGAACACCTCGTAGGCCAGAGCCAGTTCGAAATGCAGCATCCCGTCGGTGACGGCCAGCGCGACAGTGTCCATGTCCGGAAGTGTACGGGGCACGTCGTTCCGGACACTGGTACGCGACCCCTGCGCCCGCCACTATGGTCGCGACGGAGCCGAACGGATCATCGAGCGAAGGAAACAACCCATGACGACGGGGACCAGGGTCGCTGTGTACGGCGCGTACGGACACACCGGACGGTTCGTGGTGGCGGAGCTGAAGGAGCGCGGGTTCATCCCCCTGCTCTCCGGTCGCGACGCCGGCAAACTGAAGGAACTCGCCTACGAGACCGGCCTGCAGGAACACCCCGCATCGGTCGACGACCCCGCTTCGCTCGACCGGATGCTGACCGGTGCGGCGGCCGTGATCAACTGTGCCGGGCCCTTCGCCACGACGGCCGCACCGCTGATCGAGGCGGCCCTCCGGGCCGGGATCCCGTACGTGGACGTGGCGGCCGAGATCGAGGCCGTCGCCGACACCTTCACCCGCTTCGCCGGCCGGGCACGCGAGTCCGGCGCCGTCATCGTTCCCGCGATGGCCTTCTACGGCGGCCTCGGTGACCTGCTGATCACCGCTGCGATGGGCGACTGGACGGTCGCCGACGAGGCGCACATCGCCTACGGGCTGAGCAGTTGGCACCCCACCGCCGGGACGCGTGCCGCGGGTGCGGTCTCCCGGCAGCGTCGGGACGGCAGGAGCGTCAGGTACCGCAACGGGCGGCTGGAGTACCACCAGGACGACCTGCCCACCCTGGAATGGCCCTTCCCCGCCCCGATGGGGCCACGGGCCGTCATCGGCGAGTTCACGATGGCGGACGTCGTCACCGTCCCCAGCCACCTGTCCATTCCCGACGTGCGCACCTACATGGCGGTCGAGGCGGCCCGCGACATCGCCGCCCCGGACACGCCCGCACCGGCGGCGGCCGACGAGCACGGGCGCTCCGGGCAGACCTTCCTCGTCGATGCCGTCGTGCGCTCCGGCGCCGGCGAACGGCGCGCGGTGGCGAGGGGCCGGGACATCTACGCCGTCACCGCACCGCTCGCCGTGGAGGCACTCGCCCGCATCCTCACGTCCCGGACCAGCACGACCGGTGTCGCGTCCGCCGGCGACCTCTTCGACGCACCCGACTTCCTCCGAGCGCTGGCCCCGCACATCACCCTGGACCTGCACCACTGACAGGTGGTCCCTCATCCGTGCCCTTCGACGGCCGTCCCGGGAAGCCCTTCCACCGGACCCCCTCGCGCGGCCATGGACGCGAGAGGGGCCCCGCCGGGGGCCGACCGCCACGCGACCGCCGTCGGCAGGGTGGGCGCAGACAGGGGCGCGAACAGTCGGCGCCACTTCGTCTAGACCTATTGTGTCTAGACCTCTTGCCCTGCCCGGGACGCCCGGGCTACGTTTCCCGCTGTCCGGAGCACTGCCCGATTCCTTCAACTCCCTTGGCAGCAAGGCTGGAAGGAGCATGTCCGCATGCAGGAGCGGAGTCTGTCCCGACGTACCGTCCTCGCCTCCGCGACCATGGCCGCTGCGAGTGCAGTGGGCCTCGTGGGCATGGCGGCCACCCCGGCGGTCGCGCACCAGCGCGACAACCGCCTCAAGAAGATCATCTCCAGGATGAGCGTCGAGGCGAAGATCGGCCAGCTGTTCGTGCCGTACTTCTACGGTGCGTCCGCGACTTCTCCCAGCCAGTTCGACCAGGACCGCAACCTCAGGGAACTCGGCGTCCGTACCCTCGCCGAGCTGATCGCCAAGTACCACCTCGGCGGCGTCATCTACTTCCACGGCTGGACGAACAACATCCACAACCCGCGCCAAGTAGCCGACTTGACCAACGGCGTGCAGCGGGCCTCGCTCACCCTGCCCACCCCCATCCCCTCCCTGATCTCCATCGACCAGGAGCACGGGGTCAACGTCCGCATCGGCAGCGGCGCGACCCAACTGCCGGGCGCGATGGCGCTCGGCGCGGGCCGCTCGCTCTCCGACGCGCGCACCGCCGGACGGATATCGGGCGCCGAACTCGCTGCTCTGGGCATCCATCAGAACTTCGCCCCGGTCGCCGACGTCAACGTCAATCCGGCCAACCCCATCATCAACGTCCGGTCCTTCGGCGCCGATGCCCGCGAGGTCGGTCGCATGGTGGCCGCTCAGGTGACGGGTTATCAGCAGGCCGGCGTCGTGGCCTGCGCCAAGCACTTCCCGGGCCACGGGGACACGGCGCAGGACAGCCACACCGGACTGCCCGTGATCACCCACACGCGCGAGGAGTGGGACCGCATCGACGCCCCACCCTTCAAGGCCGCGATCGCCGCCGGCGTCGACTCGATCATGACCGCCCACCTTCAGGTCCCCGCGCTCGATCCCAGCAACGAACCGGCCACCCTGTCGCCCGCGATCCTCCAGGGCGTCCTGCGTGACGAGCTCGGCTTCGACGGCGTCATCGTCACCGACGCCCTCAACATGGCCGGCGTGCGCACCAAGTACGGCGACGACCGCGTGCCCGTCCTCGCCCTCCAGGCCGGCGCCGACCAGCTGCTGTTCCCGCCGGACATCGACGTCGCCTACAACGGCGTCCTGACGGCCGTCCGCAGCGGGGAGATCACCGAGGACCGGCTCGACGAGTCGGTCCTGCGCATCCTGCGGGTCAAGGACAAGGCCGGTCTGTTCCACGGCAGTCCGTACGTCTCCCCGCGGGAAGTCGACCGGGTCGTCGGCGCCCGCGTGCACCGACGCGCCGCCGCCCGGATCGCCGACCGCACCACCACTCTGCTGGTCAACAGGGACGAGGTGCTCCCGCTCCGCCGCGAACAGAGGAAGCTGCTCGTCGTCGGCGCCAGTCCGGCCTTCCCGACCGACGACACCCGCACCTCCGTACCCGAGCTGGCCAAGGCGTTCGACGAACTGGGCTACAGCACCACCCACCTCGTCACCGGCCGGGCACCCGACGCGGTGAAGATCGACGAGGCCGTGGCCGCCGCCCGGGGACGGGACGCGGTGGTGGTCACCACGGACAACGTCGGCGCCACCAGCGCCCAGCGCACGCTGGTATCCCGGCTGCTCGCGACGGGGGTCCCCGTCGTCCACCTCGCGGTGCGCAACCCCTATGACATCGCCCACCTCGGCGACGTCCCCGCCTCGCTGGTCTCCTACTGCTGGACCGAGGTCGAACTGCGCGCCGCCGCACGGGTGATCGCCGGCCGGGTGGCGCCGCGGGGCAAACTTCCGGTGCCCGTCCAGCGGGCCGACGACCCCACCCGAGTCCTCTTCCGCTCCGGTCACGGCCTGTCGTACGACGACTGACATGCACGTCCCCGCACAGGACCTGGTGAGGGGAACGACCGGAGCGGAAAACCGCTCCGCTGAACGGCAGGTGACGGGGTACACGGGGCGGCATGGCATCGAAGACCGAACGCGTCATGTCCCTGCGGGCCGTGCGGCAGCTGCACCGGGTCCGCGCCTTCTACAGGGGAGGCGTCCTGCTGTGGGCGGCACTGACCGCCTGGACGGGCTGGCAACTGCCCGGAAGCCGGCAGATGTGGGTGTCCGCCCTCCTCCTGGCCGTCTTCACCAGCCTCCTGCTCATGTCCTCCGTGTGGCTGCAACGCCTCCGGGCCGCCCGCTCGCACGAACCCGCGCACCACGCCTCGTCACGGAAGACGGTAGGCACCCGCCGCGCCCACGCCTGAACACCCGTCGGCCTCCGCCGGCAACCGCCCGGCCTGTCCCGGACAGGCCGGGCGGTACCGAAGAGGCCGTTGTACGTCTACGGAGACGATGACCGGGCATACGGGCTTCACCCCCTTGAGAGGAGCTCATTCCATGCTCGGCATAGTCGCTGCGGTGCTGTTCTTCGTTTCCTTTCTGATCAACGCGGCCGACCTCAGTACCAACGATGTGTTCTCTTCGACGAACGTGATGCTGCTGGGGCTGATCGCTCTGGCCCTGCACGTGGCCGGAATCGGCAGCGGCCTGTCCCGCAGACGCTGACCCCACGCCGCTTAGCGAGTCCGGTGACGGTCCGTCACCGGACCCGCGAAGGCACGTCCTGCCGCACACGACGCAGCGCACCGGAACGGCGCAGCGCCGCTGCCCCTTCCCGCTCAGCCCGGACCGCAGCGGCCGAGAGCGGCACGAACCCGGTTGAGACCTTCCCCTCTCCAGTGGTCCCGATCAGGCATCTGGTCGTCTCGGCGCCACCGCCAGGCGGAGAACATCGCCCAGGTCAGGGCACGGCACCGGTGCATCAGGTCCTGGTCGGCTCCCGGATAGTGCTTGCCCACGTCTTCGGGCGCATGGGCGAGGTCGAACTCGACGGGCCCGCGGCAGCAGGTGGCGAGGTCCACGAAGAGCGGCCCTCTTCTCGTGTTCAGGACATTGCCCGGATGCGGCTCGCCGTGCAACAACTGTTCGCCGGCATTCTCCCCACTGATCGCGGCGCTCAGGCCACTGAGTGTGCCGCTGAGGAATGCCCGGTCAGGGTCACACAAATCGGGGGAACGTTCGCGGGCGTTCACCTCTCTCAGTGCCGCGGCAACTCGATCGGTGAAGCGCGGTGCCTCCACATCGATCCGGCGCAGGGCGGCGTGGTGCCGCAGGAACACGTCCGCGTAGTCGGCCGGCGTGATCTCCGACCCCACCGGTTCGTAGTAGGTCCACAACGAGATGGCGAAAGCATCCCGCACATGGACTCGGGGCTCGACCCGGGGGTCGAGTTCGGCCACCGGAGCGTCGACACCTGCGAGTCGGCGAGCAACCTCTACCTCGAACTCGGAGTCGGCCAGCTGCCCGAGGGGCGCGACCCGAGCCAGGACATCACAAGGGGCCAGACGCAGCGCGACGCGGTCCGAGTTGTGGATGACGGTCGCATCGTCGACCCGAAGGCCCAGCTCCGAAGCAGTCACCCGGCCTGCCTCCGTCGCGCGGCGGAGTTCTGATGGCTCCATCCCGGCCTTCCTCGCTCTTGAATGCGTGCATCTCCGGAGACAAAAACGGGGCACCTGTATGCCTTCGCGGACATCCTCTGGTGCCTGAGCCGGTGCCGGCGACGAGTATCGCAGAGCAGGACCCTTACAGACCCGGGGATTTGTTCAGCCCATCAAGCCGATCAAGTACACACAGCTTGTCCCGGGGCAGCGTGGTGTGGGGTCAGCATCGGTGCCAGGCCAGGTCCGCTTGGCGGCCGCCCGACTCGTCGCTCAGTGGCCTCTCCCGGAGCGAACGATCACGGCGCACGAGCCTGACGATGCGGCGCCTCGCCCCGCTGTTCGGCGTCTCAGCGTCCGGTGACGCTGCCGCTCGGCCCGGCACCGTCGGCAAGAGCCTTGGCGGCTGGTTCCCGGTTGGTGCGGAAGCGGCGCAGGTACGACCGTGCCATGGGGCCCGGCGGGACGCCCCGGGCGAAGGCCCGCATGTTGCGTTCACCCGTGTTGTATCCGAGCGCGAGGAGTTCGTCGCGCGTGTAACGGCGTACGTGCTGCCTGGGGAGGCTCTGGTCGAGGTCCTTCAAGTGCAGGGCAGCCGTGCGGATCGCGAAGGCGGGGTCGTCGCGCAGGTCCTGCCATGGCCCCGACAGGCCGTGCCTCCTACGGACCCGCTCGAACGTCGCCCGGTGCATGTTGGCCACGCCGAAGGACGCCCCGGGCTTCCACCACTGCCACAACCGCTCGAGCAGGGGATGGTGCGGTTTGTACGCCTCGTTGTGGAGCACGGCCATCACGAGCAGGGGGGAAACTCCGGCCTCCCGGGCACCGCTCAGGACGACTGTGGCGTAGTCGGCCGGCGCGTAGTCTCCGCGACGCAGCGGCGGCGTCGGGGCGTCCCGACGCTCCACGGTTCGGGACTCTTGCTTCGCCGCCGGCATCGATTGTTCGGGCATGGCGCTCGATCACCCCTCCACCGTCCTGAACCGTCCTGAGGTGCACCTGCCCCCGCGGCCCCGCCCCAATCCCGATCTGTGGCGCATCGGCACGAGCCCTGCGGCGGCGAAGTCGGCGAGCTCAGAGCGGCGCTGCCGCTCATCCGAGGCGAGGTCTGGTCCGGGCGGGACGGAGCGTCATGGAGTACGCGCTTGACGCAGCGGACTCGCCCGCTGGGCGATGGCCGCCCGCTCGAGTCACGCCTCGGACCCGAGCGGACCGATCTCCGGGGGTGGACCCTTTCGCTGTCAGCTCAGTCCGAGGACACCCATGGCGTGCTCGGCCATGCGCCGCTCTCCGAGAGCGTTGGGATGGACGGGGACCAGGCTGCCGCCGAAGAGCAGCGGCTCGATCCAGCGCGTGCCGGCGGCCTTGCACGCGTCGTGGCCCTCGGAGATTCGGGCGAAGTCCACATAGGTGGCGCCGGACTCTTCGGCGGCGCGCTCGACCGCCGCGTTCAGGTGTGCCTGTATGTCGCGCAGGTAGGGCACGTCACCGGCGGCTATCGGCAGCTTCGCGAAGCAGGACGGGTCGGCCTCGGCCGGTGTGATCCACGGGTAACCCAGGACCGCCACGCGGGCGTTGGGCGCCTTTACGCGCACGGCGTTCAGGGCGCCCTTCAGCGCGGGGTAGGTGTTTTTCTCGATCTGGTCGTTGAAGGAGGTGCCGTGCATGTTCTTGCAGGGGCTGCCCTTGCCTCCGGTGAGGACACCCGCGGTGCCGCAGGCGGTGATGGCGTTGATGAAAGTGCCGTTGTCGTTGCCGCCGATCGTCAGCGTCACCAGGTCGGTGTCCGCGCTGAGCGCGTCCACCTGGGGTGCGGTGCCGGGGTACTGCGAGGCGGTGAAGTCCTTCGTCCGGGCGGCGCCGCAGGTCACGTCCTTCAGGCGGGCGCCGGTCCGGGCTGCGATCACATGGGGGTAGTTCGCGGTGGAGCGCAGGCACAGAAGGTTGGTGGGATCCACGGGCAGTACGCCCGAGCCGGCGCTGTAACTGTCGCCGAGGGCGACGTACTCCAGCGACGCGGAGGCGTGGGCGGAGCCGCTCGTGAGGCCGAGGGCGAGCGCACCGACCAGTGCGACTGATGCGGTCATGACATTTCTGGGGGCGGGCTTCGGCATGTCATCCATCTCCTGGGGGCGGAACTGTGGGCGCGGCAGCCGGTGGTGCACGCCGACGGTGGAACGGAGCGGTTCGAACGGGGGAGGGCCGGACTACGCAGTTACCGGACGGTTCTACCGTCAAGTAATGTGCAGTCCCCCTGACCGGGAGTCAACGTCGCGGACCGAACTTCTTGAAATGCGCACGAACGGCCCCGGCCGACCTCCGTGACTGCGTGAACGCTCAGTTGCGGCGAGCAAGGGAGGGCACCGGGTGGGTGCCCTCGCGTCGCCGGCGGCGGTAAGTCCCCGGGCACCTCGGCTTGCCGAGGCGTCCCACCCGCCACGCTTGGGAACAGTGCGGCCTACCCGCCAGGACAACCCTCACTCGCAGATCACCTGTAGGCTGCGGCGGTGCGCACGGTCGAGCTTCTGTTGGATGAGGCGGCAGAGCTGGCGGTTCGGGAGGCCTGGCGGCGGCTCGCGGACGCGGGGCTGCCCAGTCAGGCGCGCCACCGCTCTCCGACCAACAGCCCGCACCTGACCCTGGCCGCCTGCCCCGAGCTGACCGCCCCGATCCGCTGGGAGCTCGCGGAGGTGGCGGCTGCTCTGCCCCTGCCGGTGCGGTTCACCGGAGTGGTCCGTTTCGAGCGGCCCACCTCGGTGCTGGCCTGGTCGCTGCATCTCGACTCCGCGCTGGCCGGTTTGCACCGCCGAGTGTGGGAGGCAGTGGCCTCGGACAGCCCGCCCGGGACCCTCAGCCCCTTCCACGACCCCGGGCGCTGGACCCCCCACATCACACTCGGCCGCACCCGGCGGGCAGGTGCCTTCGCCGGTCGGCGCGTCACCGAACTGCTGCCGGCACCGCCGCTCTCGGTCCGGCTCATCACCCTGCGCAGCTTCGACACCGAGACCGGCACCCTGGAAGTGCTGGAGCCCCGCTCCTGAGGACTCCGACGGTTTCTGGGGTGGTGGGAGCAGGGGCCGCGCCGGCCGCGGCAGCCGGCGGTCTTCTTCCTCCCCCGGGCCTGCAAGCCTATGCGGATGCCGCTGCCGCCACCCGCCGCGTCGGCCGCCCCCCAGCGCGTCCAGCACCGATGAACCATTCGGAACAGCGAGCAGACCTACTGGTTGCGGAAGGTGCGCGGATTGACACAGGACACGCTCTAACATGCACCCGTGGCCATCACACTCGAGAACGTCGGCATCGCTGTGCGCGACCTTGAAGCAACGATCTCCTTCTTCACCGATCTCGGCCTCACGGTCGTCGGCCGTGACACGGTCAGCGGTGAGTGGACCGACACCGCCGTCGGCCTCGACGGCAATCACGCCAACATCGCGATGCTCCAGACGCCGGACGGCCAGGGGCGCCTCGAACTCTTCGAGTACATCCATCCCGAGGCGATCGAGTCCGAGCCCACTCGTCCCAACGAGATCGGCATGCATCGCGTCGCCTTCTCGGTCGACAACATCGACGAAGCCCTTGAGGCAGCAGCAAAGCACGGATGCCATCCGCTCCGTGGGGTGGCGACCTATGAGGACGTCTACAAGCTCACGTACCTCCGCGGACCCAGCGGCATCCTGGTGATGCTCGCGGAGAAGCTGGGAGAGCACTGACGGCTGAGCGGTCCACTGGGCTCGCGCAGGCACGATGCGCTTCCTGGCCGAGGTGGCGAACTGGGCCAGAGCCCGACGATCATTTACAGAGCCACGAGCCATGAGTCGGTGCGTCACGGCTCATCGAGGGATGCCCGCCGGGCCAGGAACTTTACACGGAACCCCGTCAACCGCCGGGCGAAGACAGCCCGAGAGGAAGACCGGGGCGCGGGGCCGCCAGGCCGGTTTCGTAGGCGCGCACCACGAGTTGGGCCCGGTCGCGGGTGTGCAGCTTGGCCATGGCCCGGTTGATGTGCGTCTTGGCTGTCGACGGGCTGATGACCATGCGGTCGGCGATCTCGTCGTTGGACAGGCCCTCGGCGGCGAGGGCGACCGCCTCGCGTTCGCGGCTGGTCAGTTCCCCCAGCCCGCTCCGGACACGGGTGAGGGGCGGCTGGGTGACGTACCGGTCGATGAGTCTGCGGGTGATCGCGGGAGCGAGCAGGGCGTCGCCTCGGGCGGCGACGCGTACGGCGTGCAGGAAGTCCTCCGGCAGGATGTCCTTGACGAGGAACCCGGCGGCACCGGCGCGCAGCGCGTCGAAGACGTACTCGTCCATGCCGTAGTTGGTCAGCATGACGACATGCACCGCGGCCAGCGACGGGTCCGAGGCGATGCGCCGGGTCGCTTCGATGCCGTCCATGACGGGCATCTGGATGTCGACGAGCGCGACATCCGGCAGGTGCTGCGCGACGAGGGCCAGACACTCCTCCCCGTCGGCGGCCTCGGCCACCACCTCGATGTCGTCCTCGAGATCGAGCAGCGCGCGGAAGCCGCCGCGGATGAGGGGCTGGTCGTCGACCAGCAGGACCCGGATCACGTGGCTCCGTTCGTGGGGAGTTCGGCCTCGACGGTGAAGCCGCCGGTGTCGCGCGGCTCGGTTCGCAGGCGCCCGCCCAGGGCCGTGACGCGTTCGTACATGCCGAGCAGTCCGAGGCCCGGCGTCGGCGAGGGGAACGGGGTGGCCGTGCCGTCGTCGTCGACGCGGATGGCGAGGGCGTCAGGCCGGTAGTCGATCAGCACCGTGGCGGTGGTGGCGGCGGCGTGCCGGGCAACGTTGGTGAGTGACTCCTGAACGATGCGGTAGGCGGTCCGGCTCACCGCGGCCGGCACGGCGTGCCGCCGGCCCTCGACCGTCAGCGTCGTTTCCAGACCGGTTGTCCGGAACCGCTTCACCAGGTGAGGGACGTGGTCGAGGCCGTGGGGTGGCGAGGTCTCGTCGTCGCGCAGGGCCTGGAGGGTCACGCGCAGTTCCCGGCTCGCTTCCCGCCCGGCTTCCTGGATGGCCAGCAGCGCCTGCGGCACCGGCTCGCCTCGCTTACGCGCCACGTGCACGGCTACCTCCGCCTGTACTTTGATGACCGAGATCTGGTGGGTGAGCGAGTCGTGCAACTCCCGTGCGATGCGCAGCCGCTCCTCGTCCGCCCGGCGACGCGCGGTCTCCTCGCGGGTGCGTTCGGCTTCCTCCGCCCGCCGTTCGGCCTGCCGCACCGCCTCTCCGGCGGCGAACGCGGCGATCAGCCAGGCGATCTCGAGCGTGCCCCGGGCCTGCGCCAGGACCTCCCGTGCGGGCCCGCCCTGTGTCAGCAGGGCGGTGAGGGGGAGCGCGGCCAACAGGCCCACGGACGCCGCCAGTACGGTCGTGCGGTGCCCGGCGCGCACCGCGCCGTAGACCGCCACCAGATAGGAGACGGCGAGCACGTCGAACCCGGCCGCCTGGTGGCCCACCGCGGCCAGTCCGGTGACGGCCAGGACCACGAGCGGCACCCGTCGGCGCGCGGCCAGTGCCAGCCCGCCGGCCGCCAGCAAGGCGGCGCCGAGGAGCTCACGGCTCCCCGCGGGGTGCGGCCCGGACAGCCCGGTGCCCAACAGCACGGTCGTCACGCTCGCGGCGATCGCCCAGTCGGTGACCCCGGCCGGGACGGTGAACCGCCTTTTGTCCATACGGGCACCGTAGCCGGGTGCCGTCGCCGGCGGATCCGGCTCACGGACGAACTGCCGACTACCACGTGTGCGGTACTCGTGCGCCGCCTGCCCCGTCCGCGGTACGCGGATCCCACAGCGGCGGCAGCGGGAAGTGCCCGCGCCTGCTGGACGACCGGCAGGGGTACCGGCGCGCATGCTCGACGGCACATCGAACCTCACGATCAGCGAAGGAAAGGGAAGGGAGCATCATGAGTGCAACGACAGTGCTGATGGCGGCCGCCGAGGGCGGGATCATCGGTGACGGGCGGACGGGAGCCAACCTGGCGCTCGGGGTGGGCCTGGTCGGCCTGGTCCTGGGACGGCTGGCCCGGGCCCGCGCGGCCGGCCGCATCAGCACCGGCAACGCGCGTGTCGCCGGACTGTCGGCCATCATGGTCGGGCTGGCCGGCACGGTCCTCGCCACGTTGCACCTGGCCACCTCCAGTGGGGGCCCGGGCACCGGCAACGGACTCGTCGGTGCCATCGTCGCCGTCCCCCTGGGGCTGGGTGCCGTGCTGCTCGGCCGCCGGGCGCTGACCCGCCACCACCACGCCGACCGGACCACCCGTCGCACCACCGCTTGACCGACGTGTCTGCGACACCCCGGTACGGGCGGCCTGATCCTGGATCCTCCCGGCGCGCTCACGCACCTCCGGAGGAAGAGCGGCCCGCAGCTTGAATGGTGCGCCTCGTGGGAAATCCCTCACATGGCGCGTCGGCGGCGCCCGCTGCGTCCGGGCCGGGCCGCCGTTCGGATTACCCAGGATGGCCCTTCAGGTGATTGCCGTGCGCCTCACGAGCCGGACAGCGGTCACAGGGGTACGACGTCTCGGCGAGGACGAACCCGCAACGCCGTGAGGAGCATGAGGATGTACGCAGCAGTCCGGCGGTACCAAGGGGTGACCGATACGGCCGAGGCGGCACGGCTGGTGAACGAGGGGTTCGTGCCGCTCATGCGTCAAGTCGCCGGCTTCGTCGCCTACTACTGGATCGATGCCGGAGACGGCGTGATGGTGTCGATCAGCGTGTTCCAGGATCGGGCCGGGGCCGAAGAATCCATCCTGAGGGCTGCGGGCTTCGTACGGGACAACCTCGCGTCGCTGCTTCCCGACCCTCCCGAGATCATGGCCGGCGAGGTGGTGGCTTCCGCGTGACGGTGTGGGGACCAGCCACGTGAGATGGTCCTTCCGGCGCCGTAGCAAGGCGTCGCATGGACTCCACTCGTAAGCGACACCGGCCGAAGTGGCGGTCCCCGCTCGCCGGGGCACGGTGCTGCGGGTCCCACAGGTCGAAGGAGCTCCAGGCATGGCCGCCTGACCATCGTCCGAGGTGGCTGTAGAGGTAGCCGGGATGCAGTCCTCGTACACGGCGATGATGCGGCCGACGACCCCGCCCTTGCCCATAGAACTCCTCGAGATCCTGCTTCGTGCCAGACGTGGAACCGAGGACCCGAAGCTGCTTCAGAATGATCGCACCGGTGCTGATCGGACTCCAGGCGGGCCATGCCGACCTGCACCAGCGTGCCGCATTCACCGGGAGTCTCCAGCGCCTCGGCGGTGGTGGTGCCGAAACCCGCGTCGTCCACTGTCAGTCGGTCGGGACGGCCAGCCTCTCGTCGGAGCGGCCGGCCGTCGTGTCACGCTGTCCCGCAGCGGCTGCGGAGGAGTTCCACACCGTCGCCTTCGAGATCGTCGCAGTACGACGCGCGCCCAGTCATAGACATGATGAGGGACAGGGTGCGGCCGGACACGAGCGGCCCGGAACCGGTCCTGAACGGGCCGTCGTCCGCGACGAGTCTCAGGCCGCCGATGCGTCCCTTGGCCACGACCACGAGGTCTGTGCCCTGGTAGTAGTCGGCCGTCCTGGTGACGACATCGATCGGGTACTCGCGGCGGATGCCCAGCGGGCGCCGGATGTCTTCTGCGTGCACGATCGCCTCCCCCAGCATGGCGATGGCAGGCAGAGGAGGCTTGGTCGTGCTCGGGATGATGCGCCGGAAACGTTCAAGGGTGTCACCCGGGGTCGCGCCGAGCTGCTCGGCCAGCCGCATGGCCACCTGCTTGTCGAAGTCGAACCGGCAACGGATCACGCCCGCCATCCAGCTCACGGTGTTGAGGCTCGCGCCCGCCGTCAGATGCGCCAGCACCTCACGGACCGTCAAACCGGTGCAGAGCGAGGGCGTGGCCCATTGCTGGTCGGTCAGACCTGCGAGATCGGCAGCGAGCGCCGCTCGCTCGGTGCGGATCAGAGGCCAGACCCCGGTCTGACGATTGCGGTCTGCCGTACGTGCGGGATCAGTCATGCGCGCTGGACTCCAGTCAGGGATCGTGATCTGCGGGGCCCGTCCCGAACAGGAAGCGTCCGGCAGGGGCGTTCCTGAAGGAGACTCTTGTTCCGATGCGAAGTCATCGCCGGTGGACAGTCCTTTCCGGCGCCGCGGTAAGTGCCGCTGCGCGTGCCGCCGGGCGAGGTCGTGCACTCGGGCTGAGGTGCCTCGGGGGCGAAGCTGCTCGGTAGGCGAACCGGGTGCGCGTCACATCGATGCGGCTGTCGGACTCGGTGACGACCCGTCAGACAAGCGGGTCACATAGCGCTGCCGTTGCGTCGTGCGTAGGCGCGGGCGGCGCGGGCGCGGTCGCCGCAGCGAGTGGAGCACCAGTGGCGTCGGCCGTGGGTGCGAAGGAGGAAGCGGTCGCAAGGTGCGGATCCGCAGGCGGCGAGAAGGCCGGCGTCGGGGCCGGTGAGCAGGTCGGCCGCGTCGGCGGCGAGGGTCGCGAGTGCGTGGTTGACGGCCTGGTCCGTGGGGTGCGCCTGGACACGGTGTAGTCCCTGGGCCCCGTCCCAAGCGAGCAGGGGTGCGGTGGGCACCGCGGTCAGTGCCTCGTTGACGGCGCGCAGGGATGCCTGGGGCGGGGTGGTGCCGTTGACGCGGGCGGAGAGGAGAGCCCGTACGTGGCCGCGCATCGTGCGCATCCGCTGCGCGCACACCTCGTACAGCCGCACGTCCGGGGTGGTCAGGCCGTGGGCCCTGAGCCAGCGCATGGCGGAGCCGGGGGTGGAGAGCAGGTCGTAGCCCTGGCCGGCGGGCAGGGTCACGGCGGTGTCGGCGAAGTCCAAGGAGGTGTGCCGGTCGGCCCCCGGGGCCGGGGGGAGGGCGGCCTCTACGGCGTCGGCAGCCACGGTCTCTTCCACGGGTTCATGGTATCGCTTGCGTTTTTCCGTGACGCTCACCTACGCTTCCTCACGGAAAACATGGAATCTATCCGTGAGAGAAGAGGGGCATGTCCCAGCACAGCGGCGAGCAGATCAAGGTCCGCACCTTCGGTGGTCCGACCGCTCTCATCGAGTACGGCGGCTTGCGCTTCCTGACCGATCCGACCTTCGACGGGCCCGGCGACTATCCCTCGGCCGGTCCGACCCTGACCAAGACCGCACCCTCCGCCGCCACCCCCGCCGACCTCGGCTCCCTCGACGTGGTCCTGCTCTCGCACGACGAGCACGCCGACAACCTCGACACCTCCGGCCGCGCCCTGCTCGCCGAAGTCCCGCTCACCCTCACCACCCCCGGCGGCGCGCAGCGCCTGAGGGGCAAGGCCAAGGGGCTGGCCGACTGGGAGCCGGTCGTGCTGGAACGCCCCGGCGGTGGCACGGTCACCGTCACCGGCGTTCCCGCCGTCCACGGTCCCGGCCCGCGTGAGAAAGTGGAGCCGTTCACCGGCCAGGTCGTCGGCTTCGTCCTCACCGGCCAGGATCTGCCCACCGTGTACGTCAGCGGCGACAACGCTTCGCTCGACGCCGTCAGGGAGATAGCCGAGCGTTTCGCCCCGCTGGACACCGCTGTCCTCTTCGCCGGAGCCCCCCGCTTCCCGGTCCTCTTCGACGGCGCGCCGCTGGTCCTGGACAGTGCCCAGGCCGCCGAGGCCGCCGGAATCCTGGGTGCCCGCCGCGTCGTCCCCGTCCACCACGACAGCTGGGCACACTTCACCGAGGGCCGCGACGAGCTGGAGGGCGCCTTCACCGCCGCCGGCCTGGCCGACCGCCTGGACCGTGAGTGGATGCAGCACGCCTGAGCGACCTGACACACGGCACAGACCCCCATCCGGAGTCCTGTGCGGAGCCGTCCTTGGCGAGGTGCCCGCGATCACGGAACAAGCTCCAGGCCGGACACATCACAGACCGCGGGCGCCCCCGAGCGGCAACATTTGCGCACGTCACGGGCTCGAACCACCAGCGCAACCAGAGGTGTTGCGTCTAGGATGTCGCCGCGCGCAGACGTCACATCGGGGTCGTGTGCCACGCGCGGTCGTGTCCATGAGCAGCTCACCGGGAATGCCCGAGTAGCTGTGTCTGCGGGGGAGAAGTTCGGTGTTCGGAATCATCAGGCCATGCCGTCATCGCCTGGGCGAGGGCATGCGTACCGAGTGGATGGCGCATCTGTGTGGGCTGTGCCTGGCGCTGCGCGGCGAGTACGGGCAGTTCGCACGGGTGGCCACCAACTACGACGGCCTGATCATCTCTGTGCTGACCGAAGCACAGTCGGAGCGTACCCGCGACCGGCGGCGGGGTGCCGGCCCGTGCCCGCTCCGTGGGATGCGGTCGGCGGACGTGGCGCAGGGTGAAGGAGCGCGGTTGGCGGCGACGGTGTCGCTGGTACTGGCCGCGGCGAAGATACGTGACCATGTGGCCGACGGAGACGGTTTGTTGGGGCGTCGCCCGGTGACGCTGGCGGCACGTCGGATCGCCCGGGGTTGGGACCGGGCCGGCACCGCGGGCGGTGAACGGCTGGGCTTCGACACCGCGGTGCTGCTCGGCGCGGTCGAACGCCAACTGGAGATCGAACGGTTGGCCGGCCCCGGCGGATCGCTGCTGACGATCACGGAGCCCACGGAGACGGCGACCGCAGCCGCCTTCGCGCACACCGCTGTACTCGCCGACCGCCCGGGCAATGCCGAACCGCTTGCGGAGGCCGGTCGCCTCTTCGGCCGGCTGGCGCACCTGCTGGACGCGATGGAGGACCTGGGCGCGGACGAGGCGTCAGACGCGTGGAACCCGATCGCCGTGACCGGCACGGATCGCGCCGAAGTGCGTCGGCTGTGTGACGACGCCGTTCGTGGGATCCGACTCGCTCTGGCCGAAGTCGAGTTCGTCGACGGGCGACTGGTACGTGCGCTTCTGGACGACGAGTTGCAGCGTGCCGTCGACCGCGTCCTCAACCCCCGGCACCGTCACCACCAGCACCACCGGGTACAGGGCTCACGCATGCTGCCCTGGCTGGGACGCCGTACGGCGACGACAACACCTCCGGACACTGGCACGGCCTGCGGCACAACGGCGCTGGCGAGCGCGGCCCCGGAGGGTGCCTCGATGGCGTCGGGCCGGCCGTCGGAGGGGCAGTGCCGGCGGTGTGGCCAGTGGCGCCCCTTGTGCAACGGCTGCGGGGTGTGCCGCAACTGCTGCATCTGCGTCGAGGACGGAGAGCCCTGGCAGTTCGACGACGGCAACCGCGACGGCGGCTCGGTCCGGGATGGTTCCGGAGGCGACGGATGGTTCGGTGGCCGAGGCGGTGGCAACTCGGGCGGCTCCTCGGGAGGTTCGGGCGGAGGCGATCGAGGGTCCGCTGACTTTGGTGGCTCCGGCGGTGGCTCGGGTGACGGTGGCGGTGGCTGCTGCAACCCATGCAAGTGTTGCTGCGACTGCTGCGACTGAACTCTGGATGAGCCAGAGCCCGAGAGGAACCGGGGGCGGCGTTCGAACCGGCTCAGCATGCTCCCCATCCCGCCGTACTCCTCACGCCGAGACCAAGAGAACAGGGGATACCCGATGGACGAGGGGCGCCGGGAAGCACTGGAGCGGATTCGCTCCAAGCTCCAGCTGATCGGGCAGGTGGAGGCCGAGCACGGCTTCGGGGTGATCATCGAGGGGACGACGAACCCGGATCCCGTCGCGGAGCTGCCGCAGGGGGTGACCGAAGTGTTCGGCCTCTTCTCGCGGCTGGGCGCCAACCACTTCCGCTTCTTCCAGCCCGACGAGATCCGGAGCGCAGCCGCGTGGGCCGCCCGGGCGATCGTTCCGCACTGCCCGATGGGCAATCCCCTGACCATCGGCTGCGAGCGTCACCGCGCCCCGGAGGACATCGAGTGCGGCTCCGGCATTTGGCTGGACCTTGACGACGGGGACGTCTATCACTGCGACATCGACGACTACATCCACCTGTACAAGCACCCGGACGCAACGATCGATGTCCTGGTGTTCGCGAACGACATCGTCACGTTCTTCGACCGCTTCGTTCTCGGTCCGGCCTACCCCCAGCTTGTCGGGGCCATGATCGGGCCGGGTATTGTCACAGAGCGTGACCGACGCGGCCGCTATCGGGACAGATGGCTCCGTCTGCTCGTGGAAAGCGGCCTGGCCACGGCCGACGACGGGGAGGCGATCCGGGAGATGCCGGATGTGACCCGGTTGACCCTGAGCGACTGAGGGCCTGCCGGTTATCGAGGTGAGGCTTCCGTGGGACTTCGAATGGCGCTGCTCGACCACAGGGACACCTGAACGTCGTCTCCCGCAGGCATGAGCCGTGGCGAGCACGGCGAGGGGCGGCACCGTGGCGCAACCCGCGGCAGTCAGCAGACCGCCGGCACGCCGCACGGTCCGGGCACCAGGGGTCGGGTGTCCGGACCGTGCGCGTGATGTCAGAGACCGGACGTGTCGGTCATCTCCGCCAGCACGGAGTGCCAGTCCTCGCCCGGTCGCTCCCGCAGGGACGGCGCCAGCCGATCGGCCCGGTACTGCCAGTGGTGGTCGAGGTCGGCATGCACGTCGTCCGTGTCATGGACCGCCCCGACGACGCCCGCCCCGGCCCCTGCGCCGCCGGGATGCAGCAGCTCGGCCAGCCGTGTCGTGAGGTCGCGCCACGACACGTGGCCGCCGACGGCGTTCGCCACGCCGTGTACAGGCACGTCGAGGCACGATGTCACGGCCCGCGCCAGGGCAGCCGCGTGCACCCAGGGCGCGCCGTACCAGGCGTGGCCGTGGGCCCCCGGCCGCGGCAGCCCGACCGGCCGTCGCTGACTCACGGCTTGGTAGAGCATCCCGGTGGCACCCCAACGGAGCTGGTCGCGCAGCCGCTCGTGCGGGCCCCACACCAGGGGGGAACGTACGGCGCTCGCGCCGCCCCGGCCCTCGGTGCCGGCCGCGTCCAGCAGCATCCGCTCACAGTCCAGCTTGGCCCGGCCGTACGGGCTGAGCGGCTGTCGTGACGGTGCCCCCTCCGCCACGACGTCCTCAGCGGGATGTCCGTAGGCGTCGACGCTGCTGACGAAGACGAACGGGCCGTGCCGCCAGGCCTCCAGCATCGCCCTCATGGCCGTCACGTCCACCTCGGGACGGACGAAGGTGCACGCGGCGTGGATCACCGCGTCGGCGCTCGCCACCGCCCCGCGCAGACTGTCGAGGTCGGCGAGGTCGCCCTCGACGACGTCCACCCCCTCCCCGTCGACGAGGTGCGCGGACTCGGGTCGGGCCAGGGCGAGTACCGGACGTCCCTGTGCGGCCAGTTCCCGCAGGACGAAGGCGCCGACGCCACCGCTCGCTCCGGTGACTAGGACCGTGCCCTGACGCACGCCTCGGGAACGCGCCGGGCGGATGGGCGCGGCCGCGGCGGTGGCCCGCTGCGCGGCACGCTCCTCCAGCAGGGCGGTCAGAGCCCGGGGCGTACGGGCCCGGAGGATGTCCAGGCCGGTCAGGGGAAGCCTCAGCGCTCCTCGCAGCCGCTCGGCGAGCCGGACCGCGATCAGCGAGTGGCCGCCGAGGTCGAAGAAGTCGTCGTCGGGCCCCGGCACCGGGCCGTCCAGCAATGCCGCGAACGCTTCCGTCACGGCCTTCCCGAGGGGACCCTCCGGGACAGGGGCGGGCGGTAGCCCGGGCAGCCGCGACGTGTCTGCCGCGCCCTGGGGCGTCCGGGGCATGCTGTCCAGCAGGGTCACGGCCGCGGGTACCGACTCCGCGGGGAGTGCCGCCCGCAGGGCCGACCGCAGGTCTGCGCGCGAGGGGCCCGAGACGCCGCGCAGTACGGCGTACGCCAGGGGCGGCCCGCCGTCCGGTTCGACGACGACGGCCTCCGCGACCTGTGGGTGCGCGCGCAGCAGCGTCGCCGCCGGATGCCCGCCCCCGGTGGGCGCGTCGTCGCCCGCGTCCGGCCGGACCTCGTCCCGCGCCGAGACGGCGGGTCCCCACGCCGAGACAGCCGAGGCGCGCGCCCGGGCAGCCGGGGCGGAGGGCTGGGCGTGGGCCCGGACGGGAAGCTCGGACAGACGCACCCCGGGGTCGGCGGCGACCCGGGTGAGCAGCGCGGCGAAGCCGTCGGCCAGCGAGGCGGCCGTCGCCTCGTCCAGTACGGCGCGGCCGTACTGGACGAGTGCGGCGGGACTGTCCGTGTCGAGCAGGCCGAACGACAGGTCGAACTTGGCCTCGCCGACACCGACGTCCACGTGCTCGCTGCGGGTGCCGGGCAGCCGCATCACCGTGGGCTCCGCCAGGACGTCGCTGGTCACCCGGACCAGTGCCGTTCCGTCGGCGGCGCGGGCGGCGGCGCCCAGGCGCTCCACGACGAGGTCGAACGGCACGTCGCGGTGGCGCTGGGCATCGAGCAACGCGTCCCGCACCCGCTCCACCAGGACGGCGAAGGCCGGGTCGCCGGAGGTGTCGACGCGCACCGGGAGGGTGTTGACGCACAGGCCCACCAGCCCGCGCATGTCCGCTCCCCGGCGGTGGGTGCTCGCCACGCCGATGAGCAGGTCGTCCTCGCCGGTGAAGCGGCGCAGCGCGGCGAAGGCCGCGGCGAGGACCGTGGTGAACACGGTGGCCCGGTGCGCCGCGCCGAGCGCCCGCAGGTCTTCCGGCAGCCGGGGCTCGAGCGGCACCACGCGGACGCCGGCGGGCCGGATACCGGAGTCGGCGGGCGGGTGAACGGGGCGGGGCAGTGGGGGTGGCGTGGCCCCTTCGAGGCGGCCGGCCCAGTGGCGCAGCCCTTCCTCGAGCCGGTCGGCCGCCGCGTGCTCACGGCGCGCGAAGTCCGCGTAGCGCAGCGGCCGTGCGTCCGGTTGCGGAGGTGCGGTGCCGGGGGCGCCCGTGGGACGGCCGGTGGCGGTCGCGTAGAGCTCGGTCACTTCCCGGGCGATGATCTCCAGTGAGGCACCGTCGACCGCGATGTGGTGGAACGTCAGCAGGACCGTGTGGTCCTCCGCGCCGTGCCGCAGCACCAGGACCCGCGGCAGGGGCCCGGCGGACAGGTCGAACGGGCGGCGGGCCTCCCCGACCAGCAGGTCGTGGGCATGCTCCGCAGCCGTCTCCACGACGCGCACGTCGAACGCGCGCGGAGCGGGGAGGACCTCCTGGAAGGGTTCGCCGTCCCGCTGCCCGTACCGCGTGCGCAGGATCTCGTGACGGTGCACGAGGGCGGTCAGTGCGGTGCGCAGCGCCTCGAGGTCCAGCGGACCGCGCAGCCGGGTGGCGAAGGGCACGCCGTAGGAGGCCCCGCCGTGGCCGAGCCGGTCCATGAGCCACATCCGGCGCTGGGCGTGGGACAGCGGTGCGGGTCCCCGGTGGGCGTCCGCGGGGGCGGCGGCGGCTCCCGAGGACGCACCCGGTCGGCTCGCGGCACGTTCACGTGCCCGGCGCAGCAGTTCCTCCTGAAGGGGCACGGCCGTGGCCCCCGGGCTCTCAGTGGCCATCCTGGTACTCCTCGGCGCCGGGGCGCAGGTCGTCGTGGGCGGCGAGCAGGGCCTGCTCGACCAGGGCGGCCTGGGCGGCCACGGTGGGCGCGGCGAAGAAGTCGGCGAGCGCCATGTCGACACCGAGTTCCTCACGCAGGTCGTCGGTGACGACCAGGGCGAGCAGCGAGTGCCCGCCCTGGTCGAGGAAGTCGGCGTCGGGCCGGGTGATCTCGCGGCCCAGGGCACGGCTCCACATCCCGGCGACCGCTTGCTCCAGCGGCGTCAGAGGAACGGCCGGGACGACGGTCCCACCCTGCCCGCCGAGGTCGGCGAGGGCACGGCGGTCGACCTTTCCGGACGGGGTCAGCGGAAGACCGTCGACGACCGTCACCTCGTCGGGGACGAGGTGGGCGGGCAGGACCGCGGCGAGGCGGTCGCGCAGCGCGCCGGGCCGGGGCACGGGCCCGGGCGCCGCCACCACGAACGCGACGAGGCGGGTGTCGTCAGGGCCGGGCCGGTGCACGGTGACGGCCGCGTCGTCCACGTCGGGCTGCCGGCGCAGGGCGTGCTCGACCTCTCCCGGTTCGATGCGGAAGCCGCGCACCTTCACCTGGTCGTCGGTCCGCCCGTGGAAGTCCAGGGCGCCGTCCGGGCGGACGGAGACGAGGTCTCCGGTGCGGTACAGGCGTCCCAGCTCCGGATGGTCGACGAAGCGTTCGGCGGTCAGGTCGGGGCGCCCGGTGTACCCGTGCGCCAATCGGCTGCCGCCGACCCACAGCTCACCCCGTGAACCGTCCGCGACGGGCCTGCCGTCGTCGTCCAGGACGTGTGCGGTCGCACCCGCGACGGGCCGGCCGATCGGCACCGGGCCCTCGCGGTCCGCGCCGGTGACCCGGTGCGCCGTGGCGAACGTGGTGGTCTCCGTGGGCCCGTACCCGTTGACCAGCTCCAGCCACGGGAACGCCTCCAGCACCTGCCCGGCGTGCTGGGCGGACAGCGCCTCCCCGCCCACCACGACCGCACGGAGTACCGAGAACATCCGGGACCGCCGGGCGGCGAGCCGATGGAAGAGCGCCGTCGTGAGGAACGCGACGGTGACGCCGTGCCGCTCCACGTGCCGGGCCAGGTCCTCGAGCGAGGGCCGGTCGACGGTGCAGACCACGACGGCGGCCCCGTTGGCGAGAGCCCCCCACACCTCGAACGTCGACGCGTCGAAGGTCATGGGGGAGTGGAAGAGCACCCGGTCCCGGGGGGTGAGGGTGACGTAGCCGGGCTCGGACAGCAGCTCGACCGCGGCCCGGTGGGGTACCGACACGCCCTTGGGACGTCCGGTCGAGCCGGAGGTGAACATGATGAACGCCGCGGCGTCGGCACCGAGCTCGGGCGCGGGTGCGAAGGAGTCCGGCAGCGGCGTCTCCTCCGGCAGCGCGAGGACCGGACCGGTGAGGGGCGCCGCGTCGAGGAGCTTGCCCTCGCCGACGGTCAGCGTGACGCCCGCGTCGGCGGCCATCGCCTCGGAACGGGGGCGCGGATGCGCCGGGTCGAGCGGCACGCAGGTGGCGCCGGCCCACCACAGGGCGAGCTGCGCGACGACGGTGCGCGCCGAGCGGTGCATCAGCAGCGCCACGCGGTCGCCCGGCCGGACACCGTGTGCGCGCAGGTGGGCGGCGAGGGCCCGGGCGGAGGAGACGAGCCGGGCGTAGGTGAGGGTGGTGTCACCCTCGACGACGGCGAGGGCGTCCGGGGTTCGCGCGGCGTGCCACGCCACGAGGGCGGGCAGCCCGGAGGCGGGTGCGGGCCTGGATCCGTCGGGGGCGGTCGGCACGGGTCGGGAGAGCATGGGTCCTTCGTCGGGGGCGATGTGGGTGAGGGTGGTCATCTCAGGCTCCCGTCCCTCGCGCGGCTTCGCGGCGGCGGTCGACGAGAGCGGCGACGGCGCGCAGGTCCGGCTGGCGCAGGAACTCCGGAGCACGCAGGCGGACGCCGCTCTGCTGCTCGATGACGGCCAGCAGACGGGCGGCGACGATCGACGTGCCGCCGATCATCGCGAAGTTGTCGGTCAGCGCCGTCGCCGGCCGGGCGAGGAGATCACGTACGGCGTCCAGGACGATCCGCTCGCCCTCCGTGGCGCCCTCCGGCACCTCGGCGCGGCCGCCGGCGTCCGGGGCGGCCGCCTCGCGCGTCAGCCCTGCGCGGTCGACCTTGCCGTTGGCGTCCAGCGGGAAGGCGTCGACGATCCGCACCACCGAGGGCACGGCCTGTTCGGGAAGCCACGCCCGCGCCGCCGCCAGCAGCGCCTGCCCGGAGACGGAGGCACCGGGCGCGAGGCGGACGTACGCGACCAGGCGGACGGCACCGCCTGGGCCGCGGGGAGCGGTGACCACGGCGCCGAGTACGGCAGGGTCCCTCTCCAGCGCGGCCTCGACCTCGGCGGGCTCGATCCGTACTCCGCTGATCTTCACCTGGTTGTCGAGACGCCCGAGGAACTCCAGCATCCCGTCCCGCCGCATCCGCACCCGGTCACCGGTGCGGTAGAGCCGGTCCACTCCCGGAAGCTCCACCCCGGGCGCGGGGGCGGTGAAGCGGCGCGCGGTCAGCTCGGGGTCCACGTACCCCAGCGCCAGACCGGTGCCGCCGATGCGGAGTTCGCCCTCCTTGCCCCGCGCCACGGGGCGGCCGTCGGGTCCGGTGACGACGACCGTGACGCCCGGTACGGGGGCACCGATCGGCGGCGCCCCGGGACCTTCCGCCCCGGCGTCCGCCCCGCGCATGGCGTACGTGGTGGTGACGACGGTGGCTTCCGCGGGACCGTAGGCGTTGTGGACGGTCGCGGTCACGTCGGCGCCCGGACGGCGGCGCATCCGGTCGCCGCCGACGACGAGATGGCGCAGCACCAGGCCCTGCGGCCAGGGCTGCTCCAGCAGCGGTTCGACCATGGGGGTGGCGGCCACCGCCACCGACACGCCGGCCTCGCGCCACCAGGAGGTGAGCGCCCCGGTGTCCCAGCGGACGTCGTCGGGCGCGGGCACGAGTGCCGCGCCCGACGTCACTCCCGCCCACAGCTCCATCACGTGCGGGTCGAACGCGACGCCGATGAGCAGGGACTGCCGGTCGCCGGGCGCGAGAGCGGTCTCGGCGCGGTACCAGTCGAGCAGCGTGCCGAGGGCCTGTTCGGCGACCACGACGGCCTTGGGACGGCCGGTGGAACCCGACGTCAGCACCGCGTAGAACGCCCCGTGGGGCGCGCGGCGCGCACCGGGGCGGGGTGGGGCGAACGCCGCCACCAGTGCCCCGGCCGCGTTCACCCCGCCCTCCGGCAGGGCGAGCGGGACGTGCTCGGCCGTCCGGTGCCGGGCGGGAAGCACGGCGGGGGCGCCGATCAGGCAGGCGACGTCCAGGTCCTCGGTGACGGCGTCGACACGCCGCTCACCGGGGCGCGGCCCCAGCGGCAGGTACACCGCGCCCAGCCTGGCGATCGCCACGGCCGTCACGACGAGTGCGGCGGAGCGGTCCAGGCAGACGGCGACGAGGTCACCCGCCCCGACCCGGCCGCGCAACGCGGCCACGGCCTCGTCGGCGGCGTCGTCGATCTGCCGGTACGTCCAGGTGCGGCCGCCGTCGATCACGGCGGGGGCGTGCGGGGTGCGGCGTGCCCAGTCCTCGAACAGGGCGAGCACTCCGGTCGTGGCGCTCCCACGGGGCTCCGGGCCGCGCGCGACGCTGAGCGCGACGTCGCCCGGGGAGGCGGGGGCGGAGAGGGTGAGGACCGTCGACGGGGGCGTCGGCCGGGTGCCGGGGGAGGGGGTCGGGTGGGTCATCAGGACTCCGTGGAGGGGGCGCTGGCGGCGGAAGGGGTGGCGGCGAGCACGCCGGCCTGGTCGGCGAGCACCGGGTGGCGGAAGAACAGCCGCATCGGCGGACGGTGGCCGAGCCGGGGCTCCAGCCAGGCGGCCAGTTGCGCGGCACGCAGCGAGTGGCCACCGGCCCGGAAGAAGTCGGTGCGCTCGTCGAAGTCGTCGTGCCCCAGCACCGCGCGCCAGCCGTCGGTGAGCAGCACGGTCACCGGGTCGGCCGGAACCGTCCCGGTGCGGCCCGCACCGTCCCGCGGGGCCTCGTCCAGCGAACGCGCCGCACCACCGGCACCCGGGTCGTCCGCAGTCCCCGCCCCAGCGCCGGAACCGGAGCCCTCCGCGGCCTGTGCCGCACCACCAGGACCGGATGCGCCGGCCGTGCCGAGCGTCGCGGCCCTGCGGGCGAGTTCCGAACGGTCCGGCTTTCCGCCGGCCAGCGTGGGCATCGTGTCCAGGCGTACCCACCGCTCCGGCACCAGGGCGGTCGGCAGCCGCAGTCCGAGCCACGCGTGCAGCGCCCGCTCGTCCCACGCGCCACCCTCACCGGGGCACTCCACGAAGCCGACCAGCCGGGGTCCGCCGGCGGTCTCGCGGTCCAGCACGACGGCACAGGACCGGCCGCCCAGCGAGGCCGAGGCGGCCGCCTCGATCTCCTCCAGTTCGATCCGGTATCCGCGCAGCTTGATCTGGTTGTCCCGGCGGCCGAGGAAGTAGAGCGCCCCGTCCAGGCCCCGGTAGCCCATGTCACCGGTCAGGTAGACCCGTTCACCGCCGAGCGTGTCGAGACGCGTGAACCGTGCGCTCGTGCTCTCCGGGTCACCCACGTACCCCTCGGCGAGCCCGGCCCCGGCGATCGCCAGCTCGCCCACCGCACCGTCCGGCAGCGGACGGTGGTGCTCGTCCAGGACGTGGACGCGTTCGCCCGGCAGCTCGGTCCCCAGCGGGACCTCCGCCCCGTCGGCCGGCGATCCCGGCACGATGCGGTGGACGGTGGTGGTGACGGCCGCTTCGGTGACGCCGTAGGCGTTGAACACCGTCGCGTCGGTCTCCGCCAGGAAGGAGCGCAGCGCGTCGGCCGGCAGGCGTTCACCGCCGAGCACGAGCAGGCGCGGCGTCCAGCGGCCCTCGCGCAGGGCGGGCCGCAACTCCTCCCGCACGGCGAGGAAATAGCTGGTGGGCAGGTTGGCCACGGTGACACGCGCCTCGGCCAGCAGCTCGGCCAGCTCGGTGCCGGTCGGCACCTCGTGCCCGGGGACGACGAGGCACGCCCCCGCGTACAGGGAGGGCAGTACCTCCTCCAGGGCCACGTCGAACACCGGCTGGGCGAACAGCAGGGCCCGGTCGTCGTGCCGCAGCCCGTACCGCCCGGTCACTCCGGTCAGATGGTTCTCCAGTGCCGCGCGCCCGACGGCGACGGCCTTGGGGACGCCGGTCGACCCGGAGGTGTGGATGACGTACGCGGCGCCCGGCACCACGGGCGCCGCCTGCGCCTTCGGCATCCGCGGCGCGTCCACGGCGGCGGTCGGCAGGCCGCCCGGCACCGTGACGGGGTGGTCGGCCGAGGTGAGAACGAGAGCCGGGGCCAGACGGTTCAGCAGCAGTTCCAGACGGGCGGGCGGGTCCGAAGGCGACAGCGGGCAGTGGACCGCCCGGGTGCGCAGGCAGGCGAGGAGCGCCACGACCGCGTCGGCCCCGCGCGGCAGGACGGACGCCACCGGCTGGCCGGCCCTCACCCCCGCGGCCAGCAGGCGTTCCGCGAGAGCGGTGACCCGGGCGTCGAGGTCGCCGTAGGTCAGACGGCGGGCGCCGACGAGCAGGGCGGGCGCGGACGCGTCGTGGGCGGCGACGGGATCGAGCGGGTCCACCACCCGGCCGGAGGCGGCACCGCTCCCCGGCTCCGTCTGCCCGTGCGGGGCCGCGGCGGGGGTCTGCCCGGCGCCGGCGGCGGACCCGGGCGGCGCCAGGTCCGCCAGAGCGGTGCCCGGGGCGTCGAGGTAGGACCGCAGCAGGTCCAGGAACCGCCCGGCGAGCAGTTCGGCCACGTCCTCGCCGAACATGTCGGCGTCGTAGTCCCACACCAGGGTCATTCCGGCGCCGCCGTGCCGGGGACCGACACCGCGCCGGTCGTCCGGCAGCAGCACCACGTCCAGGTCGAACCTGGTGGTACCCGTGTTGAACCCCTCGAACAGCGTGATGTCCAGACCGGGCACGTCGACCTCGGGCAGCTCGGCGTCATGGGCGCTGAACATCACGTCGAACAGCGGGTTGTCCGCGCCCGAGGTGCGCAGGCCGAGCGCGCGGGTCAGCTCCTGGACCGGCACGTCCTGGTGCGGCAGCGCGCGGATGAGGACGTCGGTCACCTCGTCCATCGTCTCCTCGGCCGGGGCGGCGGGGTCCAGCCGCAGCGGCAGGGGGATGGTGTTGACGAACATGCCGACGGTCCCCTCGTGCCCGCGGGGCCGGTTGCCCACCGCGGTGCCGACGACCAGGTGCGCACGGCCGCTGTGGCGCCGCAGCAGTTCGGCGAACAGGCCGAGCAGGGTGGAGAACGGGGTCAGCCCGCGCAGCCGCGCGTGCTCGCGCAGGCGCTCCGCCAGGTCCGCGCCGATCGACTGCCGCAGCTGGCCACCGTGGTGGCGGCGCCGGGCACCGGGACGGGAGAGGCCCGGCAGCGGCATGTCGTAGGAGAATCCGCGCAGTTCGGTGGCCCAGAAGTCCAGGCCGGCGCGGCACGTTCCGGTCTCCCGGCCGTGGGCCTGCACCTCGACGTGATCGGCGTAGGAGGGCGCGGGCGGCAGCTCGACCGGCTCCCCCAGGACGTGGCCCCGGTAGACGGTGAACACGTCGTCGAGCAGGATCGCGAACGAGTGTCCGTCGTGGATCAGGTGGTGCTCGACGTGGATGAGCCGGTGGTGCTCGTCCCCGAGCCGCACCAGGGTCCAGCGCAGCAGCGGCGCCTCGTAGGTGTCGAGCGGGGTCTCCGCCTCGGTGCGCAGCAGGTCCCCGAACGTGGCCTCCGGGTCGGTGTGCGCGCTCAGGTCGACCGTCCGCAGCCGGGGCGCGCACGTCCGGGCGACCCGCTGGCCGGGTACGGCGCCGGCGACGGCGACCAGCTCCAGGCGAAGGCCCCCGTGCCGGTCGAGTGCGGCGGCGAGGCCGCGGCGCAGGGCGTCCGCGTGCAGCGGTCCCCACAGGTCGAGTGCCGCGGTGAAGTTGTAGGCGCGGCTGCCGGGTTGCACCTGTTCGTGCAGCCAGACGATCTCCTGCGAGGAGGAGAGCGGAAGCATGGGCGATCCCTGGGGTCGTCGGGTCGGGTGAGGGCCCACCGGGCACGGTCGTGTCCGGTGGCGGTGGGGAGCCGGCCGCGGATCGCGCGGACGGGTCCCGCCGGGGTGAGGGAGCAGAAGGCGGTGTCAGGTGGTCCGTGTGGTGGTCAGCCGGCAGCCGGTGGCGCCGGAGCCTTCGCGCGGAGTGCTCCGGTGAGCGCGTCGAAGGCGTCGAGGGCGGTGCGATCGGCCGTCACGGCGCGGTCCCACACCATGTGCAGGTGCAGTTCGCGCCCGTGGGTGACGGAGACGGCGAACGGTGCGCGTACGGGTCTGCCGTCGACGTGGACCTCCCGGCCCTCGACGCCGGCCAGGTGGAGCGAGGGGCGTTGTGTGCTGTCGTCGACGGTCAGCAGCCCGTCGAGGCGGCCGGACCAGCCGGAGCCGGCCTCCCGGGCCGCGCGCACCACCGCGTCGAAGGGCACGTCCGCCCGGTCCAGGTCCTCCCACCAGGCATCGGCGGTGGCTTCGGTACCGGTCGGGGCCGGCGCCGTCACGGCCGGGAAGACCACCGTGTTGAGGAAGCAGCCGAGCACGCCCTCCGCGCCGGGCGGACGACCGCCCCACGGATAGCCGAGCGGCACCGTGTGGCCCGGACCGTGGAGGGCGCGTACCGCGGATCGGCAGGCGTCCAGCAGGTCGGGGAAGGGCGTCCCGGCGGCGGACGCGGGCAGCAGCACGGAGGCGGAGCCGGTCGGCAGCACGGAGGCCGAGCCGGTCGGCGGTGCTCCGGCCGGGGGAAGGCCGTCTCGTGCGGCGGGAGCACGGTCGCGGACGGCCCGCAGCCGTTCGCCCCAGTAGGCCAGTGCCCCGGGGGACTCCGCACGCTCCTCGGCGTCCAACTGGAGCAGTACGGCTTCGCGGTAGGCAGCCAGCCCGGCGGCGACCTCCCCGGGTGCCGGCGGCCGCGCTCGCGGACCTCCGGCGTAGGCGGCGCCGAGCTCCTCGACGATCCGTGCCAGTGTCCGCCCGTCGCACGCCGTGTGGTCGAGGACGACCGCGAGCACCTCCGACGGCCCGCCGCCGTGGGGGAGGAAACCGTGCTCCTGGCCGCCGTCCGTCGCGTCCCCGGCGAGGAACAGCCGCAGCGGTGGTCCGTCGGGTGCCCAGGCGCCCAGCGCCCGACGCAGAGCCGCGCCGACGTCCTCGCCGGGCGCCGGGGCCACGCGGACGACCGGGACCTCGGGCTCCGCCATGCGCAGCACGGGGGTGCCGCGCACCACTGTGGGACGGCCACGGAGCACGGGGTGCAGCGAGGCCAGACGCTGCGCCGCGGCGGCGAGGCGCGACGGGTCCACCGTGCCGCGCGGGAAGGCGAAGAACATCGGGACGAGGTCCGGTCGCCCGGTGGGGTCCAGCGCACGCACCAGTAAGAAGCGGCGCTGGGCCCCGGTCACGGGCAACAGGGCAGGCGCCCCGGCACCAGTGGTGAGTCCCCGATAGCGAGCCAGGTACTGGCCCGTGATGCTGGACACGTGATCCTCTCCGTCGTGGCCACGGTGTTGCGCACGGCGTCCCGAAGGCCGGGTCAGCCGAGTGATGTCGTCTTGTCACGCCTGCCGGTTACGGCCTCGGGCTCGGCCCCCGTGACGGCGGCACCGGCGCTGCCGGTGTCCGGGGCGGCGGGGTGCACGGCATCGGATCCGGTGGGCAGGTCGCGCATCCCGCGCAGCGCGGAGAACAGCAACGGCAGCGGCACGGTGAGGAAACCGGCCGCGCAGCACAGCAGGGCGGTACGGGCGCCGAAGCCGTCGGCGAGGGCCCCGCCGGCGAGCGCCCCGAGCGGCAGCGTGCCCCACATCAGGAAGCGCAGGGTGGCGTTCATCCGGCCCAGCAGGTGCGGTGGGCACAGGACTTGCCGGAAGCTCACCTGGGCGACGTTGTAGACCACGGCCCCGAAGAAGACGACGCCCGAACCGAGCGCGAACACCGGTGCGCCTCCCACTCGGTCCGACAGGGGCCACAGCACCGCGAACGGTCCTGTGACCAGGGGGGAGAGCCAGATGATCCGCGCTTGCCCCCATCGGGCGGCGAGCGTGCCCGCGGCCAGCGCGCCCACCAGCCCGCCGACAGCCGAGGCGGACAGTGCGAGACCCACCGCTCCGGGTCCGAGGCCCAGAACGCGGACCAGGAACACCGTCTGCGTGGCCATCAGCACAGCGGTGAGGAAGTTGCCGAGCCCGGTGGCGGCCGCGATCACCCTCAGCAGTGGCTGACCCAGAACGAAGCGCAGCCCTTCACCGATGTCCGCGCGCAGCGACGCGCCGGGAACGGGTTCGGGACGGGGCTCGGTTCGCTCGATCCGCCACAGGCACAACGCGGACAGGGCGTAGCCGGCGGTGTTGGCGGCGACGGCCAGATGGGCGCCGAGGAGCTGGACCAGGCCACCGCCGAGCCCCGGACCCGTCACCTGTGCGGACGACCGCACGGTCTCCAGTGCCCCGTTGCCCTTGACCAGCTGGTCCCGCGGCAGGAGATGGGGCAGGTAACTCTGGTGGGCCACGTCGAAGAAGACGGTGGCGATGCCGGTGACGAAAGCGACGGCGTACAGCTGGGCCATCGTCAGGACGCCGGCCACGCCCGCCACGGGGACGCTCGCCATGGCCGCGGCCCGGACGACATCCGCCCGGATCATCAGCGGCACCTTGCGCATGCGGTCGACCCAGGCACCGGCGGGCAGCCCGATCACCAGGAACGCGGCGGTCTCGGCGGCGGTGAGCAGTCCGACCTGGAACGCGGACGCGTCGAGCACGAGCACGGCCACCAGCGGCAGAGCCACCAGGGTGACGTGAGCGCCGAACTGCGCGGCTGCCGCTCCGGCGAGCAGCAGTCTGAAGTCGCGTAAGCGCAGGGGGTCGTTGACCGTGGCGCGGAATGTGACGGACATGTGAACGACCTTCACCGAACGGACGATCACGAGTCAAAAGAGGATGCGCACTTTTGGTCATTTCTTCTGGTGTTCCCGCGCTCTATCGGAAGAATTTTCAGCAGATCGCGGTGTCTGCCGGATGAATCACTGATGGCGTGCCGAGATCGCGAGGGTGGGCGGCCCCGATCCGGCGGGGGCCGGTGCCGGCCCATGCGCGCCTTGACGCCTCGAGTGACCGTCATGTCTGAAAAGGATCACCTGCTTGACGTATGGGGCCGGAATTGATCATTCCGACTGATATGACGCCGACGACCCTGGGGGTATCCGAAACTGGGCCTGGGCTCCCGGCGGAACTGGCCGGTTGAAGCCGACGTGCACGCACCACCGAGCGGAAGCGAGGAGCGAGCGACCACAGAACTAGGTCCTTCGTACCGGTTCACCCGGGTCCGGCGCCCGATTCGCCGATCCCTGACGACAGTTAGCGTCACGCCATGCGCATAGGACTGCTCGGTACCGGCAACGTCGCCCGAACACTGGCCCAGGGCTGGAGGGCCGCAGGACATGAGGTACTCCTCGGCTCACGAAAACCCAGCGACCGAACGGACCTCGGCCTGCCCGTGGCGGGCCTCGGCGAGACAGCCGCCCACGCGGAGGTGCTCGTCAACGCCACTCCCGGGAGTGTCTCCGTGGACCTGCTTCGCTCCATCGGGGCCCCGGTGCTGGCCGGCACCCTGCTGATCGATGTAGGGGTCGGCCTCTCCGACGACTTCACCGAACTCTCCCACCCCAACAGCAGCCTCGGAGAACAGATCCAGGAGGCCTTCCCCTCGACCCCCGTCGTCAAGACGCTGTGCACCATGGACTGCACCGTGATGGTCGCCCCGGGCAGCCTCGACGGCCCGAGCACCGTCTTCCTCTCCGGCGACGACGCCGACGCCAAACGGACCACCGGCCGGCTGCTCACCGACCTCGGCTGGCCCCTGTCGTCCCAACTGGACATCGGCGGCATCGGCACCGCGCGCGGCCAGGAACACTTCGCACTGCTCTTCATGGCGATCGCGGGCGGCCTGGGGCATCACGCCTTCAACATCGATGTGGTCACCCGACCGTCCACCCGGACAGCGTCACCAAGCGCCACAGGCGGCTGAGGCGCCACGCGAGCGAGCGCCCCGGTTCCCCGGGGCGCTCGCGCATGGACAACTACAGTGCTGTAGAAGTCTCTTCTGAAGCATGATCGTTCAGCGGTCCCGTGCCCGGCCGACCCGGCCAGGACGAACCGCCGCAGGCACGGAAGAGACATGGCAGCAGGATGCCGCACCACCAAGACCACGTAGCCGGATCCACCGCCCCCTCGGGGCGCCGACGACTCGCGCGCCGCTGCCGTGACATCACGGAGGCCCGCTGGTTCGCCCTCACCGTCTTCGCGTTGATCCTCACCAACGCCGTACTCCTGGGCCTGGAGACGTACTCCGGAATCCTCGAACAGTGGCACAGCTGGTTACGGCTCGCCGAGCACACCTGTCTGGCCGCGTTCACCGTCGAGATCCTGCTGCGCATGGCCTCCCACGCCGACCGTCCCCGGGACTTCGGCAAGGACCCCTGGAACCTCTTCGACCTGGCCGTGGTCCTGTGCGCCTTCCTGCCCGTCGTCCGTGAGAACACCACGATGCTGCGACTGCTCAGGCTGGCCAGGGTCCTGCGCACCGCCCGCTTCCTGCCCCAGCTGCGCATCGTCCTCGTCGCGGTCGCCCGCAGCCTGCCCGGCACGCTGAGTTTCCTGCTCGTCGGCGCGCTGCTGCTCTACGTGTACGCCATGGTCGGCTGGGTCTTCTTCGGCCACCACGACCCCGAGCACTACGGCTCCATCGGCCGCGCCGTCCTCACCCTCTTCCTCCTGATGATGCTCGACGGCATCGGCGACGCGGTCCACGCCGGCCTGGAGATATCCCGCTGGAGCCTCCTCTACTACGCCTCCTACGTCCTGCTCGCCTCCTTCGTCCTGGTCAACGTGCTCATCGGCGTCGTCCTCACCTCCCTCGACGAGGCCCGGGACCTGGGCGAAGAGGAAGAGGAGACGCCGACAGCACACCCCCCGGCTGCGCGCCGACCGGACCAGCAGGATCTGCGCCGGCGCATCGAGGCGGCTCGCAGGGCCCTGGACGACCTGGAGCGCGACCTTGCCGCCCGGGCCGTGCTGCCGCCCGGTGACGAGGAGGGGGAACGGGGCCGGACGGCGCAGAGCACGGAGTGTCGGAACTGAGTCCTCGAGCGCGCATCAGTGGACGCCGCCACCGCCTCCCTCAGCGCCTCTCACGTGCCCCGGTGTGTGTCACGGCGGGCGCATCGCAGCGCCTCCGGAGAGAATCAGGGACACGCTTGCTATCGCCTGTCAGTAGGAGGAGCCCGTGTCCGTCCGCCGGGTCGTGCCCGACATCCGCACGGAGGCCATGCAAGAGAGCCGGGACTTCTATGGCCTCCTGGGGTTCGAGGAAGTGATGAACCACGGCTGGGTCGTGACGCTCGCCTCTGCCTCCCAGCCCACGGCGCAAGTCACCTTCATGAGCCACGACAGGACCGCACCGGTCGTGCCCGACATGAGCGTTGAGGTGGACGACGTGGATGCGGCATATGCGTTGATGCGTGAGAACGGTGCGGAGATCGTGCACCCCCTGCAGGACGAGGAATGGGGGGTGCGCCGCTTCTTCGTCCGTGACCCCAATGGCCGGGTGGTCAACGTGCTGAGCCACTGATGAGCCCACCGTGACCGACTCGTCGCGGCCCACCAGCGAGTCGGCAAGCGCCTCGTCGCCTCTGCCCCCTGCTGCGCGCCTTCGGCCAGGGCTCACCGCGCAGGGACGGCACCGGCGACTGACGTGGGCGCGGCGCAGACGGCGACGTGGTGCACGGGCCCGTGTCGGCCGAGGTATCCCTCGCCGATGGTGGTGACGTCACCAGGTCGCACCGTGTGGCACGACCCCTCGGCGCCGTCCTGGTGGACGACCTTCACGGTCGTCGTTTCGGCGCAGGTGTTCTCGACCTGCGTGTACCGCCAGCTCTGGTACACGGCGACGCAGGAGGGGGCCGGCTCCATGGCCGGCACCCCGGCGTAAGCCGGACCGGCAGCCATGAGCGACAGGAGGAGCGCCCCTCCCGCACCCGCGACGGCCCATCGAGGAAAGTCTCGCTCGCGCATGACTGGTTGCTTCTTTCTCCGAGGAAGTGTCATTTCCTGAACACACGGGCTCATTTGTGCGCGGAGTGCGTTCAGCAGTCGAAAGTTCCCAGGGTGAGTGGTAGGGCGCAACCCGATGCCCTGCTTCCAGTCAGGAAGGCGATGTCACGCCCGCACTCCCATGACCTGTGTGAACGCGGCGTGGGCAGCGGAACGGTCGAGGTGACCGTTCAACCATTTCGTGTACACAAGGAAGACTCGCGTGATGTCCCGCAGGTCGCGGCCTTGCGTGCGGGCGAGGCACTACCGGGGCCTGCAAGAAATCCAGTGACGCATCGGTCCGGTTCTCTCCGTGCGTTCGCCCCGCCACCCGCCGTCAGGTCAGGCACCGGCCCAGAGGCCGGTGCTGTGGGCCCCGTTCCTCGTCGACGTGCCCGGGGTGCGCAGAGCGGGCAGGCCGCCGGGGAACACGGCGGGCGGATATCGTCCCGCGGGAGAAGCCGACAGAGGCCGACCGCACCCTGCCGCGGTTGCAGAGGTCGTAGCGTCATACCATGACCACTGCCGGCGACACCGCCTACCGGTACCGCATCGCGACCCCCGAGGACACCGAGCCCATCAGGGCGCTGGACAGCTCCTTCACCACCGACACCGTCTATCGGGTAACTGCCACCGCGGACGGGTTCGCGCTGCGGGAGACTCCGGTGGAGCCGCCCTTGACCAAGGTGTTTCCGGAGGACGGGCCGGACGGTGACGACGAGGACGACGCGGAGTCGTGCACCTTCGTCGCCCACTGCGCCGCCGGAGACCTGGCCGGGTACGCCGCCGTCTCGTACTCCGGCTGGAACCGTCGGCTGACCATCGAGGACATCGCAGTCGGGCCGGAACACCGGAGCCGGGGGGTGGGTCGCGTGCTCGTGGGACTGGCGAGGGAAATCGCCCGCGAGCAGGGCGCCGATCACCTCTGGCTGGAGGTGACGAACATCAACGCACCGGCGATCCACGCCTACCAGCGCATGGGCTTCACGTTCTGCGGACTCGACACCACCCTCTACAGCGGCACCCACTCAAGAGGCGAACAGGCGCTCTACATGAGCATGCCCTGCTTCTGAGCCGGCCGGACGACAGCATGCGAGGTCCCCCGTGCGCGGTCACCACATGACATCCACGGCCGGCGTGAGTTCTTGTGCGCACCGTGCCCGCGTCGGGCTACAGCCGACGGCCGCATCCACCCCAGCGCGCGGGGTGGTGTGACGACATCACGTGGGTGGCGGAGCGTGCCCGCTGCCACATGCCGGGAATCTGCTCGCCCGGGCGCTGCTGTTCGCCGTGCAGGGCGTTGAGGATCACCAGGCATCCGGTCAGGGCCGGTACCGCCCACTGCGCGTACGCCAGCTGCTGCCGGGTCTTGTCGAGGTCGATCGGGTGCTTGTCCGCCTTCTCGGCGTCGGCTGGGTCGGAGGACGAGGCCAGCTCGACCTTCTTGCCGAGAATGCGGGCGTAGGCGGTGGCGGCCAGGGCGGCGGCAGTGACGACGGTCTTGGCCGTGGTGGAGGCGGCCACGCCCTGCTGCGTGGCGACACGGTGGGCGTTCACGGCGAGCAACCCGCCGCCGCCGAACAGATGCGCACCGATCGCGGCAGCGTTCACCGGCGTCCACTTCGCCCAGCCGGCTGAAGAGATCCGGTCTCGGGCCGTCTCCGTGCCGCCTTCGGCCCGGGCCGCGCCGTTGAGGCCGATCGCCCCCATCAGCGAGCCTCCGAACCAGGCGGCCAGACCAAGATCGTGCAGGCTGCGGATGGCTGTATTGCGTTGAGACATGGTGAGCCCCTTCGGTGGAGGTTGGTTGACCTGGACGAGGCAGACGCTGATCCCGCCCCCACCCTCACCGGACTCCCCCTGCCTCGCCATCACAGCAGGCCAGATGGGTGAACATGGTGAGGCGAACTTCAGGCACTCAGGCTTCGGGGCGCAGGCTGATCAACCGGCCGGCGAACTGATGGGACAGGTGTGCAGGTCAGCGATCTCTCCGGTGAATCGTCGTGCGGGCTACTCCCGCGGCTGCGGCGATCCGCTGCATGGAGACGCCCGGTTCCTCGGCCGCGCGCCCGCATCCGCGCCGGCAGACGCAGGGGCCGTTCGCGGTGGTAGCGGCGCAGGATGTACGGCCAGGCGCCGGCAGAGAGAGGGCATGCGCGGTGGGCCAGACCGGACAGCACGACAGGTGATCACCGCGGCGCTGGGCGTGCGGCCGGTGGGGGCGGGAGAGTGGCAGCGTTAGGGTGAGCGGACGGCCCCATGGACACGCTGAGGCGGGTGGTGGCGGGATGCAGTGGCAGGGCTTCGCTGAGCAGATGGCCGTGCTGGCCCGGGATCTGCTGGCCAAGGAGTCGGTACAGGAGACACTGGACGCGATCTCGGCAGCGGCGGTGCGGCTGGTGGACGGCTGTGACGCGGCCGGCGTCTTGGCGGTGCGCAAGGGCCGGGCGATCACGTTGTCCTCGTGCGGGGAGATGGTCGAGGAATCCGACCGTATCCAGGGCGAGCTCGGCGAGGGACCGTGCTACGACCTCGCCCGCCGCGAGAACGGCGAGCGCACCTACCGGATCACCGACATGACCCAGCCCCAGCCGGCCTGGCCCACCTACGCGGAAGCGGCCCGCGGGCTCGGCATCGGCAGTATGACCGGCATCCTCCTCTACACCGACAAGGAAGACTTCGGCGCCCTCGACCTCTACGCCCGCCGCCCCGGCACCTTCACCCAGGACATCGAGACCGCAGGCTGGATGCTCGCCTCCCACGCCGCGGTCGCCCTGGCCAGCGCCCGCACCATCGACCAGCTCGAACACGCCATGGAAACCCGCCACGCCATCGGCGAAGCCATGGGCATCCTCATGGAACGCCACCGTATGAGCGAAGACGACGCCTTCAGCGTGCTGCGCCGCATCTCCCAGCACCACAACATCAAACTCCGCGATGTCGCGCACCAGATCCGCTCCGAGCGCGACCGCCCCTGACCAGCGTTGACGCTGGTCAGGGGCGGTCGCGCCCTACGGGTGTCTTCGCGCAGCTCCGCGAGGTGCGAAGCGCGGCCGTGGTCGCACGGCTCCTATCTCAGGGTGTCGCCTGGTGCCCCGTCGATGTAGTACCGGCCGAAACCGATGGGAGCACGGGCCTGGTGGAGGGGAACGTCGGCTGTGATCTCTTTTCCGTCACTGGTGTGCTGGACGACGAGGCGGCTGCTGAGGGCTTTGACGATCTCCAGGCCGTGTCCGCCGACGCGGCGGGGGTCGGCCGGCCGAGGGGTCGGCGTGGCGGGGGAAGCGTCTCCGACGGTGATCCGCACGATGCGGGCCTGTTCGGCCGTCTGGAGCACCAGGTGGCCAGGGCCGGGAGCGTGTCGTACGGCGTTGGTGAGCAGTTCGCTGACCACGAGTCGGATATCGCCGGCGACGCCGGGCGGAACCGTGATCCGGTGGGTGCGGTACAGGGCGGACAGCAGTGCGTCGGCTTCGGCCCGTCCCCGGGCGGCCGTGGGCGGGGATCCGCTCCAGGCCAGGTGCCGACGCAGCGTGTGGTCCGGTCCCTGCCCGTCCGCCTGCTTCATAAGCGGTTGAGGCATGGAGATCGTCACTACTCTCAGTCGTATGAATCTGTACTTCCTGTCCCGCCTGGCGGGCTGAGCACCGTCTACCCGCCCCGGTCGACGTTATGGAAGCCGCCCACAGGGCACAAGGCGGGCCGACGGGAGCCGGTGCAGCCCAGGCGAACGGTATGTGCCAGGTGTCCCAACCGTGCGTCGACCGCGTCGAACAACTCGCGGGCCTGCAGCGTCCCTTGAGCGGTCCGGAACGTGCGCTGCCGTCTGACCTCGACCGGCAACGGGAGCCTGCCACAAACCCCGTTGACGCAGCCGAATCGTCGGACTTCGCTCTTCGCCCCCGCGTACGAGCGTCTGAAGCGGGCTGTCTCCCGTACCGGGACCGGTCGGTGGCACCGGGCACGCCGGCATCGGACGCGTCCGGACCTGTCTCTCGCCGGGACACTGCTCACCACGCCCGAGGCGGCAGTTGTGGGACCTGTACTGCCTCTCTGTGTCCGGCACGTCGTTCACCGCGTGTACATGTGAGGCCGGAGATACCGGTCAGTCGGCGGCTGCCGTGGCGACATGAAGAGGGCCCATCCTCTGACAGGCGATCCACCCCCGTCGCAGAGGAGATACGCGTGACTCGCTCCACGAGCACCCGGTCGGCCGTGCTGGCCGCGATCACGGCCCTCGCAGCGGCGGCCCTCGCCGTGCCGGCCCAGGCCGAGGGCCGCGACCGTGTCTCCGGTGATCCACTGACGTCCCTTACCCCCCGTGCGGAAACGCCGGTGCTGCACGACGACGACGAAGGCGGCAACGCCGACGCGGACGATCCTGCCATCTGGCGCAACGCCGCGGCCCCTGGCCGTAGCCTCGTCGTGGCGACCGCCAAGGAAGGCGGTCTGCGCGTCTACGACCTGGACGCGCGACTGGTGCAGTCGATAGCCGCGCCTCCCTCCGTGGGGGAGGGGAACGCCCCGGGCCGGTTCAACAACGTGGACCTTCTCCTTGGGCTTCGGCTGTCCTCGGGGAAGGCCGACCTGGCCGTCACCAGCGACCGTGGCCACGACCGACTGCGCTTCTACCGCATCGACCGCGACCGCGCCGGGGATCCGCTGACCGACGTCACCGACCCCGCCGTGCCGCCCGTCTTCTCCGAAGACCAGGCTGAGATCAACGACCAGCGGACCGCCTACGGCCTGGCGACCTGGACGGACCCGGCGACCGGGAAGTCCTACGCCCTGGTCAGCCGTCGCGAGCGCACCAGCATTGCCCTCCTGGAGCTGTTGCCGGACGCAGACGGCAAGGTCACGTACCGCACAATCCGCACCCTGGACCTGCCCTCCGCCTTCCGGCTGCCCGACGGCACTTCGTGGTCCCCGTGCGGCGAGCCCGGCGAGCTGCCGCAGGTCGAGGGCATGGTCGTCGACCCGGCCAACGGCATGCTCTACGCCGGCCAGGAGGACGTCGGCATCTGGCGCCTGCGCGCCGACCTCACCGGCAGGCCGAAACTGATCGACAAGGTCCGCGAGTACGGCGTCCCCGGTGTTTACCACGAGGAGACCGAGGAGTGCACTCCGGGCGCCGACCCCGGTCACGGCGGCACGAAGATCGCCGCGGACGTCGAGGGTCTGACGCTGCTCACCGAGTCCGACGGCGACGGCTACCTCCTCGCCTCCAGCCAGGGCGACAACACCTTCGCCGCCTACGATCGCGAGGTGGCGGACGGCAACGAGTACGAAGGCGGCTTCCGGGTCACGGCCGCGAGCGACACCCTCGACGGCTCCGAGGAGTGCGACGGCGCCGCGGTTCTGAACGCCCCGCTCGGTTCCAAGTACCCGAACGGCCTCCTCGTCGTCCAGGACGGACACGACGCCCCCGGCGATGGCGACCGTGACGCGACCAACTTCAAGTTCGTCGACCTCGGCAAGGTCATGGACGCCCTCGACGACTGACCCTCAGCCCGAGGCACGGCCTTCTGGGAAAGGGCTGGATCGGCAAGTGATCAACCGATTCGGTGATCCACTCCAGAGGACCGGAGCTGAGCAGGTTCCGTAACTGACCAAAGCGGCCCAGCGCGCTCGCCGTTACCGCCCCACCGGTCCTTGGCGCGCCGGCGGCACCGTGCTGGGGGCGATGCCACGGGCTGGGTCCCCAACTCGACTCGGCAAACGGGCTCACGCCCTCCACGGCATGGTGACCGTCACCGATCCGGCTGTGGCGCCGCTCCTGACGCCTTCCCGCCTGCTTCCGATTCACCGTGGCCTACCGCAGGACAGGGCGGTTGGCGGATGCGTACTCGTCCGCGATGTCGAACACGCTGGCGCAGTGTGGGCATTCGGCTTTGCCGAAGAGGTGGGCGATTCCGTCGGCGAGGGCCTCGTGCCCGTCACGGACGGCAGCTTCGTGCAATAACCGGCCGGTGCCGGAGAGTTCCTCGGAAGCCGCCGGCCGCAGGCCACGACGGTCCACGTCACCCAGATGCCAGTCCCGGATCGCTGAATAGCGCCCGTGGTCTCCGATGGCGATCGTCACTTCCACGGCGCAGTGGGGGCAGGCCAGGTGGTAGAAGTCGTCCGCGAAGTCCCCCAGGACGGCACTCCCGTGGTACTCCTCCTCGGCCGCGAGCGCATCGAGGAAGGTCGCAAGGTAGTCGACCGGCCGCGATCGCAGATGCCGGTCCACCCGCTTGCGGAACTCCGCGATCACGTCGGCGCAGTCCGCCAGCAGATTGTCGCAGCCGTGGTGTCCTGCCGCGCGTCGCAGTATCGCTCCGGCCAGTTCGCGCGCCCGTGCGCCCCCTGGCAGCCGGGGTGGATGCTTCCGTTGCTGCCCCACCGGACAGGCCCCAGGTTGCCTTCCTTGCCGTCGCCCGGCACATGCATCAGGAGCGCCAAGTCGTAGATCGGTCCGTGGCGTTACGGGACTGCTGCCGGCGAAACTCAGATGATCCGAACGTGCCAGCCGGTTAGGGTCGGGCGGTGCCCAAGCTCAAGCGGCTGGATGCCGGTCATGCCCCGGCGGTCCTGGCTTTCGAACTGGCGAACCGCGCCTACTTCGCTGCCTCGGTCCCCGACCGGGGCGACGACTTCTTCGACGAGTTCACCGACCGGTACAGCGCCCTTCTGGCCGAGCAGGAGGCCGGCATCTGCGCCTTCTACGTGCTCGTCGCCGAGGACGGCTCGGTTCTGGGCCGGTTCAACCTGTACGACCTCGAGAACGGCACTGCTGAGCTCGGTTACCGGGTCGGGCAGGACGTTGCAGGTCGTGGCGTGGCGACCGCCACCGTCCGGGAGCTGTGCCGGCTCGCGGTGGTGCGGCACGGGCTGCGCACCCTGCGAGCGGGCACCTCCCGCGAGAATGTCGCGTCCCAGCGGGTGCTGATCAAGGCCGGGTTCGTTCTGGTCGACCCGGCCGAGCCAGGTGGTGCGTCAGGCCCCTGGTATCAGCGCGATGTGGCACTGCTGCAGTAGACGTGGTCTTGCTGGTGGGCGGCTGCGGGAAGGCTGCGACCACCGCACGATCGTTCAGGCGTGCGTCATCGTCGGCCGTCAGGCCGGGCTGTCGACCGGCGTGGCCGGTGTGCCGGGAGCGAAGCGCGTGAAGTGCGGGGGGCGAGGGCCAGATCGGGCCGCCACGCGTGGACGGGTGCGCCGACGGTGACCCGCGGGGCACCATCGACGTGGTCGAGGAGAGTCCCAGGAGCCTGACGTCGTCGGTCCGCCCGGTCCGGTCTCCTCGCCGACTTCGCGGACCACCGCGGGCCGGCGAGCCCGGCCGGATGCCGCTTCGGCACGGGTTCGACGCGACCCGGCCGCGATCCCGGCGCAGAATCCTCGGCGCCGGGGCTCACGGCACGACGGGGCCGCACCGCCCCGAAGGCCGGTAACCACGACCGCTCAGGCTGCCCCCGTGCGGTGCGCCCGCAATCCGCGAGACGCTTCACCTCCGCCGCGAGGTGAAGGCAACCGGCGGCCGGCCCCGTCGTCCGGTCAACGCCTCAGGGCGCCCACGGCTTGACCATGTCCTTCATCGTGTCCGCCATGGCGAGCTGCAACAGCGGACCGTAGGTGATCCGGCCTACGCCGAGACGGCGGAAGCGATCGAGATCGTGCCTGACGGGATGGGCCGTGGAGTTCACGGGAACGGTGACGGCACCGGTCACCGCCGCGAGCAGGTCGTCGTCGTCCTGGATGCCCACCGGGTAGACACTGTCGGCACCGGCCTCTGCCAAGGCCCGCAGTCGCTCGATCGCCTCATCGAGGACGTCGGAAGCATCCTGCGCGTGCACGAAGAGGTCGGTGCGCCCGTTCACCCAGACCGGGACTCCCGCGTCCTCAGCCGCCGTGCGCAGGCCGGCGACGTAGCTCGCGTGCTCCTGCGTGCTGCGCACGCGGCCGCCGTCCGAGTGGACAGTGTCCTCGATATTGAGACCGACGCCGCCGACCTCGATGAGCCCGGCGACGAGATCCGCGGGCTTCTGCCCGTACCCGGCCTCCAGGTCCACGGACACAGGGACGCCGACCGCCGCGATGATCGGCCTGACCGCGGCGAGCACCTCTTCGAAGGTCTGCCCCTCGCGGTCGTCTGCCCCGCGGGAGTCGGCGAGGGGATGGCTGCCGATCGTCAGAGCGGGAAACCCGGCGGCGACTGCCGTGCGCGCGGACCAGACGTCCCAGACGGTAGGCAGGACGAGCGGCTTGTACTGGGCGTGCAACTGCTTGAGGCGTTGAGCGCGCTCAACGGTGGTGTGAAGAACCATGCCAGGGACGCTACCCCGGGATGGCCGCGGACAACGCGCCGACAGGCGTCGCCCGGTGACGGGAGGGCGAACTCCTGGTGGTCCACCGGACCGGGGCGCTCGACCAGCCGTCGGAATGGGGCAGTGGTGCGCTCCGCGGCCCGGCCCTTCGTCCAGATCCGGGTCCCGCCACCGAGAGTCAACTCGCCAGGCGCCCCCGGGCCTGCGGCGTCGCCGCGGTGTGATCGTCGCCGCCCTGGGCGCCGGATTACCGATGAGGCCCTTGCGTTCGGCAGGATGGGCGCATGACCGAGATCCGCACACCCCGTCTTCTCCTCCGCAGCTGGCACGATGACGACCTCGCGCCGATGGCGGACATCAACGCGGACCCACGGGTCATGCACTGGATCGACGACGGCTCGGTGCGCGACCTGGATGACACGGCCGAGGCGATCGAGCGCTGGGAGGAGGAATGGGACGAGGAGGGCTTCGGACTCTTCGCCGTCGAACTGTTGGCCTCGGGCGAACTGATCGGCTTCACGGGGTTGTCGGTGCCCGAGTTCCTGCCGGAGGTGATGCCCGCCGTGGCGATCAGCTGGCGTCTGGGCTCACAGTTCTGGGGTCAGGGATACGCGTCCGAAGCCGCGCACGCCACACTGGAGTTCGCGCTCCAGGACCGCGGCCTGGACCGCGTCATCAGCATCAGCCGGGTTGGGGACGAAGCCTCTGAGAAGGTCATCCACAAGCTCGGCATGCTGCCCGAGCGGGAGACGACACACCCGGTGTACGGCTATCCATTGCGCGTTCACGCCATCGACCTGACCGAGTTCCAGGTATAACCGGTCATCTCGGGATGACCCCCTGTCCGGGCTCCGCGCCGCTGCTGCGGGCAGCCGCCGAATGTGACGGTGTCGGTCCGGGACCGGCGACACGGGCAGCCTTCGCGGAGAGCATTCCGGCGCCGGAGAACCTGACCGGTAGCCCGCGCATCGGCGTCTGGACCGACGAGGACGGCTTCCTTCATCAGGAGCTCACCGCGGACGGCCGTTATGACGAGACACGGGGCGGGCGACCTCATGCCTACCAGGGCCGCTACTGGGTCGACGGCGACCGCATCGACTACCTGGACGACCTCGGCTTCTGGGCCCACGGAGAGTTCCAGGGCGACGAGCTGCACACGCGGGCTACGTGGTGAAGCTCGGCTGACCGTCCTCCGGTCGGCGCGAGGGGGTGTCGGGGAAGGGAGCCCGGTCCTCGCGTAGCGGGGCCCCGTCCGCCGCGGGCCCTCCCGGATCCGGTCACCGAGATCACTCAGTGCGCAGTCCCTGCCCGGACACCGGTGACGTGGCGCGAAGGCCGCGGATCGAGCTCGGCCGGCATGCCTTGCGCCAGCGCCTGGCCACGGAAGGGAAGTAAGCGGTCCCGGATCGCAGGGTCCGCGCGGTTCAGTCCTGGATGGTGGCGAGCCAGTCGGTCAGCAGTCTGTTGACCTCGTCGGGGCGCTCCTGCTGGATCCAGTGGCCGCAGCGGTCCAGGAGGTGGGAGGCGGCCAGGGCGGGGAGGGTGGTGGGGTGGGCGTCGATGGCGTCGGCCATCCAGGTGGTGGAGGCGTCCAGTGCGCCGCCGATGAACAAGGCGGGCTGTGTGATCGGGGCTCCGCGGTACGGGGCGAGGTCTTCCCAGTCGCGGTCCATGTTGCGATAGCGGTTGAGGGCGCCGGTCAGGCCGGTACGCTCGAACTCCCCGGCGTAGACGTCGAGGTCCTCCTCGCTCAACCAGGCCGGGAGCGGGCCGGCGGGGAAACGGTCGCGCAGCTGACAGCCCAGGGTGACGAAGTGCGGGTCGGGCTCGCCTTCGGCCGGCATCGTGTCGGCGGACAGAGCCGCGTACAAGCCGGCGAGCCAGCCGCGGACGTCGGGCTCGATCTCCGCCTCGGCGCGTCCGGGCTTCTGGAAGTAGGAGACGTAGAACTCCTCCTCGGGGCCGCCGATCCGGCCGAAGACGTCGGTGGGGCGGGGGCCGCCGGGCGGCGCGTACGGGACGCTCAGCAAGCCGACGGCGCGGAAGACTCCGGGGTGGAGCAGGGCGGAGGCAGCGGCGATGTTGGAGCCCCAGTCGTGGCCGACGACCACCGCGCTTTCCTCGCCGAGTGCGCGCACGACGGCGACGTTGTCCTCCACCAGGTCGAGCATTCGGTAGGCGTCGGTCGCGGCGGGCTTGGAGGAGCGGCCGTAGCCGCGTACGTCGATCGCCACCGCCCGGTACCCGGCCGCGGCGAGGGCCGGGAGCTGGTGGCGCCAGGAGTACCAGGACTCGGGGAAGCCGTGCACGAGCAGGATCAGCGGGCCGGTGCCCTGCTCGGCCAGGTGCAGGCGCCCGGCGGGGGCCTCGACGGTGCGGTGGCGGAGCGCGGCGGTCGGCTCGCATTGCATGGCGGCTTCTCCTCGGTTCGCGGGCGGCTGGCGCGTCCCCGTCGATCATGCGCCGCGGCGGCCACACGGCGCGATCAGTGTTGCCACTTCGGCAAATCTGCGCGGGAACATGGAGGGAAGCGGCACGGACGGTGGCAGGGGACGACGTGGCCCAGAAGCCGGCGGCGATGGGGCCCCGGCTGCGGGTCGTGCGCGAGCGCCGTGGCGTGACACTCGCCGATGCCCCCGCACCTCACCGCGGGGCGCGTCGCGGTGTGTTCAGACGCCGCCCTTGCGGAGCATGTCGTCGATCCGGGCACCCTCCGCCGCCCCGACCCCCTCCGTACCCAGGGTGACACCCAACGACTCGGCCAGCGCGCGGTGGTGGACGTCGATGGCCGACTCGATGAGCGTCGCCAGATCGTCCAGACCGGTGCGCGCCCGGCGCCACCCGGTGAGGAAGACGCAGGCCCCGACGACGAGGGCCGGCCACCACACGATCCCCACCAGTGCGTAGAGGCAGCCCCAGCCGGCCAGGGACACCGCGTCCGCGAAGGCGGCCCGCGCACTGATCACCGGCCTGCGCGCCTCGTCACCCAGCAGCAGCCACAACCGGGGCCAGGCCGCCGAGGCATCGAACCAGTACTGCGCCCGCGTCCGCACCTCGACGAGCCTGATCCGGTCGCTCATCCAGGTCCGCCGCTGCGGCAGATACGCCGCCACGGCCGCCACCCCGGCCCGCTCGGCCGCACGCACCGCCCTGCGGCGCCGCCGCCCGCCACCGGAGGACCCGGCACTCAGCCACACCCGCTCGACGGACACGCCCAGTTCACCCGCGAGAGCACCCACCACGCCCGCCGCGAGCAGCGCCAGCCCGACGTCCACCGCCGCCCCGGACGGCTCCCGGCGCCAGCCGCGCCACACCGCCTCGGCCCACACCCTCAACTCGTCGGTGCTCAGCGCCCCTTCGTGACCGAGATGCCGACCCGCCACCGCCACGGCGACCAGGAGCAGACCCGGCAGCAGCACGGCGGTGAACCAGCGGCTGTTCACATGCCGGTTCAGTTCGGCGAGTACACCCGTGACCATCGCGTGTCACGCCGTCGGCCGCATGGCCGCACCGAAGGCGTGGCACACCGGCACGTGCCCCTGCGCGTCCCGCCCCGCCGTCCGGTCGCACCGCTCGCGCGGGCAGACGTAGGTGCCCGCGCCGACCGGTGACGTCCGCGTGGCGCCCGGGAAGCCGACCAGGCCGAGCACGTCGCGGCCCGACCAGACACGGACGGCCTCCGGCTCCTCGTCCCGCACCCACTTGTGCACCGCGCGCACCGCCGAACCGCCCTCCTGGACCCGGGCCACGTCCCGGTCCAGCCGCTCACCGACACCCGTCCGCCGCGCCTGCTCGCGCAGCCCCGGCAACCGGGCGCACCACACGGCGAGCGCCTCGGACTCGGTCGGTTCCTCGGACGTCATGGACCCTCCGCGAAAGATCGGTCACTCTGGGATGAACGGTCGTATCGTTGTGTGCCTGTCGTGCCGTCAGGGTGTCACAGGCCAGGTGGGTGACGGCAGGGAAAAGGATGGGGCGGGATGAGGTTACGGGCCTGGGGCGATCCCGAGCGGCGGATCGAGGACAGCGTCACCCGATACCTGAGCACCGGGCGCGCGGCCGAGGTCGCCGGTCCCCAACTCCTGCAGGACGCGGACCGGTTGCTGGCTCAGGTGGCCGAGGCGCCGCCCCGCTCGCCCGAGCGGGAGCGGGTGCTGCGGCTGGTGGGCCTGCTCTACCTCGCCCGCGAACTGGTCCTGCGCCAAGACGCAGTGCTCCCCGAGGTCTCCTCCATCGCCGCCGCCCTGGGCCTGCTGCACGACACCCGGCCGCAGTCGCTCCCCGCGCCCCTGTGGGATCTGGCTGTCGAGTTCGGCGCCGACCCGGCGACCCGCGCCGAGACCGCCGCCTCGTTCGCGCGGGCCGAGAAGGACGGCGGCGCCGATCCCCTCGCCTTCCTCGTCGCGCTGGAACACGCGGTGGCCGACCTGCCCCCGGACCACCCGCGCCTGTGCCCCTACGCCCTGCTCCTCGCCGTCCACTGGCTCGAACGCGCCGGGACCTTCGAGGACGCGGGTGACCTCGACCGCGCCGAACAGTGGGGACGTGCCGCACTCGCGCTCACCGCCACCGGTGACCCCACACGTGCCGCCGCCCTGCACGCGCTCGTCGCCACCCTCACCCGCCAGACGGCCCGGTACGACACGGCCGCCCACGCGGGAGCCGCCGTACGGATGTGCCGCAAGTACCTCGCCGTCGTGCCGCCCGGCCAGGGCGAACACCTCGCCGTCCGCTTCTCGTTGGGCACCACCCTCAGGGTGCGCCACACCCACACCCGGGCGTCGCGGGACCTCGACGAGGCGGTGGACGTGCTGCGGGGCGCCGTCGCCGACGCCCGGCGCGCGGGCGGCCCGGCACCGGGCCAGCTCAGGAGCTTCGCTGCGACGCTGTACGACCGCTACGCCCGCGAGCTCGCCCAGGAGGATCTGGACGAGGCGCTGAGCGCGATGAAGGAGGCCGTGTCCACGGCCGCCGCGCGTGGTGGCCCGGCGGTGGCGTCGGCCCTGCGGACCGAACTGGCCGCCCTGGAAAGGGAGAACGCCACCGGCCGCGGCCTGGACGTGACCCGCCGGCCGCTCCGCCGCCCACCGACGCCCCACCAGCGTGCCGAGGAGGGGCGCGAGCTCGTCGACCGCTCCCAGACACCTGAGGGCGGCCTGCTCGACCTCGACCAGGGCATTGAACTGCTCGGCGGCGCCCTGCGCGAACTGCCCCCGGACTTTCCCGACCGCGCGCCCTACGCCGCCTACATGGGCCAGGCGCTGCTGAACCGCTACGAGGCCGAGCAGGACCCGGCGGACCTGGACGCGGCCGAGGAGACGGTCCGGCACGCGGTGCGGCTGTGCCCCGAGGGCGACGACAACCAGGTGCCGTTCCGCACCCTGCACGCCATGATCGCTGACGCCCGCCATCAACGCCTCGGCACGCCCGAGACCCGCGACGTGGCCGTCCAGCGGTGGCGCGACCTGCTGTCGCGGCCGCTCGACCTGACCGGATACCGCCGACGGACCCTGCACCGGCTCGGCGCCCACCTCGTCGCCCGCCACGAGGACACCGGCACCCTCTCCGACCTCGACGAGGGCGTGGACGCCCTGCGGCAGGCCCTCGCCGCGGCCGGCCCCGCCGACGGGGAACACGTCCCCGTCGCCCTCGACCTCGCCGCCGCCCTGCTCCGCCGCCAGGAGCACAGCGGCACCGCGCGCGACCTCGACGAGGCGCACACCTGCCTCACGGCCGCGCTGGACCGCCTCCCGTCCGACGACCCCCGGCACACCCGCGCCCGCGACCTGCTGGCCACCGTGACCGAACGCCGGCGCGAGGTCCACACCCGGCACGAGGAGAAGGCGGCGCCGGTCCTGCGCTCCAGCACCTTCGTCTCAGGCCCGGCAGACCCGCCCGCCGTGCCGGCCGACCAGGCGGGCGGCGACCCCGACGGACTCAGCTCCGTCGTCCGTCACAGCAACCGCGTCAACACCCTCCTCGGACACTTCCGGCACACCGGCGACACCGAGGCCCTCACCGAGGCCGTCGACATCAGCCGCCGCCTGCTCACCGGCATGCCGGACACCCACCCCTACCGGACGCTCGTCCACGCGGACCTGGGCGCCGGACTGCTGCTGCGCTTCGAGCACGAGGGCGACCCCCGCGACCTCGACGAAGCCGTCGACCACCTGCGCCGAGGCGCGCACGGTCCCGACGCCACCGTCCAGCAACTGCGGAACCAGCTGAACCGCCAGGACCTCACCGTCGAGGAACTCGACCGCATGACCGGCGGTTCGCTCGCCGGCATCCTCGAACTGACCGGCGGACGGGGCAAGGAACTCGCCCACCTCGCGGGCGCACTCGTCCGCCGCTTCGAACGCGACGGCGCCGCGGACGACCTGGAGGAAGCGGTCGCCTCCGCACGCCGCGCGGTCGAGACGACCCCCGCCGAGAGCACCGTCGACCTGCACGACCGGCAGGCCATGCTCGGCCTCGTCCTGCTGGCCCGGTACCGGCACACCGGCCACCGCACCGACCTCGACCAGTGCGTCGACGCCGGGCGCGCCGTCCTCGCCCTCACCGACGACATCGTGGGCGGCCCGCCCGGCGAGCACCGGCGTGGCGCCCTCACCGCCCTGTGCAACCGCCTGCGCATGCGCTACTTGCTCACCGGCGATGCCGACGACCTCGAGGAGTCCGTCACCGCCGGACGGGAGGCCGCGCGACTCCGGCCGCCGGGGACCTCGGACGCGTACCTGCTGACCAACCTCGGCCTCGCCCTGTGGGATCGGTGGGCCCGGCACGGCCAGGCCGCCGACCTCGACGAGGCGATCGACCTCACCGGCACGGTCGCCCACGCGCTGCACCCCTCCTCCCCCCGCCGTGCCTACGTCCTGCGCACCCTCGCCCGGATGCTGGGCGACCGCAGCCTCGCCGGACCGGCCGCCGCGCGCCCCGGCGACGCGGCCCGCTGCCTCGCCCTGTCCCGCGAGGCGGCCACCCGTGCCGACACCTCGCCCCCTGCCGAGCGCCTCGAAGCCGCCGTCGCCTGGGGCGACTTCGCCGCCGCCCGGGCCGCCGACGGGGACGGCGACTGGGCCGAGGCCGCCGACGCCCACGCGGTCGCCGTCGACCTGCTCGCGCTCCTCACCTGGCGCGGACTGTCCCGAGGTGACCGCGAGCGCCGCCTCGCTCCGTACGCGCACTTGGCCACCGACGCCGCCGCCAGCGCGATCCTCGCCGGGCGGCCCGAACAGGCCGTCGAACTCCTCGACCAGGGCCGCTCCGTCCTGTGGAGCCAGGTCCTCGACACCCGCACCGACCTCACCGCGCTCCACACCACCCACCCCGCGCAGGCGGCCCGCCTGGAGGAACTGCGGGCGGGCCTCGACGCCCTGCCCGACGGCCCGACCGGACCCGACGACGGCACCGAGCACCGGCGCCGCCTGGCCCGCGCCTGGGACACCCTGCTCGACGAGATCCGGCGCCTGCCCGGCTTCGCGCACTTCCTGAAGCCACTGCCCTTCGCCGACCTCTCGGCCGCCACCGCCGGCGGCCCCATGATCCTCGTCAACGTCAGCCGGTTCCGCTGCGATGCCCTCGTGGTCACCCCCGGCCAGGTCCATCTCGTCCCCCTGCCCGGCCTGACCGCCCCCGCGGCGCAGCACCGCACGCGGGACTACCTCGCCGCTCTCGAACGCCTCGACGACCCCGGCACACCCACCGGACCCACCCAGCAGGCCGTGCTGGGCACCCTGGAGTGGCTGTGGGACACGGTCGCCGCGCCGGTCCTCGACTCCGACCTCGCCCGGTCCTGGCAGGGCGGACGCGTGTGGTGGTGCGCGACCGGCCCGCTCGCCCTGCTGCCACTGCACGCCGCCGGCTACCACGACCCCGACGACGAGCGCGAGGACGACGCCGTCCTGGCCCGCGTGGTCTCCTCGTACATGCCGACCCTGCGCGGCCTCCTGAGGGCCCGGCGCCCCACCGCACCGCCCGACCAGGTACGCCGGCTGCTGATCCTGGCCCTCGGCGCCCCACCGCCGTACGCTTCCCACCTCGCCCCGCTGCCGGGCGCCCGCCAGGAGGCCGAAACGCTGCGCCGTCGCTTCCCCGAGCGGCACACCCTGCGGCTCGACGCGGCCGCCACCGCCCAGCAGGCGCTGTACCTGCTCGACGGCCACACCTGCGTCCACTTCGCCTGCCACGCCGGCCAGAACCTCGCCGACCCCAGCAAGGGAGCCCTGTATCTGTACGACCGGCCGCTCACGGTCACCGACCTGGCCCGACTCAACCTGGAAACGCCCGAGTTGGCCGTGCTCTCCGGCTGCCAGACGGCCGTCGGCGGGACTGACCTGCCCAACGAGGCCATCCACCTGGCGGCGGCCCTCCTCCTCGGCAACTTCCGGCACGTCGTCTCCACCCTGTGGCCCATCGGTGACGACAGCGCCCGCGCCCTGACCGACGAGATGTACGCCCGACTGGGCGACGCCGGAGGCCGCATCCACCCCTCCCGCACGCCGCAGGCCCTCCACCGTGCGGTCCTTCAGGCCCGTCGCCGGGCCCCCGACGCCCCGCTCGCCTGGGCCTCGCACGTCCACTTCGGGCCGTAGGAAGGCGAGTCGGTCAGCAGCTCCGCTGCGGCGCCCTGGGTAACCCGGGCACGCCAACGCCGCGTACGCAGTGAGGTTGACCGGAGCCCCGCACCGTGGCTGCTCAGCAAACCCTGCCTGTAACGCTAGCGGAACAGCCCTTGGCGCACCGGCCGCTATCGGGCTGGGGAGCCCTTGTGTTCCGGTCTCGGTGATACCGGATACCGGGTTCGTCTGCAGCTTCCTGGTGGCTGGCGGTGTTGGGCCCTTCGAAAGGGGGCGGGCGTGCGAGCCGGCTGCGTGGACGTCGCTGGCGATGGGTGATTGTCCAGCCGGTTACCCGGCTTACGGTCCGGCGTGCCCGCAGTCCGGCCTTCCGTCGTGTTGAACGTCTTTTGCGGCTCTGACTGGGCGCCAGTACAGGCACCCGCCCTGATTCTCTTCTGGTCTGTCACCTTCTCCGTCTGTTCGGGTGTGGGGCGGAGATGCGCATTTCTGGAGTGGTGATTTCAGGTTATGGATTTTTATCGTGTGGGTGGCGCGGCGGTTATGTGCGCGCTGTTCGTTCGGGGTGCTGTCGAGGGGAGTGGTTGTGGATCATAAACCTGGTGCGCACGAGTTGCATGAGATGGGAAGTTCTGTGTCTGCGGTGGATACCGCGGGTGCGGTTCTTTTCATCGGGTTGACCGTGGCGATGTGGGCGGCGGTGGCCGTGCTCGCCTATGCCAATCGGGGGCCGGTGCGGCCGTGGCTGTTCCGGACCGCGGTGGCGTTGATCGGTGTGGGGGTGGTCGGGCAGATCGGTCACTTCCAGGAGCACATCGCGCAGGCGGTGTACTGGATCGCTCATCCGTATACCGAGGCGTGGATGACGCCATGGGCGAACAGTTTCTCCAGGGGTATGGGTCAGGTCGACGCGAGCAAGCCGATGCTCGGTATGGAGGTGCTCCACCTCACGGGCAACCTCATCTTCCTTGCGGGTCTGGTCGGCATCATGCAGATCACCCGAAGGGTCGGTAGGCGGCTCGAGTCGCGCAAGTGGGCCAGGATGGGGGTGTGGATGCAGGGCATCCACGGCGTGGAGCACCTTGTCCTGACTCTGTCGGTGGCGTTGGGGGCCGGTCGGGCCATTGGTCTGTCCACGTGGTTCGGTGTGGTCGAACCGGGTGTCGCGCTGACCACGTACAGGGTGTGGTGGCACTTCGTGGCCAACCTCGTCGGAACGGTCATCCTGGGGCTGGCGGTCTTCCACCTGTGGAAGGAGAAGCGCAGCGTCCGGGCGGCCCACCGTCCACAGCCGGACGGTGGCGTTCCGCCTCTCCCCGACGGCGGAGTTCACGAGGACGCGCCGCGAGAGCCTGTCTTGGCCGCCGGGGAGAGGCCGGTCGCCGCGGCATCGAGGGAGTGACGCCGTCGTCGCTGTGCCGGTGCCTGGGTGGGTGTCGCCGGTGAGATGAGCGCGGCCTTCACACGGTACGGCTGGTACAGGCGGCAGGTCCTGCCTCGGTTGCGGCTGCGGTCCAGCCGGGGTGGGTCCTGCCGTCTCCGGTGCTGACGCCTCCTCCGGGCTTCGCTCGGAGGAGGCGTCGGTCCGGTGCGAACTGCCGTGTTCTGTGCAGAAACCATGTCCGCTGTCGGGGCGTTGATCAGTGGGGAGCGGGTCTCCCCGGTGTGCGTGGCGTGTGGTTCGCCTCGTGCCGGGCTGTGTTGCGGGCGGGTGTGGGGAAGGGTGGAGCGGGATGGAGCGGGCCGTGGTGGGTGGGCCGGAGGAGCGGGTGCCGGGGCGTCGGTGGATGGTGCGGGTGGATGCCGTAGGCCGGGGTGGTGGGGTGGTACGTGTCTGGTGCAGCCGTCCCGCCTGTGCCGAGCGGCGACTGCCGTCCGTGACCGCCGGCCGTGCGGCCGCGGTTGCTCACCTCGAGGCTCATCTGCGTGCCGCACTCGTTCCCAGGGCCGAGGCGTACTGTGCGTGCAGGGCCGAGGGCTGTCGCATGCATCTGCCCGGTACCGACAGCCTTCCGCGTGCCGAACCCTGGCGGTGCGGCGGTCCGGTGGTCTTCGCCGTTCTCACCGACCGGGAGGGACGCTGGTGGCAGGCCATGGAGTGCTGCTCGCGGTGCGCGGCGGCCACCCCCGGGGTGAGGACCGTCGCCGTGGGGGCGTCCGGCCCGCGGTCCACCGAGAGCCCGGCCCCCGCGGCCACGGCCACGGGGACCAGCGTGGGGGCGCCGTTGTTCTCCGACCACCGGGTTGCCGGGGTGCGGGCTCCGGCTTCCCGCCCGGTACCTGCGCGGCGCCGTCCGCCGCAGGCAAGGATCGCCCAGCGGGTCATCCCGCACGGCCTGCGGCCCGTCGCCCTGCGGGACGAACTCGTCGAACTCGGTGACCTCTTCCGCGCCTACCAGCGGCGTGAGCAGCCCGACCTGGCGCTGCTGGCCGACCTTCAGGAGCGTAAGGCCCGTGCCTTCACGGCCTGGGCCGATGTCACCTGCGACGGCGCCCTGCGGGGGGAGGCCCGGCGCGCCGGGCAGGCGGCCGCCGTCATCCGTCTCCAGCACCAGCAGCGCACCGGCGGCGTCGCGACCGGTGACGGGCCTGGGGTGACGCGGCTGCTGACCGCGCAGTCGCAGTGGGAGCATGTGCGCTCCGTCCTCGCGCATGTGGCCGACCACGCTCCGCTGCCCGGACCGGAAGCACGGCTGCTGGTGCTGATGCTGACCCTGCGCACCGCGCACACCGGCACCGGGAACCTCGTGGGCCAGGACATCGCCGCGCTGGCCCTTGCCGATGCGGGGGGTCTGGTGGAGAGACTGGTCGGGTGCGGCTGGCTCGTTCTGCCCGGCACGGTCGGCGACCTGCTCGCCTCCCGACCGGAGAACCCCACCCCGATCACCGTCCCGTCCCTGGTACCCCGTGACGGGGCCAGGAGTGTGTTCGCGTTCGGCAGGAAGACGCGGCCCCGGCTCTCCGGCTGGGCCCAGAGGGTCGTCTCGGACAAGAAGCTCCGCAAGGCGGGGGCCACCGCCTGCACCCGGCTGCTCGCCCTGACGCTGGCCGCCGGGACCGACGCCTCGGGACGCCTCGGTCCCGACGGCCAGGGCATCGCTCTGGATGCTCTCACCGCCCGGGTCCCGGTCGGCTCCGACGAGCTGCGGCACCTGGCCGACCGGCTGGCCGCGGCGGACTGGCTCACCGACGCCGCTCTCACCGACGCCCGCCTCACCGGACGGCTGACCGAACGCGTCCTCCCCCTCACCTGCCCCCATGTCTGACGCCGTGAGCGGATTTCACCGGTCGGGTCGTCGTCGGCCGGATCCCCGGGGGATTTCTTCCGCTGCACGGAACGCCGGCGTGCGCTTGGGGCTGTATCGAGCACCTTCGTGCTCGTGGGTGTGTGGGGTGGTTTAGGTGAGGAGGGTGTGGAGTTGTGGGGTGCCGGGGCCGGTGACGTGTGGGAGTCCGGCGGTGCGGTGGGTGGTGATGAGGAGGAGGGCTGTGGTGGGGCCGGTGATGGTGGGTCCGTTGCCGGTGTGGAAGGGGGAGTCGGTGGCGATGAATTGGAGGCCGGTGAAGTGTTTGCGGGGGTTGAAGGGGAAGGTGAGTCGCCAGAGGCTTTCCAGGGCGGTGTGGGCGGCTTCTGGTGGGGTGTGGATGTCGCGGTGGAGTGGGATGGCGATGTCCTGGGTGTGGGTCAGGACGTCCATGAGTGTGGTGTCCGGGCCGGCGCCTGGGGCGGGGGGGAGCCGGCGTGAGCCGGCGTGTAGGCGTAGTTGTGTCGTGAGTTCGCTGGTGGGTTGGCGGGCGGCTCGGATCGCGGAGTTTTTGATCATGCGGTGGAAGGAGCCGCCGGAGCGTGCGAGTTCTTTCATCCATCCGCGTGTGGTCAGTGTGGGGGGCAGGGTCAGGTGGGCTGCCACGTCGCGTATCCGCCAGCCGTCGCACAGGGAGGGGGTTTCCCATTCGTCGTCGGTCAGGCTGTCGAGCAGGTCGGCCAGTCGCAGTCGGGCTGCTTCGACTTCTTTCCACAGGGTGTCGTCGGTCATGGTGGTCTCAGCTCGCGGGTTTGCGGGCGCAGACGACGAGGTAGCCCATGTGGTCGGGGCCGGGGGCGAACATGTCTTTCTGGCCTTGTTTGACTGTGTCGACGAATGCGGTGCCGAATTCCGCGACGAGTGTGTCCCGTAGTTCTTCGACGCGTTCGACGTAGCGGTTTCCCATGCCGTACACGCGGTGTCCGCACTGTGTCCATTCTTCGACGACGAAGCCGGCGGTCCGCAGGGTGTCGAGCCATCCTTCGGCTGTCATGGGGCGGCGGCTGCGGAAGAACGGGGGGAGTTGGGCGTCGGGGTGGACCATGGTGGTTTCGCTGATCGCGACGCGGCCGCCCGGTTTGAGGACGCGGTGGAACTCCGACAGGGCCTGGGTCAGGTCGACGGAGTGTGAGAGGGCTTCCATGGCCATCACGGCGTCGAAGTGGCCGTCGTTGTAGGGGAGGTCGTGGTAGTCACGGACCTGGAACCGCACGCGGTGGAACAGGCCTGCCCGGGCCGCGCGCTGGTGTGCGGCTTCGCATTCGACCGGGCTGATGGTGATGCCGGTGACGCGGGCGCCGATTTCCCGGGCGATCTGGGTGGCGGGTGCGCCGACGCCGCAGCCGGCGTCGAGGAGGTGTTCGCCGCGGCGCAGGCCGAGGATGCCGGCGACTTTGCGGGTCAGGCGTTTGCCTGCCTCTTCGACGCTGGCGTCGTCTTTCTCGTCGTACCAGTAGCCCAGGTGCTCGTAGCCGTCGTTGAAGATTGTCGACATCCGGCACGAGCTGTCGTACAGCTCGGCCACCTGAGCCGGTGTCCAGTCCGATTCGCTCATGGAACGTCCCTTCGCAGCCATCTCGTGGTCCAGTCTCCGGGGGGTGCGGGTTTTTCTCGTCTCCTGTGTTGCGCAGTCGGCTCGGGGTGCGGGTCAGCCGTGGTCGGCCAGCAGGCGGGCGAGGCGTGCGACGCCCTCGTCGATGAGGTGGGGTTCGAGGGCGCTGCATGACAGCCGCAGCGCGTGGGTGCCGCCGTCGGTGTAGAAGAACCTCATCGGTGTCCACAGCACGCCGTACTGCCGGGCGGAGAGTTCCAGCAGTTGTTCGCCGGCCGGGACGGGCACCTCGAGGACGACGAAGAATCCGCCGTCCGGCACGTTCCAGCGGATGGACTGGCGGTGTGCGGCGGGGAAGTGGTGTTCGAGGGCGGTGAGGAGTGTGCGCAGGTTGCGCCGGTAGAAGGCGGTCTTGTCCTGGTTGGCTGCGCGCAGGCTGCAGCCGGACTCGACGAGCAGCCCGCCGATCACCGCCTGGGCCACGGTCGAGGTGTTGACGGTGAGCATGCTCTTGACCGCCGACAGTTCCTCGGCGAGCAGGGTGTGCCGGCCGGCGCGGTCGATGACCGGCTGGTCGGCGACGAGGTACCCGACTCGCGCGCCGGGGAAGCACGACTTGGCGAACGAGCCGAGGTAGATGACCCGTGTGTGCCGGTCGAGGGCCTTGAGGGAGGTGCGGGGTGTGTCGTCGAGGCCGAAGAGGCCGTAGGGGTCGTCCTCGAGGACGATCAGGTCCTCGGCCTGGGCGACGTCGAGGAGTGCGTGCCGGGCCGTCAGCGGCAGGCAGCTGCCGGAGGGGTTGGAGAAGTTCGGCACGACGTAGAGGGCTTTGGGGGTGCGGCCTGCGGCCCGTACGGCGCGCGCGGCGGCGGTGACGTGTGCCGGGAGGAGCCCGCCGGGTGTTTCCGGCACCGGGACCACGTCGATCCCCAGGAGCCGGGCCGCGCCGGTGAACCCGACGTAGCAGGGGTCCGCGGCGAGTACGACGTCGCCGGGCCGTGCGCACAGGCCACGCAGGGCGATGACCATCGCCTCCTGGCAGCCCGAGGTGACCGCGATCGCTTCGGGGGGCACGGTGATGCCCTCGTCGTTGGCCAGCAGCCGCGCGATCAGTTCGCCGAGGACGCCGTTGGTCCTGCCGTACTGCATGAGGAGCGACCGCACCTGTTGCGGGGGCGTCCCGGCCTGCGCCAGGTGGTCCTGGAAGATGCGCAGGTAGCGGGGGAGGGCGTCCGGGCTGTGGAAGCCGTCCCAGGGCCGCCCGGCCGCGAGGGAGATCGCGTCCGGGAACCGGCCGGCGATCTCGTTGAGGAAATTCATGGACGTCGCCACCGGGTCCCACACCGAGGCGTGCAGCAACTCCCGGGCCAGCTCGACCACTACAGCCCCCTCCCGCCCGCCGACCCCGCGCCCGCCGACTCCGCGCCTGCCGACTCCGCGCCTGCCGACTCCGCGCCCGCCGACTCCGCGCCTGCCGACTCCGCGCCTGCCGACTCTGCCGCCTTGCCTGGTGCACCGTGGGCTGTGCTGCCCGGCGACTCGACTGCCTTGCGCGCCGACTCCGCCGACTCCGCGCCTGCCGACTCCGCCGACTCCGCGCCTGCCGGCTCCGCTGTCTTGCCTGGTGCACCGCGTGCTGTGCTGCCCGGCGACTCGACTGCCTTGTCCGGCGGTTGTGCTGCCTTGCGCGCCGACTTCACTGCCCTGTGCGCCGACCCCGCCGCCCTGCCCGCCGACCCCGCCGCCCCGCACGCCGACTCCGCGCCTGCCGACTCCGCGCCTGCCGGCTCCGCTGTCTTGCCTGGTGCACCGTGTGCTGTGCTGCCCGGCGACTCGACTGCCTTGTCCGGCGGTTGTGCTGCCTTGCGCGCCGACTTCACTGCCCTGCCCGCCGACCCCGCCGCCCCGCACGCCGGCTCCGCGCTTGCCGACTCGGCTGTCTTGCCTGGTGCACCGTGTGCTGTGCTGCCGGCTGGGTGTGCGGCTGCGGCCTGTGTGGTCAGTTCCACGAGCCGGCTGCCGACGTCGATCACGGGTAGCCGGCACGCCGCGCGTACGTGCGGCAGCACCGTGGTGAAGTGGGTGCAGGCGAGTACCACCGCGTCGAGCCGGGCATGTTCGGCCAGCCGTAGCGTCTGGGGCAGGTGGGAGGTGTGATACGCGGTGGCCGGGTCGCCGGTCTCGATGGCCCGTACGAGTGCCGGGTCGGAGACGCTGAGCGCGCGGTGGGCCGACGGCCCGGTCACCCGTTCGTAGCCGGCCACCGCTGACCCGTTGCCGGTGACGACCAGTACCCGCCGGTGGGCGGCTGCGACCTCGCGGTAGACGGTGGCCGGGGAGATCAGGCGCAGCGTGCCCGCGGCGGCGGCCGCATCATGGTCGACCACCGCGGACAGCGAGTTGCAGAACAGCATCGCCACCCGGTGGCCGCGTGCGCCGAGGTCGTGCACCAGGCCATAGAACGCGGCACGCAGCGTGTCGGGGCGCTCGTACTGCAGCGCGTCCTGCTCGTCGGGGGAGCCGGCCATGGGGTACGGGGCCGCGTGGTGCCCGGCGTCCCGCAGCAGGCCGGCACCGACCTCCGCGTCGAAGGGTGTCCCGGCGATGACCGCGATCTGCATCGCGCCCTCTCCTGTCGGTAGGGATGTCTTCCCCCGCAAGCCTGGAAGCCGGCCGGGCGGCCATCAACTCCCCTCGTGCGCCGACCGGGCGGCCATCAGCTTCCCCTTGTGCGCCGTGCGGGCAGTCATCAACTCCCGTCGCGCGCCGTGCGGGCGGCCATCAGCTTCCCCTTGTGCGCCGTGCGGGCGGTCATCAACTCCCGTCGTGCGCCGGCCGGGCGGGTGGCCATCAACTTCCCTTGGTGTGCCGGGCGGCCGTGCGGGTGGTCATCAATTCCCCTCGTGCGTCCACCGGGCAGTCATCAACTCCCGTCGCGCGCCGTGCGGGCGGTCATCAGCTTCCCCTTGTGCGCCGTGCGGGTGGTCATCAGCTTCCCCTTGTGCGCCGTGCGGGTGGTCATCAGCTTCCCTTTGTGGGACGTGCGGGCGGTCATCAACTCCCGTCGTGAGCCGGGCGGGTGGCCGTCAACTTCCCTTGGTGTGCCGGGCGGCCGTGCGGGTGGCCGTCAACTTCCCCTCGTGGGTCCACCGTGCGGGTGGTCATCAGCTTCTCCTCGTGGGTCCACCGGGCGGCCGTGCGGGCGGTCATCAACTCCCGTCGCGTGTCGTGCGGGCGGCCGTCAGCTTCCCCGTGGTGTGCGGTGCGGGTGGACGTCACCTCCCGTCGTGTGCGGGCCGGATGACTTTGCCGGGGTTGAGGATTCCCGCCGGGTCGAGGGCCTGCTTGAGGGCCTGGTGGACGCGGACGCCGACCGGGCCGAGTTCATCTTCGAGCCAGTCCCGTTTGAGCAGGCCGATGCCGTGTTCGCCGCTGCAGGTCCCGCCGAGTGCGAGGCCGAGCCGCATGATCTCGTCGAACGCCGCCTGTCCCCGGGCCAGTACGGCCGGGTCGGTGTGGTCGAGTGCGATCACCGGGTGGAAGTTGCCGACTCCCGCGTGCCCGACCACACCGACCAGCACGTCGTGGCTTTCCGCGATGCGCGCGATGCCCTCGACCAGGTCGACGATCCGCTCGCGCGGCACCGCCACGTCGTCGACGACGAGAGCGCCCCGGCCGCCGGGGAACCGCCGGGTGACCAGGTGCTCCATCGCCGGGTGCGCGAGCCTGCGGGCGGCGAGCAGCGCGTCGGCCTCCGCCTGGTCGGTGGCGACATGCACCTCGGTGGCGCCCGCGCGGGCGCAGTGCGCGGCGATGACGTCCAGCTCACGCCGGGCGGCGGGACCCGCGTCGGACGCGGCGAGCAGCAACGCGCCGGCACCGGTGTCCAGTCCCTGGGGCCGGTACTCCTCGATGGCCCGTAAGTGTGTCTGGTCCAGCAGTTCCAGCAGGCTCGCAGCGACGCCCGACGCGGTGATGCCCATGACCGCCCGGCCGGCCGCGGCCACGGTGGGGAACACCGCGGCGAGGGTGCGGTGCGGCGGCCGTCTCGGCCGCAGTGCGAGGACGACCTCGGTGATGATGCCCAAGGTGCCCTCGGATCCGGTGAACAAGGACGTGAGGTCGTATCCGGCGGTCCGGTCCAGACCGTGCCGTCCGCAGCGCAGGACGGCACCGTCGGCGAGGACCACGGTCAGCCCGACCACGTATCGGCTGGTGACGCCGTACTTCACACAGCACATGCCGCCCGCGTTGGTGGCGACATTGCCGCCGATGGTCGACGATTCGAACGAGCCGGGGTCGGGGGGATAGTCCAGCCCCGCGCGGGCGGCCGCCTGGCTGAGGTCGGCGTTGACCACTCCCGCGCCCACGACCGCGACACGCGCCGATGTGTCCACCCGGATGCGGGTCAGCCGCGTCAGCGACACCACGACCGCCCCGTCGACGGCGTTGGCCCCGCCGGCGAGCCCGGTCCGTGCGCCCTGCGGCACCACGGGCAGACGGTGCGCCGCGGCGACACGCACCACGGCGGCCACCTCGTCGGTGTCTCGCGGGCGCACCACGGCCAGCGGCGTGCCGGCCGGGCACAGGCCCGCCTGGTCGCGGCTGCCGGCGTGCAGCAGATCCGCATCGGTGAGCACGCTGCCCGGCTCGGGCAGTACGGCCCGCAGGCCGGCGACGGCGTCTGTCATGGGCGTCATCCGTCCACGATAGGCAGCCCGCCCGCCCGCTCTGCCCGCTGCGCGAGGAACTTCCACGACCACCGCAAACAGGGAGATGTCCGCGGCGGCGGCCTTGCCCACACTGAATCGCGACACCAAGGACAGGGCGGATGGGAGATTGACTGTGTCCCGGTTGGTACACGAGGTTTTCGCCGCACAAGCCGCCCGTACACCGGATGCCGTCGCGGTCCGGTCGGACGATGCGGTGCTCACTTATCGCGAGCTGGACGAACGGGCCAACGAGCTGGCCCACCACCTGGTGGCGCTCGGCGTCGCACCGGGCGCCCCGGTCGCCGTGCTGCTCACACGCTCGGCCGAGGTCGTCGTCGCGCTGCTCGCCACACTCAAGGCGGGCGGGGCGTACCTGCCGGTGCACTCCGGCTACCCCGCGGACCGGCAGCAGTGGATCGTCGCGCAGTCCGGCGCCGAGATCCTGCTGACCGACACCGCGACGACGACCCGCGGCGCACTGCCACAGCTGACGCGGACCGTCCTCGTCGGCAGCACCCCGGCGGGCCCCGGCACGTCCGCCACGCCACCGGCGGTGGCGCTCGGCGCGGACGACCTCGCCTACGTGATGTACACGTCGGGTTCGACCGGGCATCCCAAGGGCGTCGCGGTCCGCCACGGCGGCACCGTCGACCTCGCCCTCGACGGCTGCTGGGACACCGGCAACCACGCACGGGTGTCGCTGATCGCGCCGACCGCTTTCGACGTGTCGCTCTACGAGATCCTCGTCCCGCTGCTGCGCGGCGGCAGCGTGGTCGTCTTCCCCGACGGCCCGTTCGACATCGGCCGGCTGCGCGCCCACATCACCGAGCACGACATCACCGCACTGCACCTCGCCGCGGGCCTGTTCCGGGTCGTGGCCGAGGAAGCCCCGGACACCTTCGCAACGGTCCGGGAGGTGCTCACCGGCGGCGACGTCATCGCCCCCGGCGCCGTCGACCGGGTCCTGGAAGCGTGCCCCGACCTCGTCGTACGGGCCCTGTACGGCACCACGGAGGCCACGGTCTTCAGCACGTACGCGGAACTGACCGCCCCCTACCGCGCCGGCATCACCGTCGGCTCCGGCCGGGCGTTCGACGGGGTGGAGCTGTACGTGCTCGACGAGCGGCTCGACCCGGTGCCGCCCGGCGCCGTCGGTGAGCTCTACGTCGCCGGCCGCGGCCTGGCCAGGAACTACCTCGGCCGGCCGGACCTCACCGCGCAGGCGTTCGTCGCCAACCCCTTCCACGACGACGGCGAGCGGATGTACCGCACCGGCGACCTCGCCCGGCTGTCCGCCGACGGCGAGCTGGAGTTCGCCGGGCGCGCCACCGATCTCGTCAAGATCCTCGGCTTCCGGGTGGAACTGGCCGAGATCGAGTCCGTCCTGGCCGCGTTCCCCGGCCTGGCGCACGTGGCGGTCGTCGCCCACGAGGTCGGCGCCGACACCCGCCTGGCCGCCTACGTGGTGCCGGCGCGCGGCGAATGCGACCTCGCCGCGCTCGGCGAACACGTCCGCGAGGCCCTGCCGGCCTACATGGTCCCCGCCGCGTTCACCGTCATCGACCGGCTGCCGCTGACCGCCAACGGCAAGCTCGACCGCTCGGCCCTGCCGGTGCCGCAGTTCGGCGGCGAGAGCACCTACCGGGCCCCCGCCACCCCGACGGAGGAGGCCATCTGCCGCATCTTCGCGCAGGTCCTCACCCTGTCCACGGTCGGCGCCGAGGACGACTTCTTCGACCTGGGCGGCCACTCGCTGCTGGCCATGCGCCTGCTCAACCGTATCCGCGCGGAGCTGGGCGTCGAGGTGCCGATCCGCACCCTGTTCAACACGCCGACGGTGGCCGGCCTCGCCGAGGTGGTGGCCCTGGAGCGGGCCGCGTAGGACCACCCGCCCCCCACCACGAGAGGGACACAGATGAGCCAGACCATGGCCGACCAGGCCACCAACCCCTTCGACGACGAGGACGGCAACTACACGGTCCTCGTCAACGCGGCCGGCGAGCACTCGCTGTGGCCCGCGGGGATCCCCGTGCCGGGCGGCTGGCGCGTCGTCCACGGCCCCGTCCGGCGCGCCGCCTGCCTCGCGTTCGTCAACGAGGCATGGCACCACCTCGACGCCCGCGTGTGACGAGAGCCGACCACCTGACTGGAGAACTCATGCCCCCCTGCGATCCGTTCGTCTTCGACGACCTGCGCCTGGACCACATCCGGTTTAACGTCCGGCACATCGACACCGTGCTGGACTGGCTGGTCGGCGGCTACGGACTCGCCGTGCGCGCGGTATCCGGCCCCGGCCCCGGTGCCGGGGCCCGGTCGGTCGAGGTGGGCGCGAACGACATCAGCCTCGTGCTCACCGAGGCGCCCATCGGCGACCACCCCGCCGCACGCTACGTCACCCGCCACGGCGACGGCGTGGCCGACATCGCCCTCGGGGTGCCCGATGCCGCGGCCGCCCACGCCGCCGCCGTCGGCCGCGGCGCCCGGTCCGTGGCGGCGCCGGCGAGAACCGGTGACCTGGTGACCGCCGCCGTCGCCGGATTCGGCGACATCGTGCACACCTTCGTCGAACGTCCCCCCGGGGCGGACCACCCGGCCCTGCCCGGCCTGCGCCCCGTCCCGCGCGACGTGGACGCCCCGGCGAGCCCCCTGCGCCACGTCGACCACTTCGCGGTGTGCGTGCGGCCCGGCGACATCGACGACACGGCCGCCTTCTACCGCGACGTCTTCGACTTCGAACTCACCTTCACCGAGAAGCTCCAGATCGGCGCCCAGGCGATGACGACGAAGGTCGTCCAGAGCCGCTCCGGCGACGTGACACTGACCCTCATCGAGCCGGACACCACCCAGCAGCCCGGCCACATCGACGCATTCCTCCACGACCACGGCTGCGCAGGAGTGCAGCACATCGCCTTCGCCACCGACCAGATCGTGACCACCGTCGCGGAACTACGGCGCCGGGGCGTGGCGTTCATGGGCACACCGGACACCTACTACCGCACACTGACCGACCGGGTGACCCCCACCCGCTACACCGTGGACGAACTGGCCGGCCAGCAGATCCTTGTCGACGAGGACCACGGCGGCCAGCTGTACCAGATCTTCGCCGAGTCCGTGCACCCGAGGAACACGATCTTCCTCGAACTCATCGAGCGGATGGGCGCGCGGACCTTCGGCAGCGGCAACATCACCGCCCTCTACGAGGCCGCCGAACGCCAGCGCGGCGCCGCCGGCAGCAGCGAGACCAGGGCCGCATGACCCGGCACCCGACGAACGCGAACGGACACCCGCCCATGGACCTGCCCGGCGACCGCATCCCCCTCTCCACCAACCTCGAGATGCTCTGCATGTTCGACAAGGGCGAACAGGACGGCGCCTTCGGACCCCGGCACCTGGTCATTCTCGCGTGGCGGCTGCTCGGCGAGCTGGACCTGACAGCGTTCCAGGGCGCCATCGACGACGTGGTCGCACGCCACGAGATGCTGCGCACCCAGATCGTCCGCGACGACGGCGAGCCCTACCAGAAGGTGTTCCCGCCGAGCACTGCGGAACTGACGGTCCTCGACCTCCCGCCCGACACCTCCCGCCCGCGCGAGGAGCAGGCGGACGACTTCGTCAACGAGATCGAGGCCACCACGATGAGCGTGCGGCAACTGCCGCACCTGCGGGTCGTGCTGGGCAGGTTCGACGACAAGGACACCGTCTGCGTCCTGGTCACCCATCACGTGGCGAGCGACGGCGTGTCCCTGCAGGTCATCATCCGCGACATCGCCACCTCCTACGCCGCCCGCAGGGGCTTGCCGGTACAGGCCCCCGCACCGGCCCGGCAGTACCGCGAGTTCACCGCACAGCAGCGCACGGCACTCGCCTCCCCGCGGGCCGAACAGTCCCGGGCCTACTGGCGGGAGGCCATGCGCGACGCCGAACTCACCGACCTCCCCACCGACCGCCTGCCCCAGCCGGACACACCCGCCCGCTACGAGGTCTACCGGTTCCTGATCGAGCCCGAAGTGGCCGCGGCGACGACGGCGTTCGCCACCGCCATGCGCTGCTCACCCTTCATGGTGATGACGGCGGCCTTCAACGTCCTGCTGCACCAGCAGACGGGCGCCGACGACCTGGTCGCGGCGATCATCACCTCGGGCCGCAGCGAACCCGACCACAACGAGACCGTCGGACCGTTCTTCAACATGCTGCCGCTGCGCACCGCGCCCGGCGAGTGCCGCACCTTCATGGAACTGGTCCGCCGCACCCGGGAGGCCTGCCTCGCCGCCTACACCCACGAACTGCCGTTCGCGCAGATCGCCGCGCAGGCGCCCGCACTCACCGCCACCTACGAAAGGCCGGGCACCGCCGTCTGGGCGTTCCAGGTGATGCAGTACCCGGGTGTGACGCAGGCGGAGCTGATCGGCGACGTGGAGTACTCCGCCATCCGCAAGCGGCTGAAGTCCCACCCGGTGACCTCCGACATCCCCAACGGCGTCCTGTGGGGACTGGACATCCTGCCGGCCGGCGAGGTCGCGGGCACCGCCCGGTTCAACAACGCCGAGTACGACCGCTCCACCGTGGTCGCCATGGTCGAGCAGTTCCGCCGCATCCTGCGAGGCGGTGTCTCGGACCCGGGATCCCCGCTGTCCGCCCTGTGACCCCGATGCCGGTCACGTCCACCAGCAACAGGAATGGGAGAGTGCAGTGAGTACAGACGACGAGTTCGACGTCGTGGTGATCGGTGGCGGTCCCGGCGGTTCGGCGACCGCGGGCCTGCTCGCCATGAAGGGCCACAGCGTCCTCGTGATCGAGCGCGAGAAGTTCCCCCGCTACCACATCGGCGAGTCGCTCATCACCGGGCTGATGCCCACCCTCGAAGACCTCGGCCTGCTGGAACGGCTCGAGGCGATGGGCTTCACCAAGAAGTACGGCGGCACCCTGCTGTGGGGCAAGAACCAGGGCACCTGGGGGTTCCGGTTCCAGGAGTCGGCCCTCTACGAGCACGCCTACCAGGTACGGCGCGCCGACTTCGACGCGCTGCTCCTCGCCCGCGCCCGCGAACTCGGCGTCACCGTACTGGAAGAGGCCACCGTCAAGGGCCCGGTCCTCGACGGCGACCGGGTGGTCGGCCTGACCTACACGGACAAGGGCAGCAAGCAGCCGCGGACGGTGCGCAGCAGGATGCTCGTCGACGCCTCCGGGCAGAACCATCTCCTGGGCCGCGAGTTCGACCTGGTCCGCTACCACGACGACCTGCGCAACATCGCCACCTGGACGTACTGGCAGGGCTGCAACCTCTACGGCGGCACCAAGGCCGGCGACATCGTGGTGGAGAACCGGCCCTCGGGCTGGTTCTGGTTCATCCCGCTGCACGACGGCACGGTGAGCCTCGGCTACGTGACACCGATCGACGAGTACAAGGCCTCCGGCAAGTCCCTGGAACAGCTGTACACCGACGAGATGGCGAAGACCGAGGAGATCAAGACCCTCACGGCCGGCGCCCGGCAAGTCACCGGCTTCCGCAGCATCAAGGACTGGTCCTACACCTGCGAGAAGTTCCACGGCCCCGGCTGGACGCTCGTCGGCGACGCCGCGGCCTTCATCGACCCGCTGCTGTCCACCGGCGTCACCCTGGCGCTGCGCGGCTCACGGGCGCTGTCCGAGGCGATCGACGAGGTACTGACCGACCCGTCCTCGGAGACGGAGGTCCTCGACTGGTACGAGAAGAGCTACCGGTCCTTCCTGGACTCCGTGCTGGACTTCGTGCGGTTCTTCTACGACCGCACGAAGAACAAGGAGGACTACTGGGACAAGGCGCAGGCACAGATCGACCCGACCCGGCTGCGGCCGCGGGAGATGGACTTCGCACGGATGCTGTCGGGACTCACGGGCATCGACGACATCTTCGACAAGCGCACAGCGGCCTGAGCGGCACGCCGACGAACGGCTCGGCAGCGGGGATGCTCCCCGCTGCCGAGCCGTTCGTGCACCTGCCGCGCGAAGGGGCGGTGGCGCGGCCCCGCCCCTGACCGATGATGCGGCGCCGGCCGCCGGACCACCCGCGGGATGCGGGTCAGGAGGGGGGAACCCTCGGGACGGCCCGCCACGGCCGTGGAGCGCGGACCGGCCCCCTGCACGCAGCGGGCACAACCCCCGGCCCGCGACACCGGATGCCGGCCGCGGCCACCGGTCCCGACACCGGCGGACGGGAAAGGCCGCCGGAGCGCCCACCGCGCCCCGGCGGCCCCCCCCGAGAACCCCTAGGGGACGGTCCTCAGCGGGCTCGGCGGCAGGATCGCGGCGGTCATCCCGCGACGGCCGTCCAGCAGGCGCAGCACCGGCCGTTCGACCAGGACGGCCAGCAGCCAGCCCAGGACGAGCACGGCGCCGACCGTGAGCGCGGACGAGCCGAGCGCACCGCCGAGCGACAGCGGCCTGACCCAGTTGGCGGGGTCGGTGGTGTGGATCGGACCGTAGGAGATGACGATCCAGTGCACCAGGTAGACGCAGAAGGAGATCCTGCCGAGCGCGGCCAGGGGACGGCTGCCGTAGAAGGACCACCCGCCCGCCGACTCACGCCTGGCCACCGCGGCGATCAGCAGGGCGAGCGGCACCGCGGTCACCGCGAAACCGGCGCTCTCCCCGGGGATCTGCACGCTGGCGACGAGCCCGGCGAGCGAGAGCAGCGTCGAGACGACGACGCCGGGGCCGTGCCACCGCCGGGCGGCCACCATCCGGGCCGCGAACAGGCCGAGCAGGAACTCCAGCATCCTGGTGACCGGCACGTAGCCGACGAACCAGGTCTGCGGCCACGAGTCGGTGGTGTTGACCAGCAGCGGCTCGGCCGGCAGCAACCGGCCCAGGAACGGTACCGCCACCAGCAGCGTGACCACGGCGAGCGCCGGCACCCAGAGCCGCTCGGGACGGATCCGCCGGACCAGCCGGTTGAGCCACGGGAACACCGCGTAGAACAGCACCGCGCACGACAGCGCCCAGGTGGGGCCGTTGGGATTGCCGGTGAGCACCACCTGCGGGTCCGGGATCCAGTTCTGCACCAGCAGCAGGGTGGGCAGCGTCCGCCAGAGCGACAGGGCGGCACCGGCGCCGGCGGCCAGCAGGAGCGCGGCGACCAGCATGATCACATGGACCGGGAAGAGCCGCGCCGCCCGTCTTCGCCAGAAACGGCGCGCGCTGATGTCACCGTCGTGCACCCAGCCGAGGGCGAACCCGGTGAGGACGAAGAACAAGGTGAAGCCCATCACGCCCAGTTTGTAGTCGTACGTCCACAGCGTCTGGGCCGTCGGATCGACCCGCAGCACGAGCGAGATCCCGACATGGGAGACCAGGACCATGCAGACGGCGACGAATCCTAAGCCGGACAGCGAGGGCAGCCGGGCGGGCGCGGGTTTGCTGTGATTCATGGGCGATCGGTCCGTTTCGGTGTCGTGGGCCGTTGTCCGTCACCGGGGCGTGCCCCGGCCGGGGCGGACGGCTGAGGACCGAATCCTCCACTCATTTCGAGACAGCGGACATCTCTGCTCGTGCGCACCTCACCCCGCACAAAGGAGCCGCCCGGAAAACCCCGCCATGGACCACCCCCCCCCCCCCGGGGG